>JAOQAD010000044.1 GCA_025963775.1 Bacteroidota bacterium | reverse complement strand
ACGAGCGCGCCGGCTACGTCCTGGGGATGGACGTGGGCTACTCCAAGGCCACGGTGGTGGTGTCCGATCTCCGCGGCAAGGTCCTGGGACGGTCCAGCCAGCCGTTCGCGCTGGCCGAGATCACCGCAGAGGAACGCGTGGCCATGATCGACAAGACCGCCATGGTGGCCCTGCACAGCGTGGGCGCCTCCCCCCACTCCGTGCTGGCCGTCTGTGCCGGCATCGCCGCTCCGGTGGACCGCAAGGGAAACGTGCTGGCAGCCCAGCAGTTCTGGGGGCTTTTCGACGTCGGGCTTAAGGCCGCGCTTCAGGAACTCCGCGGGTGGACGGTGCTGCTCGAAAACGACGCGAACCTCGCCGCCTTGGGCGAGCGCTGGCGCGGGGCGGCCGAAGGCGTGGACGACGTCGTCGTCATCCTGGCCAGTGAGCGCGTCGGTGCCGGAGTGCTCGACGACGGGCGCCTGCTGCATGGCATCGGCGGCGGCGCCGGCGAACTGGCGTTCCTCGACATGGTGGAGGGCGTGGGAAATACGTTCGGCATCGCGGCCCTGGCGAGGGAGTGGGCGGAGGAGGCCCTGGCCGGACCAGCCAGGACGTCACTCCGCGAGCACGCCAAGGAGGGCGTCGAACCCGAACACGTCTTCGCGGCCGCCGCCGCGGGAGACGCCGTGGCCCTGGGAATCCTGGACCGGCTGGCCGAGCGGATGGCCAGGATCATTGGCGCCGTCGCCACGATCATCAACCCGGAACTGGTGGTCATCGGCGGGGCCGTGGCCAACTCGGCGGGCGTCTTGCTGGCGCCCATCGCCCATCACCTCAAGGAGTTCACCGTGACGGCGCCGAAGCTGGCGGTTTCGCCGCTGGGCGACTCCATCGTGACGGTGGGGGCCGTCAGGTGCGCCCTGGACTACGTGGAGAAGAACACCCTGGACCTGGAGCTGTCCCTGCCGGCCTAGGCGCTGACTTATTCCGGCATGATCATGGTGCGCAGGTCCAGCTGGCGCAGCACCCGGTCCGCCACTTCCGGATCCATGTCCGACTCGCTGCGGGCCGCCACGACCTCCTGGCGGGCGGCGTCCAGGGCGATGGTCTGGACCGTGATGGCCAGCTCCCGGCCGCGCTCGCGCTTCTCGGCCAGGCTTTCGTTCCGCAGGCTGCCGTCCAGGAGTTCGGCGTGCAGGCGGGTCATTTTCTCCTTCACCAGCGCCACCTTCTCCGGCGGCAGCTCCTTGACGAGCTCGTGGTCCTTGAGCGCAGCCACCGCCGCCGCCTGGGCTCGCCTTGCCAGGAGGCGGGCCGCGTCCCGCTCCTCCGTGCCGTCCTGGGAGGCCTTCAGGACCCGCATCAGCCACGGCAGGGTGAGCCCCGGCAGCACCAGCGTGGCGAGCAGCACGGCGCATGCTATGACCAGCAGCTCGTCCCGCGCCGGGAACGGCGTCCCGTCCGCGAGGGTGAGCGGGAGTGCCAGTGCGAGCGCCAGTGTGGCGAGGCCGCGCATGCCGCACCACGTCAGGATGAGGACCTCCTTGGCGGACGCGGGCTGCAGCAGGTTCTTGCGCTTGCGGGCGGACAGCGCCAGCAGGCCCAGCCAGCCGAACCGCACCGCGAACACCAGGATGCAGACCACTACGGCGGTGCCCACCATGCCGAGAATCCCGGAGCCTTCCGCGCGGATGACGTCCTGGATTTCCAGCCCCACAAGGCCGAAGGCCAGCCCGGTGACGAGGAGTTCCACCACGTCCCAGAAGGCCGTCCGCGTGACGCGTTCGGCGGCATCCTGCGGACGGGAGTGGCGCTGCATCTCCAGCGCCGTCACCACGACGGCGATCACGCCGGATGCGTGGAACTCTTCAGCCAGGATGTAGGCGGCGAACGGCACCACGAGGGTGACCGCGCTGCGCGCCACCATGGACTGCACCAGCCTGGTGATCAGCGCGGTCAGCCAGCCCATGGCGATGCCGACCACCACGGCAAGGGCGGCTCCCACCACGAACTTGAGGACGACGTCGGACCCCAGCTTGGTGCCGGCGACCGCGGCGGCCACCGCCGCCTGGAAGATCACGATGGCTGCGGCGTCGTTGAAGAGGCCCTCACTCTGGAGGACCGTGATGAGCCGCCGCGGCATGTGGACGCGGCCGGCCACGGATTCGACGGCCACGGGGTCAGGCGGGGCCACCATGGCGCCCAGGGCGATGGCGGCAGGGATGCCGATGCCGGGAATCATCAGCCATGCCGCGCCGGCGACCACCGCCGTGGAGATCACCACGAGGGCCACAGCGAGCATGATGAGCGTTCGCCAGCGCACCCGGAACACGGCCCAGGAACTGCGCTGGGCCGTGGCGAACAGCAGCGGGGGCAGGAAGATCGGCAGGATGAGCTCGGGCGGAATCTCAAGGTCCGGAAAGCCTGGGATGAACGTCAGCGCCACGGCGAGGATGAGCATCAGGACCGGGTAGGGCAGCCGGAGCCGGTCTCCCAGGCCCACGGCCACCACGGTGGCGAGCAAGAGTCCGATGATGAGTGCCAGCTGGTCCATGTGCTCACTTTCACCGGAGTGTTGGGCCTGCACCGTCCCGTGAACGGGGCGCAGGCCGTGCCTTTCCACACTACCGGGAACACCGTGCGGCCTTTTCGACGGCGGCCTCTTCGACGGCGGCCGGCCGCCGCTGCGCCGGCCGCTACTTCACGAGTTCCAGCGCGGCGGCGACCGGGAGCGTGCCGTCCCGGAATTCGATGGTCTTCCCGGCGGTTCCCGGCAGTTCGAGCACGGCTGCCGCGACGATCGCCACATTGGCGCGCGAGGTCTCGGCGCCCTGCCAGGAGTTGTCGGGGTTGACGTCGATCAGGCCGTTCCCCGGCCCGCTGGTGAGCTGGCCGGGGCCGAGGATGGTCCAGTCCAGGCCCGTGCCGCGCAGGTATTCATCCGCCGCGGCCTTGGCCTCCGCATAAG
>JAOQAD010000008.1 GCA_025963775.1 Bacteroidota bacterium | reverse complement strand
ATGTTATTAGCGTCAGTTCGAGTAGCGAGGCACGAGCATATCGAGAACAAGCTTACACGCTTTCTCGATACTCTCCCTTCGGTCGAACTCGAAATGACCCGCACACAAATTCGCAATAATTCGCGATCCGTGCAAAGATTGCTTCGTCGTACCTCCCTGCAATGACCAGCTCCGCACACACAGTTCCTCCAACCTCCTGCCTGCATCCTCCGACCTACTTCCTATACTTCTCCGTCAGCTCAAAAACATGCGTCAGGATCTCCTGCTCGGTTTCATCGAATACAAGGCTTCTGCGTTCGAACACGCGCGCTGCCACTTCAAATGCATCCTTCACTTTATAAGTTGTAAAGCCTGCTGCCCCTCCCCAGGAAAAGGAAGGAACGAAATTGCGCGGAAAGCCGGAACCGAAGATATTGGCGTTCACTCCTACCACTGTTCCTGTATTGAACATGGTGTTGATCCCGCATTTGCTGTGATCGCCCATAATGAGGCCGCAGAAGGTAAGCCCTGTGCCGACGAAGCGCTCCTTCGTATAATTCCAGAGCTTTACTTCCGCATAATTATTCTTAAGGTTGGAATTGTTGCTGTCGGCGCCAATGTTGCACCATTCGCCAAGAACAGAGTTTCCGAGGAAGCCGTCGTGCGCTTTGTTCGAGAATCCAAAGATCACCGAATTGTTGACCTCACCTCCTACTTTGCTGTGCGGGCCGATGGTTGTAGGGCCATAGATCTTTGCGCCCATCTTTAAAGCGGAATGCTCGCCCAATGAAAAAGGGCCGCGGATGATCGAGCCTTCCATCACTTCAGCATCTTTCCCGATATAAATAGGCCCTGCAGAAGCGTTAAGGATCGAGCACTGCACCTTTGCACCTTCCTCCACAAAAATATTTTCCAACTCTATTACCTGGTTGGTAGAGCTGATCGCAAGTGAGATCCGGCCTTTTGTGACCAGCTCAAAATCTGATTTTATCGCATCGCCGTTCTTTGAAAAAATATCCCATGGGTTTTCGATGTGCATTGCTTTTGCATGCGATTCGAACTTTGTATAATTATCGCTCAGGGCAATATCGAAATTCTTATCCGCACCTGTATTTGCCGCAATCACGGTTTCGCCGGAAAGCAATGCATGATAGGGCTGAAGCAATCTGATCTCTTCGAGCAGCTTTTCGTTCGGACAAACTGATCCGTTGATCCATACATTGTCCACATCGATCGCAAACTCCAGCGGGAATTTTTTGCCGAGGTATTCTTCCGTTTTTGTGGATGTTTCCGCATTCAGCATGCGCTCCCATTTTTCGCGGATAGTTAAAATCCCGATGCGGATATCGGCTACCGGGCGCGTAAAGGTAAGCGGCAGCAGGTTGTTGCGGGTGTTGTCGTCGAAGAGGATGTAATTCATATTTCGTTTTTTACCAAATTTAATTGCAGTCACTTTGTGAAGATTCTTCACTACACTGCGTTTCGTTCAGAATGACAGTCACAATGAAAATATTGCTCAATTGCCAACTGCCTAATTCAGGCTAATATCAGGCTGTTTGTTCAGCATGGTGATGTACGTGTCGATCTGCCTTAAAAAATATTTCAGCGTTTGCGTGTTGTCGGCATCGATCATCATGTCGTAGATGGTTTCATCTTCTTCCCTGTACTTTCCTACCTTGAATTTTGCCTTCGATAATGCGGTGATGTACTTCAGTGAAAAATGATCATGAATGTTCAGGTCGATCAGCAGGTCATACTCTTCCGCGATGAAATTATCAATGATATGCGTGGTCGGCTTCCCGAACCAGTTGGTTTCTTTCGAGGAGAAAAAATCATATTCCAGCTTTGAATAGGTCAGTGCCGGGATCTGCTTCTTGCTGAAATAGCCCATCACCTTTACTTTTTTTGCATGCTCGCGAAGGTACACCACGTATCGCTTTACCAGCTCGTAATCTTCGGGATTGGAAGCATCGAAGAGCATTCCTACAGTGCGCACGCCATGAAAATTAAACCTGTTCGCGATCATTTTCCTCGGATTGATCAGCAGCTCTTTTTTCAGCGAGCTGCCTGCAAACCATGCTTTTATTCTTTTAAACATCTTATTCTACCATTTTAATGAATTCATCTTCCGTAATGATGGGCACACCCAGCTTCTCAGCCTTCTTTAATTTTTCGGGCCCCATGTTCTCACCGGCAAGCACATAGCTTGTTTTGCCGGAAATGGAGCCTACATTTTTCCCCCCGTTCTGCTCAATCATCTTCTTGATCTCATCCCTCGAAAATTTACTGAACACGCCCGACACTACAAATGTTTTATCCTTCAGCTTATCGCTTGCATTGCTCATCTGCTCTTCCGACAATTCGAACTGGAGCCCGTGTTGCCTTAAGCGGTTGATGATGGCTGCATGCTCGTGGTTTGCAAAGAACTCAACAATGGTGTTTGCAATACGCTCGCCGATATCGCCCACTTCCAGCAGTGTTTCAACACTTGCCTGCATCAGGACATCGATCGACTTAAACGAATGTGCTAATTTTTTTGCAGTAGTTTCACCGATATGCCTGATGCCGATAGCAAACAGCACACGCTCGAACGGAATTTGCTTTGATGCTTCAATGCCCGCCAGCAGGTTGTTTGCACTTTTTTCCGCCATCCGGTCGAGCTTCAAAAGGTCTTCTTTTTTTAATTCATACAGGTCGGCAATGTTCCGGATCAGCCCGGCATCAAACAGCTGCGCGATGGTTTCCCCGCCAAGGCTGTCGATGTTCATCGCCCTCCGGCTTACGTAATGCTCTATCTTTCCTTTTACCTGCGGCGGGCAGCCGTCCTCGTTCGGACAATAATGATTTGCTTCTCCTTCGCTTCTTACAAGTGCTGTACCGCACTCCGGGCAATGTGTGATGTATTGCGTCGGCCCGGCCGATTCAATGAACAGGTCGCGCTTGCTCAGGTCTACTGCGATGATCTTCGGAATGATCTCCCCGCCTTTTTCAACAAACACAGTATCTCCAAGGCGTACATCCAGCTTTTCAATGATGTCGGCATTGTGCAGGGAAGCGCGTTTTACGGTTGTTCCCGCCAATTGTACGGGCTTTAAATTTGCTACCGGTGTGATCGCACCGGTGCGGCCGACCTGGTAAGTTATTTCATTCAAAACCGTGGATACCTGCTGCGCCTTGAACTTATACGCAATGGCCCAGCGTGGCGATTTCGCAGTGAAACCAAGGAATTTCTGGTGCTCGTATGAATTCACCTTGATCACCACTCCATCCGTTTCCACCTCGAGGTTATGCCGCTTCTTATCCCATTTTTCCAGGTATTTCAGGATCTCCTCCACGGATGATACTTTTTCCATGTCCGCAGAGATTCTGAATCCCCATTTCTTTGCTTCGAGTAAGTTCTCATAATGTGAGCTGTGAGGCAGGTTCTCACCGAGCAACGAATACAGGTAGCAATCCAGCTTCCTTTCCGCAACAGCTTTTGAATCCTGCTGCTTCAGTGTTCCGGAAGTTGCATTGCGCGGATTTTTCAACTGCTTTTCAAAAATCTCTTCTTCATCGTATCCTTCTTCAATCAGCTGTTTGCGCATCTCTTCATTGATCCTCAAAAACTCTTTCTTCGGCATGAAGATCTCACCGCGGATCTCAAATTCATCCGGGAAACCGGTACCCCGTAATTTTAAGGGAATGCTTTTTATCGTCTTTACATTTGCTGTAATGTCATCTCCTTTTTCGCCGTCTCCGCGGGTTACAGCCTGCACCAATTCTCCTTTCACATAGGTAAGCGAAATGGAAACACCATCGTATTTCAGCTCGCATACATACTCCTGGTCGGTTAAACCGGCCTTGCGGATGCGCTCGTCAAAATCGCGCACTTCGCCTTCATTGTATGTGTTGCTGAGCGAAAGCATGGGATATTTGTGCTTCACGCTTTTGAACTCCTTGGTGATCTGTCCGCCCACACGCTGCGAAGGTGAATCTCCCCTCAAATACCCGGGATGTTCTTTTTCAAGCCTGATCAGCTCCTCCAGCATTTTATCAAATTCATAATCGCTGATGGTTGGATTGGACAGCACATAATAATTGTAATTGTGCTCTTCCAGCTGCTTTGATAATTCTTCTATTTTATTTTTAATGTCACTCATACTATCTACTAAATACTAATCTATACGAATTTTAAGAAATTACGAATGGTTACGAATTTTACATAGAGAATGAATCTCTTTGAAAACGTCATCCCGTGCTCCGACACGGGATCTCATGAATGTTAGCAGTCTTTAATTTACAGATCCCGTGTCGTGGCACGGGATGACAGTCAACATTAACAAACAAGCTCGAAATGACAACCCGCTATTTCAATCATCAATTTTACCGTCTCCGAACTAATAACTACTTCTGCTCCCCTGCGCTGTTATCCTTAAAATCTTCATTCAGCACAAAATAGATCGGGAAGGTCATTTGTGCCCTTACCAATGTTCCGTCGTTTTTTGCCGGGTACCATTTGATCATCTGGATGATGCGCAATGCTTCCTGGTCGCATCCGCCGCCTACCGATTTTTCAATGCCGATGTTTGTCGGAAGCCCGCTTGGCTCCACTACAAAACGTACCAGTACGGTTCCCTGGATATTTGAAAGCTGTGCCTGGCGCGGATATTCTAAATTCTCTTTGATGAAATCCTGGAGTGCAAAAGTCCCTTTCTGGTACATCGGCATCTGCTCCGCCGATTTATGAATGATGAGCGAAGTGTCCACCTTCATTTTCGGAAGGTATTTGAATTGCGTAAATCCACGCTCTTTGCAGATCCTGTGATATTTGCCCGAATCGAAATTAAAGGTTACGCTCCAGCTTGTGCTTACAAACTGCCCGTTCTTAACAGCCGGAACCCATTGATATAATTTGAAAATGCGAAGAGCTTCTTTTTCTATGTCCTTTGCCGGCGACTCTGTTACTTTCACATCGCTCACCGTACTGTCCTTGTTCATGATGAAGGAGATGATGACTTTTCCGTCGGTCTTTTTTGCCAGCGAGCCTTTCGGGTAGATCAGCTCCTGCTCGAACAGGCGTTTGAATTCTTCTTTGCCGCCAACGTTGGAAGGAAGCACATCCACATTAAAGCCGTTTTGCGCGAAGCTGCCGATGAAGGCAAGCATCAATAACACAATAAAAGCACTCTTTTTCATTGATCAGAAATTTAAATTAAAGGGGATGATTCCGTTCATTTTCCACTACTAAAGCTCACCACGCAAGATACGATTTTTATTGCTCATGTCTTTTAGCAGCCTTACATTTTTAAAGCCTTTTGCCACAAGCAATTGCTCCGTTTCCGGGCCGAATGCCTCATTGATCTCGAAATAGATCCTGCCTCCCGGCCTGAGTATTTTCAATGCCGCATCGGCGATCTTCCTGTAAAACAAAAGCGCATCTTCCCCTTCAGTAAACAACGCGAGATGCGGCTCATATTCCAGCACATTTTTTTTCATCTGCCCCTTTTCCGAAAAGCGGATGTAAGGCGGATTGCTGACAATGATGTTGTAGGAAGATGAAAAAAATTCAGCTGATGGCGAAAGGATGTCTTCCTTAAAAAAATCCACTTCCGTTGCATTCAATTCGGCATTCCGCTTCGCCAGCTCCAGCGCGGGTTCGGAAACATCGAGCGCAGAAACAGTTGCCTGCGGAAGATGCTTTTTCAGCGTAACGGGAATGCAGCCGCTGCCGGTTCCTATGTCGAGAATGGAGAATGGAGGTTGGAGAATGGAGGTTGGAGAGCTTAGATCGGTAATGACCTGGTGCACCAGCTCTTCCGTTTCCGGGCGCGGGATGAGCACATGCTCATTCACAAAAAATTTCAATCCGTAAAAATCGGCTTTCCCGAAAATATACTGCAATGGCCTTTCTTTTTTCAGGTCCTTCACAGCAAAGCTGAACTTCAGCAATTCCGATTCACTCACGGTTTCCTCCTCGTGCAGATGCAGGTCGCCGCCTTTGATAGCTGTAAACTCTTCGAAGCAATACCTCGTGATCACAGCCAGCTCTTCCGGGATGTAAAGCTCTCCCAGCTCTTCCTTAAAAAAGCGGACAATGTCCTTTATTTTATTGGAGGCTATTTTCATTGCCGCAAAGTTAATAATCCCTGCGGCTTTTAGTACATTTGCAGGAATTATGGATACAGCGGAAAAATACATGAGGCGTTGCCTTGAACTGGCTCAAAAAGGAGAAGGCAATGTGGCTCCCAACCCAATGGTGGGATGTGTGATCGTGCTTGATGATGCGATCATCGGTGAAGGCTACCACGAGCAATACGGAAAAGCGCATGCGGAAGTGAATGCAATTGCTTCGGTGAAAGATAAATCGCTGCTGAAAAAAGCAACGCTGTATGTGAACCTCGAGCCCTGCTCCCACTTCGGAAAAACGCCGCCCTGTGCAGACCTTATCACCGAACATAAGATCCCTTATGTGGTGATCGGCACGATTGATACATACGCGGAAGTGTCCGGGCGCGGGATCGAAAAGCTGGCGAAAGCGGGAATTGATGTAAGGACGGGAGTTTTGGAGGATGAATGCAAGGAGCTGAACAAACGCTTTTTTACGTACCATGAAAAGAAGCGGCCTTATATTATTTTGAAATGGGCCCAGACATCGGATGGCTTTATTGATATTATCCGGAATGAAGAAGGTGTTGAAAAGCCATTGCGCATCAGCAACGATGCATCCATAAAATTATCGCACACCTGGAGAAGCCTTGAGCAGGCTGTCATTGTTGGGAAAAGAACAGCGGTGTTCGATAACCCGCAGCTTACAGTAAGAGGCATCGCCGGTAAAAATCCATTACGCATCGCGATCGACCGGAACCTGACGATCCCGAAAAATTATTTTCTGTTGGATAAAAGCACGCCGACACTGATCTTCACTTCTGCAGATGCAGCATCGGAACCCAACCTGGAATACAGGCGGTTGAACTTTGATGATGAGCTGCTACCGCAGATCCTTGAAACGCTGTATGAAAAAAAGATCCAGTCGCTGATCGTGGAAGGCGGAACCAAGCTGATCAACAGCTTTGTGCATAAGGGATTGTGGGATGAGGCACGCGTATTTATTTCTCCTCAAAGTATTGAGGACGGCGTAAATGCGCCTGAGCTGAACCTGCGCCCGGCAGGCAAGCAGGATGTGGAAGGCGACCAGCTGCTGATCTTCAGGAACCCGGCTTAAGGCTTGGTAAGATCGAAGTACAGGTCTACCGTTGTGCCCTTGCTTGAAAACAAGGCAAGGTCGGCCAGCTTCTTCATCAGGAAGATCCCTCTTCCGTTCGGCTGATCGATCCGCTCGGGGCTGGTAGGGTCCGGAACGTTTTCGTAGTCAAAGCCATCGCCTTCATCCCTTACGGTGAAGCAGATGAAATTATCCCATTTCAGCTCTACAGACAGATGAACCTTTTTGGTCATGTCCTGCCTGTTGCCATGAATGATGGCATTGGAGATGGCTTCATTGAGTGATACCCAGATGGAACTGTATACATGTTCCGATAATGCAAACTGCTCCCTGATCTCGTCCAGTAATATTTCTAAGGAATCGATGCTTTGAAGGCTCGATGGAAAAGCAAAAGACTGTGCATGGTATTGTGGATGTATTGGATTGATTCGCATGACATTTCAGTTTAATTGATCTAACTGGGTATATATACTGACAACACGGTAAAATAGATGCCTGAAAATCAAAATTTCATACTAAACCCAAAACACTATAAAATACTCAATATATTGTTTTTCAGATAGTTAATTTTAAATAAAAACATTCCTAACCTCTTCTTAGCTTTGAAACTCTTACTAAAAAACTTATAAAATCTTATGAAAAACGGGATGCTGAAAAAAATAAATTAATTTTTGAACAGGTCGAAGCACATTTCAAGCATTGTTCCGTTATCTGAAAATTTCACCGTATCTGCCAGCCTGTTGATCAGGAAAACACCACGGCCGTTCGGCTCTTCAAGGCATCCGGGGCTTGTAGGATCGGGAACATTGGAAGGATCGAAGCCGCTGCCTTCATCTTTTACGGTGAAGCAGATGTAACGGTTCCCTTTTGTTTCCACGCTCAGGCAAACTTTTTTGGCGGGATCATACTTGTTACCATGCTTGATGGCATTGGTAAGAGCCTCATTCAGCGCGATCCAGATACCGTTGTAGCTTTCTTCCGGGATGGAATGCTGCTCCTTCATTTTAGAGATCAGGGTTTCGACCGCCTCAATGCTCTCCAGGCTGGATTCCAGTACCAGTTGCTGAGCCTCCGATTCCATGTCGAAATAACCTATTAGCATTGTGATTTTTTTTTGCGCTAAAGTATTGTCTTTTAAATAAAAAGCAAGTATTTGTGGCATAAAAATTTACCCAAAACTAAGGAGTCGGACGCCCCTTTTTCCCGCCCCGGATTGTCCAAAAACTCCCCCTGCTTTTGGCATACAGGCCGTACCGCCATCCACTTATACCTTATAATTTACCTATCTTTGGCCATGCTTTTTGAGGATACGTATTATACGATAGAAAAACCGGCTGAGGGATCATTTAAGGACAGGGGCAGCAAGTTCATTTCCTTTGCTTTCCCGGTACTGAACGAAGAGGAGATCAAAAAGCACCAGGCAGCTCTCCGCAAGGAGCATCCTTCCGCCAATCATCATTGCTATGCGTTCAGGCTCGGCGCCGGCAAACAGGCCTTCCGCTCCAGCGACGACGGAGAACCTGCCAATACCGCCGGAAAGCCGATCCTCGGCCAGATCCAGTCGAAAGACCTCACTAACATCCTCATCGTGGTGGTGCGTTATTTCGGGGGCACACTGCTGGGCGTAAGCGGACTGATCCAGGCCTACAGGGAAGCTGCTGCAAATGCCATTGCAAATGCACAGATCGTTGAACGGACAGTGAATGATGTGTATGAAGTGAAATTCGATTACCTGCAGATGAATGATGTGATGAAAGTACTGAAAGATGAAAAGCTGGAAATGCTTTCGCAGGATTTTGAACTGGAACCTTCATTTGTTTTCTCTGTGCGGAAAAATAATTCAGTAAGGGTGTATGACCTGTTTAAAAAGATGAATGTTGTTAGTATTGATTATCGCAGGACAATTTAAATCAATTGTGCAGATCGCTGATTTGTACGAATTTTCGAATCTGTGTGTTGAGTGAGCTTAGATTCGTAAATTCGCATACGTTTACTAAGAACTGTCATCCCGTGCCCCGACACGGGATCTCATAAATG
>JAOQAD010000038.1 GCA_025963775.1 Bacteroidota bacterium | reverse complement strand
AAGTTCTCCGTGTTGCTCTGTTCCCTCCGCTCCTCCGTGGTGAAAAGCACACAGTACGTCAACAAACACCGGCATAGATACGGCTAACATTTATGAGATCCCGTGTCGGGGCAGGGGATGACGGAATCAGATGAAGATTCTGCAAGCTTTGAGATTTCGTCCCTGAACGGGATGACGATACCTGAGTCAAATTCGTAATCATTCGTTATCCGTATCACAAATTCGCATTTCGTCGCTTATTTAAACTATCTTAGTTCTGTCTTTCAGATCAACCTGCTCCCCTCGCATTTCCTGCTCTCTAAGAAACAAAAACATGAAAAACCTTTATTCCTCCGCACTGGCCAACAGCCATTACGATGCCATTATCATTGGCTCCGGAATGGGCGGACTGACCACTGCAGCGATTCTTTCGAAGGCGGGAAAAAAGGTGCTGGTGCTCGAAAAGCATTATGTAGCCGGGGGATTCACACATACCTTCAAGCGAAAAAAATTCGAATGGGATGTGGGCGTACATTATGTGGGACAGGTGAACATCAAAGACGGGCTCCTGCGAAAAGCCTTCGATTATGTGACCGATGGAAAGCTGAAATGGACAGACATGGGCAAAGTATACGACCAGGCGGTTATTGGAGGTGATGTATATAATTTCATGTCAGGTCGCGAAGAACAGCTTCAGCAGATGATCGCGTATTTCCCGGAAGAGGAAAAAGCGATCCGTGACTATTACAAGCTCATTTCAAAAGTGGCAAGCCTTTCCCTCATGTTCTTTGCAGAACGCACCATGCCTAACTGGCTCAGCAGGAGCATCGGCTATTTCCTCAGAAGGGGCTTTTACAAATATTCACAGCAAACCACCTACGAAGCCATCCGGGGCTTAACGGCGAATGAGAAGCTCATCTCCGTATTATCAGCCCAGTGCGGGAATTACGGGCTGCCGCCTAAAAAAAGCAGCTTCGCGATCCATGCCATGGTCACCGATCATTTTCTTGATGGCGGCAATTATCCTGTTGGCGGTTCCTCCAGCATTCCCAAAAGCCTGATCAGCGTGATCGAGGCAAATGGCGGCACGATCGCGATCAGCGCGCCTGTTAAGCGCATTGTGATCGAAAATAACAAAGCCACAGGTGTGGAAATGGAAAACGGCGACCTGCTTCATGCAGAAAAGATCATCAGCAATACCGGCATTCATAATACCTACAACAAGCTTATCCGCACAGAGAAAAGCGAAAGCACCAGCGAAATAAATAACCTGAAGGCTTCCGTATCGCATGTATGCCTCTACGTAGGGCTTAATGGCAGCGATGAAGAGCTGGCGCTGCCGAAGCACAACATCTGGCTCTACAACAGCTACGAGCTCGATAAGGATTACGATGCGCACCAGGAGCACAAGCACTGGGAACCTTCGCTCAGTTATATTTCATTCCCATCGGCGAAGGATGCCGACTGGCCCCGCACACACCCGGATACAAGCACTGTGCAGGTGATCGCTTCCTGTCCTTACGAATGGGTGGAGGAATGGAAGAACATGAAATGGAAAAAACGCGGCGATGAATATGATACGTACAAAGAACAGATCAAGGAGCGCCTGCTGGAAAAGCTTTACAGCGTACTTCCGCAGGTAAAAGGCAGGATCGAGGTTTGCGAGCTCTCCACTCCTCTCTCCACAAAGCATTTCAGCAATTATGAACGCGGCGAGATCTACGGGCTGGAGCACAGCACAAAGCGCTTTACGCTGAAGCAGCTGCGTGCGAGCACTCCTTACAAAAACCTTTATCTTACCGGCCAGGACATTGTATGCGTTGGTGTGGGATCAGCCCTGTTCTCCGGCATCATCACTTCTGTAGTGATACTGAACCGCAACCTGCTCAGCAGGATCAGCAAATACAAGGTTCCGGGATAATGTCAGTTCGGGTGTCACGCTTTTCAGCGTGATATACCTGTCGCGAACCTGATTCGGGATCCGAACTGTTTCATTTCCCGATACTCTCCCTATGGTCGAACTCGAAATGACAGTTCAATTTGTTAAGGAATTATAAATCTTAGGCACTGCGCCCCTTTTTTTTTACTTTTGTGCCATGCTAAAAAAGATACTTTTCAGCCTGATCTGCGCTCTGATGGGAGCGGTGTTTATTTTTTCGGCTTACATCAAGCTTTACCCGATCGAGCCATTCGAGCTGACCTTTGTTGACCTTGGCATCGGCAACTGGCAGATGGCGCCTTTCATTGCACGCATCCTTATCGCTACGGAATTTCTCATCGGCTTTGCATTATTGCTGAACCTGCTTTTGCGGAAAGTGACCTATAAGCTGAGCATCGGCATTCTTGTTTTCTTCTGTATGTATCTTGTGCTGCAGCTCATTTTCCAGGGCAACAAAGGCAATTGCGGCTGCTTCGGTACAGCCATCGCGATGACGCCGATGCAGGCGCTGATCAAGAACATCATCATGCTGGCCATACTTGGCGTGTTGTATAAATTCCACGAAGGATGGAACATGGGGAAATTCTCAAAATATCTTTTTATTGTTTGTTTCCTTGCAGCGGCAGCATTGCCGTTCATACTCAACCCTGTGGAACTGGATTATTCAAAAGCTTACCTTAACAAGCCGGAAGACAATTACAAGCTGGAGCTGGATTCGCTTTACAACAATGCGAAGCTGAACGTTCCGCCGAAAACCTTATCGGAAGGAAAGCACATTATTGCTTTCATGAGCCTTACCTGTCCGCATTGCCGCATTGCTGCAAAAAAGATCCGGATCATGCATGAGCGCAACCCGGAGATCTCTTTTTATTTTGTGCTGAACGGGGATGATGAAAAATTAAAACCATTCTTCGATGATACGCACACGGATGGAATCCCACATTGCATGCTGCTCGGCAGACCTTTCGTGTACCTTGCAGGCACCAGCATGCCGGCGATCTACCTTGTGAACAACGGAATGGTGGAGCACGATGTGAACTACATAGACCTTGACCAGGGGGAGATTGAAGAGTGGATGAAGAAGTGATCAGAACGCAAGGAAGCCAATACCGATCCTGAAATTCAGAAGCTGGTGACCAAGCACACGGGCATAGGCTTTCGGCATAAATTCAGCTTCGATAGGCACTACTGAATAACTGTTCAGGTCCATGCAGATAGCACCCCTGAGCCCGTAATCCAGCACCAGGCAGTCGTAAAAAATACGCTGGAAGCCAATCGCAAAAGAAGCACCCGCGCTTTTATATTCGAGGCTTCCCGAAGCAGGATATTCTCTTGAGCTAACCCCGGAGGAGCTTGTACTCAGAGTAAAAAAATTATCCTTGTTAAAATTGACCGTACCCTGCTGGTAAATCGCTTCCCATTTTAAATAAAGCCCGAGTGGCGCCACAGCCCTTCGCCTGAATTTTTTGATCCCGACCGAGTACTGTTTTACTGCAACTGTTATTGGCACTTCCTGGTTGCCATCGTAAAAAATTCCGGAATGACTGTTTGTGTAAGATCTTTCACTGAAGCTTAGCCCTGTTTTAAAATAACCCGCAGACAGGCACAGTGTTGTTTCATTGCCTGCAGCAAACTCTATTCCTGCAGTATGCGTGGCATTCAGCTTAAAGCCATCAACCTTCCGTGCGGTAGGCTCTGCGGCCGGCATGTACATGCCATTCACCGAAACAATAAAGCGCTTGCCCATGTAACCTTTGGTTTGCGCAAGAGTGGAAACTGAGATCAGTATAAAAGCTATAAGTGTACGGTATCTCATTTCTTAAAAGGCAAGAAAGCCAAGTCCAAGATGTAAATTAAAAAGCTGGTAACGGAAAAGCCGCTGGTTGGTGTCTGAGCGGAACACATCTTCATAACCGTTCAGCTGCACAAAATCTTCCGCTCCATTCAGGGTAGCAAGCAGGCCTACCGGTACAACGCCCACCTGCATGCCATAATCCAGCACTATTGTATTAAAGAATACGCGCTGGCGGCCGATGGTGTATGTCAATGCAAACGTTTTGAAATTATAATCCCCGGTGCCGATCGAAGTTTTTACTGTTTTGCTGGTATTAGGATCATAATACCTGAAGCCGTTCCTGTCGTACGTAAGGTTGGAGAACATGATGAGCAGCTCCAGTTTTTTATACTTGCCAACCGGCGCTAATGAGCCGGAGGTAAAGAACTTAAAGCCTATTCCGCCGCTGTATGTCCTCAGCTGCATGGGAAGAGTCGGCACATAGGAGCTTGTTATTTCCTGGTATTCGCCCGTGCTGGAAATATACGTGGTGGAATGGAACTCCTGGTTCATTCGCACCCCGGTTTCAAAGGTTTGAAAGGAGAAGCAAAGATTCGTCTTGCTTTTAATCGTGTACTCCGCATTAAAGCAATGCGTTGTGTTAAAGCCTGCATCATCTGCAGCGGCAGTAGGTCCGAAAGGCGAGACAAAAAAATTGTTTGAATAGCCAAGTGTCAGCTTTTTGCCCATGTAACCGGGCGCCTGCGCGAACAGCTCTCCTGCAGAAAGAAGGCCTAAGGCAAGAATAAGGTTTGTAATTGTTGTTTTCATAATGCTAAAAAGCCAAGGCCGATGTGTAAATTAAATAACTGGTAGCGGAAAAGCCGCTGGTTGGTTTCCTGCCTGAAAACGATCTCTGCGCTGTTTGCCGATGAAAATTCAAGCTCGGAATTCAGTGTGCCGAAAAAGCCGGCAGGTAAAAATCCAACCTGCATACCGTAATCCAGTACAAGGCGGTCGAACAGAACACGCTGCCGCCCCATGCTGAAATTAAGGGCAAATGTTTTATAGGAATAGGCGCCCGTTCCTACAGAGGCCATTTTCGGCTGATCCACGGAATAGCCATAATCGCGGGAGTACTGGAAGCTGTTATCGGCATAACTAAGGTTGGAGAACAATAACAGCAGCTCAAATTTCTTATAGCGTCCTACCGGGGCAAGGCAGCCGCTTGAAAAGAACTTAAGCCCGATCCCGATGTTTTTCGCAGAGATGTTCATCGGCACATCGGGCTTCGGAAGATACCTGTATGAAGCAGTGTAGGTGCTTCCGTTGTTATCGCCGTATTCGGTGAACACATAGTTCATGTTCAAGCCGGTTTTAAACACCTGGTAAGACAGGCAGAGATTCGTTTTTTTCCAGGCTGTATATTCCAGGTTAAAGCAATGCGTTGTATTGACGCCTATATCATACGAGCTCGCTGTGGGGCCGGTTATTGCAGGAAAAAAATTATTCGCATATCCGATCATCAGCCGTTTGCCCATGTAACCCGCCACCTGCGAGGATGCACTTCCTGCAAAAAGAACTGAAAACAATAAAAGGATGCCGGTAACAGAATGCTTCATCGGGCAGGTTTTATGATTTTGGTTTTTTGTGCACATGCATCAGGGAATTGTAAACAAAGGAAGTGATCAGGTCTTTGTTATCACGGCCTCTCGAATAACGTGTTTCGTACTTCATCAGCTTGCCTGTTTCAAGGTCAAGCAAAATAAAGAAATACGTGTTGCGGTGAACTTTTCCTTTGCTGTTATAGATCCCGCTCCAGGCGATGTATTTTGTTCCCGAATTTTTGATCAGTTCCTGGATATATTCGGAACTTGTTACCATCTCAGCGTTATTATCACCATGGCTGAAGCGCTCTCCCAGCCAGTCGTTAAGCACTGCGTTCTCGTTGTACCTTGCAATATCGCTCTCCGAGATGCCTTTGGTAGTCACTGTTGTGTATTCCAGCTTCAGCTTGTCCGCACATTTTTTCTGAATATCCGCAAGCACCTTCTGGTGCTCTTCGGATTCATAGAATTTTACGTACTCTGTTCCATGGTCGTTCTTTACCTTCATGTAAAAAGGATCAAGAAAGATCACCTTGTCGATGCCTAAAAGCGGAACCTGGTTTTTCTTCTTTTTCTTCTTTTTTGATTTCGGCAGCGGCTTTGCATACTCATCCGTGAGGGGCTTCTGCGTTAATCCCTTTGCCATTTTGGTGTAACGGCTCACAAATTCTTCATCCTTCAGCAGGGCAACAAATGCATATTTAGTGAAATTCTCATCCGTTTCCACTTCCGTTTTCTGCTGCTGCTTTTTGATCTTCGAATATTTGCTTTCCTCCACTGCAACGGTATCTGCTACCTTAACGGTATCCAGCTTTTTCAGCTCTGCTTTTGATTTCTTCGAAAAATCGTTCAGGAACAAACTGTTCCCGTTTACAAGCACAGAGAACAAACTGTCCGTTAATGCCGAAAGGATCGCATCGTTCGGATACTGCTTGTGTGCTTTGAAGGTATATGATAAGGCAATAGTGTTCAGCTCCTGCGAGTTCATGCCTTCGAACATATAATAAACGCGCTGGGAAGAACCTTCAATTGTATTGTAATCAGGAATGGTGTATTGCTTGGAGCTCATATTGCTGCCGCCGATGGTGAAGGAAGAAGAACCGCCTGAAGTGAGCGTGGGCTTGTTCACCAGCACATTGTACATTGCCTTTGCCATTACCTTTTTCAGGTAGAGATTGTCGGGATATGTTTGTGAAAGAATATAGGAAGCATAGATCGCGTTCATGTAATCGCGTTCTGTAAGATATAGCCTGCAGAGCTCGAAGCGTGCTATCTCGCGCACATTTTTAAATTCAGTTTCCGACACCAGGTATTTCTTGCGGCTGTTCTCATCATCCACTTTCAGCTCCGGCTCAATAGCGCCTCTGCGTTTGCGGATATTGGGATGCGTACTTTTGGTATCATCATAATCATCGTTTGCCTTTACATCAGACACCTTCTTCAGATACAGCGTATCCGGCATCGTGAGGTATTCGTCCTCGAAAAATGTTTTTTTGAAATCCACCAGCTCAAAAGGCAGGTAAGAATACTGCAATACATCAAACGCACCGCTCATCGCTTTAATGCTGTAACTGCTCTGCTTCATCAGCTTCAGCCCTTCTATATCGGCTTCGCTTTCCTGCTCTTTTGAAAAGCGGTAGCGCGCCAGGCTTCTTTCTTCGCTCGATCCGCGCTCGTAGGTGCTTGTTCCCCTTTCCAGCCTTATATTCTCAATGTACTGGTTCACGGAATGCTTTTTTACAACGTGCGTGATCTCGTGTGCAAGAATGTATGCCAGCTGCGCCTCATTCTCCAGCTGTGCAAGAAGCCCTGCATTCACAAATATAAATCCCTTGTCAAAAGCGTATGCATTCACATCGGAAGAGCGTGTAACATAAATGTGCAGGTGCTGTCGCAAAGCCGGCTGGCCTTTCAACAGCTCATCTGCCACCCTGTTCACATATTTTGAAAGCGGATCGTTTACCAGCACATCGCCGCTTAACAGCAGGTCGCGGAGGAAATAGTTGTTGGAGATGATGAACTGTTTTTTTGCCGATTTATCGGAAACAGAGCCCAGCTCGCTGATCTCCTGCTCGGAGATGGCTTTAGCTGTTGCCAGGAACTCAGCCGGAAGCGCCCCGCTGGAAACAATAGGTGTATAATCCTGGTTGAATTGTGCAATGGATCCGGTTGAACAGGCAAAGAAAAGAAAGCCTGCAATTACTTTAAATGAATGTGGTCTGCGCATGGGAATTGGAGTATAAAAAAACTCCCGGATCTTTAAATCCGGGAGTGATACTGGAGTTAAATTTATTACTTGACATCAATAGAGAAAAGCATGTTTTCCCTTTTGCGCCGCTCTGTGCTGATGAGGTTCTTATTTCCGCCGTACACAAAATTGCGGATGTTAAAATGCATGTCATAAGGAGCCACATCCACAAGATCATAGCCTTTCACTTCTCCTTTGGCATTCACCGTTACAGCCCTTAACATACCATTGATCCCGCCAAACCTTTTCGGCGCTTCGTTTACCGAAAGATTTGAGTTTTCAGGCTTATCTTTATAGAACACGTGAATATCATCACCTACCGCTATAGAGTTAATGGAGAGGCCTTTTCCGAACGGATCGCCGTTGAACTGGGCTTTCGGGATCTTGCGAACCCACTCCTGCTTGCCTTGCGCATCAATGCTGATCACAAAAATATCATCAGCAAAAGTCTTATATGTTGTACGCGGGCCGTTTGATGTATAGGTAACGGTTACAACAACGATATACTGCTCGGAAACGATCTTTGTAGATCCGTTTGGCATTTCGTAAATATCCCTGATCCTTAAATAGTCGATCCCGATATCGTTGTTATCATCTTTCTCTTCTTTCTTTTCCATTTTCCTTTTTTCACGGTCAGATGAAAATGCCTTGATCAGGTCGGAAGGGATCTCATAATAACCTCCGTTTACTTTAGAGATCGTTGACTTCTCCACATCAAGCGTTACCATATAGGAACCCTGCACAGGAATACTTTCTCCTCCTTTTGCATTTGTAGGCTTTCCGTAGAATCCTGCGATCACGATATTGTTCTTTGAATCCTGGTAGATGTATGCATCTTTATTAAAGAACCCGTTTTCAAGCCTGATCTCAACTGATTTAGGTGTTTTCACCCCTTTTTGAAAAACCATCACCTCGAAATGATAGTTAGCTTTGGTTTTATCTTTGGCACCGTCCTTTTTGCTTTCCCCTTCATAAACTTTAGCCAGCAAATATACTTTTCCGTCGTTGCCGAGCGTATATCCAAGATTATCCATTTTTGCTTCTGTATACGGCATTTCAAACTCCTGCCCCCATTGTTTCACGAGGTTCTCATCAAACACCTGCATCCCCACCACATCCTTGTTCAGCTTATCATTTCTCTCTTTGCTGGTCAGGTAATACGTGGTTAAAAATTTCGTGTTATCATTGGAAATATAAAAATCATAAGGGCTTTGCAAGCCTTCAGGAGGCAAAATTCCAGGGTAATATCCGAAGGCCATCGTTGCCATCCTTACTTTACCGGAAGATTGAAACAGATTTTTTGCGCTTCCTACCACATTCAGTTCCAAGGGTGCCAGCTCAAGCGCAGTGAGGCCTTCTGTTTCTGTTTCCCTGAACACTTCACGCGCCATCAGGTAGGCTTTGTTTTTCAATTTCAAAATTCCCCACAAATTCACCCTTTCATTAAATTTATCTTTGATTTCAATCGTATTCTCTTTCTGAAATTTCAAATCCGCAGAAAATTTCTGAAGGTTGATGGACTCCAGCCCGTCACAATTGATCTGTACGATCCCGTCTTTACCATAATCGAGGGGATCCATCACCAAATGGCCTTTCGGGGATTCAAATATTTCAGAATTACGGATGGTGTATGGGCCTGCCGTCTTTTTTCCAGCCGTTCGCTGTGCGTTTACATTAACTGCGCAAAAGGAAAACCCTAAGATTGCGGTTAGCAATAGTTTATTTTTCATATGAATGATTTTGTGGTTTCTGTGTAATTCTACAAATTTAAGATTAAATATGAGCTCAGCACTAACCGTAAAATAAAAAAAGCGACCGCTGCCGCTCATCAGCGCTTATCAAAGAACACCACCGGCTTGCGGCTGAGCTCGGGGAATTGTATTTTATTAATGATGTCAATATCTTCAAATTTCACCTGAGGCGCAACACGCAGCTTGGCGCGGAAATGGTCCTTAATGTCCTTCTCGAAATTTTCCGGGATGCTCTCGCAGCCAATGCGGATCAGGATCTCATCCGTACCGATCTCGTTGGTGAACACTTCCACCACGTAATTTTTCACGCCTTCAATGTTGTTCAGGATATCATACAAAGCCGGCGGGTAGAGCGTTGTGCCTTTGTATTTGATCATCTGCTTTGTTCGCCCTACGATCGGGCCGAGGCGGATCGTTTGCCTGCCGCAGCTGCAGGGCTCGGAATAATGGCTGCAGAGGTCGCCTGTTTTAAAGCGCAGCAATGGCATGCCTTCCACGCCCAATGTGGTAATCGTTACTTCACCGGGCTCGCCTTCCTTCACGGGTTTGTTGTCTTCATCCAGGAATTCCACGATCACCAGCTCCGGGTGATGATGCCCGCCTGTACCTGCTGCACATTCCGTAAAAGCAGCGCTCATTTCGGTGGATGCATACGTAGAGTACAATTTAATATCCCATTTGTCTCTGATCTTTTGTCCCAGCGTCGTCAGGCTGAAATCCTGGTTGCGCAGCGATTCTCCGATACAGATCGCTTTGGTGATGGAGGTGTTCCTGTAATCGATGCCGTTTGCTTCGGCGTATTCGATCAGCTTTAAAAGAAAGGATGGCACTGTTACAAATGCAGTCGGGTTGATGCGCCTGATCGTATCCCATTGCAATTCCGGGATGCCGCCGCCCACACGCACCACGCCTGCTCCAAGCTTCCTGATGCCTAAAAAATAAGCAAGTCCCGCCATAAAACGCTTGTCGAGCGTGGTCATGAGCTGAAAAACATCCTCCTTCGTAGAGCCTGCACATTCAAAGGAAATGCACTCGTTGTACGCAAGCCTGTCAAGGTCCTTATCTGTCATCGGGAACAGCACCGGATCTCCCAGTGTTCCGGAAGTGGTGATGTAATCAATGATCTTGTTTTGCGGAACACAGATGAAATCCGTATTGCGCTCCTGCAGCTCATCCTTGGTGGTAACAGGCAGTTGCTGCAGGTCTTCCAGCGTTTTGATCGCTGAGATATCGATGGAATGCTTCTTAAAAAGATCAGCGTAAAATAGTGAATGTTCCTTTAAATAGCTGAGCAATACAGGCAGTTGCTGCTCCTGGAACATCTTCTGCTCTGCCAGGGATTTTGTTTCTATAAGAGGGATCATACTTTTACCTATCTACTAAATACCAATTTATACGAATCTTACGAATAACGAATCTGTGTGTAGTGAATACGAATGAAAACACTGAGCATTATGTTATCCTGAGCGAAGCGAATGGATCTTCGCAAATCACACCCGGTCACATCGAAAAGACTCTTCAACCGTTGCCCCACATTCGGTATGACAAAATAACAAAGCTAACCGTCTCCGAACCACGAACTCCGAACTACAAACTTTTCACCCTTCCAAAACCACCGTCGCCATTGCAACATTTTTTATGTGCGACAATGACACATGAATGATCTTAATGTTCCTTTCTTTGATAATCTCCGCCGTGTTCCCTAAAATATTCAATGTCGGTTTTCCAAGCTCATCGTTCCATACTTCCACTTCATTGAAAGCCATTCCTCCGCGCCAGCCTGTGCCGAGTGCCTTGAAAAAGGCTTCCTTCGCAGCAAAGCGTGCGGTATAGCTTTCTTCCTTGTTCGCTTTGGTTTCGCAATACGCGATCTCAGCCTTGGAAAACACCTTCTCCTTAAAGCTGTTGTTCTCAATGCTTTTCGCGATACGCGGCACTTCCGCTATGTCAGTTCCTAAACCAATGATCATGCATCTACGAATTACGAATTTTAACGAATATACGAATTACACATCTGTGTGTCGTCAATTCGAGTTCGACCGAAGGGAGAGTATCGGGAAAGCGCCTGGGCTTGTTCTCGATATGCTCGTACCTCGCTACTCGAACTGACGCTAATTAAATCAAGAACCGCCTACGAACTACAAACTACAATCCCCCGCCAATCTTATTCACCTTCTTCAGAATTTCTTCCTTGTCCTGCACAGTTGTGATCTCCTTATCCAGCGCCATTGAATAATAATTCATCGCCAGCTCCGGTTGTTTATTATCACTGTAATAATCGCCAAGGATCGCATACGTTTCCCAGTATTCAGGGTTAGAGCGGATAAAATCATTGATGTTTTTTTCATTCACGGCATAGCTGATCTGTTTTCTATGCGCAATGTGAAATGCTTCTTTCATCAGCTTCCAGGCTTTAAAGCGGGCAAATTCCGGGGAGTACATAAATGGATCTGCAGGAATGTTCAGCGCTTTTTCATACAGCTCTTTTTTCACCGCTAATCCCGGCGCTTCCGCAAAAATTTTCTTCAGGTCATAACATACATATTGCCCGAGCTGGAAAGGATTTGTTGAGATCCATACCTGCAAGCGCTCCGGCTTAAAGATCACCGAATGGTGCGCGATCAGCTGGTTCAGCGACTTCTCATTTCCCATTCCGATATCTCTTCCGTCAAGCCCTGTACGGTTGCGTAAAATGGAAGCGGCATCGTTCACCGTGATCCGCGGCTGCGCTTTGATCAGCTGGTCGAGATGTTTATAACGGTAATACGAAGAGCTCTTCTCTATGTTCTCAAGATTCACCTTGTCAGCCTCAAAGGACTTGCCCTGGTAATGATTGGCGCAAATGATGTAATCGGGTTCCGGCGATTCGAACAGCTCTGTCCTCGATGGCGTTTTTTCAATTGTTGTAGTGCGCTTGTCTTCCGCCGAACCGATGAGCAGCGATTCAGAAACAAAGGTCTTTCGCTTTTTCGCGATCTCCAGCGCTTCATTTATATTTTTGGCATATTGCAGGATCTCCCTTGCCACCAACGAGATAGGCGTAGCAGCTGAAGTGGGGATCTCCGATTTGGAAGCGTTAAGCGTTACTGTCAGCCCTTTTTCATTCATCCCGGAAACCGCGCCGATCATGCCCGCCCAGCTGATCATCATGAATTTGTAGCCCTTTTCCGGTTTTACAAAATTGATGAGCTTGTCTTCCGCAAAGGCATCGCCTACATAAAAATCAAAGTTACGGCCGATGATGAGCGTGCTGTCATCGGTCTTGTCTCCCCATGCGCCAAAGGCCGTGCAGCCAACGGTCATGTTCTTGTCCTGCAGCGCATGCCCGATGTCGTGCGCCGCATGATAGTTGAGCATCCTGTAATATTTCGGCGCTATGAAATCAAACTTATCCGATGCATACAGCGATTCCCCGTAGATCTCTTCCTTGTATTCCTGGATCACGTACTGGTCGATGTTGCGGTTAAAGAAACCGATAAAGAATTTAAGGTAATTGAGCATCGCCCTGCTCGGGATCATTTTCTGGAGCTGGTCCACAAAGGCAACCTCCTGCTTCTCTGCAAGCTCCCTGTTGAGCTTTCCTTCCGTAACGCCCCGCTCAAAGCCATCGCCTTCCACGTAGATCTCCCACAAACCTGTTTCACTTTTTTTGATCCAGCTGTTGGACAAGGTGTAAAAATCGGCAGCCTTCATAGTCCGCTCCTTGCCCACGATTGCCATGTCCCTGCTTTCAACCACGGGATTCTTAATGGTAACGGTGATAATGAACCATGCGAGGAAAATAAATACAAGGTCTGTTACAACAAAAAATGTGTAAAACAACCAGCGGAAAAGTCTTTTGAGCGTGTTCATTGTTATGTGCCCTGCAAAGATAAGAATATTCGCAGGTTCCGGAAGATCAATTTTTTCCCGGGAATGTGCCGCCGTTCGTTAAAAATTAGTAATTTTAGTTCATTCATAAAACAGAACCCATTCAATGAGCCAGACTTATAATTTTGATGATATACGCCCTTATTACGACCACGAGGCTTACGATGCAATGCAGAAACTGAAGGTTGACCCTCTTTTTATGCAGCTGGTGAGCTACATCTGGCCGGGAATGAGCCGGGAAGAAGCCTTTGAGAAAGCAGCGAAAGTGAATGACAACATGAGCTTCCAGCTGGAGTTCATGCACCAGGCCATCCGCGTGATCGTAGCACGGTCTTCCACAGGGCTTACCTGCAGCGGGTTTGAAAATGTTGATCCGAAACAGGCTTATTTATACATCGCCAATCACCGCGATATATTACTGGATTCGGCCATTTTGCAGATCCTGCTCGTGGAGCACGGATTCAAAACAAGCGAGATCACCTTCGGAAATAATTTAATGCAGGGCGGCTTCGTTAACGATTTCGGAAAGCTGAACCGCATGTTCACCGTGCTTCGCGAAGGCAACAACCGCGAGCTTTACGAAATTTCACAAAAGCTTTCCGCCTACATCCGGCATACCATCACCGAAAAAAATGTTTCGGTATGGATCGCGCAGCGCAACGGGCGCACCAAGGACGGCTATGACCTGACGCAGACAGGCCTGATCAAAATGCTCAACCTGAGCGGCAAAAAAAGCTTCAGCGAAAGCGTGAAGGAGCTGAAAATTGTCCCGCTCAGCATCTCCTACGAATACGAGCCCTGCGACGACCTGAAAGTGCAGGAGCTTTACCTTTCATCGCTGCACTCCAAATATGTAAAAGCGCCGGGTGAAGACCTCAACAGCATCATCACCGGCATCAAACAGCCGAAAGGCCGGATCCACATGGAAGTTGGCAAGCCCATACTTGAAGAAGCAGATGAACTGGAAAAGATCCCGAATGAGAATGAACGGATCAAGCAGCTGGTAAACGTTATCGATGAACAGCTTTATACAAATTACAAGCTCTGGCCGGTGAATTATATCGCGATGGACCTTCAGCATGATTCCGATGAGCATGCATCGCGGTACAACGCTGCTGAAAAGGAAGAATTCATTGATTACATCAGGCAGAAAGCTTCAAAGCTGAAAGGCGATGAGCAGACACTCGTCAACATGTTCATCAGCATGTATGCAAACCCGGTAAAAGCAAAAAAACAAATTCCCGTAAGTACACTTTAAAAACAGGAATAAGGACAATCCATTAAAACAGCATTATGAAATTAGAGAATTATGTACAGGGCCGGTGGATGGCCGGTGAAGGTGAAGGACAAACATTATACAATGCAATAACAGGTGATGCGATCAGCACCGCAAGCAGCAAAGGCCTTGATTTCGGCGCAATGCTGGACTATGCAAGAAAAACCGGCGGGCCTAAATTACGCAAGCTTACCTTTCATGAGCGTGGAAGAATGCTGAAAGCGCTCGCCATGCACCTGCAATCGAAGAAAGAAGAATTTTATAAGATCAGCTGGGCAACCGGTGCAACGCGCGCCGACAGCTGGGTGGATATTGAAGGCGGCATCGGGAACTTGTTTTCATACGCGAGCTTAAGGCGCCAGTTTCCTGATGAGCCTTTCTGCGTGGAAGGCGACATCGCAAAGCTTTCCAAGAATGGCACCTTCATCGGGCATCACATCTGTGTGCCGAAAGAAGGCGTTGCCGTTCACATCAATGCATTTAATTTTCCCGTTTGGGGAATGCTTGAAAAGGTTGCCGTTAACTGGCTGGCCGGTGTTCCGGCAGTGGTGAAGCCTGCAACGGTCACTTCCTTTTTAACGGAAGCTGTCGCAAGGGAGATCATTGCTTCTGGAATTCTGCCGGAAGGCTCTTTGCAGCTCATCTGCGGAAGCGCCAACGGAATTTTAGACCATGTGCAATCACAGGATGTGATCACGTTCACCGGTTCCGCATCCACGGGAAAAATGCTGAAAGCTCATCCGCGTCTTTTGGAAGAAGCCGTGCATTTCAACATGGAAGCAGATTCCCTGAACTGCTGCATTCTCGGGCCGGACGTAAAACCTGGCTCTGTGGAGTTCGATATTTTCATCAAGGAAGTGCAGCGTGAAATGACCACCAAGGCGGGGCAGAAATGTACTGCCGTGCGCAGGATCATGGTGCCGGAGAACATGGTGGAAGATGTGCAGATCGCATTGGGCAAACGCCTGGCTGGCACTGTTATTGGCGACCCGAATACGGAAGGCGTGCGCATGGGCGCGCTTGCAGGAAAATCACAATTGAAGGAAGTGATCGAGAAAGTGGAATTACTTTCAAAAACACAAAAAATTATTTTCGGTGACCTGAAAAATTTTGATGTGATCGGTGCAGATAAGAACAAAGGCGCATTCATGTCGCCGATCCTGTTCCTGAATGAAAATCCGTTCAAATATACCGATGTGCACAACGTGGAAGCTTTCGGGCCGGTGAGCACCATCATGCCTTACAAGGACATTGATGAAGCCATCGAGCTGGCAAAAATGGGCAAAGGCTCATTGGTGAGCTCCATTATTACTGCTGACGACCGCATTGCAAAACAGTATGTGCTGGGTGCAGCTTCCATGCATGGCAGGATCCTGATCCTGAATGCTGACTGCGCAAAAGAAAGCACAGGGCATGGATCACCAATGCCTATGCTCGTGCATGGCGGGCCCGGGCGTGCAGGCGGTGGTGAAGAGATGGGCGGAAAGCGCGGCGTGTTCCATTACCTGCAGCGCACTGCTATCCAGGGCTCTCCCACTACACTCACAAACATCACCAACCAATACCAGTACGGCGGAAAGTACATCGAGAAGGATGTTCATCCGTTTAAAAAATATTTCGAAGAGCTGGAAGTCGGCGAAACGCTGATCACAGCAAAGCATACGATCAGCGAAGCGGACATTGTGAACTTTGCCAATGTGAGCGGCGATAATTTTTATGCGCACATGGATGCCACCTCGCTGGAAGGCACCATATTCACAGGGCGTGTAGCGCACGGCTATTTTGTGCTGAGCAAAGCTGCCGGCCTGTTCGTGGATGCGAAAAAAGGCCCGGTACTGCTGAACTATGGCCTTGATGAATGCCGCTTCACCAAGCCTGTTTACCCGGGAACAACCATCGGCGTAAGGTTTACCTGCAAGGAAAAGATCGACCAGGAGAAAAAAAATGAAGAGGACATCGCAAAAGGAATTGTGAAATGGCTGGTGGATGTGTACGATGAAACCGGCGAAACAGTAGCCATTGCAACCATTCTTACGATGGTGAAGAAAAAAGAGCAGAACTGATCTTTATAAAACGTTAAGCCCTCTTCAGAAATTGAGGGGGCTTTTTTACATCATCTGCCTTTTAAAACCAACTACTTCTGGGTATTATTTACACTTATTCCTATGCCTGGCATTACCATAACAACCTTAAACACAACTAAATATAAATCCCGACCATCTTTCCGGGCTGTCCCATTTAAAAAAGACCGGCCTTTTTTATTCCGCCCGTACAGATTAATTTTTGAGAAAATCAAAAATTATGGAACATTTGGCGGCCAAAGAGAAACAGCAGGAAAAACTGCATCTTATATTGGAAAAAGGGCAGCAGGCTATCGATAAAAGCCTGGTAACGGATAATGCGGTTATCATCAGTGAAGAGATCGCCTGGCTTTCGTTAATCCTGGAAAGGCGCATCAAGGAGCTGGAAAAGTCAGCACCGGCACCCCTGCATTTTCCGGAGCTACCTCCTCCCGATCTTTCTGGAAGTACTTCGCCGTATGCTGAGCTTGTCAGCAATTATGAATTAAATCCTTCTGAAAGGCTTTTGCTGATCAGCAGCCTTGTCCCTCATATTTCACCGGAAACATTCACATCCCGGATCAGGGATGAAGAAAAAGAGCTGAAAATAAAATACCCGAAACTCGGCGGTTATTTCGATACCACTTTTACCAACTTTGTTCCCACCCTGCAAACGGTTGTTTTCCTGCTTTCCGGAAACGATATGAGCGCCATGCTATACAACCACCTGTTCCTCGCGGGAAAATCAACATTAATTACAGAGCAGATAGTTACGCTTGGCGTTGTAAGCACCAGCGAAGACGATACCAATATGAGGAACCACGCCATTAAGCTGGCGCCTGAATATGTAGAGTACCTGATATCGGGTAAAAAGCCGCGCCCGGATTTCGGCAGGGCCTTTCCCGCTACATTGATTACCACCGGCCTGGATTGGGAACAGCTGGTGGTGAAGCCTTCCATTTTTGCGGAGCTGGAACGGATCATGCTTTGGGAAAAGAATGGTAAAGGCTTGCTTGACAAAACGAACCATAAGCTCAACTCCAGCTTTACCTGCCTGTTTTACGGTCCTTCCGGAAGCGGCAAAACCCTGGCGGTGCAACTGCTGGGAAAAGCGCTGGGCGTGGATGTGTTCCGGATCGACCTTTCCATGGTTGTTTCAAAATACATCGGCGAAACAGAAAAGAACCTTGCTTATCTTTTCGACCGCGCCAAAGGAAAGAACTGGATCCTGTTCTTTGATGAAGCGGATGCGCTCTTCGGCAAACGTACGGACATTAATGATTCCAAGGACAAATGGGCGAATCTTGAAATGTCGTACCTGCTTCAGCGCATGGAAGAGCACAACGGCCTTACGATCCTTGCATCCAACCTGAAGAACAATATCGATACAGCGATGACACGGCGCTTCCAGTCAGTGATCTATTTTAACCGCCCGGTAAAAGAAGAGCGCTTAGAGCTCTGGAAAAGATTATTGCCTTCTCCGTATACTTATCACCCCAAACTCAACTACAATGAGCTTGCGAAATACGAGCTTACGGGCGGCAACATCATCAATGTGATCAAAGCAGCATGCCTCGCAGCATACGCCCGCAACTCGGAAGAAATCGACAGCGCCGACCTCGCAGATGCCATTAAGAGAGAGTTTAACAAAGAGAACCGATTTCCCAACTGATCATGGAATACGACCACAAAAATAAGGACAACAGGATCCGGCGCACAAAAGACCGAAGGGCACTGATGCGAAAAATGGATGAAGATGGTTATGACCGGAAGAAGAAAGCCGGGACAACGCCTGTCACGGAAACCGTCCTCTCCGGCGATAAGCAGGAGCAGGAAGCGGATGCCGTAGCGAAAAAAGTGGTAAACGGTGCAGATGCAACAGCGGAGATGACTACCTCCCCGAAAGTGCAGATGAAAGCGGAAGCAGGCCTGTCAATGGCGAAAAGCGAAGCAGGAACGCTGAAGGGCACAGAACAGCTGCAAAACACCCTTAACAGCAGCAAAGGCGGCGGAAGCTCCCTCGATGCCGCTACCCGGGATGAAATGGGCAGCAAGATGAACGCTGATCTCAGCGATGTGAAGATCCACACCGACAGCCAGGCGGATAAGATGAGTGAAGGCATTAATGCCAAAGCTTTTACGCACGGACAGGATATTTATTTTAAAGAAGGAAATTTTGATACGGGCAGCAATGAAGGAAAAGAGCTGCTGGCGCATGAGCTGGTGCATACGGTGCAGCAGAAGGAGGGATTAAGCAGGAAGATACAGAAAAAAGACGGTGATGACGAACGGGTGTCCTATAACATACAAATCCCTCCGGGCACTACCTCAAAAGAGGGTTTCCGCCACTATGCCGAGCTCATCATTTTTGGCCGCGTAGTGAATCTTGACTGGCAGGATTCTGAAGGAGCAGCACAAATATATGATCATATAGATAAACATATCGGCACTACCGTGCAATTTGGCGTTTTGCGTTCCACACTGGCGCAGTATGGCGCAGAGCCTGGTAAAAAAGCTCCGGAAGGTAAAGACGCGAAAGCAGGCAGCCAGGGCTATAATAAACTTGCAGGAGAGGATAAGAAGGAAATTGTTGATGAGATCAACAGGCGTTATTACGACAAAACAGGCATAAAAGAAGGGACGGCAATTCAACCCGGGGATACTGCGAATTCAGCCGTATGGAATAAGTTCAGGCAGGAAGTGATGGCTCAGAAAGAACTGATCGAAAGTCTTCCTCCCGAGATGAAAAAGTTCATCCATATCGAAAATGGTGTAAAACCTGAAGATTTTGAGAAGTATGCCCCCCTTGCAGAGCTGCTGAAACAGCTCAACGCAACGGATTTCCTGGATTACCAGGCAAAGGTGAATTTTGAAACAACGGATCTTGAAACCCTGCGGCAGTCTCTTGCCGCTTATCTCAGGGACAAGCAGGAAAGGCAGGCCGCAGCTGAAAGTAAAGAGAGCCTCAAGACAAAGCTATTCGGGCTGGAAGCTATTTATAAAAACCAGTACCGGAATTACAAAGCGGTTACTCTGGCGAATAAGGACATACAACGGCTCAAAGGGGAAACCTCTGAAAAATTTGAAGAAAGGAAAGCAGGTATTCTTGCAAACCAGCAAAGAGTCGCGATGGAGCTGGAGGATGCGCTGAAAGCAAGCGGGTTCGACAGCATCTCACAGTTCGAAACATACATACAGGATTATACAAAGGCTTTCGAGAAGGAAACAATTAAAATAGCGGAAGAGAAATTGCTTCGCTATCGCCACTTCCTGTATGAGGAAGATAAGAAGCTGAATGATGATGCTTATGTCGCTAAATTATTCCAGGCGCTTTCTGCATCGGGAGCGAAGGATCATTATAAAAACGCAAATGATAAAGATGCCGCCGCAAATAGCATCCTCGGAGATGATGCCAAATATGCAAAAGGCGACAGGGAATTAAAAGCCGGCCTGCATGCAGAAGCATCGAGAGAAAGAGCCCTTGGGAATTCAGCCATAGATGCTTTGCCTTCCGCCCTGACGCAGGATACTAACTTTGACAAGGAAAAATTCGCTTCCATCAGCTCTAAGGAAGAACTGAAGAACTACCTGAAAGGCTATATCCTGGGCAGGCAGAACAGTATTGATGAGACATGGGAAGACATTCATGCCAATCCGGATCACATATATGGCCTCGATAAGCTGCTCAATGCATCCATGCAAATGCAGCAGATCAAGCCGGACAGCATTTATGACCTGATCATCCGGGATAAAAAGTCCGACCTGCAGGCCGTGCTCATTGCGCAGACGGTGGTGCTTCTTATTTCAATGCTCTTCCTCACCGTTATTACTTTCGGAGCTGCGAGCCCGCTGCTTGTTGCCGCGGCGGGAACAGTTTCTGCGGGTCTCAGCATTTACATTGCTTATGAGGCCATCGAGGATTACAAACGGCAGAACAGTGCAAATGAGGTCGGGCTGCTGACCAACGATCCTTCGCTGGTATGGGTGGTACTGGCCATTGTAGGAGCGGCGGCAGACCTGGCAGCGCTCAATTCTGCCTTAAAAGCAGCCGGAGCATTATCAATATTCACCAAAGACTTCAATGCAGGAAAAGATGCGGCGCTCTTAGAAAAGCAGCTGGCCACTATTAAGGGGCTGGATGAGAAGATCCAGGCCAATATTGTAAAGCAGGCCAGGCTCCAGGAACAGGAACAAACGGTGTTAAAAGGCTTTGCGGAGCTGAATAAGATGACCTTTGTGACCATCCCTTATATGGCGCAGACAGGTGAGCTGCTGGCACGCGCCGTTTTTGCCGTTAGGAAGGGAATCCTTAGCTTTGAGAAGTTCATTGATGAACTGAAGCTTGCTAAAGTGATCGGCGATACGGGGTTAAAGCCGGATGAATTAAACTTGGTTAAGACTGCTTTTGAAAAAGCGAAGCTGCTTGCCAAGGATGATAAGCTGGCGATAGAGATAGACAAGGCGATAGCGGAAGGGGATTTTGGGAAGTTGGGGAAGTTACTTGAAAAAGCTGCCGATGCCAGTGAGGTTGGAAAATATACTACAAAAATTAAATGGGGAATATTAGATATCGAAGCAAGACCATTTGGAAAAGGTTTTTGGGGAAAAAGAACTTCGCAAGCTGGAAGAGTTGATGCTTACGAGTTAAAAATCAATCCTAACAATGAAAGTTTCTATCTCAAAAACTCGGAAGGAAGTTTCGTTCAGTTTGAAAATATTGCGAATGATATGCTTCAGGATGGAAAATTAGTAATGGATAAGTCGTCTATCTATCACGTGCTAGAGAAACCCGACTTTTTACGAACTGAATCTATTTTAATTCCAGCTCAAAGACAAGTAAGTGTTGCGAAAGAGTGTGGATATAAAGTCGAATGGCTTGTTTCTGAGCAAAAAGCTGTAAATCAATTAAGTCAATACTTTAAAGATAATAGTATTGATATAATAGTTAAATTATTACCTGAATAAAATGAAAATAAAAATTCTTGATAATCAATATTTTGAAACGATCGCTCCGTCGGTCGTAAATGATATTTTGGAATCATGTTCATATAACAAAGATCTTATTTTTTCAAAATATAAATATGCCGAAGCATTAAAATATTACTTGATTCTTACATATGGAAAAGGAAAAATCCCTGCTGTTTCAAAAGAGATATTATATACAAACCGGTACTATTGGCTGAAACTTTTTTACCACTATTATAGTCGAGAATGTGGAAAGGATGCCGGAATTGAACAACAAATAGGAACTTTGATTGAAGAAATGGCTAATACGTTTGATGATTATGATTGGAATGAGTTAGAACACATTTCAAATGCGATTTCTAATATACCATGAAGACTATGACGTTTTAGGTATTAAATACGAACGTTTTTTTTGAAAATCGATTTCTTTTTGACTAACATTTCAACAGCGAAACAAACCTTCGCTGTCTTTTTAGAAATTCCACTTTCCACAATAGCCCTGATTGAAGAAAAGCAGTTGTCAACCATTGAAGAGCTGTTTGCAAAATGGCCTAAAACTAAAACAAGATGAACACAAGTACTTCTATTTACATATATAATGAAAATGGAATCATCCCAAGCGGGAAACTTGCTGATTTTTGCCTTAAACTTGAAGATCAAGGGGCTTTCAATTTTGTAAAATTCTTAAAACAAGATGTAGCCCCCGAATCAACAATTTTCACAAAACTCTGTACTCCAGATATTGATTTAATAATTTACGATTATGGATGTGTCATGAAAATTGAAGGAAAAATTAAAGAGGCAATTAATTTATTAAGCCTTTTAGATGAAACTATTGATCCTGCAGTAGATTTTTATGTAAGTCCTTCCCAAAGAGTAGAAAATTCTGAGCAAAACAAATTTCCAAGAGGTTCTAACATTGAAGGAATTGCTAAATTTCTCGATGACCAGTTCTGTAATGATCTATACACTTCCGCAATCAATATTCAATAGTCTATTAAATGCTGAACCTCGCATGAATAGCTAAGATCAATGAATTTCTAAATTCATCTTGAAAATACGGCGGGCTTTGTTATATTTGTTAAGTGATACTAACTAAGAGCACGCTCCGACTCCTCGCTTGTTTCCTGTTTGGTTTTGTGCTCCCGCTGGGCGCACAGAACGTGGATTCCCTGTGGTCGGTATACCATAATACAAAGAACCCCGACAGCATCCGCTTCGAGGCCTTCAACGACATTGCCTGGACATTCCTTTATACAAATCCCGATTCCACCTACCTGCTCGGGCAGGAAGAGCTTCAAAGGGCAAGAAGCAAACACCTCAAAAAATGGGAATCGAAAGCGCTGAATACCATCGGCGCCTCTTTCCAGATCAAAGGCGATTTCCTGAAAGCGATCGACTTCTACCAGCAGAGCCTGCGCATCCGCGAGCAGCTGGGCGACAAGGAAGGCGTATCCGCTTCCCTTGCCAACATCGGCAGCATTTACATCAACATTGCGGAATATGAAAAAGCGCTGAAATACCTTTTCAAAAGCCTCGCGATCTTTACGCTCACGGGCAACAAGCAGGGCGAAGCAAGCGCGCTCAACAACATCGGCATCATTTACAACACCCGCCGCGAATTCAACAAGGCGCTGGTGTATCACCTGCGCAGCCTCAAAGCTTACGAAGAAGTGGATGATAAACAGGGGATCGCTGCAGTAAATGCCAACCTCGGGAACATGTGCGCCGACATGGGCGATTATGAAAAAGCCCTGCAGTACCAGCTGAAAAGTCTGAAGATGTCGCAGGAGATTGGCGACCACCAGGGAACTTCCACCACCATGTCGAACATCGGGCGCTCCTACATGAAGCAGAAAAAATACGCGCTTGCATTGGAATACCTTGAAAAAGCAAAGCAGCTGGCGATTGAAACAGAAGATGAGAATTCGGAAAAAGAAGCGATGCTGGTATTGTATGAAACTTACAAAGCGGTGAACGAGCCCGGCAAGGCGCTGAAATGTTATGAGCGCTACATCGTGATCCGCGATACGCTTTTCAAGCAGGACAACCAGCGCGAGATCACGCGCAAGGAACTGCAGTATGATTACGACAAGCGCACCGCAGCCGACAGTGTAAAGCACGCAGAAGACCAGAAGGTGAAGGATGCCCTGATCTTTGCAAAGAACGCGCAGATCGACCAGGACAAAACACAGAAGCGTGCCTTGTACGGAGGGCTCTTGCTGCTGATGATCTCCGGCGCCATTATGTACAACCGCTTCCGCATTATCCGGAAACAAAAGCACATCATTGAAATAAAGAGCAGGGAAACAGAAGAGCAAAAGCTGATCATCGAGGAAAAGCAAACCGAGATCCTCTCCTCCATCTCCTATGCAAAACGCCTGCAGGAAGCGATATTGCCGCCGCACAGCCTGATCGACAAATACCTTACGAACTCGTTTATTTTCTACAAACCGAAAGACATTGTCGCCGGCGATTTTTATTGGATGGAAATTGTGCAGCAGCAGGGCGAGGAGCTGATCCTCTTTGCAGCAGCCGATTGCACCGGCCACGGCGTTCCCGGCGCGATGGTAAGTATGGTTTGCTCCAACGCGCTCAACAGGTCGGTGAAGGAGTTCGGCATCAGCGAGCCTGGAAAAATTCTCGACAAAGTGCGCGAGCTGGTGACAGAAACATTTGAACGCAGCGAGAATGAGGTAAAGGACGGAATGGACATTTCCCTTTGCTCACTCAACAAAAAAACATTGCAGCTGAGATGGTCAGGCGCCAACAACCCCTTGTGGGTCGTGCGCGACAAAGCACTGATCGATGTGAAACCTACCAAGCAATCCATCGGTAAGGTAGACCTGCCCCTCAGTTATTCCACTGAAACCATTCAATTGCAGCGGGGCGATACGCTTTATATTTTTACAGATGGCTATGCCGACCAGTTTGGCGGCGACAAAGGAAAAAAATTCAAGTACTCGAAGCTGCAGGAGCTGCTCCTGTCCATCGCGGAAACACCCGTACAGGAGCAATGGTCTTCGCTTGAAAACGCTCTTAATGAATGGAAAGGCAAGCTGGAGCAGGTGGACGACATCCTGATCATCGGCTTAAAACTATAAATAATGCTTCATTTACCTGTATGAAAAACTGCTGGAATTTTATTTCTGATATAGGATGCTATCCCGATCTGAGCTTTGCGGAACAGCGAAGGATCCGGCTGATGAACCGCCTGAATTTCATCACCGCGGTCGTGCTGCTGATCTATCTTATTGTCGAGATCCTCATCAAGGTATATGTGTTCATTCCTTTCCTGATAGTAATGCTGGCGCTTGTCAACGTTACCTTTCTCCTGCTTTATAACCGTTATTACCGCACCGCCAAAAATTTTGCAGTGCTGGTCATCGCCTCCTGCATCTCTTTCTTTACGCTGAATACGGGTAATGCAATGAGCGAGGTACTTTTCATTCCACTGGCTGTAATGCCGCTGATCATTTTCAGCAACAAGCGGATCTCGGTGTTCTATCTTTTCTTCATCATGGCGCTGTCCATTGCGCTGCGTACTGTTCAGCCTTATATAGACCCGCTGCTGAAGCTCTCGGAAGATGAATTTTATTTTTTCCGCGTGATGAACCTTATCAATGGGATCGTCATCACCTATTTCATTACCTACTATTTCAAGAAGGCAAACGAATCGTATGAATCGAAGCTCCTGCACATGAATGAGCTGGTGAGTGAAAAGAACAAGGCGATCACCGATTCGATCAATTACGCAAAACACATTCAGAATGCCATTCTTCCTTCACAGCAATTTTTCCGCGATAATTTTAAAGAAGCATTCATTCTTTACAAACCGAAAGACATTGTTGCGGGCGATTTTTACTGGATGTACCTAAGCGGCGACCACCTTTATTTTGCCGCTGCCGACTGCACGGGACATGGTGTTCCGGGAGCAATGGTAAGCGTGATCTGCTCCAATGCGCTCAACCGTACGGTGAAGGAATTCGGGATCACCGACACAGGGAAGATCCTCGACAAGGTGCGTGAGCTGGTGGTGGCAACCTTCGTGCACGATGACAACGCTCCTGAAGCGCTTGAAAATGCGGTAAAGGACGGCATGGACATTTCCCTCTGCTGCCTCAACAAAAAAACAAATGAGCTGTCGTGGAGCGGCGCCAATAACCCGCTCTGGATCATCAGGAGCCAGGAGCTCATTGAATACAAGCCCGACAAGCAGCCCATCGGGAAGACAGATAACCCGCAGCCTTTTACTACGCAGTATATCCAGCTGCAGAAAGATGACCACCTTTTTATTTTTACGGATGGCTATGCGGACCAGTTCGGTGGTGACAAAGGAAAAAAATTCAAGTATTCACAGTTCAAGGAATTGCTTGGCAGGATCAGTAATAAGGCTATAAACGAACAGCATCAGGCGATCGATGAGGAGCTGGAAGCCTGGAAAGGCAACCTCGAGCAGGTGGATGACATCCTGGTGATCGGGATAAAGATCTGATCCGGAAATATAAACAGGTTAAAAAAAAAACATAAATCAGCCCTTATGGAAACAGTAACAGATACAAAGAATTTTTTCATTCTATATAAGCCGAAGGATATTGTGAGCGGCGACTTTTACCATGCCCTGGCGCATAAACCGGCGGGCAGCCCGAACGAGCTTTTTTACATGTGCACGGCCGATTGCACCGGGCACGGTGTTCCGGGCGCGCTGATGAGCATGATGGGGATTTCCCGTTTGAATGAATCCATCATCGAGCGGAACCTCATTCACCCGAACGAGATCCTCGATAACATGCGCACCGGGATCATTACATCGCTGAACCCGGAAGGCAGCGTGGAAGAGAGCAAGGATGGAATGGACTGCGTGCTGTGCGCCTACGATTTTGAGAACATGGAGCTCGAATTTGCTGCTGCAAACAATCCGCTCTGGCATGTGCGGGAAGGAAAGGTCACCGAATACAAAGCGGATAAAATGCCGGTAGGAAAATACGGCGGGGAAATGAAGCCTTTTTCCCTCCAGAAAATAAGCCTCCGGGCAGGCGATATCATTTATACCTTTACGGATGGCTTTGCGGACCAGTTCGGAGGCGATAAAGGCAAAAAATTCAAGTACAAACAGCTGCAGGAAACCCTGCTTTCTCATTGTAATTTGCCAATGGAAGACCAAAAAGAGCTCCTCGACAATGTATTTGAGAAATGGCGCGGAAACCTCGAGCAGATCGACGATGTGCTCGTTATCGGGGTGAGGATCTGAGGCTTTCCGCACACCCGCAAAACAAGACAACAGGCTAATAATCAGAAAGTTAAACCCGTTCATTGAAATTCATCCTTGATTTCCCGGATTTGAGCCTTTGCAGGCTCCATTCATCTACACTTTTTCAACAGTCATAGTACATTGTAAATCAATAGTCTAAATAGTGCCTTGTTAATAACTCGATCAGCTGATTGTTACGTACCTTTGTAGTCCACTTAATTGGAATAGCTATGTTCGAAATATTAAAAAGCTTTGAATCGAAGTACGGTCACCTGAAGAAAAAAGGGTTGACCATTGAAGGATTAGCCATGGTAGATCCTAAGAAAAAAAAGCATGTGATCAAGATCAGCCGTCCGTTGATATTTGACAACCGTCTTTTGCCAAAGAAATTCGAAGGACTTGACATCAAGACCAACATCAAGATGAGCGATGACCTGCCGAAGGAATTCAACGTAGACCGTTCCAAACCTGAGTGGTTCAAATTACAATACATCTGGGCACCTGAGCGTTTTGAAAAATATGTTGAGCGTTGTGAGAAAGAGATCAAGGCCCAGCTGAATGATCCTCAGTTAACTAAAAAAGAATTGCTCGATGCATTGTGCTTCGGGAATTTTGAGGAGCATAAACAAAAAAGCCTGCAATTGATCAAAGAAGGTAAATTGCCGGCATACAGGGAGAACTAAGGTATAAAATAAGGGTTAGACATTAGTTTTAAAGAGCACCGAGAGAGATCGAGGTGCTTTTTTTATGCCCTGGTTGCTTGCTTCCGTCTGATTGCGTGGATGTATTTCAAATTTGGACTGAATTTGATTTTGTTTAAATTGATTAGATTTGTGATAATGAATATGACACACACACGACTAAAATTAACATAAACGATGACAATTAAAGAATCTATTTTGAAAAGTTTGGACGACATCAAAGGACTAACAAACTATTTAGAAATTTACAATAATATTGTAGCTAAAAGGTACTATGACTTTGGGCCTGCTAAGACTCCAGCCTCAACAATATCTGCATTGTTGGGTGACTTTATTCGAAAAGGCGATACAAGAGTAAAGCGTATAAAACAAGAAGGTGGTACTTATTCGTATTATTTAACCAAAAACGAACAAGACATAGGAATTGATATTCTAAGTGGAGCCACAGAAATCTCATCTACATCCAAAGTAAAGCCTGATAAAACTAAGACGTATGATGAAAGAGACTTACATAAACTTTTAAGTAGTTATCTCAAAATTACTGGTGTCTATTCCAAGACAATTTTTCACGAGCAATCTAATGGTAAAGACAATAATCAAATTTGGACTCATCCGGATATGGTTGGGATCAAATTTATGAACTTACAGACGAAAGCAAGTCAAAGCCTTTTAAAATCAATAAATCGAACTGACACATTCAAATTAAGTTCTTACGAAATAAAGAAAGAAATTAATAATGATAGTGATCTTAAAAAAGCATTTTTCCAAGCAGTTTCAAATTCCAGTTGGGCAAATTATGGATATTTAGTGGCTTTTGAATTTAGCAATGGACTCAGAGAAGAAATGGCACGATTGAACGAATCATTCGGTATAGGAATAATAGAGTTACAAGCGAACCCTTTTTTTAGCAATGTTTTGTTCCAAGCTAAATATCGAAACTTAGACTTTAAGACTATAGATAAATTATGCAAAATCAACAAAGAGTTTGAAAAATTCATCGAACAGACAGAGAAGCTAATGACAGCTGAAGAACGTTATTATAAATCAACAGAAAAAGAACTTAACGAATTCTGTGATGACTATTTAACTAACGATACGGAAATTGAAAAATATTGCGCTGACAAAAACATACCAAAATTCGAAATAGAACTGTAACTATCCAAAATACCATTGAACTTTCTTAAAAAAATATTTCAAAAAAAGACAAAACCAAAGCTTTCACGACGCGACTACAATGACTATTTCACAAGAAATGAGATTAATGGTACTGCATTGACGCATTTGTTTTTAGGTAATGTTGCTATTCCAACGGGACAACTAATTATCTGCGACCCTTTGGTTTATTTTCATAATAGCCAGCCGTTTGACAGAAGTGTTAAACCGGGGAACTATCCTGTTACTGTTTGTATTGCTAAAACTCTAAGTTCAGGCGACCGATATGCAATCGTAAAGCTTGAATTTTCAAATTCCAAAGCAGTTAGATTTGAAATGACGACAACCAATGAACAAAATGTTGACGAGCTAACAGATGAAAATGATTTTTTTGGATTTCCGGTTGACGCAGGACTTGGCTGTTTTATGGATGTTAAGACCAGACAATTTTTCAACGAATTTGATGACAGCTTTATGAAAAATAATCCAACAGGAAACATATACGACGACTTATTAGCTGCTGAATTCAAAAAAAATGCTTCCGATCCAACTGACCCGCATGAAGCTGGCGACTGGCTAAACTTTTCATTACCTAATCAACCAGAACTAAATATAATAATGTTTCAATCAGGATACGGTGACGGTGTATATCCTTCTTATTGGGGAATAAATGAACAAGGAGAAATTTGCAGCTTAATCATCGACTTTGATGTTATCTGATCGAAATTGAGAGCATCGGCTAACACAGGTCTGACGCCATGTAAGCACCTCGCCCCGCAAGGCAAATTATATTAACGATAAATTACAACTCAAAAATGAAACATATTTTGATCATATTATTAAGCGCGTCGACATTTGTTTTACAAAGTAACGACACGACAAAAGGTACACCCCGAAGGGTGATTTAGCTGCTATAGAAGTTTGGGACAAAAGCAAAAGTTACCATACACTTTTGTATAGAAAAATCTATTGGCAGCAATTGCCCAACAGCGAATATCTTTTTGTTTCTAAGAATGGTTTTGAAACCATAAAAAACGGGACAACAATAAATCTTGACGCTACGACACCAGATAATATCATTGAAGACGAATACAGCGAAAACGGTACAACTACTTACATTTGGAAAAATGGAAAAAAGGAACTTTATACCGGGGGACTCCCTGACGGAGCCATAGAAACGCAATACGAAGGCGAGAATTCTGGAGTTTACGAATGGAAAAGTGGAAAAAAAATATTGAAAAGAAAATTGACTCAACAAGATCTGGAGGACAGGGATAAAGCATTGAAGGAAGACGAAGAGCTTCTCAAAAGCATCATGAATCCGAAATAACGAAAGTGCTGAACCGCAAAATTAAAATAGTGTTTCAACAGAGGTTTACCGCCAGGCGGGATTTTGCTCCGCAAGACAAATTTGAAATACAGGCTTCGCAATTGTGATCTTAGTTAAAAACCCGCACGATCGCCAGGCCGCGAAACATTATAGGCTATATTAAATAACAGTAAAACAAGACAACAATGAACGAAGAAATAAGAACATACAACGAAAAACAGACTTCGGACGACAAAGAAATTTGCAACGAACTTGCGACAATTATTGACAGCAAACTAACCAATTCAGAAAGTAAAATTTGGCACTCTCACCCTGTTTGGTTTTTAGACGGCAACCCCATTGTTGGTTACAGCAAACAGAAAAAAGGAATAAGACTAATGTTCTGGAGCGGTGCTGACTTTGACGAAGACAATTTAAGTGTAAGAGGAAAGAAATTTAAAGATGCTTCTATTTTCTTCAATAATGTTTCTGAAATTGAAACCAACGACCTGAGACGTTGGCTGATTAAATCAAAAAAAATACAATGGGATTATAAAAACATAGTGAAAAGAAAAGGACAACTAGAAAGATTATATTAACCAAATATTAGATACTTATGAAAAAAATACAATTCAACGTAAGAATCAAAGCACCTGTAAATAAAGTCTATGATCTTGGCATTAACAATAAATCAACTTATGAACAATGGACTTCCTTGTTTAACCCGACATCCACTTATGAGGGAAGTTGGAATAAGGGCGACAAAATCCTCTTTATTGGAATGGATGAGAAGGGAGAAAAGGGCGGTATGGTTTCTGAGATAGCAGAAAACATTCCCAACCGATTTGTTTCAATTCGACACTATGGCCTTTTAAAAGCTGATAAAGAAATAACCGAAGGTCCAGAAGTTGAAAAATGGGCTGGCGGATTTGAAAACTATTCTTTTGATGAAAACAATGGCATTTCTGCGGTTAGTGTTGAGCTAGACACAACAGAAGATTTTGTAGATTATATGAACCAAACCTACCCAAAAGCACTCGACAAGTTGAAAGAAATATGTGAACAATAAAGGGCTTTATTTCAGTTGTTTTTTGAGTTATGAATGAGTTCATGATCAAATATCACTACAGAGAGATGGAGCAACAAGAGATGAGCAATTGCTTCACAGAAAAGAAACAGCAACCAGTTATCTCTTTAATATAAGCACGGGTATTACTTATCGCTTTGGTTCAAAATATAATAACGTTGTAAATCCAAGAATAAATAACGGGAGTTAATCAACTAAATTCATGTGTTAAGACCATTTGTGTATCCAACATTAAGTCAACTTATAGTCCCTAAAAAATTCGAAATATTGACTTTGCGAACCCATATTATGCAAGTAATAAAATCTCCTTCCCTTCTGTAAAACTTAAACTGCGACCGCTCCTGCCACGGCAGTTATACCCGAAAAACCAGGCCAACCGCCCGACTTATAACAGCGCACTGGAGCAATAGCGGGCAAGTGCGGATATAAACATTATTTCTTTAAATTTACAGTGTGCGTTCAGACGTTAGACACAATTTCGAGCTTGAGCATTTCAGCACAGACACAAACCATAATCTCATGCAGACAATTTTTAAAATAATATTATTTCTCTGTGTGCCGACAGCTATAATGTTTAACAGCTGTACTAAAAAACCCTTTTCGAAACTAACTTACGAAGGGGTTGTTTACGACTCTCTGGGTGGTGATCCTGTTGCTGGTGTGACTATCGAATTACGCGCTTGTTCCGGCGACAATGGAAGATCTCAATGCAACAATTACAAAGTTGGTTCTTCCACAACCGATTCTTATGGACATTTTAAGATTAGCGCAAAGGAAGCCAGGTCGGACAGATACTTTGTGATGTATTCCAATCAAAGCGTTTCAAGAGTTTTGGGTGGAAGTTTTAATCTAACCAAAAAGACTTTACAAAGCGCAGACTGCACGGCCTTATATTTAAATTGATGGCTAATTTCACGATGCTTCCTAAAGCATGAATATTATGTTTAAATTTACCCCGTTTAAAAATCCCTGATTCAACAATTCAACTAAATCTCCAACTCACATGGACGGACATATCAAATCAGAAGTATCCAACGGAATAGCTACCATCACTTTCTTTCACCCGCAAAGCAATTCAATGCCGGGCGCATTGCTTCGCCAGCTGGCGGAGGAGATCACAAAAACAGGCAAAGATGCAAATGCAAGAGTGATCGTGCTGCAGAGTGAAGGCGATAAGGCATTTTGTGCAGGCGCTTCTTTCGATGAGCTGATCTCGATCAAAGACCTGGAGACAGGAAAAAAATTCTTCTCCGGCTTCGCCATGGTGATCAACGCCATGCGAACCGCTCCTAAGTTTGTGATCGCGCGCGTGCAGGGAAAAGCGGTGGGCGGCGGCGTAGGCATTGCCAGCGCAGCAGATTATACCCTGGCTGTTGATGTTGCTGCAGTGAAGCTGAGCGAGCTCGCAGTCGGCATCGGGCCATTCGTGGTTGGGCCGGCAGTGGAGCGCAAAGTAGGCACAGCGGCATTCACTGCACTTTCCATCAATGCCACCGAATGGCAGAGCGCACAGTGGGCAAAAGAAAAAGGATTGTACGCCGAGGTATATAAAACAGCTGAAGAGCTGGATGCAGCAATTACGGTGCTTGCCGACAAGCTTTCAAAATCGAATCCCGAAGCCATGGAGATGCTTAAAAAAATATTCTGGGAAGGAACGGAGAACTGGGATACCTTGCTGATCGAACGCGCTGAAATGAGCGGAAAGCTGGTGCTTTCAGAATTCACCGTGAATGCCATCAACAAGTTCAAAGCCAAAGCATAGTCCGGGAGCAGATGAAAATTTCACTGAGGACAGAGCTTCTTATTCTTAATCTGCTTCTCATAGCTGCTTATTTTATTGCGTTCAGCGGGCTCACGATCAGCATCAGCAAGGAAATTATGTTTTCCACCAACGATGCGCTCACCTACCTCGATGTTGCCAATCTCGGAACCCGGCTCAGCGGCACCGATGCGCTTGCGATCCGCCCTTTTCTTTACCCGCTGATCGTGGCGCTTGCTTACAAAACCCTTGGCGCTTACGGCTTATGGTTCCTGCAGCTTTTGTTCTGGCTTGCAGCAGCCAGCTTTTTATTTCTTTCACTGAAGAAGCTTTCCAACAGCTTCATCGCGTTCATTGCGGCATTGCTTTTCGCGCTCAATCTCAGCTGCATCACGCTTACATTGTATGCACTCACCGAGATCACAACGATCATGCTGCTCTCTTTCCTGTTGTATTTCATTTCACATGCCATTGAAAGAAGAAATGAGCTGGGCTTCATTCACAGGTTGCTGCTGATCTTTGTCCTTCTTACCGTGATCAAACCTCTCTTCTACCCTGTTGTGCTGGTCATTGTCTTCATCGTGCTTCCTTTATTTTATTTTAAGCAATACAGGCTGCTCAGTAAAAAGCTGTTCACCCTGCTGCTGGTGCTTTCGCCTATGCTTTTGCAGCAGAGTTTCATGAAAATGAGATACGGGCAGTTCAGGGTTTCGATGATCGGCGACATCACCATTCGGGATTATTTTTTTGCAGATGGATTTGCTGCGATCAATAAGATCAGCAGGGACAGCGCACTGATTGCTGTCAACAAATTTGAGCCAAAGCAGGTAAACAGTTATATCCTCGGTCATCCGCAGGACTTCAAAGAAGTGTATTTAACAAACCTTAAAAACAACTGCAACGGCTATCCGCAGTACCTCGATTATCCCATCAACACCGGCAACAAGCACTACATCGGTTTTATGGCCGGCATGAATGATCTTTATTATCAATCTCATTTTATTTTTATTCCGCTCATCCTGCTTGTAGTGTTCCTGCTTGCACGCAGCAGGAGGATCAACGAAATGATCGTGCTGCTCATTCCCTTATTGCTCTCGTATTACATCCTGTTAAGCAGCGGCATCTCCACCTACCAGGGCGACAGGCTCACCATCAGTGCTTTCCCGCTCTGGCTTTTTTCGTACCTGCTTACTGTTTGGTATCTTATCGGCTTTATTATTCAGCGCATAAAAAAAAGACCGCCTTCACATTCCTGAGAATGTAAAGGCGGTCCTTATCCAAAAACCGGGGACTACAAGCGTTGGATCCAGTCGATCACCTGCTCTTTTGTTTTCCCGATCTTCTGCTGAAGTCTTCCCACCAGCTCATCATCTTTCCCTTCTTCATACTTCAGATCATCATCCGTGAGGTCAGCGTACTCCTGTTTGATCTTTCCCTTCACTTCGTTCCAGCTTCCTCTTAATTTTAATTCTGTACTGTTCATGACGTTTACGATTTAGTTCAAATTGTTATTTCAAATAATGATCCAGCTAAAAATAAAGGCCCCGCGAGCAATTAAATCCTCATAAATCGTAAATTCGTGTTTCAGCAACCAAAATCGTATGACGAAAGCAGAAGAATTATTCCACACTATTGCGGCAGGGCTGCCCGATGTGACTGAAGGAAAAATGTTCGGGGCATTGTGCACCAAAACACCGAACGGAAAAGCATCCACCATGTTCTGGAAAGAATACATGATCTTTAAGCTGGACGCCGATGATGAAAAGGAAGCGATGAAATTATCCGGCGCAAAGCTCTTTGATCCCAGCGGGATGGGCAGGCCGATGAAAGGCTGGGTACAGCTCTCCGGCAAACATTCCGCGAAATGGAAAGCACTTGCGGTGAAAGCAACGGATTATGTAAGGGCACTAAAAAAATAAAACAGGAATTATGAACATAGCCGCGTTTTTGAAAATACAATTATCTGATTTTGTTGATACGTACGAAAAACAATTCCGTAAAACGTATGGGATTACACTGGTCTGGACGATCTGCGCCACCGCCATCACTCTCCTGTTACTGAAATATACCAGCTTTGATGTATCGCTGCGCCAGCGCCATAACAGCCTGATCGGTTTTTTCTATTACCGTTTCAGCACGGCTTCCGTGTACAGCTTCACCGATCTCTGCAAGATCGTCTTTATTTTTTTTATGTCCGTTTTCTCGCTTTCCATGATCCGTTTTAATTCGTCCGGCTCCCGGATCTCATTCGCGGGAGCGCTGCAGACAATTAAAGCAGAGGATCTGCTGATGCTTATTTTGGCGCTCGGGGGAGCATCTATCGGCGATTATTTCATCAACCTGGGCATTTACAATCTTCCTTCATCAGCCTACACCACCTGGTTCTATTACCTGCTGTTCCATTGCAGGATCTATGTTCCGCTTATCATATTCTCCTATGCAGTATGCAAGCTTGCTGCTCCCGGCAGGGTTCAATTCACGTTCTATAAAATGTTCCTGCTGTTCATTGCACTGTGGCTGTTCAATGAATTTTCGTTCGAAGCGTATATGTTTATCAATAACACATTGTTCAGGCTGGTGTTTGCACCGGTAGAAATGCCGGATACACTGTTTATCCTGGAAGGGATCCTGGATCTGTTCCTGATTGCATTTTTCTTTCCCGGCTTTTATTCTGCGCTGACAAGCCCCCTGAGAATGACAGCCACTGTGAAAGAAAATGTACCTGCGGAAAGCGACGATAAGGAAGAAGAGATCGCTTTATAAAAAAAGTCAGCTTTATTCTGAAACAGCCATTTTGATCTTACGCCCTTTGATCTTCTCCTCTTTCACAAGCTGAACAACCTTGTTGATCTTATCACGCTTCACCGCTGCATACGCTGATTTATCAAGCACTTCGATCAGGCCCAGCTCATCTTTCTGCAGCTTGCCTTTTTGCAGGAGCATCCCGACAATGTCCATCTTGTTGATCTTGTCTTTCTTTCCTGCAGCTATGTACAAAGTGCTCCAGGGTGTATTCACAGGAAGCGGGTATTGTTCATCCAGCTCTTCCGATTCGGGGTTTTCCTTGATGAACGAAGGCACATGGTCTGTGTCGGATAACACAAGATAAGCAGTTCCTTTCGCATTCATCCTTGCGGTACGGCCGTTGCGGTGAATGTATGAATCTTCCGTTGTCGGCAATTGGTAATGGATCACCAGCTCTATCTCCGGGATATCCAGTCCGCGTGATGCAAGGTCAGTAGTGATCAGGATGCGGTGGCTGCCGTTCCTGAATTTGATCAGCGCCCTTTCCCTGTCATCCTGCTCCATGCCGCCGTGAAAAATATCATGCGATAAGCCTTTGTCGCGCAGCAGCTGGCTGATCCTTTCCACCGCATCACGGTGATTGCAGAATACGAGCGTTGCTTTTTCGCCATGCTTGCAGATGAGCGCAAACAGTGCGTCTAATTTATCTTTTCCCTTTACCAGCTTTAATTTGAGCCCGGCGGATTTCGTGGGTGTCTTGCTTAAAAAATTGATCTCAACAGGTTTCTTCACACCGGTGAAAGAAGGGATCTCCTCCATGCTTGTTGCAGAAGTGAGCATGCGCCTCTCCAGGTTTTTCAATTCATAAATGATGAAGGACATATCTTCTTTGAAGCCAAACTCCAGCGATTTATCAAACTCATCCAGCACCAGCATGTTCACCGCGCTCACATCAAAATTGGAATTGCGAACGTGATATGCGATCCTGCCCGGCGTTCCCACCAGCACTGCCGGCGGGTGTTCGAGGTTATTTTTTTCGATGCGTGTTGAATGTCCGCCGTAACAGCAGTTGATCTTAAAGCCGGTGCCCATCTGTTTGAACACGGTTTCTATCTGGATCGCCAGCTCCCTGGAAGGTACAAGGATCAAGGCCTGTACGCCCTTCTTCTCTTTTTTCAGCTGTGAGAGCACCGGCAATAAAAATCCGAGTGTTTTTCCCGATCCCGTCGGCGACAGCAAAATAAGGTCATTTCCGGTTGCAGCAGCATCGATTGTTGCCTTCTGCATTTCGTTCAATGCATCTATCTTTAAATTTGCCAGTACCTGTTGTATCATTGTTTCCATTATTCCGCAAAGGTACGGGTAATATTGACTACGCAGGACTTTATAGCAAATTAAAGGCTCATCATAGAGTCATTGCGAGGAGGCACGACGAAGCAATCTCATTCTTTTTAGCAGATAGGCCAAAGTATCGCAGCGATCAAAAAAGAATTATATTTGAGATATGCCTTATATACGGAATGTGTTTCTTCTCCTGTTTTTCACGGCTGCACATTTTCTGCATGCGCAAAGCATAAAAGACAAGCTTGCTGGGATCCCCGGCGCTATTGTCAGCCAGCTTTCCAACAGCAATTTCAAAGAGTATTACGAGGTCCTGCTGGATCAGCCCATCGATCATACCAATCCAGCATCAAAGCTGTTCAGGCAGCGCATCATCATCGGCATTAATTCCATCGATTCGGCTGTAGTGATGGACACCGACGGCTACGCTATAAATTATGCGCTGAACACCAATTACAGGCATGAGCTGGCTTCCCTGCTGAATGCCAATCTTGTACTTATTGAGCATCGCTACTTCGGGCATTCCGTGCCGGATAGCATGGATTATAATTTCCTGACGACCAAACAGGCTGCTGAAGATGTGCACCTCGTAAAGCTCCTGCTTTCCCCGGTTTTAAAAGGCAAGTGGATCTCGACAGGGATCAGCAAAGGCGGACAGGCAGCATTGGCGCACAGGATGTATTATCCCGCAGATGCTGTATTAACCATCGTATATGGAACCGCTGTTAAAAAAGCGCTCAATGAAACCAGGATCGATTCCATGCTGAATGCATTATCGGAAACAGCATGCGGAAAAAAACTGGAAATTTTTCAGTCGAACCTTCTAAAAAACAAGCCGGCACTCATTCACAGCCTGGAAATGTATGCGGATAAAAACGAGATGAGCTTCGGCATGGATATGGAAACAGTGCTGGATTACATGATCCTTGAACTTCCTTTTTCATTCTGGCAGACAGGCTGCAGCTGCGATGATGTTCACCTTGTAAGCAAGGATCCTGTAGTTTTATTTGAAGGGCTCGTCGCTATCATTCCACCTTCCTTTTATTCTGCAAAAACCATGAAGCGCCTGCAGCCCGCATTTTATATGAATTACCACGAACTGGGCTATTATGAATACAACAGTAGAAAATTCAGGTCACAGCTGAAGCAGAAAGCATATCCCAACAGCAGGTTCGCACCACAGGATCTGAAATTCAGCTTTGATGATTCGTACCTGGCTGCACTTGGAAAATTTTTAACGACGAAAGACGCAGAGCAAATTGTTTTTATCTACGGAGAAAATGATCCGTGGTCGGCCATGCAGCAGGCCGGGAAGGCAAAAAAATTCATCATCAGAAAGGGTTCGCACAAAAGCAGGATCGCGGACCTTGACAAAGAGCAGAAAGATGAGCTCTTTGACATGATCAGTAAGAAGCTGCGTTAAGGGTGCTTTGTAACACCAGGCCCTGCAAACATTCATGGGATCCCTTGTTCCCGGATCAAGTCCGGGACAGGCGTGGCACGGGATGACGAATCCTAATTGGGATTTGTGTTAAATCGTTTAGGGCTTTCCTTTGATCGTTCCGGCATATTTTTTATCTTAGCTTATGGGCTTAAAACAGCTGACATTAATAATCACTTAATCAAAACTATCTGGTATGAAAACATTCGTAATTACCGGCGTGACCGGGGCCATCGGGAAAGCAGCAGCGCTTGAACTGGCAAAAGCAGGAAATAAGCTGATCCTTGTCGGAAGAAATAAAAGCAAGCTTGATGAAGTGGCCAAAGAGCTCAAAGCTGCAGGCGGACAAGAGATCGAAAGCGTAATTGCCGATTTTGGCAATGTGGCATCCGTTAAAAAAGCGGCTGCTGAAATAAAAGCAAAGAACACGAAGCTCGACGGATTGATCAACATCGCCGCAGCTTACAAAGCTAACCGTGAGCTAACGAACGACAAATTCGAATACATGTTCGGCATCAACCACATGTCTGTTTATGTGCTTACCAACGAATTGCTGAGCCTCATCAATGCCACTCCCGGCGCCCGCATTCTTACTGTTACCGCACCTTCTTCCACCCCGCTTAATTTTGATGACCTGCACGGATCAAAGAAGTACAGCGCTTTCAACGCCTTCGGGGCTTCCAAAATGGCGAACCACCTGTTCACGTACGCGCTTTCCCGCAGGATGCACGGCATCGGCACAGCGGCAGTAGCTTTTCATCCCGGACTGATCAAATCCGACCTCATCCGCGAAATGCCGTTTTTTGTTCGCACACTGCTGACGCTTATCAGTAAAAAACCGGACAAACCCGGGCATGCGATCGCACAGCTGATGACCGCAAGCCATTTCAACAATGTAAACGGAAAGTTCTTTGATTCCAATCTGAAGGAATTGAAAAAGCCCGGTTATTCGGGTGATGAAGGCGTACAGGAGAAATTGTGGAAGATGAGCGGGGAATTGGTGAAATAATTACTGTTTTATTCTGTGGGCTGTCAGTTCGAGTACCCTTCCTTTTCCGGGAAGGGTGTATCGAGAATGTGCGCTGGCCGTTTCCGAACACTTCCCGATACATTCCGCTGCGCTCCATACCCGAAGTGACATAATGCTAATGTCATCCCGTGCCTGACACGGGATCTCTACGCAATGTTAAGGCGCGCAGAATCCCCGCATCTTATGATTAGAGAGGGATCCCGTGTCGTGGCACGGTATGACGGTGATTAAGGACAAACTCAACAAAACAGAATAAAATTCCGCCAAATTTCAATTTTACAATATTTAATTTTTAATCAACTCTATAACTTAGAATTAAAGGTAATTAAACTTTAATTTAACTATGCTTTTATTGGGTTCGTCTAATAATCCTATGAAAAATGCTTCGCCGGTAGTAATTTTAATAAAAGTAAAGGTGGATTAATTGAGCGGCAGCCTTATCCGTCATTCAGTCGATGCACATTCATTCAAACAATTAAAAGATACCATGGCGGAATCGATGACTGAAAAAAAGCGAAAAATCAATTCTTCACTTTCCGAAGAAACGCTGTTAAAAGGCTTTGAGCTGATGTGCACTGCAAAGGCGCTTGCCGAGCTGTACGAAGCAAACAAAGAGATCACTGCAAAATATGTGCATGCCACTTCACGCGGGCATGAAGCCATCCAGCTGGCAGTAAGCCTCCAGTTAAAACCACAGGATTTTCTTTCCGCCTATTACCGCGACGACAGCATGCTGCTGGGCATCGGCATGACTCCCTATGAATTAATGCTGCAGCTGCTTGCGAAGCGCGACGACCCATTTTCAGGCGGCAGGACTTACTACTCACATCCCAGCTTAAAAAGAGACAATATGCCGAAGATCCCGATGCAGTCATCTGCAACCGGCATGCAGGCAATCCCGACCACCGGCGTGGCAATGGGACTTCAGTACCTCGAAAAGCAAGGCCTTGCAGCCGATTTCGGAGATGATAAACCCATCGCTGTTTGTTCCCTTGGCGATGCCTGCATTACGGAGGGAGAAGTTGCTGAAGCCTTCCAGATGGCAGTGCTGAAGCAAATGCCGATCTTATATGTGGTGCAGGATAACGAATGGGACATTTCCGCGAATGCTAAAGAGATCCGCGCACAGGATGCCACCGAATATGCAAAGGGCTTTAAAGGGCTGGAAACACGCACTATCGACGGGACCGATTTCGAAAGATCATACAACACCATAAAAGAAGTGATCGCGATCATCCGCAAGGAGCGCAGGCCATTTCTTGTGCATGCAAAAGTTCCTTTGCTGAACCACCATACTTCCGGTGTCCGCAAGGAATGGTACCGCGATGACCTTGAGGATGCGCAAAAACGTGATCCATTCCCGAAGCTGCGCAACCAGATGCTGGTGGCAGGCTTTGATAATTCCGAGCTGAATGCGATCGAGAAGCAGGTGAAATTAAGAGTGGAGGAAGATTACCAGAAAGCGCTCCTTGCAGAAGACCCGCGCCCGGAAGACCTCTTCGATCACGACTTTGCCCCTACTCCCGTTACGGAAGAAAAAGGGCAGCGTGAGCCTGCGGGAAAAGAAAAAACAGTGATGGTGGATTCCGCATTGTTCGCGATCCGCGAATTGATGGCAAAGCACCCGGAATGCCTTTTATACGGGCAGGATGTGGGCGGCCGCCTCGGTGGTGTGTTCCGCGAAGCAGCAACACTTGCACAAACCTACGGCGATAATCGCGTATTCAATACACCGATCCAGGAAGCATTCATCATCGGCAGCACCGTTGGAATGAGCGCTGCAGGCTGCAAACCTATTGTGGAAGTGCAGTTCGCCGATTACATCTGGCCGGGCCTCAACCAGCTGTTCACGGAAGTGAGCCGCTCCTGCTATTTATCAAATGGCAAATGGCCGGTAAGCTGCATCATCCGCGTTCCGATCGGGGCGTACGGAAGCGGCGGGCCTTATCATTCATCCAGCGTTGAAAGCGTGCTGGCGAATATCCGCGGCATCAAGATCTGCTACCCTTCCACCGGCGCCGACCTGAAAGGCCTGATGAAAGCGGCATACTACGACCCTAACCCTGTGATCATGCTGGAGCACAAAGGGCTTTACTGGAGCAAGATCAAAGGTACTGAAGATGCGAAGACGATCGAGCCTGACGAAGATTATATCATCCCGCTTGGCAAAGCGCGCATTGTTCAAACGGCTGAACCTGTTTCTGCCACAGGCAAAGCATCGCTTACCATCATCACCTATGGAATGGGCGTGTACTGGGCGAAGAATGCAAGCAAAGATTTTGCAGGACAAATAGAGATCATTGATCTGCGTACGATCAATCCGCTGGATGAAGAAACAGTTTTTGCATCGGTGAGAAAACATGGGAAATGCATGGTGCTTACGGAAGAGCCTTCTAACAATGGCTTTGCACAGGCGCTGGCAGGAAGGATCTCGAAATTCTGTTTTGAATCGCTGGATGCTCCTGTAGAAATTGTTGGTGCTGAAAATTTACCGGCGATCCCTTTAAACTCTACGCTGGAAACAACAATGCTGCCGAATGCCGCGAAAGTTGTGAAAGCAATTGGAGAACTACTTAATTATTAATTTCACCGCTGAGACACGAAGACGCAAAGCTTATAAACATTTTATTTCTTTGCGCCTCCGCGACTCTGCGGTAAAAAAAACAAACAATGCTATCCAACAACGACATACTCAAAAAACTGCGTGTAGCGCTTGAATTAAAGGACGAGGACATTGTAAAGATCCTCAAGCTCGCTGATTTCGACATCTCGAAAAGCGAAGTGAATGCACTTTACAGGACGCCGGATCATCAAAACTTTAAGGAATGCGGCGATCAGCTGCTGCGTAACTTCCTGAACGGACTGATCATTTATAAGCGCGGGCCGATGCCGCCGAAGCCGGAAAAGAAGTAATATTGTATTGTATTACCACCCCAACCCTCCTCTTAGGAGGGAGCCGATTCTGCTTAAACTGAAAGTCTTATCTTAAATTGAACCGTATTGTTCCTTACGGAGCATTCCCCTCCTGCCAGGAGGGGCCAGGGGTGGTCAGGTATTATTTAATCAGCTGCTCGATCGTTACAAAGCTGTAATGATATTCTGACCGGAGCCTATCAATGATCTCCGGCAGCGCCTTCACAGTTTCTGCACGGCTTTGCATATCGCTGTAATCAGCAGAATGCATGAGTACAATTCCACCCTTATGCGGGTGCTCCATCACAAAATTCACGATCTCTTCCGAAGTGCTTTCGAAATCCCGGGTATCGATATCCCATGAAATATTCTTGTAGCCCTGCAGCTCCAGGTTCTTTACCTGCTGCACTGTGATAGCTCCCCAGGGCGCACGGAACAATTTGGAATTGCTTCCGCAGGTACTGTCGATCAGGTGTTGTGTTGTCAAAATCTCGTAGTTAATGACCGAATCGGAAGAGGAAGAAATGTACAGATGGCTGTAGGTATGATTGCCGACACTGTGCCCTTCATTTACGATCCGTTTCGCGACAAGCGGGTACTGCCGGATATGTTTTCCGGTAAGAAAAAAAGTGGCCTTCACATTCTTTTCCTTCAGGATATCCAGAATTTGCAGGGTATAGAGCGAATCCGGGCCATCATCAAATGTAAGTGCTATGGTTGGATCTTCCGTTAAAGGGTCGCGGCTGCAGGAGGAAAATGAAACAGCTGCAATCAGAATTACAAGGCAAACAAAAAGCTTGATCCGTACGAATTTCATTGCAGCTGTTTTAGCTTAGAACATTTTTACAACCTTGCGGATGATGGAAACACATTCCATCAGTTGCGCTTCGGTGATCACCAATGGCGGTGCAAAGCGAATGATATCGCCGTGTGTAGGTTTTGCCAGCAGGCCATTCTTCAGGAGCTCGATACAAACATCCCATGCATTCTTCCCATTGCGTTCGTTGATCACCATCGCACAGAACAATCCTTTTCCGCGAACGGTTTTGATCAGGTCCGGATAAGAGGCCTGGATCGCTTTCAATTCATTCAATAAGACCTTTCCAAGGCGCTCGGAATTTTCCACCAGCTTTTCCTCTTTCAATACGGTAAGCGCTGCGATCGCCACTTTACAGGCCAATGGATTTCCACCGTATGTAGAGCCATGTTGTCCCGGCTTGATGCAAAGCATGATCTCATCATTTGCCAGAACTGCAGATACAGGATAAACACCGCCCGCAAGCGCTTTTCCGAGGATCAGTATATCCGGGTGAACGCCATCGTAATCGCATGCCAGCAATTTGCCGGTACGGCCTAATCCCGACTGGATCTCATCGGCAATGAACAATACATTGTTCTCTTTGCAAAGCTCATAGCATTTTTTAAGGTATCCTTCATCCGGCACAATCACTCCTGCTTCGCCCTGTACAGGCTCAACAAGGAATGCCGCGACGTTCTTGTTTTTTACAAGCTCCGCCAAAGCGGCTGCATCATTGTATTCAACCGAAACAATTCCGGGTGTGAAAGGCCCGAAATTCGTCCTCGCATCCGGATCGCTGCTTGCCGACACAATTGAAATGGTACGCCCGTGGAAATTATTTTTGCAGACGATGACAACCGCCTCATTTTCAGCAACGCCTTTCTTCTCATACGCCCATTTACGTGCAAGCTTCAGGGCTGTTTCAACCCCTTCTGCCCCGGTGTTCATCGGCAGTACTTTATCATACCCAAAATAAGAGGTAACAAACTTTTCGTATTCTCCCAGCGAATCATTGTAAAAAGCACGGGAAGTAAGCGTCAGCTTCTGTGCCTGCTCCGTCAATGCCGATACGATCTTCGGATGGCAGTGCCCCTGGTTAACCGCGCTGTACGCAGCAAGAAAATCAAAATATTTTTTACCATCCACATCCCATACATACACGCCTTCCCCGCGCTCCAGCACAACCGGCAGCGGGTGATAGTTATGAGCTCCGTATTTATCTTCCAGTTCGATCGCCTGTTCTGCGCTGATCTTTTTATTTGTGATGGTTTCCATATATTTCGTAGTATTTGAATACTACAAATTTAATCATTTTTTTTCATTTTGAAAAGTCCGTTGGGCGCAGCAATTAACCTTTTCAGCCTCTAAAAAATCAGGGAATCTGATGAAAAGCCGTATCTTAGTGACATAAGAAGTTTATACATTTACATTGCAATAACAGCTTATTCAATTCGTTATAGTACATGCGCATTTTCTTTAACAGGGCACTTTTTTCATTATTTTTTGCTTTCGTTTTTGCCGGGAACATTTCGGCACAGGATGATTCGACTGAGCTCCTCGCTTCCGATGCAGTTAACATGGAAGCCAAGGGTGATCCCGCATTTGTTTCCACTACAGATTTTTCAGCGATAGATGCGTATGCCACCGGGCTTAAACGGCATTATAAAAAAATCCCCGAGCTTGCAAAAGACCTTACCGCCAATTGTTCCAGCGATGAGGAAAAGGTGCGTTCCATCTTCATGTGGATCACCAACAACATTGCGTATGATTATGCACAGCTGCGCTCAAAGCAGGATATGAACATCAAATTCACTTACAAAACACAGGCGGAGCTGGATAAAAAAAGGAAAGCCTACTATGCTGCCTATGCAACAAAAGTGCTGAGGAATAAAAAAGGAATTTGTGAAGGCTATGCCGTGCTCTTCCAGGAGCTCTGCACCGAAAGCGGCATTCCCTGTGAAATTGCAGTGGGCAGGGTAAGCAACAACACGAACAAGATCGAGCGTGTGAGGGGCAAAAAGAACTTTGCCACCAACCATGCATGGGATAAGGTGAAGATCGGCGGCACCTGGTATTATGTGGATCCAACCTGGGCAAGCGGCTATTGCGACAAAGACCTGAAAAAATTCTACAAGAACTTCAATGCGTATTATTACCTCACCCCGCTTGATAAGCTGTATGCCACACATGCGGAGAATGAAAAGCAAACCGAGAAGAGGAATAATGTAGTGGTGAAGGTGAAATAGTATTTGTACTGCTACGCATCGTCATCCCGTGTCGTAGCACGGGATGATGAATAATACAGGTAACATCATAAGCCTATCACCCGGTACCCAACCTTGTACTTATTCGTTTCCGCAATAAACACTTCAAATTCATTCATCTTTTCCCGTGTGCCATCCGGCAGAATATAATACACATTCCGGAAAGTAAGCAATGTGCCCGGCTTCAGGCTGTAGATGCGCCGGCGCATATCGATCGTAAATTGATTGTTCTGCGAGCTCAGCATTTCCGTTTTGCCACCGCTGCGAAAAGTCACATCAAAGCCGGTAACGGGCAGGTTCACTTTGTAGAAGGGATGATATGCCGTTACCACATTGTCACTGATGATCTGCTCCTTATCGATCACTGAATCCGCTTTTACACCGCAGACAAAGAACTGAGGGGAAGGGATTTTCTTTACAGGGAATAATCGTGTAAAGAGTACCCGCAGTTTTTTATTTGGCATTTTTTCATACACTGAAATGGTGGCGGCACCTTCTTCCTTTACATCCACAAAATATTTTCCGCCCTTTTTTAAAATGGTGCCTCCAAGAATGTTCACCGCATAATTTGTCCCGCCTTTCACATCGATCACCACCGGGTTAGCTTTCGCGATCCAGAAAATGCTGTCAGGCGAAGTAATGTTCACCTCCCACTTCACTTTCTTCACTTTTATCCTGTCGGTCTCCTGTGCCTGCAGCTTCAGTGAGATTGCCGCTAACAGGGCCATGATAAGTAATTGTTTCATGTTACCTCTTTTTCATGATTTAAAAATCCAGTATCTCCTTTACTTCATCAGTTGTTTTGATCGCTTTTGCGATCACCTGCATTTTAACGGTGCAGCTGTCATTCTTTTCTTTCAGCGCTTTGAAATCATCTTCGAGGCATACAGCCAGCTTGTTATCACTTGTAACGGCCCAGATAATGTTCCTCTTTGCAGGGTTAAAATACAAGCGGGCCGGCGAATACATTTTAAACATCGCGTTGCGTCCTCTTTCAACAAGGTACAGGGCCTGGAACTGGAGCTTTTTACCTGTTGAGTCAACATAGGTGGCCGCAAATTGTTCTCCTTTCGGAAGCGATGCCGGACAGTCCGAATTCCAGATCCCGAAACCGCTGATGACAAACACTCTTCTTACGAACTCTTCCTTTTGCAGCATCGCCGTTATCCTTGCCAGGCCTCCGCTTGCGAGGTCATTACGGTTCAGCCTGTCAGACTGTGTAAACGCATACAATGAATCATTTTTCTTTTTGAGCAGCGCATCCTGCTTTCTCCGTTCTCCAAGCAATGAAGTGTATGTTGAAAAGGCTGCAGCGTAAGCAGCTTTATCGAACACCGGGTTCACTTCAAACGTATGTGAATCGGTAGCGTAGGATAACGTCATCAGGTAACTCCCGGTATTGCTTTTTTCCAGTGATACATCGCTCCAGGTAACACTTGCATAGCCTTTATTGAAATCCTTTTCCCCCTCTTTCACCTCAAATTTCATGTTCTTATAAACTGATAATTCAGGGAACTCATTGAGGTCAAGAGCAAGGTCGAACTGGTAGTTATTATTATCCGCCAATGCCGGCTTCACAAGCTCTGACTGCTTTTCCGGCTTCATCAGCGCGGCAGTCACCGGCATTTTTTTCAGAACGGATGCAAAAGGCGCGACAGGAAGATCTGCGGGCTCCTTGCCGGAAGCTTTGTCTTTGTAAACAAATTTCCAGTTGCCGGCCAGCGAATCGAAGCGGTAAATGTTGTATTTATCTTCCTGTTGCTGCGAAGCCATTTCCACCACGATCCTTTTATCCGGGTTGATAAAAACCGGCTCCCCATCGTGGTAAGCAAGGATCTCCAGCATCCCGGCAGATTCAAAATGATATTCCGTTCCTGCCGAATCGTAGCTCATCGGGATACCGCTTACAAAAAAATCGGCGGGATCATGAAACTCCCTGTATTGTATATCCACCTTGCCTTCCACAGGTTTTCCCTGCTTGTCCACAAATGCATTTGCAGGAATGCTGATCACGGAACCTGAGCTGTAATACAGTTTGGAGCTTTCCGCAGCACTTACGCTGAACTGTGAATAGGCAACATCCGCCTGCTTTATCGGCGGCGCCACTTTCTTTTTAGATGTAAACGCTGCCTGTTCTTTTTCGGGTGACTTTACAAATGCGATGCTGATGATCGCGCCTGCGGCGGCAATGCTGATGGCGATCTTCGCATTGAGCTTGCTGATGGGATTGATTTTCATGGCGGTTGATTTTAGAGATGGAAAGCGGGGAATGTGATTTTGAAGATATAACGAAGCCCCTGGAAAAAGATACAGCCGCCTTTTCCGCGAAATGATATTTATGCCCGTACGGAGCCAAATACAGGCTTATTTATTCAAAGGGTTTTAGTAAATTTACATCCGCTGAAAAAGCGCTAATGCCTGAACATGAGACCGAATAATAAAAAGCCTTTACCAATCCTTGAAAACATACGCGTGACCGATGCCAGTTCCGACGGACATTCGGTTGCACGCACCGATGAATACGTGATCTTTATCAAAGGCGCAGTTCCCGGCGACCTGGTGGATCTGCAGATCACCCGCAAAAAAAGCAAATACCGGGAAGCTAGCACCATTGCGGTGAAGGAAGCATCCGAAAAGCGTACCGCTCCGGTATGCAAGCATTTCGGTACCTGCGGCGGCTGCAAATGGCAGAACATGGCTTACGACTGGCAATTGTTCTACAAACAGAAACAGGTGAGCGATGCACTGACGCGACTTGCAAAAATAGAGCTGCCGGAGATCGCACAGATTCTGCCTTCCCAGAAGGTTTATTTTTACCGGAACAAGCTGGAATATACCTTTTCCAATAAAAAATGGCTGACCCTTGAGCAGATCAACGATAAGAACCTTTCCTTCGGCGAAGAGGCGGGCGAGATCAGCCGCAATGCGCTTGGATTCCACATTCCGGGGATGTTTGATAAGATCCTCGACATTGATACCTGCTACCTGCAGGAAGAGCCTTCCAATGCGATCCGCAACGAGATCAGGAATTATGCGCTGGAGAACAAGCTGCCTTTCTTCGACCTGAGAGAACAGGTTGGATTGTTGCGAAACATTATTATTCGCAGCACTTCCACCGGCGAGTGGATGCTGATCGTTTCTTTTTTCTACAACGACAAAGAGAACATTGAAAAGCTGCTGAACCACGTTTCAGAAAAATTCCCGCAGATCACTTCGCTTCAATATGTGATCAACTCAAAGAAGAACGATACCATCAGCGACCTCGAGATCCTTCTGTACAAAGGCAACGACAGCATCTACGAGAACATGGAAGGCCTGAAGTTCAAGATCGGGCCGAAAAGCTTTTACCAGACGAACTCCGAACAGGCTTACGAACTGTACAAGGTCACACGCGATTTTGCTGCGATCAAAAATACGGATGTGGTGTATGACCTCTACACAGGAACCGGCACCATCGCCAATTTTGTGGCGCACCAGGCGAAGAAAGTAGTGGGCGTTGAATACGTTCCCGCTGCCATCGAAGATGCGAAGATCAATTCCCAACTGAACAATATTACAAACACGGTATTCTATGCAGGCGACATGAAGGATGTGCTGAATGATGCGTTCGTTGCAGAAAACGGCAGACCGGATGTGATCATCACCGATCCTCCGCGCGCAGGCATGCACGACGATGTAACCAATAAGATGCTTGAGATTGCGCCGCAGCGGATCGTATATGTAAGCTGTAACCCGGCCACACAGGCAAGAGACCTGCAACTGCTGGATGCAAAATACAAAGTAACGAAAGTGCAGCCCGTGGATATGTTCCCGCAGACGCACCATGTGGAGAATGTTGTTTTACTGGAACTGAAGAACAGTTTGTAGTTCGTTGTTCGTAGACTGTTAGCCTGTTAATGAGTTCTTTAAATTCAAACCGGAATTACAAAATGTGCAGGATCAATTCCCCTCTTGAGAGGGGTTAGGGGTGTGTGACAGTCACCTTACGTTTAGGATAAAAGAATGCTAAAAAAAACAACATACCTCCTTTTCCTCCTCGTGCTCAGCCTCCAGCTGAAAGCGCAGCAGGAAACCATTATCACGGGGCATGTTACCGAAAAAGGTACCAATGCAGGAATTCCCTTTGTGAACATTTATTTCAAGGGAACGCTCATTGGCACCGTGACCGATTTTGACGGCAATTACAGCATCACGACAAGCAGTCCCAAAGATTCGATTTACATTTCACTCATCGGCTATAAATCAAGGGCAAAGCCCGTAAAAAAAGGGCAGACGCAAATCATCGATTTCCAGCTGAGCCCGGAAGCATTGAATTTAAATACAGTGGAAGTGCGCCCGGGGATCAACCCGGCTTTGCGCATCATCAAAAATGCACAGGTCAACAAATCGAAATACAACCGCGACAACCTTAATTCCGTTCAGTATTTAAGCTATACCAAACAGGAGGCTGATGTGGATAACATCACGCCGAAAATGCGCAGGTGGCGGCTGTTCAGGCCCTTCATCAGCATGTGGGACAGCCTTGATGTGCTTGCAGGCGAAGAAAGCAAGGCCAATCTTCCCGTAATGATGAGCGAGGTGATCTCCGAAATTTATTCCTACAAGGAAGCGGAAAAGAAACGTGAGAACGTGGAAGCGGTAAAGATCAAATTCGTGGGAATGAAAGATGGCAGCGCCGTTTCACAGCTCACCGGAACCGATTTCCAGAATTACAATTTCGCAAACAACACCGTGGCCATCCAGGGAAAAGACATCCTCTCCCCTATTGCGGATAACGCGATGCTGTTCTATAATTATTACCTCATCGACAGCGTGTTCATCGACAGCATGAAATGCTACAAAGTCGATTGCCGCCCAAAGAATAAAAAAGATCTCGCTTACACCGGAACACTCTGGATCACGGATACCACTTTCGCGATCAAGCAGCTCGACCTCGAGATCACGCCGGATGTGAATATGAACTGGATCGACCGGGCACGTATCCAGGAAGTGCTGATCCCGACCTCTGCAGGCCCATGGGTGCCTTCACAAACAAGGACCATCGTGGATTATACAACCATCACCAGCAAGTTTGTAAGCATGGTGGTGCGCACCTACAACTCCAACCGTAATTTCGTAGTTAACCAGCCCAAGCAAAAGGATTTTTATGAGACCAGCACTGTTTACGCCGAAGACGCGATCCTGAAAGACACTGCCTGGTGGCGGAACAACCGGCATGAGCAACTTACAAAGATGGAAGCGAAATCCTACGACATGATCGATACCGTGCGTCAGATCCCGTTCATCAAGACCGGCGTGAATGTGCTTTACTTCCTGTTCTCCGGCTACAAGGATTTCGGCCCGGTCGACATCGGGCATTACATGCAGCTATACAGCCGCAACCAATACGAGGGAGACAAAATAAGGCTGGGCTTCCGTACCAATGCAAAGTTCAGCAAATCATGGATCATCCGCGGTTATGGTGCCTACGGCTTTAAGGATCATGGCTTTAAATACAACCTGCAGCTGGAGCGCATCCTTACCCGCTTTCCATGGAGCAAGGCCGGGATCCAGTACCGCGATGACATCGACCAGGCAGGCACTGATTTCAGCTTTTCCAGCAACATGAACCTCGGGCAGTCGCCAAACAACCTGTTTAATTTTGCTGCCGGCATCGGCCCCATTTCACGCCTTGTTAAAAAGCAGGAAGCGAGGATCTGGTATGAAAAAGATTTCAATATCGGCATCAGCTCAAAGGTGACCTTCCAGAACATCCGTACCAATCCACTGTTCCCGGTTACCTTCGGCGATCAGTTCAACATTTTCCTGCAGCGTAAATATTCCATCACCGAAGCGCTGCTCGATCTTCGTTATTCCAGGAAAGAACGCTATGTACAGAACGGCACCGAGCGCATCAGCTTCGGCAACAAGCGCTCTGCCGTGATCAGCCTGAATTATACGCTGGGCTTAAAAGATGTGCTGAACGGAGATTTCAATTACCACAAGGCAAGCCTTTCCTATTCCAATCGTTTTCGCTTTGCAACACTGGGCTATTCGCAGGTATTCATAAAAGTCGGAAAAGTATTTTCCAGGATCCCGTACACCCTGCTTGAAATTCCACGCGGCAACGAAACATATATTTACGCGAGCAATACCTTCAACCAGATGAGTAATTTTGAATTTGTCAGCGACCAGTATATCGAAGCCTTCCTGCAGCATCATTTCAGCGGCCTGTTCTTCAACCGCATTCCCCTGCTGAAGCAATACAACTGGCGCGAGATTGTCGGCATCAACATGATCTACGGCACACTCAGCAATAAGAACAAGGAGTTCAACGCCAACAATTATTTTACAGTGATGGAGGATGTCCCGTATTTTGAAGCGGACCTCGGCGTAGAAAATATTTTCAACCTCATCCGGATCGACTATACCTACCGTCTTACCTACAACGATGATTTCTATCTCCGTGATTACCGCAAGGCAAATCCCGGGAACAAGATCAGTAACTGGGGCATCAAGATCGGCCTGCAGTTCTCCTTCTAATTCAACAACAATTATGCATCAACTTGACGAACAATACTGGACCAAACGCTACCGCGAGGATGATGCGGGCTGGGATACAGGAAGCATCACCACACCTTTAAAGGAATATATCGACCAGCTGGCAGATAAAGATATTTCCATTCTTATCCCCGGGGCAGGAAATGCTTACGAAGCTGAATACCTGTTCAATAAAGGGTTTTCCAATGTAACGGTCATCGATCTTTCGGAAGAACCGCTCAACAATTTCAAAAAGCGCGTTCCGGGATTTCCACAGGAAAATCTTATCATGGGCGATTTCTTTGATCACCAATCGGAATACGATCTCATCATAGAACAAACATTTTTTTGTGCGCTCAACCCTTCATTAAGGAACAGGTATGCAGAAAAAATGCACAGCCTGTTAAAGCCCGGCGGCAAGCTTGTTGGCCTGCTGTTCAACGACAAGCTGAATGATGACAAGCCTCCGTTTGGCGGTTCAAAGGATGAATACATTCCGTATTTCGAAAAATATTTCACCTTCAAAACGGTTGAAGCCTGCTACAATTCCATCAAGCCAAGGACTGGAAGGGAATTGTTCATTAATATGGTGAAAGCTTAATATATCAGTAATCACCGTCATTCCGTGCCTCGACACGGAATCTCTACCTGATTAACAATTCTTACAGGATTCCCCACACCTTATGATTATAGCGGGATCCCGTGTCGTGGCATGGGATGACATAATTCAAACTGCAAGCCTGCGGAGAATTGATCCATAATGTTAGCTGTTACATTTTACGAAGCCGCGCGTGAGGCCTGAAAGCCTGCGATGTCGTGTCGCCCGTGGGGAGCGATCAGGCTTTCTTGATTTTTTGTTTC
>JAOQAD010000030.1 GCA_025963775.1 Bacteroidota bacterium | reverse complement strand
CGTGCCCCGACACGGGATCTCACAAATGCTTGCAATCTGTTTTTAACAGATCCCGTGTCGGGGCACGGGATGACGTTAAGTTTATGATAGTGCCCGTACTACAATCCCTTCTTCAGCAGATAATCCTTCTCGATCAGCTCCACTCTTGAAATCGATTTACGCAGCCAGTTCAGGCGCAGCTCATCCTTTTCATCTTCGTTAAGGTGCCAGTTGTCGTGTGTGGCATGCAGCTTCTCCACCAGGCTGTGCAGGCACAATGCAGCAGTAACGGAAATGTTAAAGCTTTCGGTAAAGCCATACATCGGGATCGCTACAAACTCATCTGCATGTTCCCGGACTGTATCCGAAATGCCGGTAAGCTCGGTGCCAAAGACCAGTGCGAGCGGCTTGTCCACCGGCAGGTCTTTCAGCTCATAGCCGTTCTTGTGCGGTGAAGTTGCCACGATCCTGTATCCTTTTGCTTTCAGCTTCGTGATGCAGTCGAGCGTATTGTTTTCCGTTTTCCGGTATTTGTGCAGGTTCAGCCATTTCGGTGAGCCCATGGCAATGTCCCTGTTCACCGTGTATGCATTCTTGTTCTCAATGATGTGAATGTCCTGCACTCCGAAAATATCGCAGGAGCGGAGCACAGCGCTTGCATTATGCGGCTGGTAAAGGTCTTCCAGCGCAATGGTGATGTGGCGGGTACGGTAGCTCAGCACCTGCTCGAATTTTTCTTTCCGCGTATCGGAAACGAATTGTGATAAATAACTGATCAGATCCTTCATTAACTTAAACCCTCTTATTCGACTTTGCAACCAAATTAGCAATTCTGTACAGCATCCTTGCGCCTACGTTTGCATCCCATTCATCTTTACCGGGAGCAACTTCGTTGATATCGAAGGCGATGATCGTTTTTTTGCTTTCCACTATTTTCTGTACGAGGAATAAGATCTGCTCCGTTTCAAACCCGCCGGAAACAGGCGTACCTGTGTTAGGGCATAATTTGGGGTCCAGCCCGTCGATGTCGAAGCTCAGGTAAATTTTATCCGGCAATTCTTTTATGATCTTTTCGCAGGTCTTTGCCCATGACCTTCCTTCGTACTGTGCATGCTTGATATCGCGGTCATAAAAAGAAACAACCCTTCCTTTCGAATTTTTTACAATGTCGTGTTCCGCTTCGCAGTAATCGCGGATGCCCACCTGCACAAGTTTGGAGACCTGCTTTATTTTCAGGGCATTGAACATGATCGACGCATGGGAGAATTCAAATCCTTCGTAAGCATCCCGCAGATCGGCATGCGCATCGATCTGTAAAATTCCGTACGATTTATGTTTCTCTGCCAGTGCCTGCATCATTCCGTAAGGCGTACTGTGGTCACCGCCAAGCAATGCAACCACTTTCTTTTTGTTCATGAAATGCAATACGCGCTCCTTCACCCATGCATTCATTTCCCTGCAGGCAGCATTCACTTCCGTTTGTATGTTTTTCATCAGCGGGTTCTTGTCCGGCGATTTTCCATCTTCCAGCATCCCGATATAGGTTTCCGCTTTTTTGCGAAGTGCATTGCTTTTCTTTTCGATAGCCGCAGGGATCTCATCCATTGCCAGCCCGATCTTCCATGCATCCCTGATGTTCGGGTCGAAGAGGTCCACCTGGAAGGAGGCATCAAACACGGCAGCAGGGCCTTTGGCTGTTCCTGCCGAGTAGGATACGGTCACTTCCCAGGGTACGGGAACGATCACCACTTCCGCTTCGTCAGTTGTAAAAGGAAGTCCAAAAATGTTTGCATTTTTATCACCGAGGTTATTCGGATCGAAATTTTTTATCTTATCGGTTTTGCTCATAACGGTCGTTGTTTGTGGCTGCGAAAATACTAAAAATAAAAAAGCCTTTCAGAATTATTCCGAAAGGCTTTTCTTGTCAGTTCGTTGGGCTTCCTTTTTCAGGAAGACGTATCGGGAACTGTTGATCGCAGATTTATAATTCGCTTGTTCCCGATACGCTCGTGCCTCGCTGCTCGAACTGAGGCTAATGTCAACCGAGTGCGGAACTTATCAGAATTCGTTATTAATGCAGAACGTCATTGCGAGCGATAGCGAAGCAATCTCTAATTTATGGCAGCTGCTTCCAAAGAAATCCATTACCTCATAATCATAAAGCTTCCGTTCTGGTGATAGTCCTTCCCGGTTGCGCCTTTGGCATCGAGCATGTAGAAATACGTTCCGTCCGAAACTTCCACACCGGCGGTGGTGCGCCCATCCCATGAGCCATGCACGCCGTCGAACTCATACATTTTTAATCCCCACCTGTCGTAAATAGCCACATGCAGCTCGGTGAGCCCGTGGCCCATGATCGTGAAGGCGTCGTTGCTGCCATCGTTGTTCGGGGTGAAGATATTCGGAACACTAAAGGTGACTTCTCCATCTGCAAAAATGCTGAGCGCGGTTGTATCCGTACAGCCGCTTTCATTGTCGATAGCGATCATGGTGATCGCATAGTTTCCTTCCGTTACAAATGTGTAGGAAGGGCTGTAAGCTGTTGAGAACGGGCTTCCGTTGATGCTCCAGGTGTAGCTGTCGCTGCCGTCAACCCCGGTGCTCGAGTTGGTAAAGGAAACATTCAGCGGGATGAATCCAGAAGTAGGGCTGGCGCCAGCACTCGCGGTGATGTTGTAATTGGAAGCGCCTGCCGTGGAAATACTGCTTGTACAACCGTTCGCATCAGTGGAAGTGATGTAATACGTTGCCGATGTATTCAAAGGCAATGACGGTGAATAAGTACTGTTGTTGGACTGAACGATCGTTGTCAATCCCGGATCGCTGTACCAGTTGATGGTTCCGGTTCCTGTCGCTGATAATAGGAGTGTGTCGCCAATGCAGGTGGTCTCGCTTGTTGCCAGCGGTGCATTCGGCGATTGGTTCACGAGCAGTGAAACCATTGCCGTGTCTGCGCAGCCTGCGCTGTTGGTGACGATCACGGTGTATGTTCCGCTATTACTAACTGCAGCGCCTGTGACCGAAGGATTCTGCACTGCTGATGTAAATGTTCCGGGACCCGTCCAGCTGTAGCTGCCTCCGCCTGTAGCACCAAGGTTAACCGTATTTCCGGAGCATACCGTATCGGTGCTGATGGATGCGCCTGCCGTTGGATTGGCATTGACCGTAACAGTCACCGTGGAAGCTACGCTGAAACAGCTGCCTGCCGATGCGATCACGGTGTAGGTGCCGCTTGCCGCGACTGTGGCTCCTGTAAGTGTTGGGTTCTGAGAGCCTGAGATAAAGCCGTTCGGGCCGTTCCAGCTGTAGGAAGTGGCTCCTGTTGAAGAAGATGAAAAAAGGAGATCCTGTCCTTCGCAGACATTGGATGCATTCACACTTGCAAGAGGCGCTGCCGGAGTCGGGTTCACAAGAATGGAAACGCTTGCCGTATCCGTACAGCCTGCCGCATTGGAAACGGTCACAATGTACGTTCCGCTGTTGCTTACCGCCGCTGCTGCGATCACCGGGTTTTGCGCTCCTGAAGTATAGCCGCCCGGGCCTGTCCAGCTATAGGACGAGCCACCCGTTGAGCTTAAATTTACAGATGTTCCGGAGCAGATCACTGTTCCGCTGCTGCCTGCCGTAGCTAACGGATTTACGTTCACGGTAACGTTCACTGTGGTGCCGGAGCTCGTACATCCTGTTGATGTAGCAGTAACTGCGTAGCTTCCGCTTTGGATCGCAGAAGCGGAAGTAATGGAAGGATTCTGGGCAGAAGAAGTGTATCCGTTCGGGCCTGTCCAGCTATAAGAAGTTGCTCCTGCCGAAGAAGATGTGAAGGCGATTGTTTGTCCTTCGCACACATTCGCTGCTGCTGCGCCTGCAGTTGGAGCAGGAGGGGTTTGATTCACAAGCAGGCTGGTGGTATCGCTTGCTGTACAGCCGTTCGCATCTGTAACTGTTACGGTGTATGTTCCGCTCATGCTCACTGTAGCAGGATTGATCGTTGGATTCTGCTGCGTGGATGTATAACCCGAAGGCCCGTTCCAGCTGTAGCCTGTTCCGCCGGAAGCGACAAGCGAGACCGTATCACCGCTGCAATAAACAGATCCTGCTGCATTGGCGGCATTTGCAAGAGGCAATGGATTAACGGTCACGTTTATTAAATGCGGTGCGCTCGTACATCCGCTGGAGCTGACTGTTACGGCGTACGTTCCTGCATCGCCCGCTGTTGCGGATGAGATGCTGAGCGTGGATGTGCTGCTGCTTGCGGCCGGGCCTGTCCAGCTGAATGCAGGTGATGCTGCACTTGAAAAAGCATTCAGCGTGAAAGCCTCGCCAACACACACAACGGTATCTGTTGCTGTAACCGTTGGAACAGCAGGTGCTCCGGGGTTCGTGATGTTGTACGGCCCGAATACCGAATTACATCCGTTCGCATCCGTTACTGTTAAATTATAAACGCCTGCAGGCTGGTTCGTAAGGTCCGATGTTGTTCCGACCACCGCATTGGAGGAGTTGGTCCATGAATAACCCAGCGTTCCGCTTCCGCTGACAACGGCTCCTGTTAAAGCACCTGTAGCCACTCCGCAATTAGATGGTGATGAAGTCGGCGTGGTGCTGATCACCGGAACATTGTTCACTGTAATCGTCGCGACCGCGGTGTTCGAACAGGAATTGACATCAGTCCCGGTAACGGTATAGCTTGTATTACTTGATGGGCTTACGTTTATCGCTGGGCCGCCTGCACTTGTGCTCCAGCTGTAAGTGTTTCCACCTGCTGCTGTCAGCGTAATGTTTTGTCCGCTGCAAATGGTCCCTGAGTTTACGGTAATTGCCGGCAATGCATTCACAGTAACAGTTGCAACTGCTGTGTTTGTGCAGCTGTTGGCAGCTGTTCCTGTAACGGTATAGCTGGTCGACGATGAAGGCGAAACAGAGATGGTGTTTACGCTGTTCGTTCCGTTGCTCCAGGTGTAAGCGGATGATGTAGAAGCTCCGCTGGCTGTCAGTACAGCTGTTTGCCCGTTACAGATGGTTGCTGAGCTCACATTTATATCCGGTAAGGCATTCACGGTAACGCTTGCAATGGCAGTGTTGGTACAGCCGTTCGCTGCAGTTCCTGTTACGGTATAGCTTGTAGCGGATGCAGGTGAAACGCTGATGGTATTGGTGCCGCTTGTCCCGTTGCTCCAGCTGTAGCTGGCTGTTGTTGCGCCGCCTGCCGCCGTAAGTGTTGCTGCCTGCCCGAAGCAGATGGAAGGCGAGTTAACGGTAACTGTAGGCAATGTATTGACTGTAACAGTTGCTACTGCAGTATTGGTACAGCCGTTTGCTGCCGTTCCCGTAACGGTGTAGCTCGTGGAAGAACCCGGTGAAACGGAGATGGTATTGATCGCATTTGTTCCGTTGCTCCAGGTATAGCTTGTCGCGGAAGCGGCGCCTGCAGACGTAAGCACGGCAGTTTGGCCGCTGCAGATGGTTGCTGAATTCACCGTTACTGAAGGCAATGTGTTTACGGTTACGTTAGCAACAGCAGTATTCGTACATCCGTTCGCTGCTGTTCCTGTTACGGTATAGCTTGTAGAAGATGCCGGTGAAACTGAAATGGTATTCGTGCTTGTTGCACCGTTGCTCCAGCTATAGGCGGTTGTGGAAGATGCGCCATTTGAATTCAGCGTGGCTGTTTGTCCGTTGCAGATGGTTTGTGAATTCACCGTGATCGCTGGCAATGCATTTACCGTAACGCTTGCAACGGCCGTGTTCGTACATCCGTTCGCCGCAGTTCCTGTAACCGTATAGCTTGTGGCGGATGCTGGTGAAACGCTGATCGTATTTGTTCCGCTTGTTCCATTGCTCCAGGAATAGGAAGCTGTTGTAGCTGCCCCGCCTGAAGTGAGCACTGCAGGCTGTCCGGCACAAATGGTTGCAGAGTTCACGGTTACTGCCGGTTGTGACAGAACAGTGACGTTTGTTGTGGATGTTGCCACACAGCCGTTCGCATCTGTTCCTGTTACAGTGTAGGTTGTATTGCTCGTCGGGCTTACGCTGATGCTTGCGCTGGCAGGCCCAGTGTTCCAGGAATAGCTTGTCGCTCCCGATGCTGTTAAGGTGACGCTTGAATTATTGCACACGCTTACCGGGCTCCCGGAATTGATTGAAACAGCAGGCAATGGATTAACGGTAACTGTTTTTGTGAGGGTCTGCTTGTAGCCGCAAACGCCTTCTGCAATACAGGTATAAGTGGTGGTGGTGCTTGGCGAATCGGTGATCACCTGCGTGGTTTGTCCGCCGGGGATCCATTCATAGCTGGTTGCTCCCGCAGGGCCCGTGAGGGTCACAGGCGAAGAGCCTGCACACACAGAAGTGGTCGAAGCGGTAATTGCAGGAAAGGAAACGCCGGAGTTCGCGGTGATGGTGTAATTACAAATGTCGCCCGCAAATCCATCCACCATCAGGTAATAGTTTTGTCCGACCGTTAAGCCTACTGCAGTGATCGTGAATCCTGTGGAGTTTTCCTTGAAATCGGAAACGGGAATAAAGCTGCAGCAGTTGGTCCCTGAGAAGATCTGCATCTGGATGCCGCCCGAAGGATAGCTTCCCACCCAGCAGTTCCCGATCGTAACGTTTAAGGTAGCTGTTGTTGCCGCAGCAGTAAAACGGATCCAGGAGTTGTTGTTGATGTTCACATCAAAGAAAGGAGCACCAACGCCCCATGCGCCGCCCTGTCCGAAGATCCCGCCGGTGTTGGTTCCATCGGGCTGGTCAACTCCGGCCGCATTTTCATTGTTGCCGACCATGTTGCAGGGACGGTCGGGCGTATACGCCGCGCTCGTGGAAGCACTGTAGCCATTGATGTCGCAGATGTAAAGCGCATTGGAGCAAAGGTCGTTCGTAGGAGAGGAAACGCACAATCCGAAATTCCCGGAAGAAGATCCGTAGCCCCAGTAGCGAAGGAATACGGTTGTGCCCGGTGTTAAGCCTGTCGCAGCAATATAAGGTTTCAGGTCGTTTGCAGAGCCGGGATAATTATTGTCGTCCGAGCAGATGATCTGCGTAAGCGCCCCGCAGGTACCCGAATAGAGTGCCATTACACCGTCGTTGATACCGTACGCAGGCTGTGGCGTGATGTACAGATTTCCTGTTGCCGGAACAACGATGCTGAACCAAACGTCTTTCGATGTAGCGGAAAAGCCGCCGATGAAAGGTGTTGATCCTCCGCAGGAAGCCGGCGTTGGTGCAGTTGCAGTGGATGCTGTTGCGCCCGTGGTCGTAAAGTTAAGATAGTTGCAGGCGGATGTTACTGCCGGCAATGCAATGGCTGAGCAGGGCTCATCATTCGTCGGAACAGCGGTTGGCGTGCCTGTTACGCAGATGTCGAATGCGGCGCCTCCTGTTGCACTGTAGTAGTCATATACCCTGAGATAATAGGTGGTTCCGGGAGTAAGCCCCACAGCATTGATCACTTCATTCCCGTTTGTGAATCCGTTGTCCATGCAATACATCGATGTGAGCGATGCGCAGGTACCTGAATACATTTGCACAACAGCATCCATGCTGATGGAAGGGTTCACTGTGATCGTCTGCACCGAGTTAGTCGCTGTAAAGGAATACCATACATCATCATCTGCTGTTCCTGCACAGCCTACTGAAGACTGTGTTGCGCCGACCGTTGTTCCTGCTGTGATCACACATCCGGCATTCACGCTGAGGCTGATCGCGCCGCTGCAATTATTATTGACAGGCGGTGGCGGTGGCGTTGTTACGCAGATCGTAAAAGTGGAAGAGCCTGAGCCTGCGCCGTAATGGTAAACGCGGATAGTGTAGGTAGTGCCTATCGTCAAGCCTGTCGCATAAATATTTTCGGTGATGCCGTTCCCGCCAAGGTCCTGGCAGTTGATGGTGGTAAGCGTTGAGCAGGTGCCGGAGAAGAACTGCACCACGGGATCGAAGGTGGCTGATGGGATCACCGTGATCTGGTGGCTGGTTGCTGTTGCAACAAATTTATACCATACATCATCATCGGCGTTTCCAACACAGCCGGAGATGCTGGCAGTAGCGCCTGCGGTGGTTCCTGAAACAGGGGTACAGCCTGCAGTTACGCTTAATGTGGTGGCTGAAGAGCAATTGTCGGACTGTGAATATGCATCAATACATAAGAGCACACTTGCCGCAAGGACAAGCTTTTTGATCAATTTCATGGAGCAGGGAATTTAGTTTTCTATGAATGACTCTTCCTGGGTTAATTCAAGAGGAGTAAGCTGGCTTTGGATGATGGCCTTTTTAAGGTCGCGGATATCGAACTGCCAGTCGCCTTCGAGCGTGCGTTCTTTTTCGATCACCACAACAATGATCTGTCCCATGTTTTTTTCAGCTTTGTATTCCGACTTCACTTCAGAAACGCCTTTCAGGAAAGAAACGTTTTGTTTCAGCGTAGCGATCTGAGATTCGGAGCTTACATTTTCAAAGGAGTAGAAGAATGTTTTTTTGACCTCGCGCGGAACTACCGTGTTCTGCGCTTTCAGGGAAATGGAAATGCAGGCAAGGAATGCCAGCAGAATAGAGGAGTAGGTTCGTTTCATGCGGTGCTGTATTGTTATTTACAAAAATATAATAATTTTTCGATATAAATTTACAGATCCTGCATAAATAAAAAGGAGTATTGAAACGCGAGGCAAAGATTCGCAGATTTAATATGGATTTATCGTCTTCGACGATTATGATTGATGTACTGTGTGTTGTCAGGCGAAGGGTTAAATTGTCGATTCATGCTGAACTCGTTTCAGCTTCTGGCGAGATCCTGAAACAAGTTCAGGATGACGTTCTAATGCCATTTCGAGTAAAGCCGGGAAAGTGCGGGAGCGTTGTTTTGTGTGAGTAGTCAATAAATAAAAAAGTCCCGCGGATTCCGCGGGACTTTTTTATTTCAACTTAGTTGATGACTATTTGTTAACAGTTTTAGCTAACTCAGCACCAGCTTTAAATTTAGCTACTTTTTTAGCAGCGATTTTAATAGCTTTACCAGTTTGTGGGTTACGGCCAGTTCTTGCAGCTCTTTTAGAGATAGAGAAAGATCCGAAACCTACTAACGCAACGCGGTCACCTTTTTTCAGTGCTTTTGTTGTAGCGTTAACGAATGCATCTAATGCACGCTGTGCATCTGCTTTAGTCAATTTTGTTTCTGCTGCGATAGCATCAACTAATTCTGCTTTGTTCATTTGATTAGTTTTTAAGGGTTAAACATTAATTATTTACTTGAACAGGAGCAAAATTAGTCGGAATCGCATACTATGCAACATACCGGGCTAAAAAAATGCAATATTGTTGATAAATCGCCTTTTTGTTAATAACTGCGCCTGAAAGGGCATATATAGTTATGTTTCAGGGAAAGCATGCTTTGAACCAATATTTATACTGCATGATCAGGGCTTCTCCGCCCTGTAATATAAGCTATGGTGGAATAGTTTTTTGTGTGTAATTTCTCTTTGTTTACAAGGCTTTCCAACCCTTGCCGATCTGGAATCCTCTGAGGAATTCACTTACAGGCATCCGTTTTTTTCCCGCAAGCTGGAGCTCGGTTATTTTGATAAAACCATCTTTTGCTGCCACTTTAAGGTATGTTTTGGAATCGCTGAGAATGCTGCCAACAGGCTGACCGTGGCTTCCGCTTTCCTTTTCGGTATGGAACACTTTCATGGAAACAGGCTTATCATCTGTAGAGATGAGCTCTGTATAAGCCGCAGGATAAGGGCTTAAGCCACGCACCTGGTTGTGGATCCTGTCGACGGTATCCTGCCAGTTGATCCTGCAATCCTCTTTAAAGATCTTCGGTGCATGCTTCACCTGTTCGCCCTGTGCAATGAGTTCCGACTGGTCCACCTGCGGATAATTATTTTGCTCGATGGCCTGCACGGTCTTTAAAACAAGGCTTGCACCGATGTTCATCAACCGGTCGTGGACCTCGCCCGCAGTTTCATTTTCACCAATAGCTGTTTTTTCACGGAAGATGATCTTGCCCGTATCGATCTCCTGCTGAAGGAAAAAAGTGCTGACGCCTGTTTCTTTATCGCCGTTCATCACCGCCCAATTGATCGGCGCTGCGCCACGGTACTGGGGCAGGAGGGAACCATGTAAATTGAAGGTGCCCAACCGCGGCATGCTCCACACCACTTCCGGCAGCATCCTGAAAGCGACCACGATCTGCAGGTCTGCTTTTAATGCACGAAGCTCATTTAAAAATTCTTCTGCTTTTAATTTTTCAGGCTGAAGGATGTGCAATCCTTTTTCGAGCGCGTATTTTTTCACGGCAGATTGCTGCAGCTGTTGTCCGCGCCCTGCAGGCTTGTCGGGCACCGTGATCACACCCACGATGTTGTAATTGTTTTGTACAAGTATATCAAGCGAAGCCACCGCAAATTCCGGCGTGCCCATAAATACGATTCTCAGGTCAGTCATTTTTTCTCAGTTCAATTTCTGTGATGTTCACCAGTTCACCTGCCATGCAAATTCCCATTCCCCCTTTTTTCGGTTCATACCTGATCCACACTTTCAGTTTCTCTTTCTGGAATTCCGGCTTCAGCGCCGACGGCTGTAATTTTTTTCCGTCTTCCAGCTCAAGCATCCAGCTGCAGCCGTCGTAAGTATAGTTGACCACAGTTGCTTTAGTATAGCCGTTCCATGCCTTTTCAGTCACTCTTTTATGTGCGCGGTCGCCATAGCCGCAGGAAACGGATTGCATTAAAAAAACAAACACAATTGCAATTCCGGTAATATGTTTAAGTTTGTTTTGCATTGCCCTGGTTATTTGTGCAAAACTAAATTTTTAAATTGAATGAATTATTCAAAAAATATAAAATTGCTGCTTGGCCCTTTGCTGGCTGCGATCATTTATTTGTGCTTCGACCTTGTTCCGGGGAATCCGCTCGTTACCCGCATGGCAGCAGTCGCCATCTGGATGGCCGTATGGTGGCTCACCGAAGTAGTGCACCTGGCTGTTACCGCATTGCTTCCTGTTATTTTAATGCCACTGCTCGGGATCGCCGATTCAAAAACAACGGCCTTCCAGTACATGGACCCGATCATCTTTTTGTTCATCGGCGGCTTCATCATTGCCTTTGCGATCGAGCGCTGGAACCTGCACCAGCGCATTGCCTTAAAGATCCTCATGATCGTCGGCACCAGCCCCTCACGGATCCTGTTCGGCGTCATGCTCACATCCTTCCTGATCTCGATGTGGATCTCCAACACCGCTACCGTGATGATGCTGATATCCGCTGTGCTTGCAGTGATCCTGCAGATCGAAAAACATTTTAAGGAAGAGCAGCATTCGCACAAAATGGCTTCCGCGTTGCTCATCGGCCTTGCGTATTCCGCTACCATCGGCGGAATGGCGACCCTTGTGGGAACACCGACCAATATGATCTTCCTGCGCGAATACTCTGAAAAATTTCCCCAGAACCACGACATGAATTTCCTTTCCTGGTTCATCATCGGCTTCCCGCTTGCGCTCGTCTTTTTGCTGATCGCTTTTTTTGTGCTGAAGAAAATGTTCATCAAAAAAGAAGCGGAGCTGGTCATCGATAAAAAATATTTTCACGATGCTTATCAACGTTTAGGCAAAATGAGCTATGAGGAAAAAGTAGTGTCTGTTGTTTTCTGCCTTACTGCCATCCTCTGGTTCACACGCGAAAACATTGACCTCGGGGCTTTCGTAATCAGGGGCTGGAGCAATTTATTTCCATACGGAAATTATTTCAGCGACAGCACAGTTGCCATTTTTATGGCAGTGATCTTATTCCTTATCCCGGCACGTTCAGAAAAAGGAAGGGCGATCATCACCTGGGAAGATGTTACGAAACTGCCATACGACATTGTGCTGCTGTTCGGTGGCGGATTCGCCATGGCAAAGGGTTTTGAAGTTTCGGGATTAAGCAATTGGTTTGCGCAGCAGCTGAAGTTCGATTCCGGTACCAACATTTACCTGCTCATTTTCGGCCTTTGCATTCTCATCACCATCATCTCCGAGTTCGCTTCCAATGTGGCCTGTATCCAGCTGATGCTGCCGATCCTCATTGCCATCCAGAAAACAATGGATGTGCATCCGCTCATGCTCATGATCCCTGCAACACTTGCAGCATCGCTCGGCTTCATGCTCCCGGTGGCAACGGCTCCCAATACAATTGTGTTCGGCAGCAACAGGCTGAAAGTGCGCGATATGCTCCGGGCAGGGCTGGTGCTGGATGTGATCGGCATCCTGCTCATCACCATCGCTTCTTACTTTATTGATAAATTATTTTGATTTCACAGGAATTGTTTTAACTTTATTCATACAAATCATGTTTAACTAAAACCTAAGCTCATGTTCCAGAACTTCCTGCACCAGACCAATTATTTAGCGATCCTTGTTTCAGCGATCGTGTACTTTGCGCTTGGCGCGCTGTGGTATTCACCTGTATTGTTCCAAAAGCCATGGATGGCGAATGTGGGGCGCAGCGAAGAGCAATTACGAAACGGCAGCAAGATCGTGTTCCTTTATACTTTTCTTGCACTTTTGGTGATCTGCTTTGTAACCTCCTTCTTCACCTGGGCGCTGCAAACGGCATCCTGCATGGCAGCAATAGAGCTGGGCCTGTTCATCAGCCTTGGCTACACTGTAACAGTGGTGGCGATCAATAACTGGTACGGGCAAAGAGGGGCGAAGCTCACGATGATCGATGCAGGATACCACGTGGTTGGAATAGTGCTCGCAACCATTATCATGGCGGTGTGGAAATAATCTTTAATTTAGCAGCGCTAAACGATCGTTTATGAAAAAAATACTACTCAGCGTTGCTGCAATGGCAATGTTTTTAAGTGCTGCGAAAGCGCAGGATAAAGCATTCAAAAAAGGGGACATCACAGTTGACCTCGGTGCCGGCTTCGATATTTACGGGACCCGGATCCACCAGGAAATATTCGGCCACAGCTTTGATACGACGGATGCCGCCGGAGGCTCCCATTTCCCGCTGAAAGCAGAATATGGTGTTACTAACTGGCTGGGCGTTGGCGCGCGGTTTAATTTTTCGAATTTCATAGAAGAAACGGATTCCATCAGTCATATCAGGCCAACTACGCGTGGCCTTGATGCCGGCCTTGTTTTAAATTTTCACCTTGTAAAAAGCAGGCGCTTTGATATGCCGCTCAGTTTAACATTCGGATATTCCCACTTCAGCATTCACTCAAACGATCATTACAATACACTCGCAAAATCCAACGGGCTGGGCTATGGCATCAGCGTAATGCCGCGGATTTATTTTGGCGATCACATTGGAATGTTCTTCAATGTCGGATACATGGGTTACAGTTACCCGAATCTCAGGTATTCGGATAACACACATGCTGACCTGAATGACCTTTGGGGCGATGCAAAAGTGTCGATAAAAGCCAATGGAATGAACATCGGCATTGGTGTGATCGGGAAATTTTAATAAATGAATTTAATGATGGCGCTTATCTTCGGTAGAGGATAGGCGCTGTTTTTTGCAAACAATATATGAAGATCAAACCTTCGCATCTGTTTCTTTTTCTCAGTTTCGCTTCAGTAGCACTTGCTTTCCTGATGCGTTCTTCCCAAATGAACATTGCCATTCACGATACCTATTTCATTATTGATTACATGCACTTCTTTATTCCGATCGCTTTCTTTTCCACAGTAACCTCCTTGTGTTATCTCCTGATGGAAAAACTCAGGCGTCCTGTTGCACTTAAAACAGGCTACTGGCATTTCGGATTGATCACTGTTGGATTGTTCCTGTCCTTAAACACATTTACAACAGTTCAATTGCTGTTCGGATCAAATGCTCCGGACACGACTGCTTTTGGCGGCAGTATATTCTTTCTGCTGACTGTTATTGCCGGCCCTTTGCTTTTGTTGGCGGGTGCAGTCGTTTTTATTATAGGAGTAGTAAGGGCATTTTGGAATGTAAAATAAGGGAGTTTGAAAAGACAGAAATATAAGTAAGTAGTAATTGCCGCAGAAGACAATCTTTCATTGAATGAGCAGACTTTTTTTCAAATATTACATCGACATAACCAGAATTAATATTTTGGTGACAATAGTATTTGGGCTGTTAACAAAAGTTTTTGGCCTGCTAACAAATTATATTATTTGTTTTGGAACCTTTGGAATCCTTATTTCATTTTTGATTTACCGGCAATTTCAAAATCAACAATATTATTTCTATCAAAATCAAGGATATACCAAGACTGAATTAATGGCTAAAGTTTTTACGATTAATTTTTCAATAGCTCTGATTCTATTCTTAATTATTAAATGACACATATTCTAAAGTTAGACCACATTGAGCATGGTTTTGGAGGCAAATCAATCCTTTCAAAGGTTAATTTCACATGTAATACCGGAGACATTATTGCAATTTTTGGGCGAAACGGTTCAGGGAAATCCACTTTATTAAAATCATTGATTAAGTTCAGTGCATTTAATAAAGTTTTTCGGTTAAGACAGTCTCGTGCTTTTAAATTCCGCACTTCCTTAGCCGTGAACCCTTAGCACCAATATTATGAAAGACGATAAAAATGCAGCCTGGACAATAACGTTAACAATTGGTTTGACAACTATTGCTTCTGCTCTCCTCACATATTTTATTCTTAGGCAAACAATAAGTGGTTATTCGGGAAAGGAATATTTGGGCTGGATGTATTTAGGAGCGATCATACAATCATTCATAAATAGTTTAACTTGTCTGCCATCCTATTTTTGCTTAAAAGAAAAGGTTCGAGGCCATAATATCCGCTTGCCTCTGTCGCTTTTCGGACTTTTCGCTCTTTACAATTTTAGTTGGTTTGTTGTAGTTCTTTCCAATCCCAAAAGAGTTGACAACATTTTATTGTTCTCTGTTCCATTGACAATTTTTACAATCGGACAATTTTATCTCTATTCTAAATTCCGGAAAAATACTGGTGCTTACAATAATTAAAAAATAAAATAATCAGAAAATGGAATTCAACCCAAGTAACAATGTTATTAAACTCTGTGTTCAGGGCATAGATCTGGAAGAAAAAGGCAAACCCGGAGAGGCAGGCAGGCTGTTTCTTCAAGCCTGGAACGAAGCAACAAACGATTTTGAAAAATTTACTGCTGCTCATTATGTAGCACGACATCAAAAGAATGATCCCGACAAATTAAAATGGCTCGAAACAGCTTTAGCTTTTGCATTAAAAATAAATAACGACGCTGTGAAGGGAGCTTTTCCTTCTCTGTATTTAAACATTGCCAAATGCTATGAGGACTTAAGCGACCCTGACAACGCAAAAAAGAATTATGAGTTAGCCATTTCGTCCGGGAATGAACTGTCTGACAAGGGCCCTTTTTATCACGGGACAAAAGCAGATTTACAGGTTGGCGATTTGCTGACAGCAGGGGGCAGGTCTAATTATAAACCGGAAATCATCATGAACCACATTTATTTCACAGCCATAGTGAATGGGGCAGGGCTTGCTGCGGCATTAGCTAAAGGTGATGGGCCTGAACGTGTTTATATCGTTGAACCGACAGGGAGCTTTGAAAATGCCCCGAACGTTACAGACAAAAAATTTCCGGGCAATCCGACACGTTCCTATCGCACCCTGGAACCATTGAAAATTGTTGGGGAAGTAACAGATTGGCTGAGACAAACACCAGAGGAACTCCAAAAATGGCGCGAAAAGCTGGCCAATTCCAAAGGAGATATTATTAATTAATTTTCAAATGCCCATACCATGAACACTTCCGATACACACAATCAACGTTTTGCAAAAATGACCTTTGCCACGGTCTATCCACTGTATCTTGCAAAAGTGGAGAAGAAAGGCCGGACAAAAGAAGAATTGCACCAGGTCATAGAATGGCTGACAGGCTTCAACAAGATGAAGCTGCAGGAGCTGATAAAAGAAAAGGCAACTTTTGAAACATTCTTTCAACAGGCATCGCTAAATCCCAATGCCTCCCTCATCACCGGACTGATCTGCGGGTATCGTATAGAGGAAATCGAAAATCCTTTAACGCAGCAGGTCCGGTACCTGGATAAGCTGGTGGATGAGCTGGCAAAGGGCAGGAAGATGGAAAAGATATTGCGCGGCCCGGTATAACCAAAGCATTCAAAACATAAAATAAATATTACATTAGAGGAATCATTCATTTTTCAATCAATCCTGCACTCATGGACAGAACGCTTAAAGTCTATTCTTCAACACAGCACCTGTTTGCTGAATTCACATTCAGTTACGATCACGCCAGGCAGGCTTCCGGCCATTATACCGAGTATCGCCGCCTTTACAATGATGATGAGGAGGATGAAAACAAGTCGGTATATCCGGGTATGGAGAAGGACCTGTACCTTACGCTCAGGCAGTTTAATTCCATAGAGGAGATCAAAGCGCATGACATAGAGCTGGTGAAAAAAGAGCTGGGCCGCCAGATGAAAGGCGAATACACCTATGTGTATGATCCAACGCCTGTATTGCTCCGCTACGTGGCTGAAAACCACTTAGGCTGCATCGGGATGGTGAACATCCTGTTCAGTTTTATTGACAACACCAAGGAAGTAAAATTCCTTTCAGCTGCAAATCCGAGGTATGATTACGAGATCTCTTCCAATAGCCTTGAGACTAACATCAGCTGCATTTTAAGGATCCCGGTTTATGCCGACAGGTCGGAGCCAAGAGAGCTCAGCAGTCATGACCTGAAGAAGCTGCCTCCATGGTATTAGAGGGATGATCTCTTAATTTGGAAAACGATCACGTTACGTACAACCTTGAGAATGACACTACGAAACCTATTGGCCATACTCATAATTGGAACAAGTTTTCAACTCCCCGGACAGAGTAATGGAAATGACACGACATTTATTTTTAAGGACACGGTTGACGGAGAGCTGCAGACTATTTTTATTGACAACAACAGGGAGAGTAAGTTTTATGATGACATTTCCCGCTTTACCTTTCAGCAATTCGACAACGACAGCTACAAAATTTCGACTGACTATTTCCGGGAAAATAAATTGGTTTTAACTAAAATGAAGAATGTTATCCCCTGGACAAACTGGGTGACATTAAAACAATACAGGGACAGTTTTTATGTTTATTATCCCTGCGATTTTCTTTATCATTTCAGGCAATCTATAAATGACACAACTTTCATTGACTGGACAGGAGAGGGGCCCGTTGCCAATAAGATCACTGAACAGAAAAAAACAGGCAACCAAACGTACCAGATTGACCTGACTGGCATTTACGACAAAGACAGAAGACTTGTTATTCACATTATTAACCTTAAAAAGGGGATTGCAGTTTTTGAAGAAATAACAAACGGGAAAAACAATGGCTATTATTTAATGATAGCTGCTGACAAAATAAAAAGTGTTCCAATCATTGTAAATTATTGCCCGACACAGAAACAAACAGAGCTTAAATTTGAGATGACTGACTTTAAAAAACTGTTGATAACAAAATAAATCGGGCGAGCCAAAAATTAGTCAATCCATACCGGCCTTCACAAGACAGTAAGCTTAATCCCCGTAATTTTGCAAACGATCTGTTTTTTAGTATCTTAGTGAGATATTTCAGACCTAACTTAATTTTATTTTTCATGAATTTGAAAAATTACCTTCAGCACGTATCGTTTGCTTTTGTGATCTGCCTGTTTGCTGTGAAAAGCAGCGCACAGGTAACGATCAATGAGTATTCCGGTGCCAATGTTTCCACCGTCACCGATAATTTCGGCGATACTCCCGATTGGCTGGAGATCTACAATTCCAGCGCAGCATCTGTCAGCCTTGCAGGTTATTACCTCAGCGATAAGATCAGCAACCCCACAAAATGGGCGATCCCGGCTGGCGTTTCTGTCCCGGCAAACGGCTTTCTCCTCATCTGGTGCTCCGGCAGAAATACGGTTTCCGGCACCAATGTGCATGCGGGATTTTCACTAACGCAAACAAAACCTGAAGCCATTGTTTTTTCCAACCCTTCGGGAGGTTTCATCGATTCAATGACCATCAATCCCAGCCAGGCAAACCATTCAAGAGGACGTACAACAAATGGCGGGCCTGTTTGGGGCGTGTTCACAACGCCTACGCCTGGAGCTTCCAATACAAGTCCGAAACTGGATTATGCAACAGCACCGGCAATGAACGTTGAAGCCGGATTCTACCCGGGAGCACAAACCGTAACGATCTCTTCACCGGATCCCGGAATAAGCATTTATTATACAACAAACGGTTTTGTGCCAACCACCAGCTCCACACTTTACACCGGACCGGTTAGCATTTCGTCAACAAAAGTACTTCGGGCACGCGCATTCAGCTCCAATCCTGCCGTTCCGGCCAGCTTTGTAAAAAGCAACACCTATTTTATCAATGCCACGCACACCATCCCGGTGGTATCGATCTTCGGCGACCAGACCATGACGCTGCTGAACGGTACGCAGATCTATCCTGAAACAGGGCTTGAATATTTTGATGAGACAAAAGCAATTGTTGCAGAAACAGACGGGGAGGCCAACGAGCATGGCAACGATTCATGGTCATACAGCCAGCGCGGTTTCGATTATGTTTCGAAAGATGAGTTCGGTTACAATTACGGACTGAACTATAAAGTGTTCAGCAATAAAGCACGCAAATCGTTCCAGAGAATCATCTTCAAAGCGGCTGCCAACGATAATTATCCTTTTGAATCGGGTGGTGCGCACATCCGCGATTCCTATGCGCACACCCTTGCGCAACGCGGCAACCTGAACCTGGATGCACGTACATGGAAGCCTTCCATTGTGTATGTCAACGGGCAGTACTGGGGCGTTTACGATACCCGCGAAAAAGTGGACGACAGCGATTTTACCGATTATTATTACAACCAGAACGATCCGAATGTGGAGTTCCTGCAAACATGGGGCGGTACATGGGAAGCCTATGCGCCATCGCCGGGAACGGCTACTGCCGACTGGAACTCGATCCGGAATTACATCACTTCCAACAACATGGCAGTGCAGGCAAATTACGATTATGTAGACAGCATTTTCAATACAAAAAGCTTTGTCGATTATTTTGTGTTCAACTCCTGGCTGGTAACAATGGACTGGCTGAACTGGAATACCGCATGGTGGAGAGGAATGGATCCAGCAGGCGATAAAAAGAAATGGCGTTATACACTTTGGGACCTGGACGCCATCATGGGGCACTACGTGAATTATACCGGCATACCGGATGAATCATCGCAGGCGGATCCCTGCAATGTGGAAACACTGCCGGACCCGGGCGGACAAGGCCATACGCAGATCCTGAATGCGCTGATGGCAAACCCGGGATTCAAGCAATACTATGAAGCAAGGTACATCGACCTGATGAACACTTCGCTGAGCTGTGATTTCGCATTACCGCTGTACGACAGTATGATCGCGGTGATTCAGCCTGAGATGACAGGGCAGGTTACAAAATGGGGAGGCTCCTTCAGTGCATGGCAGGCAAATGCCCAGCGCTTCAGGGATTCCATCGATGCGCGCTGTACCGCGCTCACACAGGGCCTCATCGATTGCTACAACCTTACAGGCCCGTATGCGATCACGTACGATGTTTCACCTGCAGGTGCGGGAGAGATCAAGATCAACAGCATCACGCCTGCGAATTACATTTACACGGGGAATTACTTTGGCGGCATCGTCACGAAATTAAAAGCAACAGCTTCCAGCTCTGCTTATGTGTTCGACCACTGGCAAATGGACAACCATACGCCATCTCCCGGAACAAACAGCGATTCTGCAGAAGTGAGCTTCACGCAATCGGATAATGTGGTTGCCGTTTTCAGGCGCATCGGCGAACCTCCGGGAGGAGAAGAGGTAGGCATTCCTGGCGCATTTTCACCGAACGGCGATGGTAACAACGACCTGCTCTTTGTGCTCGGAAGCATTACCGATATTGATTTTACGATCTACAACCGCTGGGGACAACAGGTATTTAAAACCAACGACCGCTCTGTAGGCTGGGATGGAAAATTCAACGGGGCAGCCCTGAACCCGGGTGTTTTCGCATATCACCTGAGCGGCAAGCTTCCCGATGGCGGCGCTGTGGAGCGCAAGGGGAATGTGACATTGGTTAGATAATTTTATCGTGACGGTCGTCCCGTGCCACGACACGGGATCTCATGTTGGCAGTTTAAAAAAATACATTTTGAAAAGAATTTTACAATACATTATCTGCACATCTTTGATCCTCTGCGCCGGCACATCCCAGGCGCAGGACATCCATTTTTCCCAGTTCACTGAAACGCCCCAGCTGCTGAATCCCGGCGCTACCGGCGTTTATAACGGATACATGCGTGCTATCATCAATTACAAGAATCAATGGATGGCGATGGGAAAGGCATTCAATACCGAAGCAGCTTCCTTTGATATTCCATTGTTCGATTACAATGAGCGCAAAGCGCACCTGGGGGCGGGCATCAATTTCTTTAACGACAGGGCAGGGGATTCACATTTCGGCTTAACGCAGGGAAATATATGCATTGCCGGCATCATCCCGGTAAGCAAGGAAAGTAAGCTTTCCATGGGTGTGTCCGTCGGCGGCGCACAGCACAAAGCAAACCTTACGGGACTTTCATGGGGGAACCAGTACAACGGCACTGGTTTCGATCCTGCTGTGAATTCCTATGAAACAACACCTACCAATTCATTTGTATACCTCGATCTTGGAGCAGGGATCTATTATGAATATTTCAGCGGAAAGGCTACGCTCGACCGGAATGAAGCGAAGCGCTTCGGCTTTGGGGCGGCGTATTATCACATCAATCACCCGGTGCAGCGCTATTTTTCGGTGGCTGAAAAACTGTACGGCAAGCTGGTGGTCACTGCTCATGGGCATTTTGATAAAACAGGTACAAAACTTTCCATCCGTCCTTCCGCCATGTATGTAATGCAGGGGCCATCGAGCGAGATCACGCTGGGATGTGCCTTGCGTATCCGCATCAAAAACGGGACAAAGATCACGGGCTTTATCAATGAATCGGGGATCTCGGTGGGATTATCCTATCGTATGAAGGATGCCATCATCCCGCAGGTGTATGTGGAATTGGGCGATCTGGCTTTCGGGGTTTCGTATGATCTTAATCTTTCTTCTTATAAAAAAGCATCCCGCATGAATGGCGGTGCTGAAGTTTCCCTCAAGTATTTTATCCAGAAAGGTGCGCTCTTCAAGCAGAAGCACATGATATAAATCATCAGGCTGCTCGTCACTCTGAGCTCAGCCTGTACTGAGCCTGGCAAAGTGTTGAAGAGTGTGCGTAAGCCGGCCCCTATATTTCGACAGGCTCAACATGACTCAGGCGCGTTTGTCATTCTGAGCGGAATGAAATGGAGTCGAAGAATCTTTTTTCTGTGAAAACTAATCTCCGCTAAATTGAAAAAGATCCATTCGCTACGCCCAGGATGACAGGCCGTCCGGCAGAGCCAATCAACCGCGAAGCGGCAAATCTGCCGCAATGGTTAAGAGAAAAATCTGCAAATCTGTGGCAAGAAGGCTCCGCGGGGAATAAGATTCCCCGGGCAATATCAAATCATAAATAATCATAGATTGCTTACGCGATCATTTTTTTTAAGCATAAAGATCTTAAGAGATCTGCGTTCCATTAAACACGCAGGAAGAACACACATTACCGCAGAATCAATCGCGAAGCGATAAATCTGCAACAGGAGTTAAGAGAAAAATCTGCGAATCTGTGGCATCAGGCTCCGCTCAGAATAAGATCCCTCGGGCAAGCTCGGGATGACACTGATCTACAGCTTCTCCATCAATCCTTTATACAGATCGATCATTCCCTGGATATCCTTTTTATGCACTTTCTCATCGGGAGTGTGCACATTCTGCTCGGCTGCGCCTACAAAGCACCAGTCCCATGGGAATTCAGCCATCTGTAATTCCTTTGCATCACTGCCGCCGCTGCCTTCCACTTCCAGCTGGTAAGCCAGTTTTTGTTTCTTTGCAATTTCAATGATCCTGTTCACATAGCTTCTGCGCGGGATCAGGCTGTCACGCATCGAGATCACAGGGCCTTTGCCGGGCTGTACGCCTTCCGTGATCCATGAAATATCGGAGATCAGCGCTTGGCTGATGCTGTACTTTTCCTGTAGGAATCGCTGGATGAAAGAAACAGTCCCGCCGCCATGCTCTTCATAGCAGCTGAACACGATGGCGCCATCTTTCAGCGTTTCAGCCACTTTCAGCGCATTGTAAACGCCAAGCCGGTTGTCCATGTAGCAGCACTGCACGTATTCTTTATCTTCCCGCCAGTTTGGTTTGAAGGTTAATTCCGTTCCTGTTTCAAGGTCGCGCTTATAAGCATATTCCAGCTTAACCTCTTTTGTCTTTTTATCTTCAGCCAGTTTCAGTTTCACTTCAGCTTTTCCTTTACTGTCCTCGCCAACCAGCTCAAATCCATCGATCGTGCGGGGGCCGCCGATCTTCACCAGCTGCTTTCCGTAACGTACGGTAAAGCCGATACTGTCGATGTGCGCAAAGATTGCTGTGCGCGGCTTGCCGAATACCAGCACAATGCAATCCTGGAAGCCATCCCCGGAATATACCTTCGGCTTCGACTTCCATGATTTTTTATTCTTTTTAATATACTCCAGCAAAAAAGCTGTCATTGCACCTTCGTTCCCCGAAGGGGCATGAATGGCGCTCATTTCTTTTAATAATTTCATAGTGAATATTGATTTTAATATACGATAAAGTATCTTCTTAACTGTCATCCCGTGCCCCGACACGGGATCTGCTTAATAAGAATCTGCTAACATTTATGAGATCCCGTGTCGGGGCACGGGATGACGACAT
>JAOQAD010000032.1 GCA_025963775.1 Bacteroidota bacterium | reverse complement strand
CATGTGCGCTCAACCTATTACCGCAGCGATCTTTCCGGTGCGCTGTCCCTTCACAAGCTAGAATCTCCCGTATTTTCCTTTGAAAGCTACCAGCTGGCCTATACGCCGGTATTGCTTGCAGAGATATACGGAACAAAGGCAGGCGATGCCCTGATGGCGGAAGGTAAATACACGCACAGTGAAGGCGATGCCAGCTGGTGGATCCGTTCGGGCACCATTCAGTATCTTGAAGGGACAGAAAGTGCTGCGGATGCACAAAACAGGTTTTATCTTCCCATATCCTATACCGATCCTTACGGCTCTAAAACGAAGGTCAGCTACTATGGCAGTTATTTCCTTTTTATTGAAGCGACAGAAGATGCCTTAGGAAATAGATCCCGGACGGAACGATTTAATTTCAGGACACTTTCTGCCGAAAGAATGAAGGATATCAATGACAATCTCTCGGAAGCAATTGCAGATGAGCTTGGCCTGGTGAAAGCAATGGCCGTATTTGGAAAGGGAGCTGAAGCAGATGACCTGGCAGGTATCAATGACTTTACCGATGCTGTTGAAAACAGCCTTGTCAGTAGCTTTTTTAATGTGCCGGATACAGCGGATCATGTTGCCGACTCGGTAAAGCTGGCCGCTCTTGGCAAACAGCTTCTGAAGCATTCCACTTCCCGCTTCGTGTACGATTTTGATGTGTATAAAAACACAGGCAAGCCGGTAGTGGTAGCTTCAATAACGCGGGAAGAGCATTTTAAAAAGAGCAGCGATTCTCCTGTGCAGCTCAGCTTTGAATATTCAAACGGGCTTGGACAGGTAGTGATGAAAAAAATGCAGGCGGAGCCGGGAACTGCAAAAAAGGTAAGTGTAAATGCGGATGATACGTATACAGTAGCTGGGGAAGACACCTCCGGACTTGTTCCCGCACAGTTGCGCTGGATCGGTAATGGTAAAACGATCCTCAATAACAAGGGCAATGCGGTAAAGCAATATGAGCCGTATTTTTCTGTGAATCACCGGTACGAGGATCTGAAGGAATTGGTTGAAACAGGCGTGACGCCCATACTATATTATGATGCGCCGGGCAGGGTGATAAGAACAGAACTGCCCGATGGAACTTTTTCAAAAGTGGAATTCGATTCCTGGAAGCAATGTGCTTATGATGCAAGTGATACTGTTTTAGAGTCATCGTGGTACAGCAACAGGACAGGCCGCCTGATAGATGCGCTGCTGCTGGCAGAAGGCAAGGATCCGGCAAGGGAAAAGGAGGCTGCCGACAAAGCGGCAAAGCATGGCAACACGCCATCTCAATTACATCTCGATACGCTCGGACGAACGGTACTCACCATTGAACATAACAGGAATATAACAACTGCTGCTGACGAATATTTCAGGACAAAGGTAAATCTTGACGCAGAAGGAAATCTCCGCAGCGTAAGCGATGCAAGAGGAAATACCGTAATGGAATACAAATACGATATGCTGGGCAACCTCGTATATCAGAAGAGCATGGATGCCGGCTGTCGCTGGCTGCTCGTTAACATTCTCGGGAACCCGCTCCGGACCTGGGATGAACGGGATCATGAGTTCCGGTATTTTTATGATGAGCTGCACCGGCCCTTGTATAGCGTGGTTACGGGTGGCGACGGCACTGCTGCGCTGAATAATATTTTCGAGCGGATCGTGTATGCTGAAAGTCTTTTATTACCGGGCAGAACAAATGAAGCGGCCTTAAAGGCGATCAACATCCTTGGCAAGCCGCTGAAACATTATGATACCGGTGGAATGATTGAAACCGCGGAATATGATTTTAAAGGACAGGCAATTGCCACCACGCGCAGGCTTTTTAAAAAGTATCAGTCCGTTGCCGACTGGACAGATGCCAACATCCTTACCGATCTTGAAACGGAATCATTCACATTCGCCAGCGAAACAGATGCGCTTGGAAGGATCACAAAACAAACTGCACCTGACGGAAGCATCATCACGCCTTCCTATAATGAAGCGGGATTATTGAACGGAGAAGCGGTTGAACACAAGGATCCGTCGCTGACAAGCACCTACATTAAAAATATTGATTACAATGAAAAAGGACAGCGCAGCAGGATCATCTATGGCAATGATGTGACCACCGATTTCTATTATGATAAAGAAACCTTCCGTTTAAAGCGATTGGAAACCAAGCGGAAAAACAATGATCCCCTGCAGGACTGGCATTATACGTTCGACCCGGTAGGCAACATCACTCACATTGAGGACAAAAATGTTCCGCTTGTATTTTTTAATAACAGCAAGGTAACGGGCATTTCTGAATACACGTACGATGCATTGTATCGCCTGGTGGAAGCCACAGGCCGGGAAAATAATGCGGCGCTTACTTTTAGCAGCAGCGATAACTGGAACGATGTATCTTATATGCAGCGGATGAATGAAGGTGATCCTATGTCTGTCCGGAATTACACACAGAAGTACCAGTACGATGCTGCCGGCAACATGGAACAGATGAAGCACCTGGCAACGGGCAATAACTGGACAAGGGCATTCACATACGAAGCTGCCAGCAACCGCCTCAGCACAACTCAGATCGGGACCGAAACATACCGGTATTCGCATCATGTAAAGCATGGCTTCATTTCTAAAATGCCTCAGCTCGAAGAAATGGAATGGAGCTTTAAGGAAGAGCTCGTTAAAACGATCCGGCAGAAGCGGACAGACGGCGGCACACCGGAAACCACCTATTACCAGTATGATGGAAAAGGCCAGCGCATCAGGAAAATAACAGAGAATGCTGCTGATAAAGGGATCACAGCAACAAGAAAAGAGGAGCGGATCTACATCAGCGGTTACGAAACCTTCAGGAGGTACACGCTTGATGCACTTGATTTTGAGCGGGAGTCGCTGAGCCTGCTGGATGGCGGTCACCGCTTTGTAATGGTGGAAACGGTGAAAAAAAATACGGATACAGCACCTGATCCTTCCGATATGATCGGCGCAAGGCTCGTCCGCTACCAGTTGCACAATCATCTTGGCTCCGCCGCACTGGAGCTGGATGGTACAGATGATGCAGCTGTTATCTCGTACGAAGAATATCACCCTTTCGGAACTACTGCCTACCAGGCAAACAATGCAGCGATAAAGGCTTCGGCCAAACGCTACCGTTATACCGGCATGGAGCGGGATGAGGAAACAGGGTTGGAATATCACAGCGCACGCTATTACCTGCCATGGCTGGGAAGGTGGCTCAGTACGGATCCGATCGGTATTGGGGATGGAGTGAATTTGTATCGGTATGTTGGGAATAATCCGGTGATGATGCATGATCCTACAGGTACGGATGGAGAAGTTTGTAAGCCTGATGACGTATTTGAATTCAGCTCTCCTGAGAATATGGTCTGCCAGGAACCAATTGCAGAAGAAAGTGCAGCGGATCCTAAGGATAGCCCGGATGTGTTTGTGTCACCGGAAGAGGATAGTACTTCTGTTGGAGAGGTAGCCTTATCGATATTGTTTCTTCCCTTAACATTAACAGGATGTTCGTCACCCACTCCCAAGCCTCCCAGCACCATCAGTGGGAACTATGTAATAATTGCCGGGGGCACTAGTGTGAATGATCCGGGAGGACATGATAAGAAAGGATCGAATTTCTTAGACTCAGCTGCAAGAAGGGCAAAAGATATTATTGCAAACAATCCGGGCGCAAAGGTGACTGTAATTATGTATTCCCCTGATGATCTGAGCTATCAAAAAAGAGCAGTAACAGATAAAAAAGATAAATTTTTTTATGAAGACTTAATGCGTGATTCTGCTACTAAAAATAAATATGAATTGGTAATTATTAAAAAAGGGACTGAATTGACCCCTTTGCTAAATACTGCTAAGGATGGTCAAATTAAACAATTGGAATATTTTGGACATTCAAATGCAAGCGATTTTCTGCTTGAATATAGTTCTTCAGTACCTGCTCGTTCAACAGATCGCTGGGGCATGGGTGGAAGTGAGGTTACAGGAGTACGAAAGGAAATATTTCAACCTACGGGTGAGGTTATTTTTTATGGATGCAATTTAGGAGATACCGGAGGATTAGGGGAAGACGTTAAAAAACGCTGGGGCCTGGAAACAACCGCGTCCGATATAAAAACCGATTATTCAAGTACAGTAGGCAGCAACTGGAAGCCTGACGGACATTATATAAAAATGAAGTAGACACTAAGTAATAAATAAAAATTTTAAACTCAAACATCATGGCACCAAAAGCATTCAAACTTTCCGGCTTTCTCAAAAACACCAACAAGCAGCCACTTGCCAGCCTTCGCATTGAGGCATGGGACAAAGACATGCTCCTGGATGATTTTGTTGGCGAGGCCACCAGTGAAAAGAACGGAAGTTTTAATATCACCTTCACGCAGAAGCGTTTCAAAGAATTGTTTTTTGATAACAAGCCCGATCTGTATTTCAAGATCTATTCAGGAAATGATCTCATTCACAATACTGAAAAATCGGTTTTCTGGAACATTGAGAACGACCAGGATGAGCTGGAGATCCTTATTGACATCAACGCTGGCGCCGGTAATACAGGATCAGGCAAAGGCAGCATAACATTCAGTGGCCTTGTAAAGCATATCAATGGCAATGCGATCGCAAAAATGAAAGTAAGGCTGAATGAGCGCCTGCTGCGTGGTAAAAACAATTTAAAGGAAACTACCACTGCTGCGGATGGCTCTTATTCAATTACCATGGAGACGCTTTCTTCAAACACGGCCTGCATCATAGAAGCTGTTGATGATAAAGGAAAGACACTCGTATCTTCTGATGTCATCTTTAAGCCGGAAGAAAATGTGAAGCAGGACCTGGTTGTGAACGACGACCGCTATAAAGGTGAAGCAGCTTTCAGCCTTCGTAAGCCTTCCCTGAAAAAATATGCTGACCAGCTTAGCTCAGGAAGTGATAAAAAGCCCCTGAGCATAAAAGATGTTTTTTTTGTGGCGAACCAGGCAGGCACCAAACCGAAGGATACATTCCACTGGCTGCGTGCCAATGAGCTGGAAGCAGAAACTAAGATCCCCGCTGAGGCATTTTACGGAATGTTCAGGCAGGGATTGTCAACTCACCCGCAATTGCTCTCTGCACACAGCGGGAAGGAAATGAAGGAGGCCCTTCAGAAAGCCGCAAAAGCAAGCCTTGTTTCAGATGAGATAGCTGCAAAAGCCGGAAAAATGGTAGAGCAATGGAACGATTACATTGTTGCAAAAGCGCTTGATGAAGTGCCGCGGAAGATGGATGCTTCGCTCAGCCAGGTGCTTGGAGTGGCAATAAAGGACAAAGCCATGCAGAAAAAAGTGCTGGTTGCCTACCTCGCAAATGAAGGCGGGATCAGCGATTTCTGGAATGGTTTGCATACTGTTACAGGTGATAAAGCAAGTGCAGAAAAGATCCAGCAGGCATTGAAGATTGGTGTGCTTTCGGGCAACCAGCCGGATATGATAGAAGCACTGATGAACGGGCAGTACCGCTCGCCAAACATTTTTCATGAGCTGACGGCAATGGACCAGCAAGAGTGGATAGGCTTTGTGGCTGAACTGTCGAAAAAGAAAAAGAGATCGGTAGTGCCTTCATTTATTAAGGGCGCCGATGAGAATGAACGGATGGCTGTGTATGCCGGACAAATGGCGAAGATGCTGGAACAAAATTTCCCAACGCATTCATTCTTCGGTAAGCTCGAAAAACAGGATGCAAAGAAAAGTGCCTTCGCTGCAAAAAATGATCTGGCGAAATTTTTTAAGAATAATCCATCCTTCGATCTCAAAAATACATCAACCGTTTCAATTTTAACTAACGGCACTTTTGACCTGTCGGAGATCGGGAACGAGGAATTGCTTTCCACCGAGCTGCAAAGCGCACAGCGCTTACTGGCTTATACAAGTGACTTTAAGGCGATCAGCACATTAAAATCGGATGGCCTGGATGCCGCCCATGCGATCGTGAGCATTCCGCAAACAGCTTTTCTGAATGACTATTCTCTGGTTTTCGGATCGGTGGAAGCAGCCTCTATTGTATACAAAAAAGCAGAAAAAAATTATATGCGCTCTGCAACCTTGTGGTCAAATGCACATCCCAACCTTTCATTCGGTACGGCGGTAACGCCTTCCGGAACTTCATCTCCCGTGAAGCACAAGGCATCGGTTTCTGCGCGGTCTGTAGTTATTGCAGACCCTGAATTGCGAACTATGTTTGGAACGCTCGATGCATGTGAGTGTACGCACTGCAGCTCTGTATTCAGCCCTTCAGCCTATTATGTCGACATCCTGAATTTTCTTTATTCCCGCACACCCGATGTGTATAATGAGCTGATCCGCCGCCGCCCTGATCTTACAGCCCTTGAATTAAGCTGCGAAAATACAAATACGCCTTTGCCTTATGTTGACCTCGTGAATGAGCTGCTTGAAAATTTTGTCCTCACACATAAAAGCCCGGCAGTAACGGTTGACAAATCATATCAAACCACCTGGCAGGCGAAAGAGCTGGCTGCGAATCCGGAACACCTGAACTATGATGCATACGATGAATTAAAGAATGCTGTTTATCCGCAGGTGCTTCCATTTAACCTTCCGCTGGAAGAAACACGTGTTTACCTGGAGCATCTCGGTGTGCAGAAACATAACCTGATGGCTGTATTTTATGCCGGCACAAAAGAAGAAGCTTTTGATGATTTCAGTATTAATATGGAACGGCTGAATATTTCACCGGAGGAAGGAAAGATCCTTTCCCTGGAAACAACCGGCGACGGTTCATCATCATCAGGGCTCTGGAATTTTTATGGCTTTGATAAGTCAAGCGGCTACAAAGCGCTCACCGATCCTGCTGATTCAGGTAAGCAGATCTCAGGCGGCAACTGGGATGACCTGCTTTGCGGACGTGTAGATGTTTTTTTGCAGCAAACGGCCTTACAATACAAGGAGATGCTGAGCCTTCTGCTTTGTGAATCGGTCAACCCGGTTACAGGAAAAGATACTGCCGGCAAAGAAACACGTGCAATAAATATTGTTTCAATAGATGGTAACAACGAAAGCTGTGAACTGAATAACCTGGAGCTGACAGGAGTTACATCTGCACACCTGGAGAAGATCCATTGTTTCCTGCTGCTGCGCCGTAAGCTGGATTGGAACATTTTTGACCTCGATAAAGCGGCAGTTGTCTTCGGCCTTGATTTTGGAACTGACACCGCTAAAAATAAATCCAACCTGGATAAAATTTCGCAGGTACATTATTTATCAAAGCATCTTTCAGTTCCGGTTGAAAACCTGCTTGTTGCCTGGGATGATATAAATACGAGATCCTACATCGATTATTTTAAAGAGAGCTATCCGCCGGTTGTTTCACTGTATGAGCAATTGTTCATGAACAAAGCAGTATCGAATCCTGTTGATGCGGCATTTGAAGATCCTGCTGCATTAACCGGGAAAATGGATGATCATACGGCTACCATTGTTGCCGCCCTGCAGATCAGCGATGAGGATTACAATGACCTGAAAGCAACATTGGCAAACAATGATCTTGGCCTTGCCAATCTCAGTGCCTTATACAGAAATGCCTTACTGGCGAGGAAACTGAAATTAACGATCGGAGATTTTCTCAGCCTCAAAAAGTTGCTTGGCACAGGAAACGATCCTTTTTCATCACCGGCATCTATGTACGGTTTCCTGCTAAAGACCACTGCTATAAAAACCTCCGGGTTCAGTATCGATCAGCTGAATTATATACTGCGTCATGATTACCTCGAAGAAAGAGGAGTTGCGCCTGTGGATACCGATATAAGCATATTCCTTACCGAATTGCGCATTTCATTGCGTGCTATTTCTGAGCTTACAGCCGATGAGCAGCAAAGTACGATCGTGCAGAAGTTTTCAGAAAAGCTGAAGATCTCTGCAGGTGCTGCGGGCCTGTTGCTTCAAACCTACGTAAAAGGCATCACCAACCCAACAAAGGCTGTTGTGGAGGATTTTCGTGCAGATGATTACGAAATCTCCGGTTTTTTGAAAACGTATACAGATAGCTCTGATCCGGCAGATCCCAAAAATTATGAGCCTGTTTTCGTCCGCAAAAACTCCTCCGCTGATCCGGCTTACGCTGCATGTCCTGACTTGTTTAATGATTTTATGCGGCTTGAAAAGATGGCTTCGGTCATCAATAAGCTGAAGCTAAGTGATCCTGAGCTTGAGTATCTCCTGAAAAATAACGCAACGATGAAATGTACCGATCTTGCTATTCTCCCGGTGACAGCTGCAACCTGCAATTTTGAAGAGTTCGAAACATTCATCAACCTTATAAAAGCGCGGGATATATTGCCGCTTGGCAGTCCCGCCTTTTTTGATATTTTATCACACTCCGTTACTTCAACGGACAAAACAAAATGGCTTGACGATCTTGTTGCACGCAGCAACTGGGACCGGACTGCGCTTGAAGCCTTAATCGGCAAAGGGACTGTAACAAGTGCTTCCGGGATCCTGGAGGCAAGCTTCCCTGCTGATTTCATGAATGGCAACATTATCCTGCAACTGAAGGAGTGCCTTGCAACGCTGGCAAAGATCGGGCTGAGCACTTCACTGATCGGGAAAGCGATTGCTGCGGATGTTGACAGCACTGTTTCCGGTTCAATTAAGAATGCAGCAAAAGCAAAATATGATGAAGCAGAATGGCTCAGGCTGGCGAGACCGCTTCGTGACAACCTCCGCGAAAAGCAGCGTGAAGCATTGGTGGCGTATGTTGTATCCCATTCCTGTTTCAGCCCTGCTGAAAGTAAATTTGAACGCTGGAAAAACAGCGACGAATTGTACGAATACCTGCTGATAGATGTGGAGATGAAGCCTGTTAGCATGACATCGAGGACCAAGCAGGCGATCAGCAGCGTCCAGCTTTTTATCGACCGGGTGCTGCTTAATCTTGAGCATCCCGATTCTGATCCTTCTGAACCTGCGCTGAACCTGGCAGGCGAGCAGGTCGGCGAATGGAAAGAGTGGCGCAACATATACCGCATCTGGGAAGCCAACCGTAAAATATTTTTGTATCCCGAGAACTGGCTGGAGCCGGAGTTGCGCGATGATAAATCTCCGTTCTTCAAAGACCTGGAAACACAGCTGAAACAAAACGAGCTGACAGCTGATAATGTGGAAGATGCCTTTCATGTTTATCTTGAGAAGCTGGATGAAGTATCAAGGCTTGAAGTGGTAGGCCTGTATCACCAGGTGGAAAAGGATCTGCCGGGAGAGGACAATATCGACATCCTGCATGTGTTTGCCAGAACGCAGGCAAGCCCTAATAAGTATTTTCACCGTACGCTTGAGAACGGTGAATGGACCTCCTGGATGAAGCTGGAGATAGATGTGGATGGAAACCACATGGTGCCTGTCATCTTTAACCGGAAGCTCTGCCTGTTCTGGCTGTTCTTTACACAGGAAGCAGAAGAATCAAATTCGGTTAACCCTTCTTCTTCCTCTATTAACGCTCCTAACAGCTGGTTAAAGATCCAGGCTGCCTGGAGTGAGTACCGGAAAAATAAATGGACCCCAAAACGATTGTCGAAGTCCTGCCTGAGATCAGCGAAGTCCAACAGTAAAAAAACAATCGAGGAATACCGCGCCGGGCTTAGCCTTTCCACAGGCATTGTTGAGGATCAGTTGTATCTTTCCTTACTGGGAAGTATCGGCACCGATGAAAATTTGTTTGTTTTTAATAATACGCACGATGATCCCCGGATCGCAATTAAACCAAAGGGTGCTGCTTCGCAAAACCCGCTCACCCATATCAGCATTCACAATGTAACGATGAATGAGCAGATGATACTGGCAAACTCTAAACAACAGCCATTTGAAATGTATGTTGAATACGACGATATAGACGGTGGGATCGTACAATCTACAGAAACAAGAACAATATTTGGAAAAACAACCGAATCAAGGTTCAGGCTTGTAACACCACCTGATGAAAAAGGGCCCTATTACAGCAAATTCTTTTACCAGGATGACAAAAACACATTCTATATAACGCACTCAACAGAAAAGGTAGTTTCCTTTGAAAATCCTGATTACGGACTGGCTGACTGGAACAGCAATATTATTCAGAACTGGGGAGGGATCATTTCAGCTGTTCCTTTCAATGATCCCGGGGACCCTCCTCCCGGGCTGGTTGATTTTGGAATTGATAATTATTTCCGGGATTTTTCGGGAGAAGGTTTTTCGGAAGACGTTTTCAATGCTGCGCTATTGGAAGAAGCCGCAGTGATCAGCAACGGCATCCTTGCAAGCGGGGCGGCTTCCCTGGTTGCGGAGCTGCAACCTGCAATGCGCGTTGCCGCAAATCTTTCAGTAACATCAGGAGGAAGCAGCGGATTGGCATTGTTAGGACAGTCGGGGATAAACCAGATTTTAACCAATGGCATCATTCTTACAAAAAAATATAAGGATGAAGATCGCTACGCCTTCACTACTTTTTATCACGGACACGTAAAAACATTCATAAAAGAGCTGTACAAAAAAGGTGTGGAAGGTTTACTGAACCGACAGGTACAAACACAGACGGATACGATTAATTTCACTGGTACGTATGGCCCGGTCGGTTTAGTGACAGGTGATCTTCCAAACAGTGAAATTGATTTTAAATACAGCGGCGCATACTCTCAGTATAACTGGGAATTGTTTTTTCATGTACCGATGCTCATTGCCTGCAGGCTGAAAAATGACCAGCGTTTCGAGGAAGCGCGCAACTGGTTCCATTATATTTTTAATCCGACCAACAGTGAAGGTGGTGATAAGGAGCGTTTCTGGCAGTTTGAGCCATTCCACAAGGAGGCCGGGACCACTATTGAGACACTGGATGATCTGCTGCGCAATGAAACCGAGCTTGCGCTGCAGGTGGAAAAATGGATGAACGATCCCTTTAAGCCACACGTGATCGCCCGTATGCGCATCAGTGCGTACATGAAGAATATCGTGATGAAGTACATTGATAATCTCATCGAATGGGGAGATAACTTATTCAGGCGCGACACGATCGAAGCGATCAATGAAGCCACCAATCTTTATATTCTCGCATCCAAAATATTAGGAGAGCGCCCGCAACAGGTTCCCCCGCGTGCAGTGCATGCCGATGAAACGTTTGATGACATCAAAGATGAGCTGGACGTTTTCTCGAACGCCATGGTGCAGATAGAAACATTGCTTGCGCCCTCTTCCTCCGCGTCATCAGGAACAAGCTCCGGCAGTGCCGATGCATTGGGGAAAATGTTTTATTTCGGTGTGCCGCGCAATGAGTTCCTCGTGAAATACTGGGATACTGTTGCCGATCGCCTGTTCAAGATCAGGCACAGTATGAATTTTGAAGGCATTGTGCGTACGCTGCCATTGTTCGAGCCGCCTATCGATCCTGCCATGCTGGTGCGTGCAGCAGCTGCGGGGATGGACCTGAGCAGCATCCTCAATGATACAAATACGGCATTGCCTCATTACCGTTTCAGTTTTATGCTGCAAAAGGCCAATGAATATACGAACGAAGTAAAGGCACTTGGATCGGCCCTTTTGCAGGCCCTGGAAAAGCGTGATTCGGAAGCATTCGCCTTACTGCGCTCTGTGCATGAGCAAAAAGTGCTGAATGCAGGATTGATGGTCAGGGAAAAGCAGCTGGACGATGCAAAGGAGCAAGTGGAAAGCATCCGTAAATCAAAGGAAATAACAACGTTAAAACAAAAGTATTACAGTTCGCGGCCCTACATGAACCCTCATGAAAAGCAGCAGCTGGACAGTGTTCAGACCGGTATGATCCTTTCCATCGCACAGGGAGGCTTAAGTACGATTGGCGGTGTGCTCGCAGCTATCCCGAATTTAAAGATCGGCTCGCCTTTTTCAATGGGAGGAACCTGGGGCGGCGATAACCTTGGCGCAATGATGAATGCTACAAGCACCGCTTTGGGAATATACGCCGCCATTAACAATGCCCAGGGCTCAATGGCTGGTACCCTCGGAGGATTTGACCGGAGGAAAGATGATTGGAAATTCCAGGAAGACTCTGCCTCTAAGGAGCTCGAGCAAATAGAGCTGCAGATCCTGTCAGGCGAAATAAAACTGGCAATAGCGGAAAAAGAATTCAGCAATCACAAAATCCAGATCGAGAACAGCACGGAAGCTGACGGGTTCATGCGCAGCAAATTCAGTAACCAGCAGCTGTATGACTGGATGATCGGGCAGCTGTCGACCGTGTATTTCCAAAGTTACCAGCTGGCATACGACCTTGCAAAGAAAGCGGAGCAATGCTACCAGTACGAGTTGGGAGAATACGGAAATACATCCTTTGTTCAGTTTGGGTATTGGGACAGCCTTAAAAAAGGTTTACTGAGTGCTGAAAAATTACAGTACGACCTGCACAGGATGGAAAGCTCATTCTTCAGCGGCAACAAGCGGGAGCTGGAATTAACAAAGCACATTTCGCTGTTCCTGTTAGCTCCACAGGCCATCCTCGACCTACGCAAAAACGGCAGCTGCACATTCAATGTTCCGGAAGCTGTTTTCGACCTCGATTTCCAGGGACATTACTTCCGCCGGATAAAATCAGTGTCGCTCAGCATCCCCTGCATTGCTGGCCCGTACACAAGCATCAATGCAACGTTGCGCCTTGTAAAACACACCACGAGGCTGAATACTTCCGGAGCGGTTTATGAAAGCGCCGACTATTCGGCCGACTCAGCCCGCTTCCGCCACATAACCACCGGAACACATTCGATAGCTACAAGCAATGCACAAAACGATGGTGGCATGTTTGAGCTTAGCTTCCGCGATGAAAGGTATTTGCCTTTTGAAGGTTGTGGCGCTGTTAGTGAATGGCAGCTGGAGCTAAGCAGCGAAGCAGACCTCCGTATGTTCGATTATGATACCATCAGTGATGTGATCATGACCATGCAGTACACTGCGAAAGAAGATGCCGGCTCATTCAAAACCCTGGCTACCGCTTATCTTTCTTCCATAATCAAATCAACCGTTGCGCCGACAGCTGTTTCGGGTGGCATTGAGCTGAAACGTCTGTTCAGCCTAAAACAGGAATTTTCAACGGAATGGAATAAATTCATGAGCCCCTCTGTTGCCGGCACTGGCCAAAGTCTCGTGATCACATTGAAAGAAGAGCATTTCCCGTTCTTTACCCGGGATCGTATAATTAATGTGAACAAAATGGAATTGCTTGCAAAAGGTGAAAAAGGCGAAACATATAAGATGCTGCTTGCAGGCAAGGATGAAGATGGCAAGCCACTGTCAACAGCAGAGGTTTCTTTAAAGGACAATATTATCAGTGATTTAAAGGTTGGGAAAATAAATATTCTTTCTGCGCTGACCTTTACATTTAAACATACTGCAGATATTGACCCGGCTGAGATCACTGACTTGTTCCTGGTGGTCAACTTCCGGCTAAGTGATACCGTTTAAACCGGAGATTATTTCCTGAGTTTAGTCCGGGCCCTTCCTGTTACAGGAGGGGCCCGGCTTATTTCATCCTGTAGAAAAAATACCATATGCTTTTTCTTTTCCATTGCGGGCAGATTCACCTTCCGCTTAAAAAAATGATTTCTTTTTTTGGATTTGTCATGGTATAAAAATTTCATTCGTTCAACCGGACATATTTTTCCGCAGGCATTTCATCTTTTCAGGTGCATGATATTTTCTTCCTGAATTATTTTTTAAGGCTATCGCCCATACCACCTCTGTTTCTCGCATTTCCGGAACTGTTTCCCCCGGGCAAAGGCACATTTTTTTACTGCTTACAGCGCTGAATAGATTTTCAGCAGCATCTTTCTCCTTATACAGGGATGCTATTGTTTAATGTAAAATCAGAAAAAATGAAGAAACTTTTACTTATTCCTTTCCTGCTTGGCGCCTGCATAAGCGTCTCTGGCCAAAACGCAGGAACTCCTTTCTCAATGTATGTGGATATTAATCCTGCCGGTGTGATCTGGGACAATACCATGCTTTACTTAACAGATCACTCCGGTCATGGCGGGGGAAATAAAATGGTGAGCGACTCCAATACACTACAAAAGATCGCATGCTTACTAAAAAACTTATGAAAGTAACAAGATAATTCATTCTTAAAAACGGAGGAAAAAATGAAAAAATATTTACTTACAACAGCCCTGATTGGGCTATGCCTGTCCGCCAGCAGCCAGAATGCAGGAACGGTGTTTCCTGTATACGTGGATATCAGCCCGGATACACTCATCAATTACACACTCGTGCCTTACAGCAATGAAACGTATGGTATCAACCTGTTCGGCGATGCTTCCGATGATATCGAGATCAAAGCAAATGGCGCTGTGAGCTCCGGCGGAACAGCGGGTTACATCAATGTAAGGCCCTTGAATCCCGATGTGCTCATACGTTTCGGAAGGCTGGACTCCGTATATGTTCCCGCATACTCCCTGTGGTACGTCACCAAAGTGGCGAAACCGCTCAATGCGGGTGATCCGATAGACCCTCCGGGTGCAATGTGGGACACCATGCAGTACATCACCGATCACTCGGGTTACGGAGGCGGTAATAAAAATGTGAACGACTGGATCGGCGGCGATAAATACATCGGGCTGAAATACCAGAACGGCAGCACTACTGCCTATGGCTGGATCCGTGTGCAATGCCCGGTGGAGGACAGCTGTTACGTGAAGGATTATTCGGCCATGCCTTCAACAGTCAGCATCAATGAACAATCGATGTACAATGTACTGATCTATCCAAATCCTGTGAATACGGGGTTTTATCTGAAAAATATCAGTACAAACACTTTTGATCGTTCGAAGCTGAAGCTGACGGACATGTATGGAAAAGAGCTGAAGTTCAAAACAGAAGTAATGATCGGGGAGATCAGGATCGATCTTGATGAAACCCTTCCTGAGGGATGTTACATGCTGGAATATATTTCAAAGGACTGCATATTTTCTAAAAAGATCATAAAGGTTTCGAGATAATTAATCCGGATAGCAGCAAGGCCCTGTTCTCTTTGAGGACGGGGCCCTGGCTTATACCGTCGTGAATTTTTTCGATTGCCTGTTACCTATTTCCAGCAATCCATGATGGTTTCCCTCGATTTGGTGTTTAAAACCTGGTTGGCATTGTAAATGGCAAGGATCGTCCTTGTCATGTTGTAATGATCATAATAGGTTGTGCTTTTGTAATTGGTTTTTACCGGCTGTCCTACCGCGATCACCGGGATGTGGTTTGCGCTGCTTCCATCATCCTCATCAAAATAGATCACAAAAACAGAGTTATGTGTTTTGCACCAGGTGGCCAGGTCTTTTAAGTTATCCTTCACCCAGGTATCTCCTTCCGCGATGCTGCCATCATGCATATCGTGCTTAAGGTTGGGCGAGATGCACACCACATTCTCCAGCAATGAATAGTTCGTTGGAAAATCGCTCCATTTTTTATTCACGCTTTTAGGAACATTTGAAAAGCATTGCGTGGGATTGTGCCTTTCTACATATTTCCCGGCGCCGCAGGTATCGCTTCCTGTTGCAGGAAGGTCTTCGCTGTACCAGGCAAAGGTCTTACCTTTTGCTTTGAGCAGCGTGTACAGGTTCTCGTTACTGTAAGGCTTCCCTTTGATACAGTCATCATTCTTTTTTCCATTGTCGGTACCGGAAAAAAAGCGGATATATTCGGGATACGAGGGATGGCCCAATGCATGAAAGCCAGTAAAGAAAGTACCTTCAGCGATCAGCGAATTGATGTAAGGCGCGGTTACCGCATTGGTGATCTGTGTATAGTTTTTGTTTTCCAGCCATACGAAAATAATATGGTCGGGAGTTGGTAGTCCGCTTGCCATTGTGGTGGTTGAAGTGCCGGCAGGCGAACCGGGCTCTGTTTTATCACAGGAAAAAAGAGCCGTTGCGAGTGTTAGCAGAATGAGCTTTTTCATGGTTTTTTCTTTCAAAGATACGGCCGCAAAAAGCTCATTTTGCCCGCATTTCGGTAACCGGATGATCTGCATCGTTAAGAAAACATGATCACCCTGCCGTCATCCGGTTAAAATAAAAAACCTCAGCAATAATTGCTGAGGTTTCATATTTATTTAGCTGATGTTACTCTACCGCCTTTAATTTTTTGTCGATCTCGCCCACCACTTTTTTCTGTGCTTCGATCTCTGCTTTTTTCTTGTCCTGGTCGGTTTTGTTCTTTGCAATGTCCTGCTCCGCTTTGGTGATCTTCGCTTTGTAATCAGCAATATCATCGTTCAGGTTCTTGTTCTCCTTTTCAAGCGATTTTTGCTCATCTTCAAAATTCGACTGAATCTTCTGTGCAGCCTTTAATTTTTCCTCGATGGCATCTTTCGTAGCTTTCACCGCAAATTCCTTCACGATATTTTCCGCTATCTTATATTGTTCCTTGTGATCACCTGAATTTAAAAACGCACCTCCAAGGTCGAATGCGATCACGAACGTAATTTCAGCATCGCCTTTTTTGCCCTGTGCTTTTCCATAAATGTCGATGGTGTTGTTTCCCATGTCCTTGATCGTGGCATGATCAACAAAGATAGCGCCATCCTTGGAAGAGCGCTTGCCATCGTATTTTTTCATGAATGAGCGGAAGGCATCTTCTGCATCCGAAGGACTGATCTCGTAAAGCGTAACAGTTAAGGCATTGTGGTTTCCCCCGCCGATGTTTTCGTTTGATTCCTTGATCTTGATTTTTTGTGCAATTGCTGTTATGCCCATAGATAGGGCGATTGCGAGAGTAACGATCTTCTTCATGTCCTGTGTTTTTTTAGTTCGACAAGTACAAGATACAATTCTTATTCCAAATAAAAAAACTATTCTTTGTCGTCCAGGTCCGTTACACCGCCCGATACAATGAACTTCATGACCTCTGCTGAAGAGGCATCCACTACGGTGATGTGATCCGCCGGAACAATGAGCAGGTTGCCCGAAAAAGAGTAGGAGAGAGGCACATAAACAGCGTAATGCCCTTTTTGCAGGTTGAGCTCCGAAAGGTCCTCCTGCGTAATAAATCCAAGCTGCTGAATGTTGTTTTCCTTGTTGATGGTGACAAGCACCGGTTTGTTGAAGCGCTTCTTGCTGCCTACAAATGCAGAGAAGAGGTCCTTAATGGAAGAATACACGGTTTTAATAACGGGTGTATGTTCCAGCGCATTGTCGACCGTGCTGAACAAGGGGCGCAGGATAATGGAAGAGCCTAAAAGCCCCATCAGGAAAATAAGCAGGATGGCTGTAAAGATAATGATGAAAGGATCCACCACCGGGCTGATGATCGTCCCGAAAACGTTGAAAAGAGAACCTATCCAGGCAATGATCTTATAAATGACAATGATGGTTACGGCAACCGGAACGGTAATAATTAAACCCTGGATGAAATAACGGATGATCCTCGACATGCTTACAAATTTGGAATGCAAAATTACGAATTTATAAAGGCTTTGCCGCTCAAATGGCGCCTTACTTTTCGTAAAAATGCATTTCCTTAATGTACTCCCATACTTTGGCAGGAATAAAATAACGGATGTCTTTTTTTTCCTTGATCGCAGTACGGATCATGGTAGAGGAAAGCTCCATGTGAGGCGCATTCACAAGCTTCACTTTTTTATGCAGGTGCAGCGGCGTTTTAATGCCTTCCGGGCGCGGGTACACATACAGCTCATGGTATTTCAGGATCTCCTCGTAATTCTTCCATTTATGAAAGCTGCCCAGGTTGTCCTCGCCCATAATGAGCACAAACTCATTCTTCGGATATTTTTCCTTCAGGTGAGCAAGCGTGTTTACAGTATAGGACGGCTGCGGAAGCCTGAACTCCGCATCGCTTGCCTTCAGCTTGCTGTTGTCCTCCACCGCTATCTGCACCATCTGCAGCCTGTGCCGCTCATTCAGCAGCGATGCCTTTTTCTTTAAAGGATTATGCGGCGAGATCACGAACCATACCCTGTCCAGGTCGGTAAACTCCAGCATGTAATTGGCAAGCACCATGTGCCCGACATGGATGGGATTAAAAGAACCGAAAAATAAACCAACCTTCATTGCGAATTACGAATTTAAACGAAGCTACGAATTTTAGCAGTATGTCATCCTGAGCGAAGCGAATGGATCTCCACAAATCACACTCGGTGGCCGGAAGAAAACTCTTCACTCTGCTGCTGCGTTCGGAATGACAAGAACCTATGAACTCCCCGCTACTTCAGCCACATGAACACATGCGGATTATTTTCATATTGCTCAATGTCCTTGCTGCAGATGATCGCAATAAAATCGATCATCGGGATCAGTCCGAAACAACCACCGAAGGTTGCCATATACACAACAGGCACCCAGGGCTTGCAGCCGAGCATAACGCGGTGTGCACCCATAAACCCGAATGGAAAAGGAAAAGCAAGAATGGCGGAAATGATCTTCTTCCGTTTCTCCACCGGCATTTTAGGAAAAGTACGGATGAGCATGTTTTCCGCTTCGGAAGTGGACAGCACCCTGAACTGCATTTTACCGGGCGAAGGAAGAGAATCGGCCAGCGGGATGGTTCTGTCGGCAGCAAGCGCTGAAGAGCTCAGCCTGCCTGTAAAAAGCATCATCAACAACAGGAAAAAAGCTTTGTTCATGACCGGGAGATAAGAATGCCCCCGCTTTTCTGCGGGGGCATTGAGAAATTTATTTTGCAGCGCTGAAACGTTTTGCCACTTCAGCCCAGTTGATCACATTCCAGAAAGCGGCAACATAGTCGGGCCTCCTGTTCTGGTAGTTCAGGTAATATGCATGTTCCCAAACGTCAATTCCGAGGATCGGAGTTCCTTTTACCTCCGCAACATCCATCAAAGGATTGTCCTGGTTGGGCGTGGAAGAAACAGCAAGCTTGCCATCCTTCATGATCAGCCATGCCCAGCCCGATCCGAAGCGGGTTGCAGCAGCAGCGGCAAATTGTGTTTTAAATTCAGAGAAAGATCCGAAAGCCGAGTTGATCGCAGCAGCAAGGTCGCCTGTAGGTTCCCCGCCTGCGTTCGGGCCCATTACCGTCCAGAACAATGAATGGTTGAAATGTCCGCCGCCATTGTTACGAACCGGCATCGGGTATTTTGAAATGTTTTTGCAGATCTCTTCAATGCTCAGTTTTTCAGCATCCGTTCCTGCAATTGCATTGTTCAGGTTGGTTACATAAGCCTGGTGATGTTTGCTGTGGTGGATCTCCATGGTCTTTGCATCTACATGCGGCTCCAGCGCATTGTATGCATAAGGTAATTTAGGTAATTCGAAAGCCATATTATTACGATTTTGAGGTTAATTAAATTTGAAATTTATCATCTCAAAGGTATGCAATTTTTAACCGTTCAAAGGCATAAAATAACACCATTTTAAACTGCACAATTCGGGGTTTTCAACATTTTGATGTTTAAAGAAAAGCTTAAAAACTGATTATCAATTTTTTTGATAGGCGTTTTTGGCTACCTTTGCGCTCCAGATACTAGTACTAACTCAAAACAAACAAACAAAATGAAAAAATTATTTACCTTATTGTTCGTAGCAGGCACAATGTGCTTTGTAGCTTGCGGACCAAGCGCTGAAGAAAGAGCTAAACAGGAAGCTGATGCAAAAGCTAAAATGGATTCTTTATTCAATGCTGCAAGCCAGACAATGACTATGGATTCAACAGCTGCTCCGGCAACTACTGATTCAGTTGCAGCACCTGCAACAACAGAGGAGAAAAAATAGTAAATTGAAATTCTTATAAAAAAGGCTGCTTCTGCAAAGAAGCAGCCTTTTTTATTTGCCGGAACAACCTTTTCCGAATTTCTGCGTCTTGCTTTCAAAGAAAGAGCATGAAATCTTTTCAACTATTCCTTTTCGCTGCCCTTGTTCACTTTAACGTCTTTTCACAAGCGCCTGTAACGTTTGTAAAGAACTTCGATATCTGGAACGAGTATTCAATGCATAATTTCCAGCAGACTTCTGATGGCGGCTATATCATTTCTTCTGATGCGGTGTATGAAATGGATGTTGAAACCGGCCTAAGCAAAGGATACCTCATCAAGGTGGACGCTGCCGGCGTAACACAATGGCTCAAAGAATATACGAAGTCGGGTTATTCAACAAAACCGCGCGACGGCTGTTCCGTTTTCCAGTGTTCCGACAATGGCTATATCGTTGCTACCTGCCTTTATCCACTCAATGGCAACCAAACGATCTGTCTGATCAGGACCGACGCAGCCGGGAATGTAAGCTGGTCGAAATTATATCCCGGCGTAGGAACAAGCGCAGCTTATTGTGTGCGGCAAACCTCTGATAACAGCTTTATTGTTGCGGGTTCTACGATGGCATCGGGGCTGCAATCGGCATACCTGCTGAAAACGGACAGCAATGGAACTCCGCTCGCCGGGCGGATCTTTTCCGTACCGTCGGGTGCCTGGAGCTGTGCATACGCTATTTATGAAGCAACAGGTGGCGGCTATATTGTCGCAGGCGGCACCGATTATCCTTTTCTGCTGAAGCTGGATTCCAATTTTGGCATTACATGGGAAGATACCTTCACTTCCGAAGCAGGGGCTTTTTATGACGTGGCAGAATCAGCCGATGGAAGCTTTGTTGCCTGCGGTACGGTAACAGGTAATATTGCTATTGTAAAGGTTACGGTTGCGGGCCTGGTCAGCTGGGTGAAATGCTACAGTAACACGTTCGGAATTTATTCCGCATTTTCCATTAAAAGAAAAGGAAGCGGGGGTTATATTCTTTCTGCTGCAGGTTCGGCGCCCGGCCTGGCTTCGGTCAACAATAGCGGTGACATCCTCTGGATGAAAGCGTACAATCTGAATTATTCTGTTGGCGCTGTCGCTGAAACCACCTCTGATGGCAGCTATGCGCTTCTCAACAGTACATTTTCGTCGGCATCCCTTATTAAGACGGATTCTTTCGGTAAATACGACTGCGATATGGGCCAGGTATCATGGGATACCATTACCTATTCTCCTTCCACCGTGCAGGTGCTTGTTCCGCAGGATTCGATGCCACAGCTGCCGGTAACGGTAGTGTTCACAAACCGGGTCCTTTCCGAAAATACGGATTGCAGCCCTTCACCCGATCAGCGGCCTCCCTGCGAAGGGACCGATCTGCTGGTGCCAAATGTATTTACTCCGAATACCGATGGCGTGAATGACCTGTTCATGCTTACGGTGGGCAGCTGCATTAAAAATTATGAGATCCTGATCTATAACAGGTGGGGAGAGCTTCTCTTTACGAGCACCGACAGGAACAAGCATTGGAACGGTAAAACCCGCACCGGAGCTTTATGTTCCGATGGAACGTATTACTACATTGCAAAGGCCGACGGAAAAAAGCTCAAAGGCTTCCTGACGCTGCTGAGATAATTACTTCAACACCTCCAGCGCCTTTTTAAGCACATTGTCCTGCGCCTGGAAAACCGGGTAAAACCCTTCGTTGTTCCAGATGTTCCGCGCGATCAATGCCTTCAGCTGATTTTTCAGGATGGTTTCCGATTGTTTGATCTGCTGCTCGTTCCGCTTCACGCCGTTCTTCTCGGCATAAGCCGCAAATTGCTCCAGGATATTCGCATCCACATTGAACAGCTTACCATAATTCTCCGCTGTTTTATAGCCTTTCAGCTTTAAGCGTTCCTTGTCAGCGTAGGCAAATGCAAAGTCATTTACAAGGCCGTTGAACAACACTTCGCTCAGGTAATGCGAGCGCCCGCTTGTGTCCAGCGGTACGAATACATCAGGTGTAATGCCGCCTCCGCCATAAACAATGCGGCCTGAAAGTGTTCTGTATTTCAGTGAGTCTGCAACCTTTATGCTGTCGGCATTCTCCAGCTCGCCGCTTTTGTAGCGGTCGTATTCCTCGCTGTAATAGGCTTCAATATCACCGTTGTAAGGCTTCTGGATGCAGCGCCCGGAAGGCGTGTAATAGCGGGCAATGGTCAGGCGCATGGCCGATCCGTCGCTGAATTCGCTTTGTTCCTGCACCAGCCCTTTCCCGAAGGAACGCCTTCCTACGATCGTAGCGCGGTCATTGTCCTGCAGCGCACCGGCGAGGATCTCGCTTGCCGATGCAGAGCCGTCATCGATCAGTACCACCAGCTTGCCGGTTTCAAATGAGCCTTTGCGGCTGGCTTTGTAATCCTTGCGCGGACGGGCCTTCCCCTGTGTGTATAAAATGCCTTTGCCTGCATCAAGGAACTCATCCGCAATGCTTGTTGCCGTATTCAGGTAACCGCCGCCATTGCCGCGAAGGTCGATCACGAGGTTCTGCATGCCTTTGGCTTTCAGCTTTTCAAAAGCTTCCATGTATTCATTATAAGTAGTGGCTGCAAAGCGCGCAATTTTGATATAGCCTGTTGTTGGAGTGACCATGTACGCAACATCCACGCTGTAGATCGGAATAGTGCCGCGTGTGATCGTGAAATCCAGCAGCTTGCTTTTGCCCCTGCGCAGCACACTTACTTTTACCTTCGTTCCTCCTTCGCCTTTCAGCCGTTCCATCACCTGCTTGTTGCTGATCTGGATGCCAGCCACCGGCTTGCCATCCACCTTTACGATCCTGTCGCCGGCTTCCATTCCCACCGCTTCAGCAGGCCCGCCAACAATCGCATCGATCACGCGGATCGTATCATCCACAATGTTGAACTCCACGCCGATCCCTTCAAAATTTCCCTGCAAAGGCTCATTGTTGGCAGCAAGCTCATCCGCTGAAATGTAGCTGGAATGCGGGTCAAGGGTTTGCAGCATGGATGTGATCGTGCTTTCCACCAGCTTTTTATCGTTGATGGTATCCACGTATTCGTGCTGGATGTATTTCAGGATCTCGTCTACCTTGTTGTAGCTGTTGGCCCCGCTTACCGCGATGGCACTGCTTCCTGCACCGGGTGCGAATGTGCTGCCGATAAATATTCCGAGGACCAGGATAAGCGCGAAGAAGATGGGAAGGTATATGTAGAATTTAGGACGGTTCATGTTCAATATGCATTTGCTTTTAAGTATGCAAAGATAATCATCAATTAAGGAAATCCTTCTAAAAAAGGATGAGCGGGCCGGACTATTGCTTTTTGTATTGCTCCACGGTAACGCCGAACTTCCGGAGGAAATCCACGCCTTCATCGCTGGCGAGCCCTTTGAAAGTTGCATAGGAATTGGTGAAGATCACGCGCCTGATGCCGGTGGTGTAGATCACGCGGGCGCAGGCAATGCAGGGAGAAAGTGTAACATAAAGCGTGGAGCCTTCTATGGAAACATTGTTCTTGGAAGCATACAGGATCGCATTCTGCTCGGCATGCAGTGCAAGGGAGCAGCTGCCTTTGCTGTCGCGCGGACAGCCTTCCGCCGGCCATTCGATGTCGCAGTTATGCGTACCTGCCGGGGGGCCGTTGTAGCCAAGGGAAACAATGCGGGTGTCTTTTGTAAGGACAGCTCCAACCTGCGCTTTCACGCAATGGGAGCGCCTGGCAAGGTTCTCTGCCAGTTCCATGTATATGTCGTCAAAGCTCGGTTTGGTCATTTGCGGATTACGAATTGTAACGATTGCGAATCTGTGTTTGCTAAAATAGCCACGGATTTATCGGGGAGCGAAAGTACTAATAATTCAACGAATAAGAAAGTCCTTACTTCGACCTTTCCAGCGCCTGCTCGATATCCGCAACAATGTCGATAATGTTTTCCAGCCCGGCCGAGATGCGCACCAGCCCCGGTGTGATCCCCACCGACAAGCGCTCTTCTGCCGTTAGTTTGGAATGTGTGGTGGAAGCCGGGTGTGTGGCAATTGTCCTTGTGTCGCCGAGGTTGGCTGTAAGTGAGCACATCTGCAGGGCATCAAGGAACCTTCTTCCTCTTTCCACCCCGCCTTTTATTTCAAAGGAAACAATTCCCCCGCCCATGCTCATTTGTCTTTTAGCGATCTCGAACTGCGGGTGCGACAAGAGAAAAGGATAACGGACCTGCACTACTTCCGGGTGGTTTTCCAGCAGTCCGGCCAGCTTGTGTGCGTTCTGCGAATGGCGTTCCATGCGGATGGCGAGCGTTTCCAGGCTTTTTGAAAGTGTCCAGGCATTGAAGGGCGACAAGGCCGGGCCCGTGCTCCTGCAAAAGGTATGGATCTCTTTGATCAGCTCTTTTTTTCCTACAACAATTCCGCCCATTACGCGTCCCTGCCCGTCGAGGTACTTGGTGCCGGAGTGCGTCACCAGGTGTGCCCCGAATTCGATAGGCCGCTGAATGAAAGGCGTTGCAAAGCAATTGTCGACATTTAAAATAACCTTGTGCTTGCCGGCGAGATTGCCCAGCCATTGCAGGTCGATGATATCAAGCCCCGGGTTGGAAGGCGTTTCCACGAAGATCATTTTTGTATTTTCATTGATCAGGCTTTCCCATGTTTCGGGTTTGTTCACATCGGCATAGCTGCAGCTGATGCCCCATTTCGGTAAAAACTTGGTAAGTACGGTATGCGTGGAACCGAAGATGGAGCTCGAAGAAAGAATGTGATCGCCGCTTTTCAGCAGGGCCATGAAGCTGGCAAACACCGCTGCCATGCCCGTTGCTGTTGCAAATCCCGCTTCAGCGCCCTCAAGCACGCACATTTTATCAATGAACTCGGAAGTGTTCGGGTTGGTGAAGCGGCTGTATATATTGCCATCCTGCTCATCAGCAAACATCGCGCGCATCTGCTCCGCATCTTCGAACGTAAAGCTGGAAGTCAGATACAGCGGCACCGAATGCTCCCTGTTGGAGCTTTGTTCAGCCTGTGTGCGAATGGCGTTTGTTTCAAATTTTTTCATAGACCTCACCCCAACCCTCTCCAAAGGAGAGGGAGCTTGAACTTAATTAGTGTTAAATTTCGTTGACGCTTACTTTATAACTGATCTTCGCTCCGGCGATCTCCAGCGTTTTTGAAACGGAGCAGTATTTTTCCATCGAAAGCTGAACGGCCCGTTCAGCCTTCTCCTTATCGATCTGTCCTTTCAGCTTAAAATGAAGATTGATCTCTTCCCACAGAGATGGTTCCTTGTCTTTTTCACGCTCCGCATCAATGCTGATCTCGAAGCTTTCGACCACCTGCCGCTGCTTTTTCAGGATCAGCACAACATCTATCGCGCTGCAGCCGCCAAGTCCCATGATCAGCATCTGCATCGGGCGGACGCCTTTGTTGTGCCCGCCGATGTTTTCGCCTGCATCCATCAATGCAATATTTCCTGTTTCACTTACCGCTTCAAAGTGAAATGCATCATCCAGCCGTTTTAATTCTATTCGCATGCTGCTTGTTTTGTGTTTTTCAAAGGTAGTTAATTTTGCAGGCCGATCTGATCCCGGACGTTACAGTATTCTTCCGTTGTACTTTTTCAGGCTGTCGGGCTGTACGAGCTCAAATTCTTCGTATTCATCTGCAATGATCAGCAAGCGGCTTAAGTCAGGATCGTCAACGCAATAGACCACCGGAAAACTGCACTTAAGAAAATAATTATCTTCTTTTTTCCAGCCGTGGTATTTCTGACAATGCTTGTATGTTTTACCGTTAACAGCGTACTCGAAATAGATCCAGCAGCCATTGGTGTTGTATTCGTTCAGGTTATCGGATTCAACAATAGTGCCTGTTGTTTGCGCCGGATTTTCTTTTATCTTTTGTACGTCACCCGACTTGCCCGCAACACCGATGATCCCGGCAAGGGCAATTATTACAATAGGAATAAGTATGAGTAATAGTAGTTTTTTTGACATCCCGGTTTTTGATTTCGATTATGCAATAAATTTAATCGTTTTTTTAGGATATGATGAGAGAAGATAATAAAAGCTTAAGCTGTTTTGTCGGGGAAATGGCTAAATTTACTCTCAGCAAAATGAACAAACACTTCTTCACATACCGCGAGCCCATCCGCCTCGAAAGCGGGCAGCTGCTTGCTTCGCTGGATGTGGTCTATCACACCTACGGACAGCTCAATGCAGATAAGAGCAATATTGTGTGGTTCTGCCATGCGCTTACGGCAAACAGCGATGTGGCCGACTGGTGGGATTCGCTTGTTGGAGAAGGAAAAAGATACGACCCTTCCAGGTATTTCATCATCTGCGCCAACATCATGGGCTCCTGTTATGGTTCTTCAGGGCCACTGAGCGTAAGCACCGAAACAGGCAAACCCTATTTCAGCACGTTCCCGCAGGTAACCGTCCGCGACATGGTGCAGGCGCACATCATCCTGCGCAAGCATTTACAGATCGAAAAAATTCAAACGGTAGTGGGCGGTTCCATGGGCGGCTACCAGGCGCTCGAATGGGTGCTGATGGAGCCGCAGGTGTTTGATAAAATGGTGCTTGTGGCCACCAGCCCGCAGGAATCGGCCTGGGGCATCGCGATCCACACCGCGCAGCGCCTTGCGATAGAAGCAGACCCTACCTGGAAAGAGATGAGCCCGAATGCAGGTGCAGCAGGATTGAAGGCCGCACGTGCAATAGGAATGCTTACTTACAGGAACTACAGTGCCTTTGTAAAAACACAAACAGATGATGAGCACAAGCTCGATCACTTCAAAGCAAGCTCATACATTCATTACCAGGGAGAAAAATTAGTGAAGCGCTTCAATGTGTTCAGCTACTGGATCCTTGGCAAGGCAATGGATTCCCACAACATTGCACGCAACCGCGGGGCGGTGGAGGAGGTGCTGAAAAGCATTAAGGTAAAAACCATTATCATTGGCATCTCCAGCGATCAGCTCTGCCCGGTGAATGAGCAGAAGTTTATGGCGAAGCACATTCCCGACTCAACATTCGTGGAGATCGATTCGCCCTTCGGGCACGATGGCTTTTTGATCGAAGGAAAGTTGATTGGTGAAGCGATTGGTGCGGATCGCTGATCTGTGCGCCGTCATTTCGAGTTCGACCGAAGGGAGAGTATCGAGAAAGCGCGTGGGCTTGTTCTCGATATGCTCATACCTCGCTACTCGAACTGACGCTAATATCCTCGGTGCGGGTTGGTGCACCCAGATTAGTAAATTCGTATCAATTCACGATCTGTATTATCGAAGCAAACACACCCTTTATCACTTCCGCCATTTTATCAATATCAAGCGTGCTGATGGTATCTGTCTTCTCATGATAATTGGCATTCCGGTAAAAGGAAGTGTCGGTGATCATTACCGCTACGTAGCCGTATTTCCAGTAGTTGAGGTGATCCGAAAAATCTATTCCCGGGATAAATGCAGGCGCATTCAGTGAAATGCTGCGGATATCCGCATTCCTTTTTATGTTCCTTTTGATCTTCCTCGTAGTCTTTCCCTGTCCCACTTTCCCGATAACAGCAATATAATTCGCCTTGGTAGGATAGAACAGTTTCATGATCCCGGCAGGGTATTCCTGCGAATGCGGCTGATCGGAAAAATAACCGATCATCTCGAGGCAGATCATTGCTTTCACCTGTATATGCTGGTCGTGCAGCATTTTTGCATGCACGGCGCTTCCCATATTTTCTGTACGGAAATTGGGCGGCTCCTCCAGTGTGTAGGCAACAAGGTCGATGCGGTATTTTAATGTGCCGCTTTCATTCTTCAGCATACGCGCGATCTCGAGCAGGCCTGCAACACCGCTTGCATTGTCGTCTGCGCCCGGCTGCACATCGCATACATCGTAATGTGCGCCGACAATGATGCGCGCCCCATCACGCGGGCCGAAGGAGCAGATCACATTTTTATATTCCTTTGCGCCAACCATGTACTTCTGTTCCTCCACATGGTCGCTGAGTTTTTTAAACTCATTTAAAATGTATGCTGCACACTCATCGAGGCGCTTCACGTTTCCATCATACCGCGCCTGGGCCGATCCGGCAAGGAACTGCAGGTGCGCCATGATGCGGGCTTTGTCGGCCTTTACGCTGTCGCCCAAAACAGGAATGGGATCCGCCATTCCGCAGATCCCATTCATGATCAATAAAATGCTGATCAGTTTTTTCATTAGTTTGTTCCTTTTTGGATAGGCACTTCCCCTCCCGACATGCTGCCAAGGTCGCGGTCGAAGAAATACAGGCCGGCCTTATCATTACCGATGAATTTAAGCTTATCGAGCACGCGGCGCGACAACGACTCTTCTTCGATCTGTTCGGATACATACCACTGCAGGAAGTTATGGGTTGTATAATCTTTTTCTTTCAGGCAGATCTCCACCAGGTTGTTGATCTCCGAAGAAACCAGCTCCTCGTGGCTCAGCACTTCTTCAAACACGAACTGAACCGATTTAAAGCTTTGCGGCTGCGCTTTCAATGCAGGGATCAATGCGCGTCCGCCACGCTCGTTCACATATTTAACAAGCTTTAACATGTGCATTCTTTCTTCATCCGAGTGCGTGTACAGGAATGCTGCAACGCCTTCCAGGCCCTGCGTTTCCGCCCAGGATGCCATGGCAAGATAATATTGTGAGGAAGAGGCTTCAAGCCCTATTTGCTGGTTCAGCGCGGCTTCTACTTTTTTAGAGATCATGGTTCGTTGGTTTTTTGTGATTTGTGGATTTTCGCTTTCCGCGACATCGTTATGGCAAAGTTAAGCCTTTTTTTGTTTCATTAAAAAGTAATGCCAGCCGCTGAACACTTGATAAAGCGCCGGGATTTTATTACCTTTGAAATGTACCTTATTGGCCAAAACCGCGTTATAGTAACAATGACTGCAAATTATCAGAACCTGATCGGGAAGCTGGATGAATTCATCCGCAAATATTACAAGAACCAGCTGGTGCGTGGATTCATCTATACCATCGGCCTTGTGCTTGTGTTCTTTATTTCGGTCACGGCCCTCGAATATTACGCACATTTCAGCACCACTGTCCGCACCATTCTTTTTTACCTCTTCATCCTGTCCAGCCTGTTCATCCTGGTCAAATACATGATCATCCCGCTTTCGAAGCTCTACAAATACGGAACGGTCATTTCCTATGAAGAGGCCTCCGCCATTATCGGAAAGCATTTCACGGATGTGCAGGATAAATTGCTTAACGTATTACAGCTCCAGCAACAGTCTCAATTCTCAGCTCTCAATTCTGAGATCTCCTTGTTGCAGGCCAGCATCGACCAGAAGACGAGGGAGCTGAAGCCGGTGCCATTCACTTCCGCAGTCGATTTTTCAGAGAATAAAAAGCATTTGAAATATGCGCTGATCCCGATGCTGATGATCATCGTGATCCTTTTTGCGGCACCGAGCATCATTACCGATGGAACAAAGCGCCTTGTAAAGCACAGCGATTATTTTGAAAAAGAAGCGCCTTTCCAGTTTGTGATCGTGAACAGCGACCTCAAAACGGTTGCACAGCAGGATTATGAATTGAAAGTGAAGCTTACCGGTGATGAGATCCCGGACAATGTGTTTGTGGAAATAGATGGCAATGAGTTCAAGCTCGATAAGGAGAACATCGTTAATTTCAATTACCTTTTTAAAAATGTGCAGAAGAGCGTTACTTTCCAGCTGAGCGCAGATGGTTTTAAGTCGAGGGAATATGAATTGGTGGCACTTCCCAATCCTGTGCTGCTGAATTTTGAAATTGCTTTAAGCTACCCGAAATACCTCAATAAAAAAGACGAGACCGTTGCCAATACCGGCGATCTCATTGTGCCTGCAGGTACCAAAGTAAGCTGGAATTTCAATACGCAAAACACAAAGCAATTGCGGATGAATTTTAATGATACTTCCTTTGCCGTTGAGCAGAATGCAGAAAATGCATTTAACTATTCCGCAAAGCTGTACCGCGATAAAACCTATTCTGTCACCACTTCCAACCAGTTCCTGAAAAGTAAGGATTCCGTGACGTACACCATCAACGTGATCCCGGATGCATACCCGCAGATTGAAGTGAGTGAGCAGAAGGATTCAACTTCCATCTCGTCCAAAAAGCTGCATTTCCGCGGACAGGTACGGGATGATCACGGGTTCGCAAAGCTCACGTTTAACTACCGTTTCATTGTGAACAACGATTCCGCGATCACGGATAATTACAAGAAAATGACGACCAATTCCAAAGCGCTGCTGGTGAATACGGCAAGCACGCAGGATATTTTTTTCCATTATTGGGACCTCAACACGCTGGGCGTAAATGCCGGCGACCAGATCGAATACTATTTTGAGATCTTCGATAACGATGGGGTTACCGGCAGCAAATCATCCCGCTCACAAAAAATGATCTTCAAGGCTCCGACTCTGGATGAGCTTTCCGACAACACCGAAAAGAACAACAGCAAGATCAAGGACGACCTGCAGGAAAGCATCATGCAGGCCAAGGATGTGCAGAAAGCCCTGGGCGACCTTCAGCGGAAAGTTGCTGAGAAGAAAGAGCTGACATGGGAAGAGAAAAAGAAAATGCAGGAGCTGCTCGACAAGCAAAAGCAATTGCAGAAAAAGGTGGAGAACATCAAGAATGAAAATGCCCGGAACAACGAGCAGCAGAACGAATACAAGAACCCGGATGAGGAGATACTGGAAAAGCAGCGCCAGCTCGAAGAGTTGTTCGACAAGGTGATGACCCCGGAAATGAAGGAGAAATACAATGAGCTCCAGAAATTGCTGGAGAAAATGGACAAGGACAAAGTGCAGGAGGCCCTCGATAAAATGAAGCTTGACAATAAAGACCTGATGAAAGAGCTGGACAGGAACCTCGAGATCTTCAAGCAGATGGAATTTGAGCAAAAGCTGCAGGAGAACATCGATAAGCTGAACGAGCTTGCTAAAAAGCAGGATGATCTTGCGAAGAAAAGCGAAGACAAGAAAGCGGATGCAAAAGAGCAGAAGGAGAAGCAGGATGAGCTGAACAAAAAGTTTGATGACCTGAAGAAGGATATGAAAGAGCTGGAGAAAAAGAACGAGGCGCTGGAAGAGCCGAAGAAGATGGAGAATACGGAGCAGAAGCAGGATGACATTAAAAAGGACATGCAGAACAGCAGCGACCAGCTGAGCCAGGACCAGAAAAAAAGCGCTTCCAAATCACAGAAAAGCGCTGCACAGAAAATGCAGGAAATGGCCCAGCAGATGCAGCAAATGCAGCAGCAGGAACAACAGGAGCAGCAAAGCGAGGACATGAACAAGCTTCGCGACCTCCTCGAGAACATTGTGCAGCTTTCATTCGGGCAGGAAGCCCTGATGGGAGAGCTGTCCGGTGCGAAGACGAACGATCCGCAATTCTACAAGATCAACCAGAAGCAGAAAAAGCTGCAGGATGATTCCAAAATGGTGGAAGACAGCCTGCTTGCGCTCGCCAAGCGTGTGCCGCAGATCAAATCGGCCGTGCTGAAAGAAACCAGCGCCATCAACATGAACATGGAAAAGGCCGTGGATGAGATCAAGGAATCGCAGACACCTTCCTTCGATGGCAGGAACCACAAGCAGGAAGCAATGAGCCGCCAGCAGTTCGCCATGACTTCCATTAACAACCTTGCCCTGATGCTGAACGAAGCCCTGAGCCAGATGCAGGCAGAAGCCAAGAAAAAAAGCGGCAAGCCCGGCAGCGGAAGCTGCAACAAGCCCGGCGGAATGGGCGCCAAGCCTTCGGCATCCAGCATGCGCCAGATGCAGGAAGCATTGAACAAGCAGATCCAGAAACTGAAAGAAGGAATGGAAAAGAACGGCAACAAGCCGGGAAATAAGCAGGGCGGACAAGGATTGGGCGGAATGAGCCAGGAGCTCGCCAAATTAGCGGCACAGCAGGAAGCTATCCGCAAGGAGCTTGGTAAAATGGCCGATCAGCTGAACAAGGACGGAAAAGGCGGCGGAAATCTCGGGAAGCTGGCGGAGAAAATGGAAGAGACGGAAACCGACCTCGTGAACAAAATGCTCAGCAATGAAACCATGAAGCGCCAGCAGGAAATCCTGACAAGGCTGCTGGAATCGGAGAAAGCAGAGAAGGAACGTGAAATGGACGAAAAAAGGCAGTCGAATGAGGCAAAAAATGAAAATTTTAGTAACCCTAACGAATTTTTAGAGTATAACAAGCTGAAACAGAAAGAAACGGAACTACTCAAAACTGTTCCCCCCTCTTTAAATCCGTTTTACAAAGCGAAAGTCAACCAATACTTTAACAATTTCGAGGACTAAACATATGGTACTTGCAGAAAATCAAAAAATCCGCATTTCTTCAAAAGCAGAAAACATCATTCTTGTGGAACGCATGATTGAAGATGTATGTGATCTTTTTAGCATCAGTGAGGATTACTACGGTAACATCCTTGTTTCACTGACAGAAGCGGTAAATAATGCCATCTACCACGGTAACAAAGCCAATCCCAATAAAAGCATCGATATTTCATTCAAATCGCATCCCGACAGGGTTTCCTTCAGCGTGAAGGACGAAGGCCCGGGCTTCAATTTCAATAACCTGCCCGATCCGACCAATCCTGAGAACATTGAAAAGCCAAACGGCAGGGGAGTATTCCTGATGCGCAACCTGGCCGACAATGTTACTTTTGAAGAGAACGGCAGCAAGGTGATCCTGGATTTCAGGGTGCTGGATTAAAAAGCGAAACACACATTCATAAAAAACCTCCGGATTCCTCCGGAGGTTTTTTTATTACGAGGGATGCCCGGCTCAGGCGATCACTTCCTGTTCCACTGCTTCTACAGGCTGGAAAACAGAAAATATTGAACCAACACCCGGCTCTCCATAGGCGGTAATAAAGCCGCCGTGGTTTTGCACGATCTTGCTGCAGATCGCCAGCCCGATCCCGGTGCCTGTATACGTATCCTTTTCATGCAGGCGCTGAAACAGCTCGAAGATCTTATACTGGTATTTCTGGTCGAAGCCGATGCCGTTATCCTTTACCATGATCTGCCAGTAGGAGCTTGCGGACAAAACCTGTTCGGTTTCAATGTCCTCTGCCGCAACTAAGCGCGCTTCGATCTTAATAACAGGAAAAACATTCTCCCTGCTGTATTTAACTGCATTCGAAATGAGGTTTGTGAAAAGCTGTATGAAAGGGATCGCGATTATTTTCAGCGTAGGTAAATTTACAGTTTCAATGATCACGCCTTTTTCGAGGATCGAGCTTTCCAGGTTGTTTTTTACCTGGCTGATAATAAGATTAAGATCGGTATCAACGAGCTTCAGCTGGTTGTTGTTAATGCTGGAATAGCTAAGCAGCCCGTCGATCAGGTTTTGCATGTAACCTACCGTCGACAAAATGCTTTGAAAATAACCTGTGACCTCGGGCAGGAAATCATCGCCCTGTTTAAGCAGGATGCGGCTGCTCATCATATTGATCTTCCGCAGCGGCTCCTTCAGATCATGCGAAGCAATGTAAGTGAATGAGCCCAGCTCAATGTTCGCCTTTGTCAGCTCATTGTTCTTTTTCTCGATATTAGCTGCATGTTCTTCCAGCTTTTCCTTCGCCTGCCGCAAATGCGAGTTTTCCGCGAGGATCATCTCTTCCTCTTTTACAGAAAGTTTGTCTTTGTAAAGAGTAAGGATCTTTTCCTGTTTTTTCTTTTCGGAAAGGTCTGTGATAATAATACCTATTCCCGAAAAGCGCGGATACAGGCTGCTGAAGGAAACATATACAGGGATCTTGTTACCTTCATACAACAAAATGGTTTCACCTTTGCTTACTCCTGAAAATGCTGCATTGAACAGCTTTTTAAAATCATTCTGCCACAAAGGGTCGATGAGTGATTTCAGGTCGGAGCCGATAATCGAGGAGTTGGAAGCCCCTAATAAACTTTCAAATGCTGCATTTGCATACAGGATCATGCCTGTTTCAGTAACATTCAGTGCACTTTCGGCCAGGTTCTCCACGAGTACCCTGTAAATAAAATCTGTGCTTTCAAGCGTCAGGATATTTGGCTGCCCGTTTTTCCGGATGGCAAGTGCATCTACTTTCCCTGTCCTGATCGATTCGATCAGGTCTTTATATTCTTCCAGCTGCTCTTTTAATGCCTGGTTTTCCAGCTGCAGATCAGCTTCTTTAATTTCATGTTCCATGCTGTTACTTTAAAATTCCTAATGCTCCCAACACCTTCTCGCGGTTCGAAAGGTCGCCAAGGAGTTTCTTGAATGGCTTCGGAGCATGCTTTATCAGCGTGGGGCTCGCGATCAGGTTATTCTCATACATCGTATCCGGGTATTTGTAAATATCAACGATCTCGAGGTCGTACCTGCCTTTTAAGTGCTCCTCGCAGATCGACTTGATGTTCTCGATCGCTCTCAGGGAGCTCATGGACATGCCGGTAACATACAGCTTCAAAATGTATTCTTCTTTTACTTTAACTGTGGAACTATTCATTGCGGTTTATTTGATAATGGGTTTAATTTCAAGTCCATTAAGGACCTTCATTTCATTGGACAGGTCCCCGATGATCTTCCTGATAGGAACAGGAGACCTGCGGACCAGCGTGGGAATGGCAAAGATCTGGTCTTCCTCGGCCAGGTGCGGATCCTTCATAAGGTCAATCACTTCAATAGAATAGTTATCCTGTAAATTCTCTTTGCAGTACTTTTTAATATTGCTCAGTGCAAGGATTGATTTATCTGTTTTGCCGGCTATGTACAACCGGAGTTGCCAGGGTTTCTCCTGTGCTTTCTCTTTGTTTTGTACCATAAGTTAGCTTTTTTTCCTTTTCACAGCTTTTGCCGGCCGGGTGCTGACTGGTTTTTTTGATTGAAAATTCAATACCCTTTCTTCAAGCTCCAGCTTATGCAGCTCTTCTTCAACAGACTCATATTCTGTTCTCATGGCAAGTATGTTTGCTTCCAGGATTTTCTTTTTCCTGATAATTTCCCTGTCGCGTTTTTCCAGCTCCTTTTTCCTTTTTGCCGTGTCGGCAAAAGAGTCGAGCTGATATTTTTTTCTCGCGGATCCCAGCAGGATGCCTTCCGGGCCCGTTTCAAAATCAAGGAACTGGAGGCCCTTATCCGTAAGGATGAATTCCCTCACCTGGTTGGAATGCGCCATCCCTCTCGATTTCAGGATGTACAGTCCCCTGTTGCGTTCACCAACTCCTTCCACATCCCGTACTGTGATCCAGGTGTCGACCAGGGAAGAAACGGATTCTTCGGTCAGCTCATTTGTGTTGCTCACATTCTGCTGTGTAAGTGAAGTGAACAGCGCGGTAATATTATTTATTTTCAAAAGGTCGATCAACCGCACGAGCATTGCCCGCACTTCGCTGATCGTTCCTATGCTGATCATGTTGCTGATCGGGTCAATAACAACACATTGCGGCTTGAACTGCCTGATGAGTTTGTGCAGCGATAATAAATGCATCTCAAGCCCGTGTAAAGTAGGGCGGCTGGAGTGGATCTGCAGCAGGCCCTTATCAATGTATGTTCTCAGGTCGATCCCTACCGACTCCATATTCCGGATCAGCTGGTTCGGCGATTCCTCAAACGCGAAATACAGCACCTTTGAGTTATGCTTACAGGTTTCCTGCGTAAAATAGCAGGCAAGCGTTGTTTTGGCTGTTCCTGCTGTTCCGGATATCAGGATACTGCTGCCCTGGTAATATCCGCCTTTTTTAAAGAGCTTGTCGAGGCCTTCAATTCCTGTAGATACGATCTTATTGGAAACCTTATGTTCGAGACGCAGCGAAGTAATAGGAAGAACCGAGATGCCACTTTCATCAATAAGGAATGGATATTCATTGGTGCCATGTGTGGAACCCCGGTATTTTACAATTCTTAACCTCCGGGTAGAGATCTGGTCGATCACCCGGAAATCAAGAAGGATGACACAATCGGATACATACTCTTCCAGCCCCTGCCGCGTTAGCGAGGAATCTCCTCTTTCACCTGTAATGATGGTGGTAACGCCTTTTGTTTTAAGCCAGTTGAAGAGCCTGCGGATCTCGGCTCTCAGTATCACTGCATTATCCAGTCCTCCGAATAATGATTCAATGGTATCCAGCACCACTCTTTTTGCACCGATGCTGTTGATGGCATGCTCCAGGCGGATGAATAAGCCTTCGAGGTTATATTCGCCGGACTCTTCTATCTCGGAGCGTTCCACTTTCACGTGATCCACTCTCAGCTTTTTATTGGCGATCAGCTTTTTAAGGTCATAGCCCAGTGAGGCTACATTTTTTGTGAGATCCTCCAAAGGCTCCTCAAAGGTCATGAACACGCCCGGCTCGTTATAGTCGGTAATTCCTTTGATAAGAAACTGAACAGCCATTAATGTTTTTCCGCAGCCTGCGCTTCCGCAAACCAGTGTAGGACGGCCTGTTGGCAGCCCTCCGTCCGTAATTTCGTCAAGCCCGTCAATACCTGTTGGCGTTTTGGCAAGAGGTGCCGGTTTCGTCGTTAGACGGTTGTTTGCTTTTTTTGTCATAAAAATAAGTTCAGTGGAATTTGTGTGTGCACATGCAGTGCAAGAATACAGCCACACGCAGTTTGCGCCATGGGCTTAGGATGCAGCGTTTACGGGCAGAACAGGCTTTTGCAATTATGGGGAATCGCTTGCCGTTAATGGGATAAATGACAGGCGGCAGCTATTTTTTCAGAACCAGCAATAAGGATTGGCTTAACTTTTATCAGTACCTTTCATATATCAAAAAAAGAGTATACATGAGCACACATGCAGAGTCATCACAGGAAAAAACACATACACATATTGCAACCGGATTGTCGCAACAAAAAAAGGGCAATAAAGCACTACCACTGACAGATTACAGGCCCTCGTCCCTTGCACAAAAAGAATTGCAGGAGAAGATAAATAACCGTTCACAGGTGAAACAGTTGAAAATAGGGAATGTAACCAAAAAAGAAAAATCTTATGTAACACAACCGACAATTGCCGGAAATATGGTCGTTCAACGCGTACATGGAAGCTTTGTGAATGCTAATTATGCGAATGCCCGGGCAACAGTTTTGGGTGCAAATGGGCTTCATGTAGAGGGCGAAATGCGCCACCATTCGGAAATTTTACGTGCTTCGCTTACCGGTGAGGGAGATGTTCCGGATTCAAACCTGGAAGATCAGATAGGAAATCAGGCTCACCATATAGTGGAAGCGGGAGCGGCTGTGGCTGCACCAGCCAGAATGTTGCTTGCTACGGCAGGCATCCATATTGATTCATCTATTAACGGTGTATTGCTTCCAAGTGAGCAAAGCGACGATGGTGGTGATGCCGCTTTGCATATAGGATCGCACCGCGCAGAATATGCTGCAGCCGTTAATGATTCGCTTGCTAATGCCATCTTAAATAATCCGCCTTTGGGTGGCTGGCCTTTAGCAATGGGGGTTGCCGCAACAGTACCAAATATATGTGCTGCCGTTGCAGGTGTGCCGGCATTGGCACACTTTAGGACTGTACTGGTAAACAGGTTGGTTGCGATCAGGCATGTTCTCCTGGAAGGAGCGGCGGCATTAAACAACAGGGGAGATGGAGAATACAATCCTGCGAATGAAGAAGAGGTAACCTTTTCAAGTGTATTTGCCGCGCATGGTATTGCTTAGGAGGTATAAGGATAGCTTAAAAAAAAGCGCAGCCCGTAAGCTGCGCTTTTTTTAGTTATATTTTTGTATCCGGTTATTCCACTGTTACCGATTTCGCCAGGTTCCTTGGCTGATCTACGTTACAGTTGCGCATTACCGCAATGTGGTACGACAGCAGCTGCAGCGGCACAGCGGAGATCAGCGGCACCAGGATCTCATCCGTTTCCGGGATCTCGATCGAGTAATCAGCCATTTCCTTCACTTGCTTATCGCCTTCTGTTACAATGGCGATGATCTTTCCTTTGCGTGCTTTCACTTCCTGGATGTTGCTCACCACTTTTTCGTAGGAGGTTCCTTTGGTCGCGATCACAAATACCGGCATCTCTTCATCGATCAGTGCGATAGGGCCGTGCTTCATCTCTGCTGCAGGATAACCTTCCGCATGGATGTAGGAAATTTCTTTCAGCTTCAGCGCGCCTTCCAGTGCGACCGGGAATGTGTACCCGCGGCCGAGGTAAAGTGCATTGGTTGAATTTTTATAAATGTCGGCAATGAATTTTATCTGCTCGTTCTTTTCCAGCACCTTCTGAACCTTGTCAGGAACAGCTTCCAGCTCGCTTAACAACTGGTGGAAGCGGGATGATGAAATAGTCCCTTTTAAGAAAGCAATGCGCAATGCCATCAGCGTAAGCACAGTAACCTGCGCTGTGAATGCCTTGGTGGATGCCACGCCGATCTCGGGGCCTGCGTGTGTGTACGATCCTGCATGTGTTGCGCGTGCAATGGAAGAACCCACCACGTTGCAGATGCCGATGATGGTTGCGCCTTTTGATTTTGCAAGCTCGATCGCAGCCAGCGTGTCGGCAGTTTCACCCGACTGGGAGATCGCAATGATCACATCATCCTCGTAAACGATCGGGTTGCGGTAACGGAATTCGGATGCATATTCCACTTCAACAGGAATGCGTGCAAGGTCTTCGAATAAATATTCGCCAACCAGCCCGGCATGCCAGGATGTTCCGCAGGCGACGAACACAATGCGTTTTGCATTCACAAATTTCTGCTCGTATTCGGTGATCCCGCCTAAGTTCACAATGCCTTTTTCAGAGCTTAACCGTCCGCGCATACTGTCCTTGATGGAACGCGGCTGCTCGTAGATCTCCTTCAGCATGAAATGGTCAAAGCCGCCTTTTTCAAGGGCTTCCAGCTTCATTTCCAGTTCCTGTACATAAGGGGTTTTTGCTTTGTTCTTGATCGTTTTGATCTTCAGTTCTTTTCCGCGCTCAATGAATGCGATCTCTTCATCTTCCAGGTACACCACATTCTTCGTGTATTCCACGATGGGTGTTGCATCGGAGGCAATGTAAAATTCATCCTCACCGATCCCGATCACCATCGGGCTGCCTTTTTTCGCAGCGAACAGTTCATCGGGATTATCTTTGGAGAGGATCACGATCGCGTAAGCGCCAACCACCTGGTTCAATGCCTGGCGGACAGCTTCTCCCAAACGCACATTTTCTTTTTCCTTGATGTCCTCGATGAGGTGGATCAGTACTTCCGTATCGGTATCGCTTAAAAATACATGTCCGCGTTTTTTCAATTCCTCTTTCAAAGGGCCATAGTTCTCGATGATCCCGTTGTGGATCATCACCATGTTCTTGGATGCTGAATATTGCGGGTGAGCATTCACATCGTTAGGAACGCCGTGTGTTGCCCAGCGTGTATGCCCTATCCCGATCGTTCCTGCAGTGCTTTGTGTTCCGATGAAATTGTGCAGGTCAGCTACTTTGCCCTTGCACTTGTACACTTTCAATTCCCCGTTGTCGACCATGGCCACACCGGCACTGTCGTATCCCCTGTATTCAAGGCGCTGTAATCCTTTGATAAGAAAAGGGTAGGCCTGTTTGTTTCCGATATATCCAACTATTCCGCACATATGTTAATGAAGTTTAGTGTATGTAAGGTTTAATTTCATTTTCTGGTATCCCTGGCTGCTTGCGCTGCCCAGCACTACACGGTTTGCATTTACCGCACCGCCCGAAGCGACAAGGTAAAGCCCCACGTTTGGAAGCGTTCCGTTCAGCACCTGCTGCACGTAACGGTCAATGTTGAAGCGGTATTCTTTTGTGCTGGCATTGTAAGAGCCGTCAAAGGATTCGTTTGCCTCGTATGCATCAGGCACCGCGTAATTTGTATTGCCGGATGTGATCCCGAATAATATCAGCTTGGTGGGCGCTGCAAATGTATCCAGCTGGTACAGTGGATTGGTAGTGTCCACTTTGATCACCAGCTCTGCTTTGTTGATCGCAACCCTTCCCGAATCATTCCAGTGAAGCAGGTAGGGGAATTCGATCTTAACTTTTGTTCCTGCAAGCGATTGTACGAACAATGTTGTATCTGTTGAAGTGCTGGTTAATTGCGAAGAGAGGTAAGGATAAGCGCCGGCGTAATTGTAATGTTCAAAAGCGGAGAAGCGCGGAACGCTCGACAGGCTGATGTCGTATTTCAATGAATCGTTGTTGGTCGCATTGCTGTTGTGATAGTAAACAGTGAGCTTCGATTGTGCATCACCGAGCTTGAAGTGCATGATGTTACCGTCGCCGGTAGTGGAAGAAACTACGTCGGAACTGATATAAAATCCTTTGATGAAGTTCTGAAAAGCAGTGTTGCTGGAAAGGCTTCCCGATGCCGGGCTGTTGAGGATCACCTGTCCGAAGTTCTGATCCAGCGGAATGCGAAGGTGCGGTTTGAGCGTATCTCCCATCACCACTACTTTATCAACCGGCCTTGGCGTGAAGAGGTGCCCGTTCGCAAGGTCGTTGCCTGTGTTGTAGCTCAGTGAGTTGTTGGAATAATAATCGTTCGTAAGGCTGAGTCCGCCGTAAAGCTGGTACACATTCACCCGCTGCACTTTCCGTTCCTTTTTTCCGTAGAAGTCGGAAGCATAGGTCAGTGAAAGCACTACCGAATCGCATACCGGGCTGGTGCCGAAGTTAGGATTGTTGGCAGGCAAACGCAGCTGTGTGTAAATAGCTGCAGAAGTTTTTCCGAAAACAGGATCGAGGTACGTTCCCAGCAGGGCATCTGCGCCAATAATGATCGAGGCGTCGGTGTGAAGCGAATCTTCCTTTACGGTGGAGCTGCGGAGTGTGGTTGAATCCTGCCAGCCTACATTGAGCAGGTCGCCGGCGGGCTGAACATCGAGCCCGACCACGCTTGATTCATTACAGGCACTTGCGAAGAGTGCAGTGAGGCTTATAAAAAAAAATTTTGTCACGCCGGGGCGTGACAAAACCTTAAGTAATCGTGTATTCAATTGATTCATAATTTATTCGTTGTAAAAACAGCGTTCACTGTTTCTTCTTTTTTGGCTTGATTCAGTCGACCATTTCAGCTACTTCTTCAAGCACAGAATCGTAAAAGTCAGAGTACGCATCAATGTATTCATCCGGCCCTTTGTACTCAAGCACCGGTTTGCCTGCTTTTTTCAGGTACTTTGTAATTTCTGCATTGATCTTAGGGCTTGCAATGATCACTGCGTCTGCCAGGTCGATCGCTGCTTTGCTGACGTTGACAAATGTAGGGTTTTTAAACCATTCCACATCCGTTTTTTCAATGCCTTCGTGTAACACCTTCTTAGCGAAATCCTTATTCAGCGCTCCCGGGAATTCGTCGTCGTAAACCGAGTAAACGATCTTGGTGTCGGCAAATAAAGGGTTGTCCTTAAATGATTTTTTCAGGTAAAGCGCCATTAAGCTTGTCATCCAGCCGTGGCAGTGAACCACATCCGGTGCCCAGCCCAGCTTTTTAACTGTTTCGATCACGCCGCGGCAGAAAAAGATAGCGCGTTCATCGTTATCGGCAAAATGATCGCCTTTTTTATCGGTGAGGATATGCTTGCGTTCAAAATATTCCTGGTTGTCAATAAAGTAAACCTGCATGCGTGCTGCCTGGATGGAAGCAACCTTAATGATCAGCGGATGATCGGCATCATCAATGATCAGGTTCATACCGGAAAGGCGGATCACTTCATGGAGCTGGTTTCGTCTTTCATTGATGCAGCCGAATTTCGGCATAAATAATCGGATCTCTTTTCCTCGTTCCTGGATTCCCTGAGGCAACTTCCTTCCGATAATGCTCATCGGGGTTTCATCTAAATAGGGGGTAACTTCTTGTGATACAAATAGTACTCTTGCTTTCTTCTTCATACGATCGAATTAAGGGTGAGATTTAAAAAGTACACAAAAGTAAGCAAAAATTTTCTGAATTTCAAAGTTTAAACCTTAGATTTGACCTCTTTTATCGAAAAAAGAGCTCTGTTAATGCTGATTTTGTTACTTCTTAACAATTTTTAAAATTGATGATTATTTTCACCCGGGTACAGGAACTCCAGGATCACCTGGATATTGTGCAAAATCAGCAAAAAACAATAGGATTTGTACCTACCATGGGTGCCCTTCACGAAGGGCATCTCGCCCTGGTGGAGATCAGCAAAAAAGACAATGACATCAGCGTTTGCAGCATCTTTGTAAATCCCACCCAGTTCAATGACCTCAGCGACCTGGCAAAGTATCCCCGGACGCTCGAAAAGGACAGCAGGATGCTCGAAAGCGTGGATTGCGACATCCTTTTCGCCCCGGAGATCAGCGAAATGTATACGGAGGCCGAACTGGAGCTGAAAAGGCAGAACGTGGAAGACAAGGGCTGGACGAATGGCAAAACCGTGGATTTCGGGCAGCTCGACAGGGTAATGGAAGGCACACAGCGGCCCGGGCACTTCAATGGCGTTGCCCAGGTGGTGAGCAAGCTGTTCCGGATCGTGAGGCCAAACAGGGCCTATTTCGGACAAAAGGACTTTCAGCAGCTCGCTATCATCCGTTCAATGGCCAAACAGCTGGAGCTTCCTGTGGAGATCATCGGTTGCCCGATCGTCCGTGAAAAGGACGGGCTGGCCATGAGCTCCCGGAATGTGCGCTTAACGGAAACCGAAAGAGCGGTAGCGCCGCTTATTTCAAAAACACTGTTCAAAGTAAAGGAAATGAAAGCGGACCATTCCATCGCTGAGCTGAAAGCTTTTGCTGAAACAGAGCTCAGATCAGAGCCATTGATGCAGCTGGAATATTTTGAGATCGTGGATGCGGAAACGCTGCAGCCGGTAAATGACTATAAGGATGCGAAAAATGTGGTGGCCTGCATTGCCTTGAAATTAGGGAATGTGAGGCTGATCGATAATATTATATTGTAGTACGGATAACGAATCTGTACGAATTTACGAACCGTAACGTCATTGCGGGAGGTACCGACGAAGCAATCTCTGCCATGCGAATACTAATCTGTACGAATTTACGGATCTGTGTGTTACACAACAGTAATTCGTAATAGTAAAGAATACAGGTTTTATTAGCGTCAGTTCGAGTAGCGAGGTACGAGCATATCGAGAACAAGCTTACCCGCTTTCTCGATACTCTCCCTTCGGTCGAACTCGAAATGACAACGCACAGATCCGTAAATTCGTAAAAAATTCGCGATCTGTATTTAATCCTCCAGCATCAGCAGCGCCTCATTCAATTCCCCTAACGTTTTCCGGTTGTTCTGCTTTTTAGCGATCTCCATGCCTTTCTGGTAGGTCAGGATGGCCTTTTCAGGCTGCAGCGTCTGCTCATAGAATTTTCCTAGCTGGTAGTAAGCGCCGAGGTAGTTTTCATCACGGGCAAGGATCCCTTCAATGGCATCGATGGCCGGATCGATATCGCCCGTTTTGGCGAATTCGAGTGCCAGTGCATAGTTCAGGAAAGCATCCTGCGGATCCTGCTGGAGCATTTCGAGTAATTGTTCGAGGCGGGTCATAGAAATGGTTGAATTATGTGACTGATCTTGTTCCGGAGGGTCATCCCGTGCTCCGACACGGGATCTGTTAATTGCAAACTGCAAACATTCATGAGATCCCATGTCGCGGCACGGGATGACGGTTTAATGAAAATAATGTTTTACAAGGCAGACTTAAACTGCTTCAAAAACCGCAGGTCATTCTCAGAGAACAGGCGAAGGTCCTTTACCTGGTATTTCAGCATCGTAACGCGCTCTATGCCCATTCCGAATGCAAATCCGCTGTATTGCTGGCTGTCGATGCCGCAATTGTCGAGCACGGCAGGATCAACCATGCCGCAGCCGAGGATCTCCACCCAGCCGGCACCTTTACAGATATTGCAGCCGGCACCTTTGCAGAAAGGGCAGGAAATATCCATCTCCGCGCTGATCTCCGTGAAGGGGAAGAACGAAGGGCGCAAACGGATCTGTGTTTCTTCACCGAACATTTCCTTTGCAAAATACATGAGTGTTTGCTTGAGGTCGGAAAAAGAAACTTTTTTATCAATGTATAATCCTTCCACCTGGTGAAACTGGCAATGTGCGCGCGCTGAAATTGCTTCGTTGCGGTATACGCGCCCGGGGGAAATGGTGCGGATGGGAGGCTTGCTGTTCTCCATCACATGCACCTGCACCGATGATGTTTGCGTGCGCAATAAAATATCAGGGTTCTCATTAATGAAGAAGGTATCCTGCATATCGCGTGCGGGATGGTCTGCCGGGGTGTTGAGGGCGGTGAAATTATGCCAGTCGTCCTCCACTTCCGGCCCTTCCGAAACGGTGAAACCTATTTTGGAAAAGATCTCCACGATCTGGTTACGGACGATCGACAAGGGATGGCGGGAGCCCAGTGCAAGCGTTTCCGCAGGCAGGCTCAGGTCCAGCTCTTCCTTGCCGGAATCGCTGTCGCTGTCAAATTTTTCCTTCAGGTGATGCAGCTTCTCCTGCGCTTTGTCCTTCAGCTCATTCAGCTTTTGCCCTACTTCCCTGCGCAGCTCGGGAGCCACTGTTTTAAACTCATCGAACAGCTCGCTCAGCTTGCCTTTTTTGCTCAGCAGCTTAATGCGGAATTCCTCCACATGCTCTTTGCTGCTTGCTGTGAATGAATCGATCTCCTCAATCAGTTCTTTAATTTTATCTTTCATAATGTTGCCGCGAAGTTACTGAATTATTGAAACACTTTGGATGCGGATGTCTTCCAGCGGGCGGTTATTTTTGTCGGTCTTTTCCGCTGCTATCCGGTCGATCACATCCAGCCCTTCATACACTTCCCCGAAAACGGTATAGCTGAAATCGAGATGAGGAGTGCCCCCTATAGTGGTGTAGGCTTTCACTGCCTCTTCCGAAAATGTATACAGCGGCACAGTTGGCAGCTCGGCTTCCACTTTTTTATCGATGATGTCGTAAATGTATTTTACACTGTCAACACGTTCCGCTTTGTTGTATTTCATATACCTTTCCCGGTATTCCTTGTTCTCCGGGCGGTTGATGACCACGTTAAAAAGCTTCAGCTTAGTGATGCGCTTTGCCTGGATCTTCAGGAGGGAGTCTGTCCACACACGGCCCTGCACAATGTAGAACTGTGAGCCGGAAGAGGCCTGCGAAGGATTCTCAAAATCACTTTCACGCGCTGCTGCCAGTACTCCTTTTTTATGATACAGCGCCGGGTTAAATTCTGCAGGAATCGTGTATGCCGGACCGCCATCGCCCAGCATCGTACCGAAAGGCGCTCTTTTTGAATCGGGATCGCCGCCCTGGATCATGAAATTCTGGATCACGCGGTGAAAGAGAAGGCTGTCGAAATAATGCTCCTTTACCAGCTTTATAAAATTATCGCGGTGCAGCGGTGTTTCGTTGTACAGCCTTATTTTAACAGTGCCCCGGTTGGTCACCATGATCACTTTTGTATCGCCCGAACCGTTATCGCCAATAGGCATAAAGGATGAAAATGCGATCAAAACAAGCACCAGGAGCGCAGGGAGCGCATATTTATTTTTATTTTTCATCTTTTTGTATTAAATTTGTTTTAGTAAATATAAATATCCTTTGGGAGTTTATACTATCTTGCGGATGATTCACTATCTCCGGAAGTATTTAAACAGGAGCAAATTAACAGTATTTTATAATAATAAAATCATCCTCATGAAAACTTTTACTCTTAAATTTTCTGCAATTGTTTGTGCTTTTGTTATGCTGTTTGCAGCATTCAGCAGCTCTTCCTGCAAAAAAGACAAAACCTGTCACGGTAAAGTTCATGTTACCGATACTGCCGGAAATCCCGTAGCCAACGCAACGGTTAAGCTTGCTGCTCCTTCCGTGAACGGAGATGTTACATACGATAACATTACGGATGGTTCCGGTGATGCCAGCTTCGAGGTAAAATTGCCTGCGATCTTTGATGTTACTGCAAGAAAAGCAACCCTGCCGGGAACAGGAACAGGTGTTCTTCGCCTGGACGAGCCGGGAAAATCAAATGAAGTAACGGTTAAGATCCAGTAATTACTCTTCCATCAGTTCATTCGCTTTAAAGTATTCCACGATTGCCTGTTTAATGAGCAATTGCTGCTGCATGGGCCTTAGCGGGGGCAGCTTTTCATTTACTTTCCAGTGCGGCCAGCCGTCCTTGTCGAGGCCTTCATATTCATAATACCCATAAGGAGTAAGCAGGGTGCAGATGGCAATGTGCATCACATCCAGCTTCTCATTCTTATTCAGCTTTATTTTTCCTTTGCCCAATTCCTGCACGCCGATCAGGAACAGGATCGCCTGCTCATCGATCTCTTCACCGAACTGCGGCGCCATGGCTTTCATTACTTTTTCAAATTCTACGTCGAGCTCTTCTTTATTCATGTCTGCTAATTACTAATCTGTTACTAATGTACGGATTACGAATCTGTACGAATTTTACGAATCTGTGTTTGTTGTCATCCCGGCTGGTAAGTCATTGCGAGGAGGTACGACGAAGCAATCTCAACACGCTTGTTCAAACTCAATAAAATACAAATCTGTACAACACACCCCTAACCCCTCTCAAGAGGGGAATTGATCCTGCACAGATTAAAACTTTAGTTTTAATTTAGGCTTCAATCGTACTATTAACCGTCTCCGGGCTAAGCTCTACCAACTCCGGACTAATGCGTATTCTCCACCTTGGGTGCAACCGGCGGTTCCATTACATGCCCGCATTTTTTGCAGGTGCGCAGATCGGTGCTTCCGTAGAAAACAGCGAATGTTTCCTGGAACTGGGTCATGATATTGGTGAGCTTGAACTTACGTTCGTACAGCTTTTCATTGCATTTTTCGCAGAACCACATCAGCCCGTCCTCTTCACCTTTTCTGCGTTTTCGCTCCATCACAAGGCCGATGGTGTTTGGTCCGCGCATAGGGTTGTGCGGAACGCGTGGAGGCAGGAGGAAAATATCGCCTTCCTTAATGTCGACCGTTACTGCTTTTCCATCTTCCTGGATGCCAACTTTAATATCGCCTTCGAGCTGGTAAAAAAATTCTTCGCTTTCATTGAAATGATAATCCTTGCGGGAATTCGGGCCGCCAACCACCATCACAATGAACTCTGTATTTTCATAGACCACTTTGTTGCCTACCGGCGGCTTCAGTAAATGCCGGTTATCATCGATCCATTTTTTGAAATTAAAAGGGCGCTGTACTGTCATGTGTGTTTATCTGTTATTGAAATGATCATTTAAAATTTTAAGCTGACCTGGATCGCATAGGAGCGCGGAGGCTGCATGTCTGCAGGGCGGCCAACGTATTCATGATTGAAAACATTGTTCACGATAAATCCGACCTTTGCCGTTTTTGTTACCTGGTAAGAGATGCGGCCATCAAAAACGGTGTCGCCATTTTTATTTTTCTCACGGTATTTTTTCACGCCTTTGATCCCGGATGCTTCATCCAGGAAAAAGCGGTCGATGTTCTTCATGAAGCTATTGTACCTGCAGCTGACACCGAAGCTGAATCCTTTATAGCTGAGCTCAACATCAGCTTTCGCCGTATGCTCATACCTGTACTTGAGGATATTCTCATAGGTTGCACCTTTGGCGCTGTCCTGTGCCAGGTCGTAGTCGATCTGGATCGGCTTGATATAGGTATAACCCATCAATGCCGTCATCGTCACGGGCCCCAGCTTGCCTTGTCCCATGATAGAGATCTCCGCTCCCGTGATCCTTGTGTTGCCTATGTTCTGCGATTTAAAGCCGAGCCCGAGTGCCTGCGGCGTATTGTATGGCGGTACAACAGGGCCATACTGCCCGAAGGTGAATTCCATCATGTTGTGATATTCCGTTTGGAAAACTGCAAGGTCGACAAATCCTTTCCATTCACCGATCTTTATGCCCTGCTTGATCCCAATCTCTGCGCTCCAGCCGCTTTCAGGCTGCAGGCTGTCGTTCGGGTAAAGGTCGAGGCCGCTTGCCGTGGTTTTGATAAAGCGCTCTGCAACGCTTGGAAAACGAAAGCCCTGTCCGAATGAAGCACGCACAAAAGTTGAGCCCGTCAACTGGTAATTAAGCCCGAGGCGTGCAACAGGTTTTACTTTCGATTGTTTTGCGATGGGTTTTGATTCATCCAGCAGGAGATACACATTCTCGCGTGTTTCCAGCGTGTCTGTTTTGAAATATTCACCCCTTACACCGAGGGAAACGGAGAGCTTTTTAAAGAAGCGCTTATCAAGTTGCAGGTAAGCCGAAGCGTTGTTGCTGAAGTGAGTGCCGTACAGCGCGCCTGAATGCACTTCGTTGTAATTGTACACCAATCCTGTTGTCCAGGTGAGGTTATTCTTAAAATGCTTCTGGTATTGGTATTCGCTGTAGTATACATCTGCGGTCGATTCCTGGTCGGTATTGTTCAGGTTCGTGGTGCGGAAAAAGCGTCCGCGCAATGAATGCCTTCCGCCCGATGAGGTGTAATACGTAATGAAAGGATCCACGTTGCTCCTGTAGGTTGTGTAATGGCTGAGGTCGCCGCCGGAAGGACGGTAGGCGCCGCTGTCGGCATCCTGCCAGATGAGGAATAAGCCGCCCTGTGTGCGGATCGTGTTTGCATTCACCCCGATCGAAAGCCCCTTTATTTTTTTGAAACGGTAGCGCAGGTTTACATTCGCACGGTAGCGCTGTTCTGTTTCGAGCTCGCGGTATCCGCGGTCGTCGTATATGTTTGCGCCGATCACAAGGTCGAGCTGTTTGATCTTCTGCCCGTGATAAAAATTGATCCCGCCGAAAGTAGGATTGCCATCCTGCCACCATACCAGCTCATTCCGCTTAGGGCGATCGTAATAGCCGCCGTTAAAAACGATCTTTGTTTCCGGTTCATCCTTCGCGTAAGCTGTGCGGAAATTGATCACGCCGTTGAGTGCTGATGATCCGAACAGGGCCGATGATGCACCTTTGATCACTTCCACCTGTTCACAGTTCTCTATAGGAAGAAAGCTCCATTTCACATCTCCCGCATCTGCGGTAAGCATCGGCATCTCGTCCACCATCAGCAATACGCGGCTGCCGGCGCCATAGCTGAAGCCGCTGCCGCCGCGGATGTTTGCCTGCCCGTCGATCATGTTCACGCCGGGCACCTGCTCCATGATGTTCTCGATGGAGCTTGCGTTTTTATTTTCGATCAGGGAAGGCCTGAGCACTTCCATCGACACGGTAACATCTCCCAGTTTTTGTTCAAAGCGGCCTGCCGAAACCACCACCACATCCAGCTGCCGTGAATCGCTTTCGAGTACTGCAGAAATGGTGGCTGTATCGTTTGCAGGCACATCCACTGTTAATGACTGAGATTTATATCCTACAAATTTGAATTCAACTTTGTGCTTTCCTGCCCTGGCCTTTGTGAAATAATCGCCGTTGATATCGGTCACCGTGCCCGTGGAATCATCGATCACCACACTGGCGCCTACAATGGTTTCCTTTGTTTTTGAATCGGCGATCCTGCCTTTTAAATAAGAGGTTTGGGCGAACAATGAACCTATGGCCTGCAGGAAAAATATCGGAGTAAGTAATTTTTTCATGTACTATATGAGGTTTCTGTAAAGCGTATCCGCCGAGGCATTAAAGGAAATAAATTTTCAACAGAAACTGCTCTGCATGCATTAATTCCTATTTTTGCGTTCTATGGATAGTGCAATGTACAAATAATTGCATTTTAACACAAATTGAGCAGCAGGCCCAATACTCCGGGAGCTGGTGTTCAGGATCAGGAATGGTCTTTTTCAGCAATTGCATTTTTAATTTTATGAATGAACATTTAAAGTACAGGATCGCGCTTACGCTGATCCCAAACATCGGCGATATACTCGCCAAGCGGCTGGTGGCCTATTGTGGAAGCGTGGAAGCTGTTTTCAAAGAGAAGAAGGCCGCGCTTGAAAAGATCCCGGGCATCGGTACTGTCTATGCAAAAGCGGTGCTGGGACAGGATGTGTTTTCACGTGCGGAGGAAGAAATAAAATTCATTGAGAAGAACGCGATCACGCCGGTGTTCTATCTTGATCCCGTTTATCCGAAGCGGTTGACCCATTGCGAGGATAGCCCGGTAATGCTTTACATGAAAGGCAATGCAGACCTTAACGCGGAAAAAATCATCAGCATCGTGGGCACACGCGAAGCTACTGATTACGGGAGAGAGCTGTGTGAAAAATTAGTTGCAGCGCTTGCCGCTTTCAACCCGCTGATCGTGAGCGGGCTTGCATACGGCATTGATGTGTATGCGCATAAAGCAGCGATGGAGAATGGCTTGCAGACCATCGGTGTATTTGCGCACGGGCTCGATAAAGTGTACCCGGGAGTGCACAAGGCGGTAGCGGAAAAGATGATCCGGCAGGGCGGCCTGCTCAGTGATTTTACCAGCAACACAAAACCTGACAGGGAAAATTTTCCGAGAAGGAACAGGATCGTAGCGGGAATTTCGGATGCGACCATTGTGGTGGAATCAAAAAAAGATGGCGGCTCGCTGATCACCGCCGATATTGCCAATAGCTACAACCGCGATGTGTTCGCATTCCCCGGCAGGATCGGCGATCTTACTTCGGAAGGCTGCAACGCGATCATCAAGCAGAACAAAGCGGCGCTGATCCAGTCGGCAGAGGATGTTATTTACATTATGGGCTGGGAGCAGCTGAAAAAGAAGGATGCACTGGTGCAGCGGAAACTGTTCGTTGAATTAAAACCGGAGGAGGAGATCCTCGTGAACCTGCTGAAAGAAAAAAATACGGTGAACGTGGATGAGATCTGCCATCTTGCAAAAATGCCGATGAGCAAGGTGTCCACGCTGCTGCTTACACTGGAGTTCTCAGGGATCGTACGTTCGCTTCCGGGAAAGATGTATAAGCTCAATTAGTGTTTTTAACAGGCCGCTTATAAGCGTTTTCTTAAACTAATAATGGTATGTCACTTCGAGTTCGACCGCAGGGAGAGTATCGAGAAGTGTTGATAGGAATATCTTCATTGCCTTAGGCAGCTTGTTCTCGATACATTTCTCTTCCTATCGTCAGAGAAACACTCGAACTGACGCTATAGAGATAGTGATCTTCATTAGCTAAGCCAAGCTTGTTCTTGATATATTTCTCTTCCTGCCGTCAGAGAAATACTCGAACTGACGCGATAAGAATTTATTTTTTCACATCTTCCTGTAAGCCCTTTATATAGATTATCTTTGCAGCATTCATGTCACTTTTCATAACATCACTTAATTCAGGCAGCAATGGCAATTGTTATTACGTTGGTAATAACGAAGAGGCCGTATTGGTTGATGCGGGCATCTCCTGCAGGGAAACCGACAAGCGGATGGCACGCCTTGGATTATCGATGGAAAAAGTGAAAGCGCTTTTTGTTTCGCATGAGCATTCCGATCACATCCGGGGCGTGGAGGTGCTTGCAAAAAAATACCAGCTGCCTGTCTACATTACGCAGGCAACGCTTGTGTCGGGAAAATTAAAGATCGACCCTTCGCTGCTTTATTCATTTGAGGCACATGAAGAAATAAAGGTCGGCGGCTTAACGGTGGTGCCTTTTCAGAAGCGCCACGATGCTGCAGATCCATACAGCTTTACCATCAGCGGCAATGGTGTAAACATTGGCGTTTATACGGATATCGGTGTACCCTGCGAGCACCTCGTAAATCATTTCAAACAATGCCATGCGGCCTTCCTTGAAGCAAATTACGATGAGCAGATGCTGAAGGAGGGAAATTATCCTTATTACCTGAAGAAGCGCATCAGCGGCGGGCATGGCCACTTATCCAATGACCAGGCGCTGGAGGTTTTTACAAAATACCGCTCTTCTTCTTTAAGCCTTTTACTGCTTGCCCATCTTTCCAAAAATAATAATACGCCCGAATTGGTGCATGAGCTTTTCAATCGTCATGCCGGGAGCACTACCATTGTTGTTGCTTCCCGTTACGGGGAAATGCCTGTATATGAAATCACCGCCGGGCCGCTTCCGGAAACAAGCCGGGTAAGGTTGAAGGCAGAGCAGATGTCGCTGTTCTGATCAGCCCGGAAAAGGACTTTTCTCCCTCTTTTTTTATTTATTTACGCCTGTTGGCACGAAGATTTATATGATGGTATTGTAACCAGCTTACAGTCAACGCGTTGGATGTTGATTTTTTGCCCAATCCTCAATAAAATCAAGCCATTCATTAAAGGCTGACTCTTTAAATAATAAGTTAAACTCCATAAAAAAGATAGTTCTATTTGTGCTATTTACCTGCGCAAAAATGTAATTATTAACATTTATTTTTACCACCTTCTAAAACAGAACCTTATGCCTCACGAAGTGATTTTTAATACGTATGATGTATATGCAACGATTAAAAGCTTAGCGAAATATTTTAAGACAGAAGTGATCAATGAGCATGCGGAACATAAGATAATTGTACCACCTGCTTTTGGTGAAGGCTTTATCTCGGCGATTGATTTCCGTGATGGCCTCGGAATGCTGATGTTCAGCTGCGCCTTAAAAAGAGATATGGTGCTCAGGTACAAGTGTGACGAATTTCAGCCACTGCGACTGATCTTCTGCATCCAGAACGACTTCAAGCACCTGATCAAAGCCGACCGCCTGCAGTACCAGCTTACCAACCTGCTGGGCTCGATGGTAACCGGCTCCAGCAACAACGAACAGCTGTTCCTGCTTCCGGCAGAAAAACAGGTTTATTTTTATTCCATCGAGATCGACCGGAAAAAATACATGCAGAAGATCCGGCATACGGTCAGCTCCCTGCCGGTTGAGCTGAAGGATGTATTTACTGATATTGAATGCTCACGCTCCTTTTTATACCAGGGGCATTACAGCCTTACCATTGCGCAAAGCATCCAGAATATAAAAACGAATGATTACAAAGGCCTTGTGCGCCGCGTGTACATGGAATCGCAAACGCTGGAGATCATGGCCATGCAGATCAAGCAGTACATCGATGACCTGGCGCCAAGCCACAAGCAATCCGTGCTTCGTAAAAAAGACATGGAGCTGATCATTGAGGCAAGGCACCGCCTGCTTGCAAACATCATCCAGCCTCCTACTATAAAAGAGCTTGCCCTGCTCACCGGGGTGAATGAGAACAAACTGAAAAAGGGATTCAGGCTTCTTTACAATACTTCCATCAATAAGCTGCTGCAGGACGAGCGCCTGAGCAAAGCAAAGCTGCTGATCGCGGAAGAAAGGTTCCCCATCAAGGAGATCGCGAAGATGGTCGGATACAAGCATTCGGGACATTTCACTTCCAAGTTCAGGAAAAAATTCGGCGTTTCGCCAAAGGATTATATAAAAACAATGGGCCTGTAGCCTTCAGCACGGATCAAATTTATGAGATCAAAAAATAGCATCTGCCTGCTCATTGATGATGATAACGACGACCACGAATTTTTCACGGAAGCGGTGGAAGCACTCAACTGCAAAGTAGAATTGATCCATGCCCGGAGCGGGCGGGAGGCGCTCAGCCTGCTCGAAAAAATGAGCAAGCACTTTCCTGATTTTATTTTTTTAGACCTGAACATGCCGGCAATGAACGGAATGGAATGCCTCCGGAAAATAAAGGCCGATGCGCGGTTAAAAGATATTCCTGTTGTGATGTACTCCACTTCTTCCAACAGCAATGATATCAGCACTTCCATGGCCAATGGCGCCATTGATTACGTGATCAAGCCTTCCAGCATATCAACGCTGGTCAGCAGCCTGAAGAAATTTTTCAAATAAATTTTCGTTGATTACAGCCTGATCGCGATGAACAGCACATCATCCACCTGGTCGTATCCTTCTTTCCAGCGGTTGAAATACCTGTCAACGATCATCTCCTGCTTATCGAATGGCAGGGTACGGATCTGCTCCAGCATTATTTTCATATTGGAGGTTTTGATCTTCTTCCCTTTTTCCCCGCCGAACTGATCCGGGTAGCCGTCCGTGAACATATAGATAATATCGCCCTTGTCGAGCTGCAGGTCCACCGTTTCATACTGCTGGTTATCGGTGTTCTCCTTCTTGATCAGGCGAAGCTCATTCTTGTGCACAATGAACACAGAGCGTTTCGTAGAGCAGATCCTCACCATGTTGGTCTTTACATCTATCTCGCAGATCACAAGATCCACGCTGTCCTGCGTTTGGTCATGCTCGCCGTCGTTCTGCTTCAGCAGCATTTTTATTTCCTCATCCAGCGCCGCAAGTGCAAAAGCCGGAGATGTGATCCCCTTGCGTGAAGTGATGTCTTTGAGCAGGGTGCTCCCGATCATGCTCATGAAAGCGCCCGGAACGCCATGCCCCGTTGCATCTGCGCAGGCAACGATCATCTTGTCGCCGTATTTGTCGTACCAGTAAAAATCGCCGCTCACAATATCCCTTGGCTGGAAGAAGATGAATGATTCGGGGAAATGTGTGTACAGTTTTTTCACTTCCGGCAGCAAGGCATCCTGGATCCGCTTTGCATAGCGGATACTGTCGGTGATGTCCTTGTTCTTCTTTTCGATCTCCTCCTTCTGCGCGATCACCTCGCGTGTTTTTTCATTCAGTGCTTTCTGCAGCTGTGCCTGGAACCTGCGGTGATTTCCTTCCCTGATCTTGATGTAGAAATAGATCATATAAAAAAGCACTGCGAGGCAAAGCACAATGAACCACCATTTTTTCCAGAAAGGCTTTTCGATCACGATCTTCACACTTAAAGGAGTGTTGTTGCCAATGCCATCGTTATTGTATGCCTTCAGCAGGAACACATACTCGCCATCCGATAATTTTCCGTACTGCACAAAAGGGATTTTTGTTTTATCGGACCAGTCGGCATCAAAGCCTTCCAGCTTATACTGGTAAAGCGTGTTCGAGTTGGTCCTGAAGCTGATCCCGATAAAATCGATGCGCATCTTATACGTATCATACGGCAGGAGAATGTCTTTGGAATACTGCGGCTCCTTGTCGTTGAATTTGATGGAAGAAATGTTCACGATCGGGGGAATGGTGTTCTTCTTGTCCTTGTGCGGATCGAAGCGGATCGCGCCATCCGTGGTACCGAACCATGCATTCCCGCTTTCATCTTTTACAAAGGCGTTGTAATTGCAGTCGCCGGTAATGCCCTCGCTTTTTGTGAATACATCAATGATCTCCTTTTGCGGCTTGAACCTGCTGAGCGCCATGCGGTGCCCGATCCAGATGTTCCCGGAACCATCATCGGTGATGCCGTAGCAATAATTGGAAGCCAGTCCTTTGTCTGTAGTGAAGTGCGTGATCTTGTCTTTGATGCGGAAAATGCCGTTCCCGAATGTGCTGATCCATATATTTTTGTCCTGGTCTTCAAAAATCCCGGTAATGGTGAGCAGGTCGGTGGCATCGTACACTTTCCTGTTCGTAAGGCTGTCTGTTTTGATATTGATGCTGCTAAGGAAATTGCTGTGTGTCCCGATCCAGACCGTATTTTTTTTATCGTAGTAAATGTAATTGATGTTGTTGTGCGGCAACCCGGTTTCCGTAGTGTAATGTGAAGTGGTGTTTTTATCATTGTCCATCCGGAAGATCCCGTTCTTAGTGGCGACCCAGAGCGTATTCCCATAACCGGTGATGCAGTTGATGGAATTGCAGAGCTCATCATCGCTGAGCCGGATCTTTTTAAAAGTGGAGGTGTGCGTATCCACCAGGTACAATCCTTCCTCTTCCGTACCGATGTATAAGTGCGTGCTGTCTGCGCGGTACACGGCTGTTACCTTGTCGTCGGTAAATCCGTTTGACTTGTTGTACGTGGAATATTTCTGCCCGGCATTCACATCGATCTTCAGCAGCCCGTTCTCGAGCCCGAACCATTTTTGATGCTCATCAACGATCAGGCAGGTAACATTGTCGCTGTAGCTTTTCAGGAAATTTTTGTAGAAGGTGAAAAAGTTATCCGTGATCTGTATGATGCCGGTTCCGTACGTACCGATCCACATGTTGCCTTCGTGATCGGAATAAATGCTTTTGATGTAATTGTTGCCAAGCCCGTTCTCCTCGCTGAGGTGAAGGAACTCCTTGTATTTTGCCTGTGTAGCGGAAAGGAAGAGCTTGTAAACGCCGTTGCCGAAGGTGGCCACCCAGAGATTCGATTGTGCATCTTCATATACAGCCTGCACATTCGGCAGCTTAATGCCGATGTCATCCGCGATGGAGGAGATCCTGAACTGATCGCCGGAGATGGGCGTGAGCAGGAACAATCCTTCATCTTCGCTGCCGATCCAGAAGCTGGTTGAATTCCTTTTCCGCGAAATGCATTTTATCTGTGCTTCCGGGATTCCCTTTATAATGCTGAGGAACTTCGGCTTTTGCTCCTGTCCCTGCATTTCATACAGCTTCAGTCCCTCTGCCGTTCCCACCAGCAGCCGGTTGCTTTTTACAAAGGCGATGGAATAAATATTCTCCCTGTCGAATTCAATTTTGTACACCGACACTTCAAAGATCTTGCTAATGCGGAAGATGCCGTCGTTCTGCGTGGCGCACCATACATTTCCTTTTTCATCGCCGGTGATCGCAGTTACAGGGCTTTTTGCAAAGCCGGAAGTGTTGATGGATTTGAAATGTTTGCCGTCGTAAAACGTGATGCTGCCCTGGTTAAAGCCCAGCCAGAGATTGCGGTTGTTGTCCCTGTAGCTTGCCGTTACAAAATTTTCAGCAATGCCATCGGTAGTGTAAAAGGATTTGAAGCTCACGCCATCGAACTTGCAAAGCCCTTCCCCTGTGCCGATCCAGAGATAGCCATTTTTATCCTGGTTGATGGTATATACATACGGCTGGGAAATGCCGTTGTCGATGTTATAGGATTTGAATTGATACGCTTGCGTGAATGCAGGCAAAGAGAAGCATAGGCAGATAAACAAAAGGAAATAAGGCCTTAGCGCTGTTTTCAAATCAATGATTAATAAGTGGTTGTTTTCTTCTTCTGGTTGAACTGCACCTTGTAATTGCTGTTCGGGCTTCCGCCGATCGGCATGGTGTAGATGGGCAGCATATCACCGTATTGGTTGGTCACATACAGCGTAACATTGTTGTTCTTAATGATGATCTTCTTGTTTTTGATGAACTGCACATCCAGCGTGGTCTTCTTTTCCTGCTCCACGATCCTGTGCTCGCTGGTGGCCCAGATGTTATCGCCGGAGGATTTGCTGAGCTCTTTCTTCTTCACGATGGAAATGATATTGATGTCGCCGTCGTTATCGAAATCGAAATTGGAGATCTTTACAGAGATCACATTCTCCTCGATGAAGGGATAGAGGTGCGCCACGTTGTTCGGACTGTCTGACAAGCGGAAGGTGTATTCAAAGGTAAATGCATTTCCGCCTTCCACAGGCTTATTCTCCACAGGCGATTCGCTTAAAAAGTAGCTGTACAGGTTGCCATCGTCGCCGCTGATGCCTTCCGCAACGATCTTGAAGATGTAGCCGCCGTATTCATTCACGAATTCGCCCTCCTTCGGATTGAAAGGGCCGAAAGTATACCATTCGCCATCGTAGATCTCGTTGTTGCCGAATGTTTTCGTGTACAGCAGGTTCCCGCTTTTGTAATTGCCTTTCGGCTGGTTGTCGCGAACGTCTTTCGTGGTGAAGCAGCCTTTTCCGCCGTAAACGGAATACTGCGTCTTTGTATTGAATTCGCCTTTCTTCTCATCAAGGTCGCCGCCTGTTTCAGGGTCAAAAATGCGGATGTATACGGGTTTTGCCTGGAACTTCGGGACTACAAAAAACCAGGTTTGGGAAAAGTCGTCATCGCCCCATGACTGAACACCGTTTTTAGCAAAGGTAACCAGGTATGGAATGTTTTCTTCCGGTGCAGGTATTTGCTGGGCGAAACAAGCGGGAATAAAGAAAATGCTTAGTATCGCAATGAGAAAGCTTTTCATATCTGGTAAAAGTATCTAAGAAAAAACACTTTATCAACAAATTTTGACAAGCGGATAAAAAGTGCCGATAAATGATCCAATGCTCATGCTGATGCCTTTTAATGCGATGCCGGATCCTTCATCTTTTCGATCTTCTTTAGCAGCGCTGCTGTTTCGGAATAATCGTCACCGCTTACTTTTGCAAGCTCTATGGCCTTTTCAGCAACTTTCTTCGCTTCTTCCTTTTTGCCTAATTTGTAAAGTACAGCCGCATACGTATCGTTATTTGCATAGATGCTTTGCAGCTCTACAGAGTGCTTTGCCCATGCTGCAGCCTTTTCCATCATGGCAACATCGTCCACGTTCTCATAAAAATTCCATGCAATGCCGTTCAAACCCATTGCATTGTCTTTGATGTATTTGTCTGCATAGCCGCTTGCAGTGGCGGCATAGTTCTTCCAGTCCTTTTTCGACATGTAGTACCGCAGGTCGGCATCCATGATCACCATCTCCGCATCCGGGTTTCCCGATGCTTTCACTTTTTCCTTCAGCGACTGGAATGCTCCGTCGTCTTTCTTGTTGATCGCGATGTACAGCCCCGAAGTATACACATGATTGATCTTGTCCTGCACGGAATCTTTCGTGTATAGTTTACTGAAGGCATCCCTGTTCTTTTCAAGGATCATGAACTCTTTGGAGGAATAATCATTCACGTATTTATAGATGATGTTCCAGTTCGTGCGTGAAGTAAGCTCGCTTTCCTTTTGGGTGGAAAGATACGCGGTAAGCTCTGCTTTATAATCCTGGCAGCCGCTTTCGAGCATAACAAGGTATGATTCAGCAAAAGCGCCTGTGGCATTTCCGTTATTGAATTTCTTTGTGTTGGCTGCAAGCTGCCTGTTGGGATCGAGGGCGTCTTTCCCTGTATTGATAAAACTTGCAACCGGGGAGGAGCCGCAGCTGCGGTGCATCACTTCACCGTCGGAATTAAGGTACAGCATGGTCGGGTAGGCGCGGATGCCGTATTTTTTTGCCAGCTCAATGCCTTCACCTTTTTCCATGTCGATCTCCACGTTCACAAAATTCGCGTTGTAAAAATCAGCAACCGTATCGTTGGTGAATACATTTTTTGCCATCCATTTGCAGGGCCCGCACCAGGTGGTGTAGCAATCGAGATAGATCAGCTTGTTCTCTTTTTTAGATCTGGCAAGGACTTCGGCCCAATTGCCATGTTCGAAGCTGATCTCTTTTTTCTGTGCCTTCAGCCCGGAGCTGCCCAGCACAAACACTGCAGCAAATAAATAGTTCAGGAAAAATTTCATTTTTAAAAGATTTAAGGTTTGCTCAATTCAACATCCACGCTGAAATTCTGAGGATGTTTTGCTTTTACGTTTTTATAAAAATCCATGATCAGCTTCATGTCGGACTTGTAATCGCCGCTCGGGTAAATGATCTTGTCGATGCCGCATTCTTTTTTCTCATAATCCATGAAGCCCAATGCTATCGGCACGTTTGCTTTCATGGCCACGTGGTAGAATCCTGTTTTCCACTTTTCCATACGGGAGCGTGTGCCTTCCGGGGTAATGATCAGCCTTAGCGTATCATGCGTTTTAAACAGGTCCGCCATGGCATCAACCGTGCCTGTTTTCTCCCCGAGTGTGTTCCTTGCATTCCGGTCGATGGGCAGTGCGCCCGAGGACAGCATCAGCCTTTTGAAAGGAAAGCGGATCCATTCTTTTTTAATGGCAAAGCGGGGATACAGCTTCATGAAACGGATAGCGCCCATCCCGAAAACAAATTCCCAGTTGCTGGTATGAGGGGCCACTACGATCACACACTTTTTTATTTCATCCGGGAGATAATGTGTGATCTTCCAGCCGAATAATTTAAAAATAAGTTTAAACATGGAATGAATATTCTACGAATATAGAATATAAAGGCCTATTAAAGAAGGCGCTTTGCAAAAAAATGTTGAAGTTGATATGCATGATAAATAAGGTCACTTCGAGTGTGCAGCGTATCGGGAAGTAGACCAGTCCTCGATACTTTCGCCCAAAAGACGCAATTCCTCCTTCGGGCAGACCTCATCCGGCAAGCGGTAAAAATTGGAATCCATATTTTATCGTTTAGCCGTAAAAGACTGCCCGGAGCTGCGCGTGAGGCCTGAAAGCCTGCGATGCCGTGTAGCCTTGTGGGAAGGGATCAGGCTTTCTTGATTTTTTGTTTCTTCAAGAAAAAAGAAAAAGAAAAAAGGTCGCTTCGTGTTCAAAACGCTACCCGCTTGCCGGGATAGGTATTTAATGAAAAATTAGCCGTATCTTCGCAGTATAATTTAACAAGAACGATTTGAAATTCAGCGAATTTAATTTTGAGCCAAGCCTGCAGGAAGGGCTTGATTCAATGGGCTTTGAGAGCCCAACACCCATCCAGGAACAAGCAATCCCGATCATATTGAACAACAAGGACCTGATCGCCTGTGCCCAGACCGGCACCGGCAAAACAGCCGCCTTTGTGCTCCCGATCCTTAACAAGCTTGCAAAAGAAGACACACATTCCACCAACACCCTCATCATTGTGCCTACGCGAGAGCTGGCTTTACAGATCGACCAGGCTTTGCAGGGATTCTCTTATTTCACATCCGTGAGCTCCATCGCCATTTACGGCGGAAGCGACGGAAGTGTATTTGAAACAGAAAAAAGGGCGCTTACACAGGGCGCTAATGTGATCGTGGCAACGCCCGGCCGTTTCATGGCCCATTTGAACATGGGATATGTGAAGCTGGATGATGTAAAGCACCTGATCCTCGATGAGGCCGACAGGATGCTCGATATGGGATTCGTGGATGATATCTTAAAGATCACGACTTACTTACCGAAGAAAAGACAAACCCTGATGTTCTCGGCAACCATGCCGCCGAAGATCAGGACACTTGCCACAAAACTGCTGAATGAGCCGGAGCAGGTCAACATCGCCATCTCCAAGCCGGCAGCAGGAGTGGTGCAGGGTGCGTACCTCGTGTACGACACACAGAAAAACAACCTCATCAAATCATTGCTCGAAGGAAAAGAGAAAGAGCTGAGCAGCGTGATCATCTTCGTTTCCACGAAGCAGAAAGTGAAAGAGCTTGACCGCGACCTGCAGAAAGCAGGGATCAAGGCAAAAGCGATCCATTCGGACCTTGAGCAAAATGAGCGTGAAGAAGTATTGCGCAATTTCAGGAGCAAGCAAACGCAGATCCTCGTTGCAACGGATATCCTTTCCCGCGGGATCGATATTGAAGATATCAACCTCGTGATCAATTATGACGTTCCGGGTGATGCCGAAGATTATATCCACCGTATCGGCCGTACTGCAAGGGCATCATCAACGGGTGTTGCATTGACCTTCATCAATGAGTACGACCAGCAGAAATTTTTCCAGATCGAATCGCTGATCGGCTCGGAAGTGAACAAGATCCCATTGCCTGCACATTTAGGACAAGGGCCGGTTTACGCACCTGAAGTGAAAATGAAAAAGCCTGCTTTTGCAGGAAAGAAAAAGCCATTCAGGAGAAACAGCAACAGTAGCAGCAGCTCGAAGCCGCAGAGAAGATAATCACTTTGTCATTCTGAGCGGAATGAAATGGAGCCGAAGAATCTTTTTATTTATGGAAACCAATCCTGGTTGATTCTCCCTGCTTTCTATAATTTCAGCCTTATACTTATGAATTCAGGTTCGCTGAACTGCGCCACTATGCGGTTGGTCGTTGTATGCCGTTCGTATACCGGGTTTGGTGCCGACGATTCTTTGGCTTTTATCTGCACATAGGCAACATTGAGGCTCGCTTCCGTAGCAATGCTTAAGCGGGGATTGATATTGAAGGTAATGCCGAGCAATGGCGAAAGTCCATAGGAGCTGGTGTTCTGAGAGCTTTTGTAAGTGGCAAGGGGGTTATAATTCGTAGTGTTGTTTGCCGAATACCCGGCTGTAAGGTCCGCACCGAAATACCACATCCATTTTTTTGCCAGGTAGCAGTAATGCTCGTATCCCACCCGGATGCCCGCACTGTAGTTGCCGTGTGTAGCACCGGTAGAGTCGGTAAGGCTTTGGTCATCATTCACAACATTTCCGCCGAGGCCGATCCGCAGGGCATTGCTCTTAAACACTCTCCTGTAGCTGATAAGATTGGAGGAAGAAGAACTTACCGGCGCTGTACCCGGGAGAAACTGGCGCAGGAGCGAGGTGGCGCTGATGGCGATCATATTCCTGAATTCCTTTTTTGTTGTGTCGGGCTGTACTGTTTGTGCGAACGTGTATACAGACATCATGCATACAATAAAGCTGAGGGAGATCTTTTTCATTTTTTTTGGTTTAGGTGATAGGTGAACGAATGCACTACCCGGTTATTGCCTTCCGGCTTTTCGCTTGCTGGTAAAAATGCTGAATTTTATCTGAAGAACAGGTACATTTCGTCCTTATCATGGTGTATCACAGGCTCAAGCCCATAGGCAGCACGGATGTTCTCTTTTGAGAGCACCTGTTCGCGGTTTCCCGCTGACAGCACTTTTCCCTGGTGCAGCAGCACAATGTGCCCCGCAAATTTTGCTGCGAGGTTAAGATCGTGAACCACACCCACCACAACAAGGTTCTCGTCTTTCAAAAGCGAGGTGACCTTATTCATAAAATCGAACTGGTAACGCACATCTAAAAAAGTAAGCGGTTCGTCCAGAACAAGGTACCTGCATCCTTCAGCGGGCTTGTACCAGATCTGCGCAAGAACCCTTGCAAAATGCACACGCTGTTTTTCACCACCGCTCAGCGTCATGTAATTCCGGCCTGCCATATCAAGCACATCAAAAAAGCGCATTGCTTCTTCACAGGCGGCTTCATCTTTTGGGCCGGGCTTTCCCGTAAAATGAGGATACCTTCCCATCATCACCACTTCCGATACTTTTAAGGGAAAAGCCAGCTCAATGTTTTGTGACAGTACGGAACGGATGCGTGCTAACTCCGCGATGGAAAATGTGCGCACATCTTTGTCGCCGTAATAAATTGTCCCCTTGCCCGAAGGCTGCACCTGGTTGCAGATCACTTTTACAAGCGTTGATTTTCCTGCACCGTTAGGGCCGATGATGAGGTTCAGCTTTCCCGCTTCAAAGTTTACGGACACATCATCAAGAAGTGTTTTTCCATCGATCGTATAAGTAATATTTTTTGCTGAGAGCATCAGAAGAAATAATTTTTACTGCGTAATAAAACAATGAATACCGGCACGCCGATAATGGATGTTACAATGCCGATCGGTAATTCAGCGGGGCGTAGCGCCATGCGTGCCACAAGGTCGGCGGCACTGAGCAATATCGCGCCCAGCAATGCGCCGTTGCGGATCAGGAAGCGGTTGTCGGAACCGTTGATCATGCGCAGCAGGTGAGGAACGATGAGCCCTACAAAGCTGATCACGCCTACAAAGGCGGTGGCAGTGGCAACCATCACTACATTCACCAGCAGGATCACCGCTTTTAATTTTTTGATGTTGATGCCAAGATATTGCGCTTCTTCTTCACCGATCATCAGCGCATTCAGGTGCCGTGCATATCGTAACGCAATGGCAATGCAGATCACGGTGGATGTCCCGATGATGATCACCGAATGCCAGCTGGCACCGGATAAGGTGCCGAGGTTCCAGAACGTGATCGAGCGTGCCTGCGGGTCCCTTGCAATGTACGAGAGAAAACCCACGCCGCTCATGAACAGCGCGTTGATGGCGATGCCCGTCAGCAGCAATGCAACAATGGAGCTTTTGCCTGTTTGCTTTGATTGTGAAAGCATGAATACAAATGCCGTGGATAAGATTCCTCCGGCGCATGCGGCAAGCGGCAATGTCCATTCGCCTGCATTCACTTTAAACGTGGCGCCCATCACAAAATACAAAGCCGCTCCGAATGCAGCACCGCTGGAAGTGCCCACAAGCCCGGGTTCCACGATGGGATTGCGGAACAGCGCCTGCATGAGCACCCCGCCAACTGCAAGCGTGGCGCCTACAAAGATGCAGAGCAGCGCACGTGGCAGGCGGATCTGCAGGAAGATCCGTTCATTCAGCGTCATGTTCTCATTGTTGTGAAGCCATTTGCTGAAACCGGAGAAGATCTCATCAAGGCTGATGTTCACTGCCCCGTATTTCATGGAGAGCAGCAGCACAATAACAAGAAGGATGAGGAGAATAAAAGAAGTTCCCCTGTATTGTTTATTGTCCATCTTTATGAATGAGCGTTTGAATGTTCAGCACATTTTCGCCGGTACGCGGGCCGAGGTAAACCATATCATGCTCTTCCACGCGGTAGATCCTGTTGTTCTTAAACGCCCTTGTGCTCGATACGCCCGGAAGCTCTTTTATTTTTTCAGGTGATCCGTTCAAGCGGTCGTAACCGAAATCGGTGAGCAGGATCACATCCGGGTCTGATTTGGCGACGATCTCCGGTGAGATCTGTTTCATTCCTTTTTCATCATCCACAGCCATTCTGCCACCGGCCCATTCGATCATTTTTGCAGCCGTGCTCTTTTTTGTCATCACGAGATATTGGTTGGATGCCTGTCCGAAATGAATGATCAGCACTTTAACAGTATCCTTGTATTTCCCCGCTGCTTCCAGTGCAGCTTTCATATCGCTGTCCAGTTTTTTGCAAAGTGAATCAGCTGCCCTTTCTTTGTGAAAGTAGGCGCCCATTTCACGGATCAGTGAATCTGTTCCGGCAAGCGTGTTCTGGTATTTGCCAAAATCCTTCATCGGGATCTTTAAGTCCTTCAATTGCTTGACCACGTGCTCAGGCCCGATGTTATTGTCCTGCAGGATCAGCGTAGGGTTCATGGCAAGGATGGCTTCCGCGCTTAATGCCCGGTGATAGCCAACGGTAGGAAGCTTTTTTATTTCCTCCGGGTAGGTGCTTGAAACATCAACGGCAACAATATCCTGCTGGGCGCCGAGTGCATAAATGATCTCGCTGTATTGCTTCGAGATGCAAACGATCCGCTCTTTCTGCTCCTGCTTTTCATCTTCATTGGAGAAACGCCCGCAGCCGAAAAGCAGCATTGACATTCCTGTTAAAACAATTATTTTTTTCATGGTATGATGTATATAAAAAAGGCGGCCGCTTTAACCGGCCGCCTTTTAGGTGATGTTAAAAATTGAATTTTAAATTTACTCCGCCGAAATAATTGATCTCATTCGGTGCCGGCATGTAAGCATCAGGAAGCTGGTTCACAAAGATCATGTACGAATACTTCTCGCTGGTGATGTTGGTTGCACCGGCATACACATCCACGTCAAGACGCTTCAGGAATGTGCGGTGGAAGCCAAGCTTTGCATTCAGCAGGCTGTACGATGGTGCCATGTTCAGCCCGTCAGAGGTGATCGGCATGCCATCGCGGTAGAGGTAATTAACGTTTGCATAAACGCCGGTCTTTGTGTCAACGTCGATACCTGCGTTAGCAGTGATCGGTGCTACTCCGGCAACAGCATTTCCGCTGTAATCCGTTTCGATCACGTTTTTCTTATTCGCGCTCAGGGTCTGGAACGTGTAATCCACATACTTGAAATCTGAATAAGCGACATTCACCCATGGAGTGATAGCTTTAAAAAAGCCGGTAGCCGAGCTGTAAACAGTGTATTTCAGCAATGCTTCAACTCCTTTGTTATCCTGTCCGCCCCTGTTCACAATATAAGAATAAGCAGTACCAACAGCAGGAGGGTTCAAAGGAACAGCCACTGTTGTCATCTTGTTTGTGAATAATGCATCAAACACAGCTACTTCGTAATATAATTTTCCGTTCATGAGCTCTCCTTTCGAGCCGATCTCAAACTGGTCGCCGGCTTCCGGGTTCAGCTCTGTGTTGATCTTTCCTGTAGTAGGAATGAAGAAGTAAGAGCTTGTCGGTGCTTTGTATCCTTTGCTGTAGGAGATGTATGCAGAGATATGTTTCTTGAACACCTTGTTCAGCGCAACATGCGGCGAGAACATATTGTCATAGCCTTTGCTGTATTTGGTCGGGTTAGTGCTGCTCGCTACGTAGAACCTGTCGTTCAGCACGATCAGCATGTTGCTTACACCAATGCCCGCTGTCAGGGAAAAATCCATTGGCATGGCAAGTGTCCATTCAGTGAAGGCTGAAGATGTTTCCGTGCGGTACGCAATGTTGCTTCTTGCAGCGCCAATGGTGTTGTATGCATAAGGATCAGGGTTAGGATTGGTGACCATCCCGTACCCGATTACCTGCGCAAACTGTTGCTGGATCTCGGCTCCGATCACACCATTAAGCCTGAATTTTTTCTCCTGCATGAATTTAAGATCAAACGTAGTGCGGGCACCGTAGTTCACCGGTGTTTTATCTGTCCAGCCGCCTGCAGAGCTTGCATTGTTGCTTACGCCGCTTCCGAAAACAGTCAGCGTGTTTGAAACATACTTGTTGAAAATGTAAGTATGTCCCACGCCTGCCCTGAAGCTGATGATGTTGGAATGCGCATTGTTCTTAATGTAAGCGGGGTTCCCTGAATAGTTATTTGTGTCGTATTGCAGCAGGGTAAGCTCGCCTTGTCTTTCATCGTAGCTGTTGCTGTATCCTGCATACACGCTCAGCGACTGTTTTTCATTCGGCTGAAAATTTCCCATTACGTTTATAAAGTCCTTGTGGGAAGCTGTGTGCACTACAAATCCATCGTAGGTCTGGTGCCCGTAATTCACAAGGAAAGAAGAATGCTCCCCGCCGATTTCAGCATGAGTGGTCAGGCGGCTTAATCCGTAGCTCCCGAACATGGCATCCTGGCCGATAGAAGTTTTTCCTTTTGCAGGCATCGCTGTCCTGAGGTTTACAACTCCTGCAATGGCAAGCCCGTAAAGTGTTCCCGCAGGCCCTTTCAGCACTTCCACATTCCCGATGGAGTTGAAATCGATATCATCCATTAATGTAATTCCCTCAGCATCGGTGATAGGAATGCCATTCAGGTACACCTTGTAGCCCTGCCCGTCGAAATTACTGCTAACGCCATTCGTACCTCTTACACCGTTACCATATCCCCTGATGTTGAATTGCTGGCCGGAAGAAGCAGCGCGGCGCTGCATGAAAACACCCGGAACATTCTGGTTGATGGCATCATCAAGGTAAAGGCCGTTGCCGCGTTTCAGCTCCACTTCGGTTAGTTTGGTAACAGAGGCCGGCTGGTTTAGAAGTGCTTTATTTGAATTTGAAGTTTCGATTTCCACTTCGGTAAGCTTTATAGTGGAATTCTTTGTCGTATCGGTTTGTGCATGGGACAGGTAGCAAAATGCCATACCCATACCCATGAATGCTGTTTTTATATAGTTCATGTTAGAATGTTAAATGTGGAACAAAAATTATGAAAGGATCCTTTACAGGGGGGCCTTACAAAAAAAGTAAAAAGGAAAGCGGATCAAGCCTGTTTGGGCGGAGGAATGATTATGTTGCGGGAGCCGGCGATAAGATCCGGAACTCCTGGCTGCGGAAAATCAAGCGAGATAGAAGGAATAAAAAAACAAAGCCGGGGAGCCTGCGGGGAAATATACTGGATTGAAAAAAGCTGCAGTAATTGTTTCGGGGTTTTGGCATCGGGAAAATTTACCTGGCGGATAAAATTGCGGATCGCGAGCACGATGCCTTCTTCCCGGGTATCGTTCACTGCAAGAATGAATACTTTTTTACCTATGACAGTAGCGGACCTCACGTCGTACAACTTTCCTTTAAAGGTAATTTCGCCGGAGCTGTTCCTGTTCAGGCTTTTCTGATAGGCATCCAGGGAAAGTGTGAGCTGTTCAAGCTGTATGCGGCCATGGGATAGGTCGCACTTCATCTCGTACCGGGCATGATACTGCTGGCATTTAAAAATAAACATCATTCCGCCCGCCTGGAGAAGCAGGATCGTTAAAAGCAATATGCAGCTAACCTTTTTCAGTTTTTCGGGAGGTTTGCAAGCAAAGATAGAAATTGATTTTAATTTTTCTAATTTTTTCGCCCTGATATGAAAATGTGGTTAAAGGAATTTTACATGGCACCTGACTGACTCAAGCCTACACATAAATTGCTGCCTGTCGTGCGGAAGGTAGAAGTTACGGCCAAGATAATGCGTCATGTTCTGGTAGAGTTTTTTTGTTTTTACTTTTCTTACTGCCATGTCGTTCCTTTTGTCTTTGATCAGCACTTGCTTTTTAGTGATGCAGAATATAAAGTATTCTTCGGTAATGTTCTTCAGTCCCTGGTCGCTGATGATGGCAGAAATGTTTACAGGCTCAACGGCTAAAGAGCGCACAGAATCTGCCAGCGCTTTGATCTTCGCTTTGAAAGGAGCAGCAAATGCAGACTTGGCGACGAGCTCATCGTAATAATGCAGCAGGCTGTCTTTTTCAATAAAGAGGATCGCATTGCCGCTGGTGTAGGAAACTGCATGTGTGAATTTCACAGGCTGCAGCCGGTATATCCTTCTCATTTTCTGTGCGGATGAGCAGGTGGAAAAGAGCAGGCATGCAAATAAAAGAAAGTAGCAGCGTTTCAGTAATGTGTTCATGCACCGGTATAACGCAAAAAAAGAAATAAGATACAATCCTGTTTTCCTAATAATGCGGCATGTTTTTGAGCATTGCGGAATAGTTCTTTACGATCCCGGCTGAGTCTTTTGAAAGCGTATCGCCCGGATTTTTAGACAGCCCGCGCAGCAGGAAATCATCCCAGTATTCAATAAGTGTATCGCCTTCCGTTTCCTGCTCTACACTGCGGTCGTAGGAGCTCCAGTAATAGCTGAGGATCTTCAGCTCTTTGTCTGGACTGTAAAAAATACAGGAGCTGTGTTCTGCAAAATCCCCGGCATCGCCCCAGAGATCAGCAAGATCGATCTGCACGGTGACCGAGTCTCTTTGAATATCGTAAATGAAAAGCTGCAGTGAAGAGGAAACATATTCACCGGGAACCCTTGTTATCAAGGCAATATGAGAAGTGTCGATTGCAAATTTGTAACAACCGAAAAATTCCCTGTTCCAGCGCTCATCATTTCTGATGTAATACGGAAAAATGGAAATGACGCTGCTGTCGAGTACCTTTCCAACAAATTTATAATTCTTGTCTTCCGTGTTTGCAACGCTGTACACGTAAAGGGAATCCGGGTTTATATCGGAGAAATTTTTACTGAGATCACGTTGTTGCGCTGCGGTTGCTGTTACAGGCTGATCCGCAGGTTCGCTGCTGCAGGCACTGAGAAGCAGGATGGAAAGGGAGTAAAAGGATTTTTTCATAAGTGTTGGGTATTCATCAAAAATACTTATTTAATCAACAGTTACTATATCATCTCTGATCCTCTCATAAAAAGAATCAGAAAATAAAAATCCGAAACAATCGTTTCAAAATCATCCGGAAATAGGTCCTTGTTGTTGAGTAAATAATTAAAGAACACTTCGTGAATGCTTTTGCTAAGATTGCTGGCAGGTGCGAATTCGAAAAGTTTTTCGAGTTGATTGAGTAAAGCCGTTTGTTTGTCAGTGAGCTGTATGTCCGTTTTCATTTGTCAACTTTCTGTATGACAACTTTGTCATACGATTGACTGACATTTGTTCTGTGACTAAAGAACAGTTAAAAAAGAAGATCGGTCAGCGAATAGTAGAGCTCAGAACCAAAAAGGGCTGGAGTCAGTCTGATCTTGCACGAGCCAGCAGCAAAGATCGCCAAGCTATTGAAAAGCTGGAAAATGGGAAGGTGAATCCGACGCTTTATTCTTTGCTGGAGATCTCGAAGGCTTTAGGAGTTGGGTTGAAGGAGTTGGTTAGTTTATGACAGCGTTTTGTCATCCCGAGCCCGAGGAATCTTATTCCAAGCCTTTTCATTTTGCGCCTTTGCGAGAAATGCCCGCACACTTTCTCGATACATCCTTCCCGAAAAGGGAAGGATACCCGAAATGACAGCGTGCAACCGTCGTCGCGAGACGATCAATCCTTTAAATCTGCGAATCTGTGGCTGCACCTCCTAAAGCCAACACACTTTCTCGACTTCGCTCGAAATGACTACCGCTCGAAATTTCGGTAAAACCTTTGCGAACTTTGCGCCTTTGCGAGAAACTGTCAGAGGTAGAACATCCATCGCACTTTCTCGACTCCGCTCGAAATGACTCAGCCGAAGCAATATTTTGCGCGTTGTCATGTTGAGCCTGTCGAAACATCTGGGCCGGCTTGCGCACGCTCTTCGACAAGCTCAGAGTGACCAACCCCACTTCGACATTTTAACCCTTCGCCTGACAGCCGCACAAACCTTCACAAAACCTTTGCGAACTTTGCGAGAAACTGTCAGAGGTAGAAACATCCATCGCACTTTCAATCTCCTTATAAAACCTCTGCGTTCTCTGCGGCTCTGCGAGAAAGATCTCCGGAAATAAAAAACGCTGCAGGAATGCAGCGTTTTCATAATAGTCTTTGCGAACTTTGCGCTGGAGTTTATCCTGAGCGAAGTCGAAGGGCGGTAAATTCTACTTCACTTTCTCCAGCTTCGGGTACATCTTCTCCCTCAACGCCTTTACACCTTCATCCGTAATGTATTCATCATAAGTCATGCGCTTGTCGATCACGCCGTTTGGAGTAAGCTCGATGATACGGTTGGCCACCGTTTGCATGAACTCATGATCGTGTGAAGTGAACATCGCCACATGCTTCCAGTCCTTCAAAGCATTGTTGAAAGCAGTGATGGATTCAAGGTCTAAGTGGTTGGTAGGCTCATCGAGGATCAGGCAGTTGGCATTGGTCAGCATCATGCGTGAAACCATGCAGCGCACTTTTTCACCTCCCGAAAGCACATTCGATTTCTTGAATGTTTCTTCACCTGTGAAAAGCATGCGTCCTAAAAACCCGCGGATGAATGTTTCATCCTTATCCTTTGAATACTGGCGTAACCAGTCGATCAGGTTATAATCAGCTGTGAAATATTTTGCATTCTCATTAGGAAGGTATGATTTCGTAATGGTTGTTCCCCATACAAATGATCCGCTGTCGGCAGTGGTTTCTTCCGTAACAATGTCAAAGAAAGAGCTGATCGCGATATGCTCCTTTGAAAGGAATGCGATCTTGTCGCCTTTGTTTATTGTAAATGTAATGTCCTTAAAATACGTGCTGCCATCCGGGCCTTTTTTCGTAAGGTTTTCCACGCCAAGGATCTGGTCGCCACAATCGCGTTCCGCTTTGAAAATGATGCCCGGGTATTTACGTGTGCTCGGCTTGATGTCATCGATCACCAGCTTTTCCAGTAATTTTTTACGGCTGGTGGCCTGTTTGGATTTGGATGCATTCGCGCTGAAACGCTCCACGAACTCCTGCAATTCCTTGCGTTTGTCCTCCATCTTTTTGTTCTGGTCGGAACGCTGGCGCAATGCAAGCTGGCTGGATTCGTACCAGAATGTATAGTTTCCGGTGTACAGCTGGATCTTATTAAAGTCGATATCCGCGATGTGTGTACACACCGAATCGAGGAAGTGACGATCGTGGGAAACAACGATCACTGTATTTTCAAAATCAGCTAAGAAGTTCTCGAGCCACGCGATCGTATCCACGTCAAGGTCATTGGTAGGCTCATCCAGCAGCAGGATGTCGGGGTTGCCGAACAAAGCCTGTGCAAGCAGCACACGCACTTTTTCCTTACCGCTCAGGTCGCTCATCAGTGTGTTGTGGTATTGCTCTTTCACACCAAGGTCGCTCAGCAGGTTGGCAGCATCGCTTTCGGCATTCCAGCCTTCCATTTCGGCGAAATAAGTTTCCAGCTCTGCCGCTTTGATCCCGTCAGCATCACTGAAATCAGGCTTTGCATACAATGCATCTTTTTCCTGGATCACATCCCAGAGCTTTTTATTTCCCATCATTACCGTTTGCAGTACCGGGAAGGCATCAAAGGCAAAGTGGTTCTGGCTGAGCACGCTCATCCGCTCGCCGGGGGTGATGGAAACCTGGCCTGTTGTAGGCTCTATTTCGCCCGACAGGATCTTCAGGAAGGTTGATTTTCCGGCACCATTGGCGCCGATCACGCCATAGCAGTTGCCCGGGGTAAATTTTATGCTTACTTCATCAAACAATACACGTTTGCCGTATCGTAAGGAAAGATTGGAGGTTGAGATCATTCTATATCAAAATTTAAGGCTGCAAAAGTACGGTTTTTTAAGCAGTTTTTTGTAAAATATAGTTTGTATTATATGGTTTTTTTCCTTTATTTTAGAGATGTTTTACACCCGATAACCATTTGTGCCCTTTAAGAGATCGTACATATCCGTTTTCCTCTTTTGCATTTGCGTAGCCGCGAATGCCCAATTGCTCAATTTTAAGAATTATTCCATAGAGGACGGGCTGCCTCAATCCCAGATCATCGACCTGCTGCAGGATCATAACGGGAACATGTGGTTTGCCACCAACGGCGGCGGCGTCAGCTGTTTCGACGGCCTGCATTTTTCCAATTACAGCACCCGCGACGGCCTCAATAACAACCGCGTATTCTCCATTTTCGAGTATGATTCGCTCAACATCTGGATCGGCACCACGAAAGGGCTCAGCCGCTTTTACAACAAGAAGATCTACCAGTTCAAGGATTCGCTTATCCGGGAAACCGGCATTTACTGCTTTTTTAAGCATAGCGATGGCAACACCTGGATCGGGACCAGCTCGGGGATTGTGCTCTACGATGGCAAAAAATTCAAAAACTTTCCGCGGAACGATTCGCTTGGCAGCTTCCAGGTATGGTCCATCAGGCAGGACAAGCTCGGCAATACATGGATCGCGACAATGCTTAACGGTGTGTTCTGCTACGACGGCAAAACCATGAAGCATTTTACGATGAAGGATGGATTGTCCGACCTGCGCATCCGCGACATCCTCATCAACGACGACAAAGTGTGGGTAAGCAGCTACCGCGGCATTCATGAGTACGATCCTTCAAAGGCATACACCGGAACGCAATCGTTTAAGATCATCAGCGACAAGCAGTTTTCCGAAACGGTTTATAAACTGTTCAAGGATTCGCTGGGCAATGTATGGGCCGGAACGGCGAAAGGCGTGCTGAAGATCACCTACGGCAAAACCCGCAGTATCACCAAGGCCAACGGCCTTTGCGGCAACCTCGTGGATGCGATCACGCAGGACCGTGAAGGAAATATGTGGTTCGGCTCCTTTGCAGGCGGCGTAAGCAAATACAGGAACGACCTCTTCATCAACTTTAACGAGAACCACGGCCTAGTGAACAATACGGTAATGTCCATCTTCAAGGACAGCAAGGATAATTTCTGGATCGGTACCTGGGGCGGCGGTGTTTCCAAATTCAATTACAACGAAAGCAAAAAAACCGACACGGCCATATTTACCAATTACAGCCAGAAGGATGGACTGATGTACAACAACGTCTGGTCGATCACGGAAGATAAAAAAGGCAACATCTGGTTCGGCACATCAGCCTCAGGCCTCAGCGTGTTCGACGGGAAAAAATTCACGAATTATCATTTTAAGGAAGGCTTGCATGGCATCCGCATTCCCGCGATGCTCACCGACAGGAAAGGAAATGTGTGGATCGCGAATGAGAACGGCGTGGACATGTACGATGGAAAAACATTTACGCAGTTCAGCGTGAAAGACGGGCTTTCGAACCAGGGCGTGAATGCAATTTACGAGGATAATTTCGGTGACCTCTGGTTTGGCTCGGCGGATAAGATCACAAAGTACGATGGAAAAAAATTCACCTCGATCACGCGCCCTGAAGGCTTTCCGAGGATCCGCAACCTTGTGCGCGATCACCTTGGTTACACCTGGATCAGCACCGATCTTGGTGTGGCTGTGTACAACGGAAAAAAATTCATCACCATCAACGAGCTTAACGGGTTAAGCTCCAACACGGTGTATTATGTGAATGCGGATGATAATGGCTACCTCTGGATCGGCACCAACAACGGGATCGACAGGCTCGACATCAACATGTATGTGAACCAGAAGGAAGTGAAGCTGAAGCATTACGGAAAGGAAGAAGGCTTCATCGGGCTCGAATGTAACCAGAACGCTTTTTACCGTAATGTGGATGGAAAGCTCTGGATCGGCACCATCGACGGCGTTACTATATACAATCCCGATTTCGAGCAGAAAAACAAAACAGCACCGCAAACGCAGATCACCAACATCCGCCTCTTCCTCGAATCGGTCAATTTCAGCAAGTATTCCGACAGTTCGCGAAATGGCCTGCCTGTAAATCTCATACTGCCTTATGATAAAAACCACATCACCTTCGATTTTGTTGGCGTGTCGCAAACCATCCCGGAAAAGGTGCGATACAGGTTCATGCTGCAGGGCTTTGATAAAGACTGGCTGCCGGAAGGCAAAGAGCTCAGCACAACGTATTCCAACCTTCCTCCCGGAAAATATACTTTCCTGCTCAAGGCCTGCAACAACGACGGCGTGTGGAACGAGCAGCCTGTAACCTATTCATTTGAAATTGTCCCGCCCTTCTGGAAGCGGCCATGGTTCTACATTATCTCGATCATCATCGGCGTGTCGCTGATCTATGCCTTCATCAAAGTGCGTGAGCAGAACCTGCAGCGAAGCAGGCGCCGCCTCAAGGAGGAAGTGGCGATCAGGACAAAAGAGCTATTGGAGGAAAAAGAAAAATTGCAGATCGCGTATTCCGAGATCGATGAAAAGAACAAGGACATCACCGACAGCATCCACTATGCTAAGCGTATCCAGGAAGCGATCCTGCCTTCGGATTCAAACATAAAGCAACTGTTGCCGGAGTCATTCGTGTTCTACAAACCGAAGGATATTGTCAGCGGCGATTTCTACTGGCTCGAGCAATGGGGCCCGCAAACGCTTATCGCTGCAGTTGATTGTACGGGGCATGGCGTGCCGGGAGCATTCATGAGCATTGTTGCGCACAACATTCTTACGCAGACAGTAAACGTGCTCGGGCTTGCGAAACCCGCGCTGATCCTGAATGAAACGAACACCCAGCTTTCGAAAAAACTGAACCAGGACCCGGAAGAAGCAACCGTGCGCGATGGAATGGACATTGCCCTCTGCGCGATCAATTACAAAAAATCGACCATGGAGTTTGCCGGCGCCAACAATCCTTTGTGGCTCATCCGCAAAGGACAGGTGATCGAGATCAACGGCGATAAATTCCCGATCGGTGCATTTGTGGGAGAAGAGCTGCAGCGCTTCACCAATCACGAATGGGAGATCCAGCCGGGCGACTGCATTTACATTTTCACAGATGGCTTTGCAGACCAGTTCGGCGGGCCGAAAGGGAAAAAATTCAAATACAAACAGTTCCAGGAATTGCTGCTCAGCATTCATGAAAAACCAATGGCGGAACAAAAGGAATTACTCCGCAAAACCAATGAAGACTGGCAGGGTGAGCTCGAACAGGTGGATGATATGCTCGTGATCGGCATCCGGATCTGATAAATAAAACAAATGAAAAACAGGATCATCTTTTTCTTTTTATTCAGCCTGCCGCTTTTCCTTGCGGCACAATCGCCGGTGATCGACAGCCTCAAGAGGATCATCGCATCTCCCGCGCATGATACCCTGAAGATGCATGCCTGGTACGAGCTTGCCTACGAATATCTTTCCATCGATCTCGATTCGGCTAAGTACTTTGCGGAAACCGATCTGAAGAAATACGGAACGAATAAAAACCAATTGCTTGTTTCCGATGCCTATGCTGCTTTAGGCACGGTGTACGGCTACAAGCGGGATTTTGAGAATAGCCTGGTTAACTACCAGAAAAGCCTGCAGATCCTGCAAAAGCTGAACAACAATAAATCGGCGATCGCAAAGGCGCATTTCAACATCGGGCTCATCTATTATTTCACTGCGAAATATGAACAGGCTGCAAAAGAATACCTCGAATCATTGCGGTTGCTGGAAGAGCTGAAGGATAAAAAAACATTGCCGAGCGTTTACAGCGGACTGGCGGGCATTTACAAGGACATGCACAGCTACAGCGAATCCATGCGGTATTACCGCAAAAGCCTGGAGATGTTCAGTGCCAATAAAGATTCGGTTGGTATTTCCTCAGCATACAATAACATTGGCACCGTGCTCGACCTGCAGGAGAAGCTGGACGAAGCGCTCGCCTATTACAAAATGTCGATCGCGATGAAAGAGTCGATCAACTACCCGCGCGGCTTGTCAAGCACATTGAACAATACCGGGATCATCCTTTCGAAAAAAGGGCGGTATGATGAAGCGCTGGAGTTTTACAAAAAAGCACTTTCATATTCAGGGCCTAACGAGGACAAGATGAGCCAGGCGATCTCCTACGATGGAATGGGAATGGTGTATTATGAAAAGAAAAATTATCCGCTTGCACTTTCCTATCTTGAAAAAAGCCTTGCGCTCTCAAAGGAAACAGGTTCACAGATCGATCTTGTAAGCGTGTATGAAAAGATCGCGTTATGTTATGCAGCGCAGGGAAATTATGTGAAGGCATTCAACATGCAGCAGCTGCTGTTCAAAACAAAAGATTCCATTCTTACTTCTGAGAACAGCCTGCAGGTAACCGAGATGGCGGCGAAATATGAAGATGAGAAGAAGAAAATGCAGATCGCCAGCCTTAACAAAGACAATGCGCTTCAGAAGGAAACACTGGAGAAGACAGAGCTACAGGTAAGGCAGCAGAACATGCAGAAGATCTTTTTTGCGGTCGGCTTCCTGCTTGTTTCCGTACTGGCTGTTTTTATTTTCCGGAGCTATCGCCAGAAGCACCGTTCCAACGAAATTATTTCCGCCCAGAAAAAAGAAGTGGAATTGCAGCGCGACCTCGTTGAAGAAAAAAGCAAGGAGATCACCGATTCCATTTTTTATGCACGAAGGATCCAGCGTGCTCTGCTCGCATCGGATAGTTTACTGCAACAGCATCTCCCGGAATATTTTGTACTGAACAAACCGAAAGACATTGTCAGCGGCGATTTTTACTGGGCCACTGCAATGAAATCGGAAACAGGTGAAAAAGAATCATTCTGCCTTGCTGTTGCAGATTGTACAGGGCATGGCGTTCCCGGGGCATTCATGAGCCTGCTCAATATTTCATTTTTAAACCAGGCAGTGATTGAAAAGAAATTGCAATCGCCGGAGCTCGTACTCGATCATGTGCGGACACAGATCATCAGCTCGCTCAACCCTTTCGGCTCGAATGAAGAAGGCAGGGACGGTATGGATGCAACACTCTGCGTCTTTGATTTCAAGGGCATGTGGCTGCGCTTTTCCTGCGCAAACAACCCGCTCTGGCTGATCAGGAACAACGAGCTGAAGGAATTTGCCGCCGATAAAATGCCTGTGGGAATGTATCACGGAGAGCAGAAGCCATTCAGCAAACAAACGCTGGGGCTTCGCAAAGGCGATGTGATCTATATGTTCACCGATGGCTATGCCGATCAGTTCGGAGGCCCGAAAGGAAAAAAATTCAAATACAAAAAACTGCAGGAATTGTTGCTGGAGCACCATACAAAACCGATGGAGGAACAGAAAGCGATCCTCGATGCAACAATAGAAGCATGGAGAACAGGCCTTGAGCAGGTGGATGATATCCTGGTAGTGGGCATTCGCGTATAGCATTCAAAAAAATCACTGAACACCGGAACATTGTGAAAAAATATATACTTCTCTTTCTTTTTGCCTGTTATTGCGCTTCTTCCTTCGCAGAAAAATTCGCGTCGGTGACCGACAGCCTGGAGCAGCAGCTCAGCAAGGCAAAGGATGATAATGAGCGCTTCGTGCTGCAGCGTGCACTTGTGAATGTCTGGATAAGGACAGATGCGGAAAAGGCTTTGGGCTATATCCGGCAGGCTGAGGCTACCGCCAGGAAAATGAACGACAGCGCAAAGATCGGGATCATGTATTATGTAAGGGGAAATTATCTTTTCATACAGGATTACAACGATTCTGCACTGGTGGAATTCACGCGTGCTGTTGATGTGCTGAAACGTTACAACGTTCGCTCGGAACTCTCGAACTGTTACACCAGCATCGGGAACCTTCACATGGAAAGCGGCAGCTATCCGCAATCCATGTCCGCTTTTGAAAAAGCAACAGAGCTCGCCATCCTTGAAAAAGATGACCGTTTGCTCTGCGAAGACCTGATGGGCCTCGGTATGGTGCTGAACCAGACGGGTAACAGGCCGAAAGGGCTTGCAAAGCTTCAGCAGGCGCTTGCCCTTGCAGAAAAGCTCGGGCATAAAAAAAATATTTCCCAGATCCTGCTGTACATTGGTTCTGCGTACAGTGAAACAAAGAATGAAGAATACGCCCTGGATTATTTTAAACGCTCGCAGCAGATTGCCCTGCAGCAAAAGGATACAACACTGCTTATTGAGGTCGACATGTACATCGGCAACAGCCACTACTACGGAAAGCGCTATGAGAAGGCGATCGAAACGTATGAACAGGTGTTGCGCCTCGTTGAAAAAGGTGACCGGAAATTATATGCCGGCGCATTGGGCAATATCGGCAATGTGTACGCCGATATGGGCAACAATGACAAAGCCCTCGAATACCAGTTCAGGGCTGTCCTGCTTTTTGAAAAGATCGGCGATAAGCAGGGGCTTACCATCTGTTACAGTGCGATCGGCTCTTCCTTTTATGAATTAAAAGAATACCGGCAGGCGATTGAATATTATACAAAAGCGCTGGCTATTGCAGAGGAGATCAATTCATGGGAAGACCTGATCGAGATCCATCTCGGGATCTCGAAAACCTATGAAGCGCTGAATGATTATAAAAAAGCCTATGATAATTTTAAATTGTACAAGCAGTTCAACGATTCTGTTTACAATGCCGATAACACAAAAAAGCTGACCGAGCTTGAGCTGAACTATCGTTTCGAATCGCAGCAGAAAGAGCAGGAGCTCTTGCAGAAGAACAAGGAAACACTCGCAGATGAAAAGCTGAAGCGCCAGCAATTGCTCAGCTACAGCTCCATTGTCGGGATTGTGCTGCTGTTGTTTCTTGTCGGCTTCATCCTCAGGAGCAGCGCACAGCGCAAGAAAGCGAACATACAGCTGCAGGAGTTCAACAAAGAAGTGCTGGCGCAGAAAGGTGTGATCGAGCACAAGAACAAGGAGATCACCGACAGCATCAACTATGCAAAGCGCATCCAGGAATCCATCCTCCCGGTAAGAAAAGAGATCCGGGCTGCATTCCCAGCTTCATTCGTGCTCTTTAAGCCCCGCAATGTAGTCAGCGGCGATTTCTACTGGTATGCAAAGCGTGGCGATAAAAATATAATCGCCTGCGTGGATTGCACAGGACACGGAGTTCCCGGTGCATTCATGAGCATGATCGGCAACACGCTGCTGAACGAGATCGTGAATGAAAAAGGAATTGAAAAGCCTTCGGAGATCCTCGACCTGCTGAACGAGCGTGTAAGGCAATCGCTGAAGCAGGACCTCGAAGATAATGAAACACATGATGGAATGGATTTAGCCTTGTGCTCCATCGACCTTAAAAAAGGAATTCTCGAATATGCCGGCGCCAACAGATCGCTTTACATTATCCGCGACAATGTGTCCGAAGAGATCAAGCCGACAAAATCAGCTATTGGCGGGCATAAGCTCACCGAGGATAAAAAATTCCAGAACCATGAAATAAAGGTTCAGAACAACGATAGCATTTACATGACCACCGATGGCTATGCGGACCAGTTTGGCGGGCCGCTGGGAAAAAAATTCATGGTGAAGCGCTTTCACCAGCTGTTGATGGAGATCCAGGGATTGCCAATAGAACAGCAGGGCGAAAAATTAAAGGAGATGCTGGAAAGCTGGCAGGGACAGGTGGAACAGGTGGATGATATCTTGGTGATTGGAATTAAGCTTGGCTTTTAACAACCGATATGCGAAAAATTATTTTTATACCGATCAATTTTATTTTTAAGCTGAAGCCGGCTTTCATTTGTACCGCGCTTCTTTTCCTGCATACGCTTGTTGTTGCACAGCAAAAGAAAACAGATTCACTTGAAAATTTACTGAAGGAAACCACCATCGATACCCTGGAGGTAAATCTCCGGAACGACCTCAGCCGTGCGTATCTGCAAAAGGCGCCTGACAAAGCGGAAGCAATGGCCCGCGCTGCATTGAAGCTTGCGGAGGAGATTCATTTTAAAAAAGGAGAAGCCAACGCCTGTAACAACATTGGCGTGATCCTCTGGCAGCACGGTGATTACATGTCAGCCCGCGATAATTTTCAGAAAGCGCTCACTATTTTTTCAGGTATGGGCGATAAAGGCGGAGCTGCGAAATGCTACGGCAACATCGGCCTTATCTGCCGTGCCACAGGCGATCTGCCTCTTGCGCTCAGCTACCAGTTCCGATCGCTCAGGTTAAGGGAAGAGATGAAGGACGAGGATGGCATGGCAAAGAATTACAGCGCCATCGGTAATATTTATGATTCGCAGAACAATTACACGCTCACCGTTTTTTATCACAACAAGGCATTGCAGCTGTGGGATAAGCTCGGGAACAGGACCGGTGTTGCCGGAAGCTATATCAATATAGGCAATGCATACTGGGATAAAAAAAATGATTCCATGGCCCTTGATCAATATAATAAGGCGCTTGCGATCTACACATCATTGAATGATGAAATGGGCGCCTCCACCTGTAACATGAACATTGGGATGATCTACGATGTGAGGAAGGATCATGAAAAATCGCTGGAGTATACGTACAAGGCCCTGGAAGTAAAGCAGAAACTCCGGGATAAGAGCGGCATCTCCACCTGTTACATTAATATTGCAAACTCACTACTGCAGCAGGGCAAACGTGCCGAAGGGATGGAATACCTTGGAAAAGCACTGGAATTGTGTAAGGAAAGCAACAGGAAAGAAGGCCTGAAGGTCATATACGGGACCATGTCGAAAGTATATTCCGAGCAGAATGATTATCGCAGCGCATACAATTACCTGCAACTGTATGGTGATATGAAAGACAGCCTTTTCAAAGAAGGCAGCGCTAAGGAAATGGCGGAGATGCAGACAAAATATGAAAGCGAAAAAAAGCAAAAGGAGATCGAGCTGCTCACCAAAGACAGCCAGATCCAGGCGCTGGAACTGAATAAAAATAAATTGTGGATGATCGTATTGGCTGTTGTCATCTTATTGGTGATTGTCCTCGCGGCCCTGTTCTACAACCGTTCCAAGCTGAAACAAAGGGCAAACCAATTGCTCGAGCACAGGAATACGGAGATCACCCAGCAGAAAAAAGAAATTACAGACAGTATCAATTATGCAAAGCGCATCCAGGAATCGATCCTGCCACCGGCAGATGCATGGAACAAAATGCTTCCCGACAGCTTTATTTTTTATCGTCCGAAAGACATTGTCAGCGGCGACTTTTACTGGATCGAGCAGAAGAACGATGTGGTATGCTTTGCTGCGGTGGATTGCACCGGGCATGGCGTTCCCGGTGCGCTCATGAGCGTGGTCGGCTTTAACCTGCTCACACAGGCCATCAATGAAGTGAACCTTCTGAAGCCATCTGATATTTTAAAACATCTCGATGCAGGCGTTACCAAAACGCTTCGCCAGTCGGAAGAAGGAAAAGGTGTGAAAGACGGAATGGACCTTTCGCTTTGTTCTCTTAACAGGAGAACGTTGGAGCTTGAATATGCAGGCGCTTTCAATTCATTGTATTATGTGAGCAACGGCATACTCACAGAGATCAAAGCAGATAAATTCCCGATCGGTGTGAATATCGGCGGCAAGGTCGACGATTATACCAATCATACCATCCAGCTGAAAAAAGGCGATTGCGTTTATTTGTACAGCGATGGATATGCCGATCAGTTCGGCGGGCCTAAAGGAAAGAAATTCAAATACAACCAGCTGAAAGAATTGGTTACAGCCATCTCCACACTTCCTGTGCAGGAGCAGCGCAATGCTATTGAAGCGCGGTTCGACCAATGGAAGGGCGGTCTCGAACAGGTAGATGATGTGGTTATTATCGGCGTGAAGGTTTAATATATAATTTTATCTTTTCCCTATATGATCCGTCATCCCGTGCCCCGGCACGGGATCTCTCTATGATTTTTACTTGCGCAGAAATCTTTAATATCATACATTATATATACTCCACCATTATCCGGATCCCCCTTGTAGAATTCCATCCACACAAAAAATAATTCCTCTATTTTGGCTATCTTTTCTGTAACCCTTTATTTTCAGGGGCGTTTAAGAGTGTAGTTCTTAATTTATTGTTTAACGATTTTAGAAACGGAGGTTGTTATGAATACGCAACTTACACATAGAGTTTTCTTTTGGATCAGTTTCATTGTAATGTTCATTCAATCACAGAATGAAGCCTTTGCATCACATGCCCAGAGCGCCGACATCACATACCAGTGCCTCGGTGGAAACCAATACAAGATCTCTCTCTCCTTTTACCGCGACTGCGCGGGAGTAGCAGCTCCAACTACAGCCACGATAAATATTTCTTCCGCATCGTGCGGGCAAAACTTAACACTGACATTAAACCAGCTACCGGGCACCGGGATAGAAGTTTCACCTATCTGTGCCTCCATGAACACACAATGTTCGGGCGGAGCTTACCCGGGTGTGCAGGAATATAAATACAGCGGCATCATTACACTGCCGATGGCCTGCAACGACTGGACCTTCAGCTTCAGTCTCTGCTGCAGGAATGCATCCATCAATACCATTGTAAATCCTTCTGCAGAAAATATTTATGTAGAAGCATTGCTGAACAACCTGGATTTCCCCTGCAACAGCTCCCCGACATTCTCTAATCCCCCGATCCCCTTTGTCTGCGTAGGACAACCCTATTGCTTCAATAACGGCTCATCCGATATCGATGGCGACTCATTGTCCTATACGCTCATTGCGCCAAGGACGAGCTCTACAACCTCCGTAACCTATAACCCGCCGTACTCGGCTTCACAGCCGCTTATATCATCTCCCGCTGTTACATTCGATAATGTTTCCGGTGACATGTGTATGTCGCCTACACTTATCGAAGTAACGGTATTTACTGTGCTCGTGCAGGAATGGAGAAGCGAAGTGTTGGTTGGTAGTGTAATGCGTGATATCCAGCTGCGCACCATCAACTGCACCAACAACAACCCGTATGTGAACGGGATCAATAACACCGGCCTGTATTCACTTACAGCCTGCGCTGGTGTTCCGCTTAATTTTGTGATCTCTTCTTATGATATAGACTCTACTCAAAATGTTTCCATCAACTGGAACAATGCAATTGCAGGAGCTTCGTTCAGTTCCTCTGCAGGTTATCGTCCTGCCGGAACATTCAGCTGGACACCAACTGCAGCCGACATCAGCACTGCTTCCCATTGCTTTACAATAACAGTCCGTGATGATAATTGTCCGTATAACGGAAGCCAGACATTCTCCTTCTGCATCACGGTAACAGGTTTATCGCTGACTACCTCCACAACGTCTGCGAATTGCGGCGCTTCCAACGGAACTGCAGAAGTGCAGGTGCTTGCCGGAACAGGCCCTTACACGTATCAATGGATCGGTGGCGGAACAAATTATGATCAGAACGGGCTTTCTGCCGGAACATACACCGTAAACGTGACTGGTGCAGGAGGCTGTACAAGCTCTGATACTGCTACAGTTGTGAACGGAGCAGCACCCGGCAACCTTGTGATCAATTCCGTAAATGTTTCCTGCTTCGGTGCTGCGAATGGCTCCGCAACAGCGAATGTGAGCGGAGGACACCCGCCTTACACATATCTCTGGTCGAATGGTGCTACCACTGCAACCATAAGCGGCCTGGCACCTGGCATTTACAGCGTTACGATCACCACTGCCAATGGTTGCCTGTCAACCGCTGCAGTTAATATTACAGAACCTCCAACTGCTGTGGCTTTCACATCAGCACAAAGCAATGTTACCTGCTATGGCAGTTCCAATGGCGCTGCAACGGTAACAGCTTCCGGCGGTACGGGCGCTTACAGCTATAGCTGGAATACAAGCCCGGTGCAAACTGCGGCTACAGCAACAAATCTTGCAGCCGGAAATTATTCGGCGCTCATCACCGATGCGAATGGCTGCAGCACAACAGCAAACATCACGATCGCAGAGCCTCCTTCACTTACTGCAAACGGGATGGTTGTAAGCAACGTTTCCTGTAACGGCCTTGCCGATGGTTTTGCAACCGTTGGTGCATCGGGCGGTACCGGCACATACAGCTACATGTGGAGCACAAGTCCTGCACAATATACGCAGTCGGTAAGCGGGCTTGCTCCCGGAAATTATTTTGTAACTGTAACAGATGCGAATAATTGCATTGCTAATTCTTTTGTCTCCATTACTGAACCACCTGCATTAGCCATCGCTTCCGCAGCATACCCTGTTACCTGTAATGGTGCCTGCAACGGACAAACGGTTGTGATCCCTTCGGGAGGAACGCCGGGTTATTCTTATCAATGGCTGCCAACAGGCGGAACCAGCGCGAGTGCAACCGGTTTGTGCCCGGGAACATACTCGGTCACCGTGACCGATGGTAACGGATGCACCTTAGGCTCGAGCCTTGCAGTCACCCAGCCTGCTGCTGTAACAGTGAATGCCGCAGGTGCAACCACGATCTGCCTCGGACAAAATACCAACATCACAGCGGCAGCTTCCGGCGGTACCGGCACTTACACTTATAACTGGACAGGTATTGGTTCCGGTGCAAGCCAAACGGTAAGCCCTGCATCGCCTTTCACATACAGCGTTACCGCGATGGATGCAAACGGCTGTGTCAGCCCTGCTTCCACAGTAGCGATCAATGTGACTTCTTTAACAGCGGCAAATTTAACAGTGAGCGGCGCTTCAGCTATCTGTTACGGTAGCACTGCAACGATCTCGTCAACAGTGAGCGGCAGCACCGGGCCTGTAACGGTTAACTGGAGCGGCGGACTTGGTACAGGAAACGGGCCTTTCACAGTTTCGCCTCCTGCAACAATAACCTACACGGTAACAGTTACTGATGCCTGTGGAAACAGCGTTACAGGCTCCATTCCGGTGACAGTGAACCCTCTTCCGGTGGTAACACTTTCACCGCAAACGCTTGTTGCATGTAATGAAGTGAATGCTGCTTTTGCAGAAAATTCAGGAACGAACAGTGCATCACAATTCAACTGGAACTTTGGTGATGGCTATGCATCAGCACTTGAACATCCTGTGCATACCTATGGAAACACCGGCCTGTACAATGTTTCGCTCACAGTCACCTCTCCTTTCGGATGTGTGAGCACCGCAGCCAGCACCTGTAACATTACCGTAAACCAGGGATCCATTGCGGATTTCAGCACGGAAGGAATGGACGGTACTACCATCAGCCCGATCTATAAATTTTACAACCTGTCGCAGAATGCCGTTTCGTATGCATGGGAATTCGGTGACGGAGGAACTTCAACAGTCGCGAACCCGCAGCACACTTACGCAGATAAGGGCGAATACGAGGTGAAGCTGTACACCTCAAGCAGCGCCGGTTGTATGGATACCATCATCCGGAAGATCGAGGTGCGTCCCGTGTTCACCATCTACATCCCGAATGCTTTCACGCCCGACGGAAACAGCACCAACGATTACTTCACTGCCAAAGGCTCCGAGATCTCCGAATTTAAAATGATGATCTTCGACAGGTGGGGAGAAATGGTCTACCAGACAGAAGATATTCAAACAGGTTGGGATGGTAAAGCGAACAACGGCAGCAAAACCGCCGAATCAGGTGTTTACGTTTATAAAATAACAGTGCGCGATTTCGAACAGCGCTACCACGATTTCGTGGGGCATGTTACACTCTTAACCCAGCAGTAGGGGAGTTAAATTATTACTCGGATCATCGTCATTCCGTGCTTGACACAGAATCTCTGCAATGCTTGCAGTGTGTTGTGTCATCCCGTGCCACGACACGGGATCTCTGCTGAATGTTTACTCTTGCAGATTCCTTACCCGTTGATAGACAAGATCCCAGCGATAATCCGCTGGGATTTTTTATTTAATAATTCCCGGGAAGCGGCCGGTTACATCACAAATTCAATTTGTTTATCTTTGTTTTTATAAATGATCTGCCCGTGAAATTTAATTGCTTCCGCCTGTTTTTATTTTTAACGATCATCACCGGAACAACTGCTTTCTCACAGAATGCAGACAGCCTGGAGCAGTTGTTAAAAAAGAATATTCCGGACAGCACCCGCATCCAGGCACTGATCCAGCTGGAAAAATATTACTGCTACGACAGTAAGGATAAAGCATTATCCTTCGGCGTTGAAGCGGTTAAGCTCGCTGAGAAAACAGGCGATCAGAAGAACAAGGCATGGGCGCTCAATTACATCGGCAGCACTTATTTTTACAATGGCATTTACGATAGCTCGCTTTACTATCACCAGCAGGCGCTGGACATCCGGCTGGAGATCAATGATAAGAAAGGCCTCGGGGCTTCCTACAATAATATCGGTAACATCTACGATGACCAGGGAAAATCGGCCATGGCACTGGATTATTACCTGAAGGCGCTCAGGTATTTCGAGGAGATCAATTTTACGAACGGCGTTGGCATTGTGTACAACAGTCTCGGTAACTTATACTACACGCAAAAGAATATTGATCAAAGCCTGCTCTATTATCAGAAATCCCTCGAGATCCAGCTGAAACTGAACAATGAGATGGGTATCCTTCATGCCTATAACAACATTGCCATCATGTACGATGAGAAGAAAGACCTTAACAAGGCATTGGAATATTATAACAAAGCCCTTGCAATAGCTGAAAAAACAGGTAACACCGGCGACCGCATCACCTGCCTGAATAACATCGGGCAGCTGTATACCACCTTAAAGAATTACGTGAAGGCCGAAGCGGCCCTCCGCTTTTCACTCCAGCTGAACAAAGAGGAAAATGATACGGTGAAAATGGTAAGCCCTTACATCAATCTCGGCTATCTCTTTAAAACCCGGAAACAGTACGATTCGGCGATTTATTATTACGAAAAGGGTATCATCTGCGCAAAGGCAGCGGGATTGAAATCCTCCATGAAGGAATCGTATTCACACATTGCCGATGCCTATGCGCGCAAGAGCGATTACGAGCAGGCCTATCGTTATGAACTGATGTACGACCAGGTGAAAGACACATTGTTCAACGAAGAAAGCAGCAAGCAGTTGAATGAGCTGCAGACAAAATACGATACGGATAAGAAAGAGCAGATGATCGTGCTGCTTGAAAAGGACAAGACCATCGAGCGGAACATCCGCAATTCGGTTGCCGGGATCGGGCTGCTGTTCATCGCTTTGGCGGTTGCGCTCTTATTCGCATACCGGAATAAAAAGCGTGCAAACACGTTGCTCGGACAGCAAAAGATCGAGATCCTGAATAAGAACCAGGACCTGCAATCGAAGAACACGCTTATTGAGCACCAGAAAAAGGAGATCACCGATAGCATTGAATATGCAAAAACAATTCAACATGCTATGCTTCCCGTCGAAAAAGAGATCCATGCGATTTTTCCCGAATCGTTTGTGCTGTTCAAACCGAAGGATATTGTAAGCGGCGATTTTTACTGGTTCAGGAAATCCGGAAACCTGTGTTTTGTAGCTGCTGCGGATTGTACAGGACATGGTGTTCCGGGCGCTTTTATGAGCATGATCGGGAACGACAAGCTTAACTTTGCTTTGCAGGAAAAAAAATTAACAAAGCCTTCCGCGATCCTTGGAGAATTGAACAACGGCGTGAAAGAGGCACTCAAACAAAATGATCTCGGTTCAACATCCCGCGATGGAATGGACATTGCACTTTGTGCCTTCGATGTTGAAAATAATAAATTGGAATATGCCGGAGCGAACCGCACATTGTATAAAATCTCTTCCGGTGAATTAACAGAATATGCACCTTCCAAATCCGCGATCGGCGGCTTTACACCACTTGATTTTCAGTACGTAAACAATGAGCTTAGCTTTGTTCCCGGTGATATATTTTATCTCTTCACCGATGGTTATGCCGATCAGTTCGGTGGTGATAAAGGAAAGAAGCTGATGACGAAAAATTTCAAAGAGATCCTTATTTCCATTGCTCATCAACCGATGGATATTCAAAAGCAGGAATTGGAAAAAGCGTTCAATCAATGGAGAGGTTCACACGAGCAGGTGGATGATGTGCTGGTGATAGGCGTGCGGGTGTAAATGTAGTTCTGTACCACCCCAACCCTCCTAAAAGGAGGGAGTAGATCCTGCTTAAAGGGTGTCTGCTTTTAAATTTCATTAAGAGCTTTCCACGAAGGCCTTCCCCTCCTTTTAGGAGGGGCCAGGGGTGGTAGTACCGGTCACATCCTCTTCGCCAATTTACTTTTCGGAAACACACTCTTAAAAATTTCCCCGTAATAAACCAGGAACTTGAATGCATAAGTAGGTGAAGTAAAGCTCCTGTTCAGGTGCCTGTCGTTCGTAAGCATAAAGCGATAGCCCACATCCGCGCCCACACCAAACCATTTCACAAATTTGTATTGGATCGAAACCGCCGGTTCATAAATAAAATTGAAGGTTTCATCTGTCTTGACTGTTTTTCCAAGGAAGAGGTAATTGTAATAACTTTTACCAATACCGATTTGCAACGGCATGCTCAGTTCCCAGTGTTTCGTTTGATAGAAGGTATATTCAGCGTAAGCGGAAATGTAATACATGTGCAGGTGTGCGGTAATGGGATAGGGCTCTCCCCAGCTGTCAGCGAAATAGATCTTTTTGTCAAAGGCGCTTGCCGGCGGGTACAGCTGGTTGTAGCCAAGCCCGAAATGCACCCGCTTTCCATAGCTGATCCCGAGCTTTAAACCGAAGATCTTTGCCCTGCTGTTCTCAATAAAGGAGTTACGTCCATCCAGTTTGGCGAATACCTGTGGCTTTTTTTTCAGGCAGTCTTTAATGGTGTCGAGGGTAGGCTGCGCCCGGATCACGGAAATGAGGGAGAGAAATAAAAGGGATATGGCCAGGCGCTTTAACACAGTACAAAGATACAGAATGATTGATGCCTTGTAAAACAAAATCCCCGTCCGCATTGCGAACAGGGATCTGCTATATTTTTGTTTCTCCCTCTCCTTTGGAGAGGGCCGGGGTGAGGTCTATTAATGATGCCCTCCGCCATCCACTTCGCCTTCAGCCAGTGGAACGGTTTGAGGAACGTAATCAGCTTCCTTGCCAGGCTTGCTGTAATCGTATGGCCAGCGGTGAACTACAGGCAATGCGCCGGGCCAGTTCCCGTGAGTGTTTGCCATTGGTGTTGTCCACTCCAGTGTGTTCGCGTGCCATGGGTTTTGTGTTGATTTAGGCCCGCGGAACATAGAATAGAAGAAGTTGAACAGGAAGATGATCTGTGCAAGTCCGCCTAAGATAGCGAAGCAGGTGATCAGCACGTTGATATCAACCAGGTTGTCGAACATCGGGAATGCAGTGTTCGAGTAGTACCTGCGGGGAACACCGGCAAGTCCTAAGAAGTGCATCGGGAAGAACACGCCGTAAGCAGAAACGAATGTCAGCCAGAAGTGAACATAGCCAAGCTTCTTATTCATGTGGCGCAGGAACATTTTAGGGAACCAGTGATACACACCGGCAAGCATTCCTAAGATTGCAGATACACCCATTACAATGTGGAAGTGGGCAACAACGAAATACGTATCGTGGATAGGAATATCAAGCGCTGAATCCGCGAGGATGATCCCTGTTAAACCGCCGGAGATAAAAGTAGATACCAGGCCGATAGCGAAAAGCATACCCGGGGTAAAGCGGATGTTACCTTTCCACAGGGTAGTGATGTAGTTAAATGCTTTTACAGCAGATGGGATCGCGATCAGTAAGGTGGTGAACACGAACACAGATCCTAAGAACGGGTTCATACCGGTGATGAACATGTGGTGGCCCCAAACGATGAAGGAGAGGAACCCGATCGCCATAATGGAACCGATCATTGCGCGGTAACCGAAGATCGGCTTGCGTGCATTTACGGAAATGATCTCAGAAGTTAAACCCAGTGCCGGAAGGATGATGATGTATACCTCCGGGTGACCTAAGAACCAGAACAAGTGCTGGTAAAGGATCGGGGAACCACCTGTTTGCTCCAGTGCCTGTCCGCCGATGTAAATGTCGGACAGGTAGAACGATGTTCCGAAGCTCCTGTCGAAGATCAGCAGCAATGCAGCGGATAATAAAACAGGGAAGGAAAGCACACCAAGGATCGCAGTAACGAAGAACGCCCAGATCGTAAGCGGTAAGCGTGTCATCGACATACCTTTTGTACGTAAGTTGATGATGGTGATGATGTAGTTCAAACCACCAAGTAAAGAAGACACGATGAAAGCCGTCATGGATAATAACCAGAAGGTCATACCTAATTTGGATCCGTCCATTGCCTGTGGTAATGCGCTTAAAGGAGGATAAACCGTCCAGCCGCCGGATGCAGGGCCTGTTTCAATAAAGAAGGAAGCCATCATGATCGCGCTCGACAGGAAGAAGAACCAGTAGGAAAGCATGTTCAGGAACCCGGATGCCATATCGCGTGCACCGATCTGGTAAGGGATCAGCAGGTTGGAGAACGTACCGCTCAGTCCGCCTGTTAACACCATAAACACCATTACGGTTCCGTGGATGGTCACAAGTGCCATGTACATTCCCGGCTCAAGGATTCCGTCCTTGCCCCATTTATCACCAAGGATCCAGTTGATGAAGCCAAAATGTTCGTTTGGCCATGCCAGCTGTAAACGGAACAGCATTGACATGATCATTGCAAATGTTGCCATGATCACGGCAGTAACTAAGAACTGGCGTGAGATGGTCTTGTGATCCATACTAAAAATGTATTTGCTCACAAAAGATTCTTCATGATGATGCTCATCGTGGTGACCCTGATGTTCGTGGCTTCCGTGATTATCGTGATGACCGTGATTCTCCATTGACATATTGTATACTTTATTGATGTTTGTTAATTTTTCTTTTCGTTCTCTTTTAGTTGCCTGCTACTTCTTTGGCTGCCTCTTTTGGTGCTGCTTCTTTTTTCGGCATTTTGGATTTCATCCATTCGTTGTATTCAGCTTCTGTTTCAACAATGACCTGCATTTGCATGTTATAGTGGCTGTTTCCGCAGATCTTGTTACATAATAAAATGTAGTTGAACTCTTCCGGCTTATCGCCGCGTGCCTTGCGTATTGCATTGATGCCTGCCATCTGTGCGATCACTTCCGGCTTCTTACGCATTTCCGCAGTAGTGATGGTAGGAGTGAAGTGCAGCATGGTGGTCATACCCGGAACACAGTTCATCTGTGCCCTGAAGTGCGGGAAATAAGCACTGTGGATCACATCGCGCGACCTGAATTTGAATTCAACTTCCCTGTTCACAACAATGTGCAGCTCATTCTTTACTATGATATCATCCTTTCCTGCCTGGCTGGTGGAATCCATTCCCAGGTCGTTTGTGCCGGTGATCAGTTTGTAGTTGGAAGCTCCGAGGGTATTGTCAACTCCTGCATAGCGTGCTGTCCAGTCGAATTGTTTTGCATACAGCTCGATCACCTGTGAGTTAGGATCTGCAACTGCTGTAATGTGGTTCCATGTTTTGATACCATAGATCACGATCACCGCCAGTACAATTGCAGGGATCACGGTCCAGATCATCTCCAGCCTGTTGTCGTGCGGGAAATAAGTAGCGCGGTTGTCTTTTCTTCCGTAGTATTTATAAGCGAAGTAAAACAAAAGGATGTGAGTGATAACAAATACGAACCAAAGAATCCCCATGTTAAAGTTGAACAGCCAGTCGAGCTCTTTTCCATGAACAGAAGCTGCTTCAGGAAGCATTCTCCAGCCATAGCTTTTCAATTGCCAGATCACGAATAAAAAGAAAGCCACCACGAAGGCCAGCATGATCCTACCCATCAGGCGGTTGTCCTTCTCTGTGATCTCTTCCGATCTTTTGCCTTTTAAACTCGACGCAAGTTCGAATACACGGACTAAATAGCCAACTGCAAGAACTGTTAGGATAATGGCAACGTAAACTAAAAACTTTATCATAGTAGTATCAAATTTATCCAACGATGCTGTAGCGTTGGGTTGTTATTCGTTATTTTTTTATTTCTCTCGTCAAAAAATATTAAACATTGTGGTGCAAGGTCTCATCCAGGTAAGGGTGTTTCTGTACCATGAGCGGAGCTTTCGACAATGCCCTGTGGATCACAAACAGGAGCAATCCGAGGAAGCCAAGCGCCATTCCGATCTCCACCCAGCCTAAGTGCCAGTGGCTCTTAACCGCTGAAGGCATTACCATCATGAACACATCCAGCCAGTGGCCGATGAAAATGATAGAGCCTACAAATGTCAGGAAGAAATAATTGCGTTTTGCATCGCGGCTCATCAGCAACACCATCGGGAATGCGAAGTTCAGGAAGAACACGGTCCACATCAGTGCCATGTAACCAAAATCGTGCAGGCGCTCCTGGAAATAAATGATCTCCTCAGGAATGTTAGTGTACCAGATCAGCATGAACTGCATGAACCATAAGTAGCTCCAGAGGAAGCTGATCGCGAACACCCATTTTCCAAGATCGTGGATATGGCTTTCGTTCACCTGCTCGAGGTAACCCTTGCGCTTCAGGTACAATACTATTAATGTGATCATGATCATTGCGCTGATCCACATTCCGGAGAATGCGTACCATCCGTACATGGTGCTGAACCAGTGTACATCCAGCGACATCATCCAATCCCATGCAGAAGTGGAAGAAGTTACCGCGAAGAATACCATGAATGTTGCAGCTTTACCCATTGTTTTGAAGTGGATGGCAGTGCCTCCCTGTAAATCCTGCTCAGCAGAATTTTTAATGAACATGCGCTGGAAATAGCACCATACGCCTAAGTAAAGGATCGTTCTCAGCCAGAAGAACCATGGAGTAAAATAACCTGCTTTCCCGGCGATCACTTCATCGTATTCAGGTGAAGTCGGGTCAATGGTTGCCGGATCCATCCAGTGGTACAGGTGATGTGCCTGGAACTGGCCAGCCAGTAAAATAAGGAACATGATGATCGCGCCGACAGGAAGGTAGCTTGATACGGCTTCGTAAACACGTTTTACAGCTACAGACCATGCCACTTCGGCAACGTACTGCAATGCCATAAAGAACGTAGCCAGCAGGGCAATGCCCATGAAGAAATAACCGTTCACAAGAAGGTTCGCCCATACGCGTGTATGATGCTCGTTCTCCGGCCCTTCTGTCATCAGGAAGCCCGCGATTATTGTGATCAAGCCTATCGCCATTAAACCAAAAGTGATGTTCCTGGTCCTGTTTGTAAACGTATAGTTTAAGTTAGTCATATCAATTGTAATTTTTCTTTTTATCTCGAATATACTTTTTACTCAAATTATTTAACTGGTGCTGCCGGTTTCGCAACAGCAGCGGAATCACTTGCTGTAGGTTTGCCGTTCGGGAACTGTAATTTGTGAATGTACAGGACCACTTTCCATCTTTCTTCCTGCGACAGCAGCGGTGCATGAGCGCCCATCAAACCTTTTCCGTAAGTAATGGTATGGAACATTTTTCCTTCAGGTAAATTTTTCAGCGTGCTGTATGCCGGTGGAGGCCCGGGTAATTTTCCGGCAACAAGGCCGTCAGCTTCCCCGCCTGCACCATGACAGTGCACACAGAATTTTCCGTACAGTTCTTCTCCTTCTTTCAGGTTTGCAGCATTGTTTTCCAGCGGGTTGTGCAGGTTAGCGCCTGCAGCTTCATATCCTTCAGCCGTGTTCGGGTATGTATAAGGCATGTACCCACGTGCGATGGTGCCTGCAACCGGCATCCTGTTTGCCTGTAATGTATCTCCTGTTTCCTTGCCGTTTTCGATCTTTACATAAGCCATGTTGCTTTCCAGGGAAGGAGAGCGGTACATGTCAGGCATGAATTCAACGCCCGGGCTGTTGGCGTCGCGTTTTTCACAGGAGGTGAACGCTATGGCAACACAGCCGAAAACCGCCATCAATGAAATTACTTTTGTTATCTTTCTGTTCATATTGTTACTACGAATTACGAATCTGTACTAAAACCTGTATTCTTTTATTTCCGGACTATTTGTAATGGATCTCCGATGCTCCGCCGCTTTTTAACAAGCCTTCGATCGTTGCCCTGTTCTCTTCTTTTGTTTCGATCACCATCATGAATTTATCATCAGTGGTGCGCGGATCAGGATTTTTTGCTTTTGCTCCCGGTACCAGCCAGCTTCTTAAGAAGAATGTGATCGCCATTCCGTGTGCAGCACAAAGAACCGTTGATTCGAATGTGATAGGAATAAATGCAGGCACGTTCATGTAATAGGAGAAGCTTGGCTTTCCACCCACATCTGTAGGCCAGTCGCCTACCATCATGTACCACATCATTAATGTGGCCAGGGAAGCGCCTGTAAGGCCGTATATAAATGCGCAGATCGCAATGCGTGTCCTTGGAAGCCCGATTGCAGCATCCAGTCCGTGAACCGGGAATGGAGTGAACGCATCCTTTATGCGGAAGCCCTGCGAACGGATCTGTTTTGCATTGGCCAGCAATGGCTCCTCATCATCGTAAATTGCGTGGATTACTATGTTGCTCATATCTTATCTTGTTGAATATTCTTTGTTTTAATTTAGTAGTCTTTGTTAGCCGAACCGGATTCTTCAAGCATTTTACTTTGCTCAGAATGACAGTCCGGTTAAGTCATTAATGGTGTCCGCCTTCAGTTTCATGGCCGTGTCCGGCTGCATGTTTTTCCTTGTATTCCTGTCCTGATGATTTCATGATCGATTTCAACTCTGCCTGTGCGATCACCGGGAAATAACGGGTGAACAGCAGGAAGAAGGTGAAGAACATCCCGATGGTACCGGTATAGATCCCGATGTCCACAAATGTTGGATGATACATGTTCCAGGAAGAAGGAAGGAATGTACGGCACAGCGTAGGTACGATGATCACAAAGCGCTCGAACCACATACCGATGTTTACGATAATGGACATAACGAAGGTGAACATTAAGTTCGTACGTAATTTTTTCGACCAGAACAGCTGGGGGGAGATCACGTTGCAGGTCATCATCGCTGCGTATGCCCACCAGTATGGGCCGGTTGCGCGGTTAAGGAATGCGTACTGCTCGTACTCAACACCTGAATACCAAGAGATGAACAGCTCAGTTAAATAAGCAACACCCACGATCGAACCTGTAACGATGATTACAATGTTCATGTATTCGATGTGCTTGATGGTGATGTAATTCTCGAGGTTGTAGATCTTACGCATGATCAGCAATAAGGTCAATACCATTGCGAAACCGGAGAATACCGCACCGGCAACGAAATAAGGAGGAAAGATGGTGGTGTGCCAGCCCGGTACTACGGATGTGGCAAAGTCGGTGGATACGATCGAGTGAACGGAGAATACAAGTGGAGTGGATAATCCTGCAAGAACCAGGGAAACCTCTTCGAAGCGGCTCCAGTGACGTGCGCTTCCGCCCCAGCCGAAGCTCAGGATTCCGTACATCTTCTTAGCGAAAGGCTTTACAGCCCTGTCGCGGATCATTGCGAAGTCAGGAATAAGCCCGGTGTACCAGAATACAAGCGATACAGAGAAGTAAGTCGATACCGCGAAAACGTCCCACATCAGCGGGGAGTTAAAGTTCACCCAAAGGGAACCGAACTGGTTTGGCAATGGAAACAGCCAGTAGTCGAGCCATGGCCGGCCGGTGTGTAACAATACGAAGATAGCTGCACACATTACGGCAAAGATCGTCATCGCTTCAGCAGAGCGGTTGATCGCCATTCTCCATTTCTGGCGGAATAACAAAAGTACCGCAGAGATCAGCGTTCCTGCGTGTCCGATACCGATCCACCATACGAAATTGGTGATGTCCCAGGCCCAGTCAACACCGTTGTTGGAACCCCAAACCCCGATACCTGTACCGATTGTGTAACACAAGCATCCGATACCCCAAAGGAAGCAGATAATGGATACGGTAAGAAGCATGTACCATTGCTTGGATGCTTTGCCCTCAATTGGCCTTACAATATCTTCAGTGATCTGATGATACGATTTTTTACCAAGGATTAACGGCTCTCTGATTTCCGATTCGTGCTGCATATTCTTTAATTACGATTTGTTGTTTGTTGAATTATTGTTAAGCTCCTGCTTTTTCTTCTTTTACTGCTTCGTGCTCATTGTGGAATTCAGCTTCCTCACAGTTCCTTACTTTTGTCAGGTAAGATAATGTTGGTTTTGTTCCTACCTCCTCGAGTACGTAGAAGTTACGCTCATCTTCTTTTCTCAGTACTGCCACTGCGCTTTCTTCGTCGTTCAGATCTCCGAAAATGATCGCGTTGGTAGGGCATGATTGCTGGCAGGCTGTTTTGATCTCGCCGTCTTTCAGCTTGCGCTCTGCTTTTTTCGCCTCGAGCTTACCGCCCTGGATCCGCTGAACGCACATCGAACATTTTTCCATTACACCGCGTGAGCGTACAACAACGTCAGGGTTCAATACCATGCGTCCTAAGTCGTCCTGTGTAGGGTTGAAAGTAAAGTCAGGGTTTGCGTTGTAGTTAAACCAGTTGAAACGGCGAACTTTATAAGGGCAGTTGTTTGCGCAGTAGCGTGTTCCTACGCAACGGTTGTAGGTCATCTGGTTGAGTCCGTCAGAGCTGTGGTTTGTAGCAAGCACCGGGCAAACGTTTTCGCATGGTGCATGGTTACAGTGCTGGCAAAGCATCGGCTGGAACACCACTTTCGGGTTCAATGCATCCGGGTTTTCCATATCGAGGTACATATCGATCGCTCCAACACCTTCTTCGTGTGCTTTTTCCTTCGCTTTTTTGCCTTCATTCGGCCATTTTGTAGTGTAGTAACGGTCGATGCGCAGCCAGTGCATCTCGCGTGTTTTCATCACCTGTGTTTTACCAACCACGGCAACGTTGTTCTCTGCAGTACAGCTTACAACGCATGATCCGCAACCGATACAGGAGTTAAGATCGACGGTCATACCCCATTTGTGGCCGGGCCGGTCAAATGAATCCCAAAGGTCAACCTCCGACATTTTCACTTTCCCGGAGTGGGTAACAAGCATTTCGTCTGCGTTACCTGCTTTTGCATCTTTCTGGTATTCTGTAAGAACAGTTTCCTTCACAATGTCACGGCCCATCAATGTATGGTGAACCTGCGTGCCTGCCATTTCAACTGTTTCGTTTGCACTTTCCACTTTTGCATCAAGGGCTCCGTACATCATGCTTCCGTTCATCAGCTGGATGAATGGGTAAGCATTCTGGCCGATAACACTTCCTGTTCTCATGCTCAGGTTACCTGCCTTGTCTCTTCCGTATCCGACAGCGATACCGATGGTTCCGCGTGCCTGGCCCGGCTGAGGGACAACAGGTAATTTAACGGTGGTGCCGTTCACTGTAACGTTTACAACACTTGCTTCCCTGTCCTGGCGCTCCATAAGGTCATATTTACCTTCCATATCCAAAGGCGACATGGTCACGTAATTGTCCCAGGTTATTTTTGTGATAGGATCCGGTAATTCCTGTAACCATGGGTTGTTTGCCTGGTTACCGTTACCGATCCCTACTTTTTCGTACAATGCAAGCTCGAATGAAGGCTCGGATGCTCCTTTAACAGCAGCGATCTTAGCAGCAGCTTCACCCAGGTCCACTTTCGCAACCGGTTTTGCTTCCTCTTTCGGCTCTTCTTTTTTCTTCTCAGCTTTTACAGCAAGCGGTGCAGCTTTTACGCTGTCGGCCATGCCGTTCATTTCCATGTCCCCGCCTTTTCCAACTTCAATAGCTCCATCATGCAGGGAATGGTTCCAGAAATCGTTGAAGATCATGTGTTTGCCCTGCATCGGGAACACGCGCTCCATCCAGTTCTTCTGGATGTAAGAATGGTAATCGCTGTTATTGCCGCTCCATTTCAATAATGTTTCCTGCGCCTGGCGTGTGGAGAACAAAGGAGAGATGGTTGGCTGTGATAATGAGTAGTGTGCTTTTTTAGGATTGAAATCGTTCCATGATTCAAGGTAGTTGTGATCAGGACAGATATAATGCGCCATGGAAGCTGTTTCATCAGCCCTGTCGGCGAGGGAGATGCGCAATCCAACCTTGTTGTAGGCATCTGCAAATTTCAGTGCTGCAGGAGCTGTGTAAACAGGGTTTGTGTTGTAGGTGATGAGTGCATCCACTTTACCTGAAGCCATTTCAGCAACGAGGTCAGCAAATGCTGCATCATCGCCCTGGCGTGTATAGTTCGGATTTTCAATGTCGATCGTTTTGCCGTAGTTATCAAGCATCTGGTTGATGCCGTTCACTACCAGCTGAACGTACATGTCGTTCGATCCGCTTACAACAAGCGATTTTCCTTTGTTATCAGCAAGGTCTTTCGCAGCTTTCGCGATGGTATTGTCGCAGGCAAGTGCAGAAGAGGAAAGCGATGATCCGCCAACGATCTTGGCAACTGCATTGTACAGGTTAACAGCGACCTTTCCGTGCTCAGAAACCTTAACAGGCTCGCGGTAATCGGCGTTTGCACCTGTTAATGATAAGTTGGACTCGAACTGGTAATGCCTTGACATGCTCTTTTTGTTCTTGCCTACTTTACGTGTTTTCGCGTATTGGCCGGCAGTTTCAATTGGAGACAGCCAGTTTGCAAGGAAATCAGCACCGATGCTTACGATAATTTCAGCTTTGTCAAAGTTGTATGACGGAATTACTTCCTGCCCGAACGACTGTGCATTTGCTTTTACCATTCCCGAGAAGGAAACTGCATCGTAGGTAACAAGTTTTGTAGTTGGGTATTTTGCTGCAAATTCAGCAATTACAGCCTTTGTGGAAGGGCTGATAATGGTAGAGGAGAGGATGCGGATAGCACCGCCTTTTGCTGCAATGGCAGCCAGCTTGTTCCCGATCTCTTTATCGGCAGTAGCCCATGTGGTTAAATTGCCATTGGCCATTGGCGCGCTTAAGCGGGAAGAATCATACAGGGAAAGAACGGAAGCCTGGACACGTGCATTTGTTCCGCCTTTTGTGATGCCGGAAAGGTCATTTCCTTCGATCTTGATCGGGCGGCCTTCGCGTGTTTTTACAATAATGGAAGCGTAATCGTTTCCATCGAAGTACGTTGAAGCATACCAGTTGGCAACGCCGGGAGTGATCTCTTCAGGCTTTACAACATAAGGAATTGCTTTGTTTACAGGAGTTTCGCAGGCAGCCAGTGATGCGGCCGTTACGCTGAAGCCTAAAAACTTAAGGAAATCGCGGCGGTTGGTGCCGTCGTTCTCCAGGCTTTTGTCTTCGAGGAATTTTTCTACAGGCAGTTGTTCAGCAAATTCGCTATTCGCCTTTTGAACAAACTCAGGATTATTGTTTAATTCTTCTAATCCTTTCCAGTATTTTTTTGTTGCCATATCTGTTATAAATTCTAAATCTTGAAATTCTAAATTCTAAAGTTTCGTTGGTTGTCTACCGCTGTTCCTGTTTGCGGATTAGTAGTGACATCTTACGCAATCGATCCCGCCCATTTTATCAACAGTGATCGGCTGGCCTTTGTATTTTTCAGCCAGTTTTTTGTGCAGGCTTTCATAATACGGATTGTCTTTCATGCCCGGTACTTCTGTCTTTTTGTGGCAGTCGATACACCATCCCATGGTCAGCGGTTTCACCTGCGCCACCGTGGTCATTGTTTTCACATCGCCATGGCAGGTAGCGCATTCCTGCTTACCTACTTTCACGTGCTGCTGGTGGGAGAAGAATACGAAGTCCTGGAGGTTGTGAACTTTAACCCATTTGATAGGGCTTTGCGGTTTGTTGTATTCGCCTTTTTCAGGATCCCATCCTGCAGCGGCATAAATTTTTGCGATCTCTTCAGTTCCGCCAGGCAGTTTTCCTTTGGAAATTCCTTTGTGGCAGTTCATACAAACGTTCACGGAAGGGATGCCGGCTGTTTTACTTCTTTCAACGCCTGAGTGGCAGTACTGGCAGTTGATGGCATTGTCGCCGGCGTGGATCTTGTGAGAGAATGCGATCGGCTGTTCCGGGTGGTATTCCATTTTCTGGTCAGGATCAGCGTAAACACCGATGCCTTTTAATCCGTACCATGCGCTGGTGAGCAAGCCCCCGGTAATGATGAGGATGATCACGGTAGTGGTGCGCTTGTGGGAGCTGATCCACTGTTTTAATTCAGTCCATGGTCCGATCGCTTCTTCTTCCGGAAGGCCCATTTTCTCATTCTGTAAATTTTTAAGGGAGTGGCGTACACCGCGCAGTACGGCTACGATCACGATCAGGAAAGCAATTACGCCGATAAGGATGGCAAGCGGGTTAACTCCTTCTTCTTTTGGTGTTCCTGTGTTGCCTGTATCTGCTACAACCGGGCCTTCTACTTTCGGCTTGTATTCTTTGATGAATTTCATTACCGCGGTGATGTCGTCATCGCTGAGGGTAGATTCGAAGATGGTCATCTGGGATGCATCGAATTTGCTGATCTGAACTGCGTAAGCATCCCCGCTTTTGATCATTTTGTCATTGTTCTTGATCCAGCTGTGCATCCATTGCTCGCTTGGTACGCGGGTGAAAACTCCAGCCAGGCCCGGGCCTGTGATCTTGTTGCTTCCAAGGCTGTGACAAACTGCACAGTTCTGCTTGAAGATCTTCTCTCCGTCGGCTGCGAATGCATTGTTTGTACTAAAAATGAGTGATAAAAAAAGGAAGGAAAAAATAGCGAAAATTTGTTTTTTCGGCTTTTTAAACAATGTATCCATATTGATTTTTAAGTATTTAGCTCTGTTGAATGGTCCAGTTTAGCTGGAAGAGTATTTTTACTCGAGGGGCAAATTTATAAGAAAGAGTAATTGCTGATTCAAAAAAAGTTAAAATTTTATAAAAAACATTTAATTTATATTCATTCTAAATAACCTGCTTTTTCCCTTAAAAATAAATACTCCCCAATTGCCCGGTGAAAAGGAATACTTATCCCGGGCTTTCATTCTTTTGTCGAAATGAAGCTTAATTATTTCGGTAAGATTTCTGATAAAATGAGGCACGATGATTGGCTGCGGAACGTAATTTAAATACCTTTGCCACGTATACAAATCTATGAGCACGATCAAAGCCTTCTTTTTACTGGTTTTCTTTTCTTTTTCCGCCTTGATATTACGGTCGCAAACCAGCGTTGCCGACACGGGAAAGATAGAGCTGGTGCAGGATTACAAGATAAAGGATCTTGTTGCGAAGCATGTGGAGGTGAATGCGAAGTCGAACCTGAAAGGTTACCGCATCAAGATCCATTTCGGATCCGACAAAACAAAAGCACGTGAAATAAAAGCAAAATTCATTGCAAAATTCCCGGATGTTCCGGCTTACGAAAAATACGACCAGCCCAATTTTAATATCCGTGTCGGCGATTTCAGGACCAAGCTCGAAGCTTACAGGTTCTTAAAAGAGGTTCAGCCCGAATTCCCTTCTGCATTCATTGTCCTGGATGAGATCGAGCTTCCGAAGCTCGAGTAAATCCGGTGTCTTTTTCTTAAAAAAACCAGATCACTTCCTTAAAATAATTGCAGCGGAGCGGAGCAAATACTTTGTTCCATTCTTTGGATTTTTCATTTTATATCTGCATATTAGCAGAATATTTAAGTTTCTCTAAGCAAAATAATAATTTTAATTGTTCCCCCCATGAAAAAAATTCTACTACTTTGTGGAGTATTCTCATCTGCAATGATCACGGCCCAGAATGGCGTTAACAGCGGATCTGAGGTGCTTTATCCAATCGATTTCCACATTTCAAAACCGCTGAGCGAACTGCCGGATTTTGAAGAAACCGACAATCTTTATGAAAAGGAAGAAACAAAGGACCGCGAGCAACGCCGCACTCCGAAGTTTGATTTCACCTATGAAAAAGATGGCGCTGCTTATGGCAATGATCCTTCTTCCATCCAGACCAGGCAAGGCGACCGTTCCCCTTCTGCGCCGATAGCTTCATTTGCAGGACAAAGCGGTGGCGGATATCCTCCTGATCCAAGCGGTGCTGCCGGCCCTAATCATTATGTACAGGCTGTAAATGCAACCCCTTTCAAAGTATTCAACAAAACAACAGGAGCTACATTGATGGCTCCTAAGAACATCGGTGCGCTGTGGTCCCCGGCAACAGGTAACCTCGGCGATCCGATCTGTATGTACGACAGGTATGCTGACCGCTGGTTCCTTGCGCAGTTCGGGCAAAATGGAACAGGCAGCATCAATTATGTGTATATTGCTATTTCCACTTCGCCGGATCCGACAGGCACGTATTACACATACACTTATACTTCCGCGCAATTTCCTGACTATTTAAAATTCTCTATCTGGGGCGATGGCTATTACATGACCTCCAACCAGGGCGGACGTTTATACGTCTTTGAACGTGCGGCAATGCTCGCGGGAACTGCTTCTGCACGTTCTGTAACTGCTACGTTTACCGTGGGTACGACTTCAGGCTTCTGGTGCCCTCTTGCAGCTGATGCTGACGGTGGTTTGCCTCCTGCTGCAACACCATGCCCGTTCTTCTGGTTCACTGATAATTCCTGGACAGGTGCTGTGGATGGTGTTAAATATTGCAAAGCAACTGTGAACTGGACGCCAACAACTCCAACATTAACGATCACGCCTGCTACACAGATCACTACCACTGCATTCAACGGGACCTATAACTCAAGCTGGAACGATGTGCCTCAGCCATCTACTACCTCCATGCTGGATGGTATCGGGGGAGTTGCGACATACCGCGCGCAATACAGGAGATGGACCGGTTACAACACTATTTTACTGAACTGGGGTGTGCTTATTACTGCAACACCACGCCAGAGAGCTATCAAATGGGTGGAATTGCGTGAGAACACTGCAACCCCGGGAGTATGGACAGTATACCAGGAAGGTATTTACCAGCCGGATACAAAAACCCGCTGGGTGGGAAGTATGGCGATGGACGACAATGGCGCGATTGCATTGTGCTATGCACGTTCGGCTTCCACCACTTCTACAACAGACATCGGTTACCCGAGCTTATGCTATACAGGAAGATGTGCCTCCGACCCGTTGGGGCAAATGACTATGGCAGAAACCTTTGTGAAAGCAGGAACTGCATCACAAACCACTGTGAACCGTTTTGGTGATTATTCACAAACCTCACTTGACCCTGACGGATTAACCTTCTGGCATACCTGCGAATACATCGGCGGATCAGGAACTTCAGGCTCTCCGAGAACATGGATCTACTCTTTCCGTTTGCCAACATGTGCTACGGGAATTGCAGAGGAAGAAAGCCATATCAACACGGTAACTGCATACCAGTCGAACAACGAGATCACAGTTAAAGGTGAAAACCTGAATGTTGAGGGCGAGTTGGTGGTTGACCTGTTTGATGTTAACGGTAAACAGATCACCGGAAAACAGGTAATGACAAATGGAACTTCTGTGGAAGCGTCTTTCAATATTGATAATTTAGCAAGCGGAACATACCTGGTAAGGGTTGGTAAAGTAAATACCAGCTTCCAGCGTGTTGTTAAATTAGTAGTTACTAAATAATCAAGAGAATCTGTCAAAGCACTCATGCAATTCATTCATGGAATGAAATATGCATGGGTGCTTTGATTTTAAACCCCCTTCTATGAAAAAATACATCTTCCTGCTGCTGGTCAGCGTTATGGCAGTTACAGCATGCAAATCAAAAAAGAGCACTTCTTCTTCTGCTTCATCAACATCTTCAACAACGGGCACAGCATCCATGGCAACAGCTGCAGGAACCACTACAGGCAAAGTATCGCATAAATACAGGTCGGCGGGCTGTTCAACGGTCATTGTTTTTATGAAGGATGGCACTGAAGTGACGCTTATCCCGAAAGATAAGCTGGCGAGCGAATACGATATGGACGGACTGGAGATCACCTTCAACTATCATCCCTTGAAAATGCCGAATCCTGCGGGCTGCACAGTTGGGATGCCGGCTGAGATCACGGATCTTTCTAAAAAATAAAAAAGAACTTTTATAAAAATGGTCCTCCGGGTTTTTGAGCCTGGAGGATTTTTTAGTTGAAGTACCACCCCGGCCCTCCTGAAAGGAGGGAGTACATGCTGCCGGCACTATATCGTTCACTTCACTTTTATTCTTCCGCCTCTCGAATAAAATTCCTGTTCTTCCTCCGTTTCACGCTCGCGGATGGATTTAAAGCCTGGCTGGTAGGCCTTGTATGAATCAATGTTATACTCCTTTACCTGCAAGTGCTCCATGATGCTGATCACGCTGGGCACAAGCCGCACATCCAATCCGAATCTTTTTATGTAGGGCTCGATCTTCAGCGATTGAAAAGGATCTGTTGCAAAGCCAATCTTCTTAAAGCCTTTGTTAGTGGCCAGCTGCCAGGAATAAAAAAGATTTTCTGTGGTGTGCTCCGCTTTTGTTTCCGTAAAAATATGCTCTTTGGGAACCCCCATCTTTTCCGCGTACAGCGCCATGATCACAGCTTCGGTATAGGGTGTGTAAACAGCGCCCCCGGAATAAATAATATTTTTTGTGATGCCTGTTTTGTATAAATAAACCGACCAGCAAACACGCCATTTCATGATAAAGCCCCATTTGCCACCATTGCTGGGAATGCCGGGAACTATGATGGCATCGAGCGGCCTTTCTTCAACTGCCGCCGCATACAGGCGTGCAGGCTTGTAAAAAGTATTATAGCAGAAGTGTGTGTGTGCGAAAAGCAAACCGGCAAAGGAAATGCATAAGAAAGTGTAAAATATCCTGCGTGATTTTTTCATAAAGCCGTGTAAAAATACAAGATGATTTTCCAGGAACAAATAAGATGGGTATAAATACCCATCTTATGAAAACTGGTGTTTTTACCCTTTCGCGATAGCATTGTAAAGTTGTTAATTTGCTTTAGAACATTTCTAATTTTTTTTCGGACATGATAAACGAACGGGTTCAATATACTGCGGTATCGAGCGAAGCGTTAATTGATACAGCAAACCCTAATCTTGATGGATCAGGGGCTTTCGGGACACTGATGATCGGTTCTTTTAACGGGACTCTGGTACGAAGCCTGACAATTAAAGCAATAGGGAATACCACCCTTGGAATGATCCGCATATTTGTGAGACATAATGTATTTCACGGGGCAACGGCTCTGCTTACGGAAATCCCCGTTCCTTATGTAACAAAGTCAGCAATAGATCCAAGCTTCAGTGTTACCCTCGATTTGAATTATAACCTGGAAAACTCCTATACCCTTGATGTGTCAACTGAGAATGCAGAGTCTTTTCATGTAACAGCAGAAGGCCTGGATTGGCAGTATTAATAAGAAAGGTATTTATTCGCTATAAAAGATGATAAACGAACGGGTCAAATATACAGCAAGTACGAAGTGGGCAACTATTTCAACTGCGAACAGTAACCTGGATGGCACAGGTTCGATTTCAAGTGTGATAACAGGGGCCTCCAATGGAACATTTGTAAAAAGTGTAATTATTAAGGCGTTGGGAAATACCACGAGAGGTATTGTAAGGATTTATATTATGCCTTTTGCAGGAGGCGCCAAAGGTATTGCCTATCTGCTTACGGAAGTGAATATACCGGCTGTTACACAGTCATCAAAGACACATAGTTTTTCAACAATTGTAAATATAGGATATACATTAAAAAGCGGGGATATCCTGTATGCTTCAACTGAAAAAGCGGATACTTTTTACGTGATTGCGGAAGGACTAAACTGGGCATACTAAATTAATATAAAAATAATTAACTAAAAATTATAACTATGGCAGCAGAAACGCAATATACCGCCAATACAGGGATGGTAGCAATTTCAACAGCAAATACCAACCTGGATGGAACGGGGACTTTAGGTACTGTTCTTACAGCAGCGGCAAATGGAACCTGGGTAAAAAGGGTTTACTTTAAAGCAACTACCAATACTACGGAGGGAATGTTAAGATTGTTTGTGTACAATGGTACTACAACACGACTTATTGCGGAAATCGAAGTGGCATCAGTCACCAAATCCACGATAGATGAAACATTTGAAAAGGCAATTGACATTGATCTGTCGCTGCAGTCGGGAGATATATTGAAGGCTTCAACTGAAAAAGCAGAAACATTCAATGTAATTGCGGAGGGACTAGACTGGGCATATTACTCAAGTTCGGTAAGGCCTGAAAGTACTAATTACACTGCAAATACAGGAACTGTACTTATCTCTACCGCAAACTCGAACCTTGATGGGACAACGGGAACATATGGTACGGCCTTAACCGCGGGCGCTTCTGGTTCAGGATGGAAAGGGTGCATTATAGACTCGATAACCATAAAAGCAATTGTAAGCACAACAGCGGATGGTATGGTACGCTTGTTTGTACAGGATACCGGCTCGGGAACTAAGCTTTTAACGGAAATTGCTGTTCCGATCATCACGAAGTCTTCTACAGCAAGAAGTTTTGTTCAGCAAATAAATTTTCCGGCTGGCTTGCAGATTCAGGCAGGTTACAAGATTTTAGTCTCAACTGAACTTGCCAATTCTTTTCATATTATGGTTGATGCAAGGGATTGGAAATATCCGGCCTAAGTATCCTGGAAGGAAATGAAGTATAATTAATAAAATAAGATCATGGCAGAAGAAACACAATATACCGGTAATACAGGCATGGTTACCATCTCAACGGCAAATGCCGAGCTTGATGGCACAGGGACAATGGGTTCCGTAATTACAGGCGCATCTAACGGAACACTTGTAAAAACATTGACTATTAAAGCGCAGGGAGATATTACAGCTATCGGCATGGTGAGGTTATTCATATATGACGGTACCAATACAAGAGCGATAGGGGAGATTGAAATCCCTGCAACGACTAAAAGTTCCAGGGATGCAACGTTTGAGAAAACGATAGGCCTTGACCTTAACCTGAAATCCGGTTATGTGTTAAAGGCTTCCACCAATCTTGGGCAGACTTATAATGTAATTGCATTTGGCCTTGACTGGGCTTATTATGGAAGTTCAGTGCGTACGGATACAACGCAATACACTGCGGCCACTGGTATAGGAACAATTTCAACCGCGAACAGCAACCTCGATGGCACAGGTACCCTCGGTACAGTACTTACAGCAGGAACAAGCGGTGGCGGGTTTAAGGGCTGTAAGGTAGAGGCTGTAACAATAAAAGCCTTGGTTAGTACGAGCCCGGGTATGGTAAGATTATTCATACAGGACACAAGCTCTAATAAAAAATTATTTAAGGAAGTGCCTGTGCCGTATGTGAATAAATCAGCCTCGGCTGAAAGCTTTTGCTGTGTCATTAACTTTGAAAATTTGAATCTGGCTCCGGGATATTCACTCTTGGCCTCCACCCAGGTGGCCGAATCTTTTGTAGTTACTGCAGAGGCAATGAACTGGAATTATGTGGCATAATTAATTAAATTTAAAACCTTGCTGTGTAAAGGAAACAGTAACAAAAATGAAAGCAATAGAAACACCACATGGGAACTGCTCCTTATTTAAAAAGACGTTTGATATAAAAAATTCTCCAGGTAATAAATTTTACATTGCCAGGACCGAATACGGAACCGAAGACTCTTCTGTTTGGGTAGGTACGGATGGGAATATGAGCAGCGACGGTACCGGCCAATATGATTGCGGCGATTATCACACCGATTATGATCACTGGTTCATGAGTGGGGGACGTAAATAATTCCGGCGAATGCTGTTAATTCTTTCGCATGTTTTCGGTACTCCCAACGCAGTAATTGATTGGATAGATTCAAGAGGAATCCCGTTTCACAGAATCAATCCATATTCTGATGATATTGTTTTGCACGAAATCCAGTTAACCAATGATAAAATTGATATTGAACTGGAGCTTAAAAATTATGGCATAAGGACTAAGTTGTCTGATTATAGCGGGGTATGGATCTGGCACGGACATTTAAAATTTGCGAATTGTGATTCTAAAAGGTTAAATGATCAGGAAGATCCATTGCTTGATATGATTGAGCAGTCGATGCTAAGACATCATGAAACTCTAATTGATTACGTAGCAGAATTCCCCTTTGCATTAAATCTGAATATTATAGGGAACTATAAGCAACAAAATGTAAATAAGTTAATAGTGCTTTTAAAAGCCAGGAACTTAGGTATAGCGATTCCCGGTACTTACATTCTTGCCGACAAGACAAGGATAGGAGATCTTCTGTTAAAAGAGGAGCTGATAACAAAGCCCTATCATGAAATTAACTCCATAGAGTATAACAAAACAAGGTACACTAATTATACTTCCACTGTTACAGCTGAAACCTTATCAGTAGCTGATCATGAAATATTTCCAACCCTTGTACAGAAAAAAATCCAGAAATTATTTGAGGTCCGGAGCTTTTTTCTGAACGGTAAATTTTACTCAATGGCTATATTTTCGCAAGCTTCGGATAAAACACTCTCCGACTTTCGGAATTATGATCAGGAAAGCCCCAACAGAACAATTCCATTTCAACTTCCTTCCGAATTAGAAGAAAAGCTGAAGCAGCTATTTAAGGAATTAGGTCTTAACTCGGGTTCTCTTGATCTTATTTATACTGTGGATGATGAATATGTTTTCCTGGAGATAAACCCGGTTGGACAGTTCTCTATGGTGTCTTATCCATGCAATTATTACCTGGAAAAATTAATAATGGAAACACTTACGAATGGAAGATGTAAATAATTACCTGAAGAAAAGCTTTAGTAAACTTCCCCTGAGTCAGCAGAATTTCGCTGTATCCTCATATAATAGTCTTCATAAGGGTGCACAAAAGGCGGGAGATAAAGTCCATCCTAAATACAGATTGCTCTATTTTGAGTTCACTTCCTTATCAAAACCATTAACTGCTTATCTGAAATAGGCCTGAAATGGGAATAATAAAAATTTTATGAAGGAAATTTTCATGCAATTTTCTAATTGCGTCACGGTAAAAGGATTTTTAAGGTCTGCCATATACGACCTTCAGAGGAACCGGTATATCCTGGTGCCCAACTCTTTTTCAGATCTGATGCAATCAAATAATAATAAAATTCCGCTCAGTGATTGCAATCCCGATTTTAAAAGCTACCTGGACGGATTGGTTGAGGATAACTGGGGCGTATACACCACCAAGAAAGCAGCTGACCAGTTTCCCGCGCTCAGCTTATACTGGGATCATTTTGCAACAGTCACAAACGCTCAGATCGATCTTCATAAAGAGAATGATGAGATCCGGTTTTTTTTTAAAAAGACATTGCCTCAATTTGAAGAATTGATATGTAAGGATTACCAGATAAATTTTCCTGAGGCAATTGAATATGATGAGATCTTTTCTTTCTTAACCTCATTTAATGATACAAGGGTTGAATCCATAACCCTTGTGGTTCCATATCTTTCGGCGCCAAGGGAGCAGCTATTGGATCTGTTTAAAAAGCAGCCGAGACTGAAGACACTTTTTTTTCACTCAAGCCCTGAAACAAAATATTCAGGAAAAGATAAGATCTTTTACATTCGCGACCATATTAACATAAGAGAAAAAAATATTGTTTTGACAGATTATTTCACTTCAAATGTTTCACTTTTTTCAGAA
>JAOQAD010000043.1 GCA_025963775.1 Bacteroidota bacterium | reverse complement strand
AGTCAGCAGCCAGGAACGTGTCGTGGTAATCCAGCTCACGCACCGCCACGCCGTTAGCCCACGCAGCCCACTCAGGCGAAACCCTTTCGGCGATTCCAAAGACCTTCGCTCCCTTTCCGCCGGAGCTGGGGCCATGGGCAAGCGCCTGCGCCCGGGCCGCCACGATCGGAGCCCTATTCAGGGACGCAACGGCCACCGAGGCGTTGTCGATGACGCGGTTAATCACCATTTCCGTGACGGCATCGGCAACTTCTACCGGGTCCGCCGCGACCATCGCAATCTTATGGGCCAGTTGGTCCTCCCGGACCAGGTTTTGCTCGCTCTTGTAAACCCGGACGTGGTAATCGTCAATCATGGAGCTGTCCTCTCATTTTGTTCCGGTGGATTCGACGGTGTTGGGGTTTGCCGTGATAGAACATCGGGCTGTCCTGGAAGCCTGCTGTACGGTCTCATTTTTGGCTATATCGACCGCATGCCTAGTGCGCGGAGTGCGCATTTCCTCAGGCGCTCGGGACATTTCTGGTCCACGAGATACTGAGGAAGTGGGCCGGAGCCCAGTAGGTGCCCTGCTCACTTATTACTGGGGATATAGACCGGCCCCCTTTACCCCTCGCCCGCACCTCCGTCGATGCAAACGACAGCTGTTGGCGGATGTAAGCCTCACCTATACCGCCCCTAGAGCAAGCTAAGTTTCGGGGTCTGCGAGCATGTTCGCCCGCGAATGCACCCTAGAAGGACTTGCTCTTCGGGCGAACGCGGTGGCGACGCGAAGGGAAATGAAATCACGCCAGGGCATCTCTTCTGCACGCGAATGCTAGATCAGAAGGGTGAGGGGATCCTCAATATAGCGAACGAACGCCGAGAGCCACTGGGCGGCCAATGAACCGTCGAGAACGCGGTGGTCACCAGACAATGTCACTGTCATGACGGATGCGACCTTAATCTCACCGTCTACAACTACGGGACGCTCAGTCACGGCACCGACTGACAGTATGCCCGAATGGGGCGGATTGATGATGGCGGAAAACTCAGTGATCCCATACATCCCAAGGTTGGAAACGGAGAACGACCCGCCTTCCAACTCGTGCTGTTTTAGCCTTCCTTCGCGTCCTCGAGTGGCGAGTTCTTGAACTGACTTACTAACCGAGGTGAGAGATCTCGCTCCTACGTCCCGTAATACCGGCGTGACGAGGCCATCATCGATGGCGACCGCCACGGCGATGTCTACATTGTCGAATCTGCGAATGGCGTCATCCCTCCAAACCGCGTTTGCCTGAGGGAACTCAATAAATGCAGCAGCAACAGCCTTCAAAACGAAATCGTTTAAGGAAACCTTTACGTTTGCCTTTTCATTCACTGACCGGCGTAGAACGAGAAGCTCGTCCACGCGGCAATCGGCAACCAGGTAGAAGTGCGGGATCGTGCTCTTACTTTCAACGAGGCGACGGGCAATGGCTCTCCTCATTGGGGTGACCGGTGTGTCGACGTATGCGCCGGAAGCCAAAGGTTCGTTAGGGGATGTGTGTCCGGGGACCCTGTCGCCAGCGTTGTCTGCGGAAACAGCGGGCTGAACTTCGGTCCTCTCGGTAGTGGACTTTGTCTCTAGGTTCTCGAGGTCTCGTCGGACAATCCGGCCTCCTGGTCCAGAGCCGATAATATTTGAGATGTCCAGTTGGCGCTCTTTCACGAGACGGCGCACGATCGGACTGGCAAAAATGCGTGCACCAGTGAGGGTTTTGGAAGTCTCCTCATCAGTAGTCGGCGCAGCCTCCGTCGAGACCAGCGCGCCAGGATCTGCTGTTAGGACAGCGGAACCCGACGACTCTTTCCCTCCCGTCGACGCGCCGGCACCCATCTCTAACTTGAGTGCGTCGTCCAGGTCCTCTCCTACTTCGGCCAACACAGCGATCGGTGTTCCTACAGTGATCGGCGTGCCCAACTCCACCAAGAAACCAGCGACGGTTCCGGCAACCTCGGATTCGTACTCGACAACCGCTTTTTCGGTTTCGATTTCCGCAATAGGTTGCCCGATTGCAACAACCGTACCGGGCGAAACCAACCAGGCTGCGAGGGCGGCCTCCTTCACGCCTGCAAGCACTTCAGGCATTCTCACAAGGATGCTCATCGTGCGCCTCCCCATGTCTGGCGCATCGATTCTAGAGCAACCATGATTTCTTCTTCGCGCGCGATGGCTGCCCTTTCCAAGGGTATGGAGATGCTTGGGCTCGCTTCATTCCCAGTCACACGCTCGACTGGCTGGTCCAGCCAGTCGAAGAATCGTCTCTGTATCTCGTCAGCAAGCCAACCCCCGTAGGAGGTGCCCACGGAGCCTTCTTCGACGATAAGCACGTTGTTTGTTTTCTTGATGCTCTCGCCGATAGTTCCCCAGTCAATTGAGGCACGATCGAGCCACCTAAGGTCTACGAGTTCAGCGTCAATGCCTGTTGCTTCAATGGCTGTGCTCGATCGTCCAACCATGGACAGATAACTAATAACGGTTACGTCATCTCCTTCCCGTCGGATAGCAGCCTTGCCGAAGGGCAACAAATAGTCTAGATCGGCTTTAGGAGTAGTTTGCTTCTCGTTGTAAAGATCGACATGCTCGATGATTAGCACCGGATCATTTAGCTGCAGAGCAGCGTTGAACAAGCCGATGTAATCTGCGGCCGTGGATGGTGCAACAATTCTCCACCCGGGACTTGTTGCAAAAATCCCGGCGGGATCCATCAGGTGCTGTGACCCGTAGCCGGTACCCATAGCCACTTTGGTTCTCAGCACGAGCGGTATGGGGTTATCTCCGCCGAACATGTGGCGTGCTTTGCCGATCTGATTGAACACCTGGTCGGCGGCCACCCAGAGGAAGTCTGGGTACATGAATTCGACGATGGGACGGTAACGGCCGTCCAGCGCCATTCCGCCTCCAAGGCCTACGAAGGCGTTCTCACTGATCGGGGTTCCCAAGACTCGATCTTGGGCATGTTTGAGCGCGGCTTTCGTCGCTCCGTTAGTCCCTCCCCCCAGTCTGTGAACGTCCTCGCCAAGCAGGACGATGCGGTCATCGGTCTTCATCCGTTGGCCTATAACGTCAGATACAGCATCGATAAATCTGCCTTCGGTCACCTCACCATGGAATTCGAGAGGCTCGAGGGTGCGAAGGCCTTCAAGCTCGCTCGTGTCACCCCGGATACCGAAATTGACAAAGTCAGGATCCGGCCAGAGCGATTCGATGACCCGGCGTTTGCCGTCTGCCGAAGGATTTGCCTCAAGTAGACGGTGAGAGATGTCGCTCATGGCCTGCTGGGATTGTTCACGCATTCCTGCGAAATCTGAGTCTGACAGAAGCCCGAGGTTTCGCATTTCTCGCTCAACCCGAATCAGCGGGTCTCGTTCGCGCCACGAGGTCTCCTCGTCTTTCGTTCTGTACCCGAATGCGCTCCCGGGATAGGCCCCATTCTGGTGGAAAAAGCGGTATACGAGCGCCTCAATGACTGTGGGGCCCTCGCCGGACCGCATGACCTCCTCTGCGGCCTTGGTCGCGAGGTGCACTGCGAGCGGGTCCATTCCATCAACCCGCCACGAGGGAATTCCGAAACCTAGAGCCCGTCCTGAGAGCCGAGGCTCAGCAGTTACTTCATCCACTCGCGTCGCAACCGCGAACTCGTTGTTCTCAATGAAGAAACAGAGTGGAAGATTCCAAGCCGCAGCAAGATTCATCGACTCCAGAACGGAGCCAATATTAATCGCACCGTCTCCGAAGTAGCTGATGGTCACGTCATCGGTCGCAGCCTTCCGCTGTGCCCAGGCGTTCCCCGCTGCCAGGGGGACGCCCCCACCAACTATTGCGTTTGTCCCAAGGGCACCTGCCTCAAACCACTGCAAGTGCAGGGAGCCGCCTCGCCCCTTGCAGTATCCGGGTGTGAGTCCGAGTATCTCGGCCATGGTGCGATAAAGGACATCGTTAATGGGCGCGGTCACCAGCTCCGAAGAATTGAGGCGCCCATTCGAGACATGCGTGATGGTCTTGGCTAGGAACTGATGATGCCCTCGATGGGAGCCGTTGATCCCGTCGGCTGACCGCAGCCCAATGATGGAACCAACCGCACCACCCTCTTGGCCAATGCTCGAGTGAGCAGGTCCGTGGACCAGACCTTCGCCGGCCAGTTCCAACACGGTTTCCTCGAACGCGCGGATTAGGTGAAGCTGCCCCAGCATCGTAGCTAGGAGGTCGGGATCTGCCCTCTTCCAGTCGTCAGGAGTCGACTGGAACTCAACCCAGGGCTGAGCAGGAGCTAAACGGCGTTGTTTTGGCATGGGTCATCCATCTCTCGTTGTCCTCGGTGAATGTATCCAATTAACGCGCTTTTCGTCGCTGTGTCAACAACTTTGGACCAAAAAAGCGGGTCTCTATGGTGGTTTCCCCTGTGATCGGATACATTGAAGCTAGTACCGCCCCTTTCACAGACATAGGAGTAAGTGATGACGCTTCCAGGACTCCGAGGCACTGAACACGTTGGCTTCACCGTTCCTGATCTAAACCAAGCGGACGATTTCTTCGTCAACCTCATCGGGTGCACACGTGTCTACTCCCT
>JAOQAD010000029.1 GCA_025963775.1 Bacteroidota bacterium | reverse complement strand
AATACGAATCTATGTGTGCTTGCGCGTTGTCATTTCGAGTTCGACCGAAGGGAGAGTATCGAGAAAGCGGGTGAGCTTGTTCTCGATATGCTCGTACCTCGCTACTCGAACTGACGCTATTAACCACCCACGAACTACCGTCTGCGAACTAAGCTCTATAGACTACAGACTGCCACCTACTCCGGTTTCTGTTTCCTGATCATCTTCGAAAATAAATTTGGAAAAAAACGTTTCATCCAAACTGCCTTCAGCTCTTTTCCACCGATCAGCACTTCTTCCTTATTTGTTTTGATCGCGTTTAAGATCTGTGCTGCGCACTCTTCGGCACTTAATCCTTTCTCCGTGCTTTCATCCATTTTGTTGAATCTGTTGCCGCTGCCGGTGACTGCATTCACAGAGATGTTGGTTTTTATTTTGCCCGGACAAACGATCAGCACATGTACATTGTCCTTATAAATTTCCATCCGCAGCGATTCAAAAAATCCGTGCAGGGCATGCTTGGATGCGGAATAAGCAGAGCGCAGGTAAAAGCCGAATTTGCCGGCGATGCTGCTCATGGCTACGATGTGCCCGCTTTGCTGCTTCAGCATGTGAGGCAGTACGCTTTTCGTAAGCGCAACAGTACCGAAGAAATTCACTTCCATGATCTGCCTGTCGGTTTCGAGCGAAGTGTCTTTTGTAAGCGCCCGCTGGCTGATCCCGCCGTTATTGATTAATATATCGATGCGGCCGAATGCTGAAATGACCTGTTCAGTATGCTTATTAACGGCAGAGGTACCGGCAAGGTCGAGCGGGAGAATGAGGGAATTGGAATCGTTCAGCCCTGCTGCTTTTTTCACACGCTCCAGCTCATCGGCCCTGCGTGCGGAAAGCACCAGCTTTGCGCCTTCGGCGGCAAAGGCCTTCACCAGGGCTTCGCCAATGCCGGATGAGGCTCCTGTGATCCAAACCACTTTATTGTTAAAAGTACCCATTGCTGCAAAAATAGCTTAATTTTTTATACTAACTTTGTGAAAGTTCAGGTGCTGATTTGAATGAAAGCGCCTTTTAAACCACTAAACCGGCACCCGGATGTACAAAAAATTCCTGCTCGCTTTTTTCTCCGTTTTTCTTTTTGCCTGCACCGATACGGATGTGATCCCGATTCCCGATTCGGTACTGCCGGAGGAAAAGATGGCCGAGATCATGGTGGATGTGCATCTGCTGGAAGCAACGATGAACATTCATGCAGGCGCCGTCGGCAAGATGGGCCCGGGCGGAACCCCCATTGCTATCAATATATATAAAAAGCACCAGGTGAGCAAGGAGCAGTTCGATGAAAGCTATAAATTCTACGCGGAAAATCCTGAGCTGCTTGCCGAGATCTACCAGCTGGTGCTGAACAACCTGAGCAGGATGCAGGCCGAGGTTGTCAATTCAAAATAACGTATCTTTTTTATCTTTCCCGGGTTATACCATCAATGCTGCGATCCTTCAACAAACATAAACCGGGCTTTTTCCTGCTGCTGTTCCTGCAGCTTTTTTCTTATGCGGCATACAGCCAGGCGACGTTCACCTTTTACGAGAATGGAAAATTCGGTTTAAAGAACCTTAAGGGAAAAATCCTGCTGAAAGCGGAATACGATTATATTCAACATTCCGATTCGCTTAACAGGCTGGTGCTGTGCAAGGATCATAAGCTTGCTTTGGCGGATGGCAATGGAAAATTGATAACGGAATTCAGCTACGAGGGACTTTGGCCGGAAGCCTATAAGGGCTTATTCAATGCGCAAAAGAATGGCCGCTGGGGATTTATTAATATGGATGGAAAAGAAGTGATCCCTTTTGTTTATGATAATACCTGGGGCTTTGAAGGCGGTGTATGCCGGGTGAAGCAGGCAAATCACTGGGGCTATATTGATACAGCAGGGAAGGTGATCATCCCGGTTGAGTATGAAGATTTTGCCTTGTTCGGATTTTCGGAAGGACTGGTAGGTGCGAAGAAGAGCGGTAAATGGGGGTTTATTGACAGAAGCAACAAGCTGGTGATCCCGTTCCTGTATGATGCAACGGAGCTTTTTTCGGAAGGGCTCTGCATGGTTGCTTTAGACTATAACCGATGGGGCTACATTGACAAGGAGAACCACCTCGTGATCCCTTTTGGGTATGCGGACGCAGGCTGTTCCAGTTATTTTTATTCCGATGGTATTTTTCAGAATGGAATTGCGAAAGTATGCGTGCACGCATCGCCAGGCGTACAGGGCTATATCAACCGGAAAAATGAAAAAGTGATCCCGCTGCAGTATAATTGCCTCGGGCCTTTTAAGAATGGCTACGCAACTGCTGTGCGCGGAACGCAGTTCGGCTATATCGATACCGCCGGGAAGGAATACTTTGTGGAAGCTTACACGAAAGATCATCCGCCCTGGGGCATTGTCGCGAAAGCGCCTGCTGAGCTGCCTGATCACACTTCCCTGTTAAATTACCATGATGATAAAAAATCGGTCAGCTGGACGATGGAAAGCCTGCTGGAAAATGCACTCCATGCATTCCGGGAAGAGCCCCGGTATTATGGCGAGGTAAACAATCTGAAACAGGTCTGCATTGCAATGGGATTGCTGATCGGTGGCGGTAATTATACAGAATTTCAATATCCGTATGCAGCATGGATACAATTCAGGAAAGAAACACTCTTTAAAATAATTGCTTCTGAAAAGCTGAGAAAATCAGCGGTGGAATGGATGCTGCCCTATTACAAAAAATGCTTTCAAAGCATGCACCCTTTTCACCAGGTGGCATATAAAGAGATTGCGGCATACATGAAAGAATACATGAACAGCTACGATAAAAAAAGGACGCTGGAATTTCTTGAACGTGATGAGCGGAACTTTGCGAAGAAAAATTACAAAGGCGAAGTTGATCCCTGCCGCAAGATCAGCGCTTTTGTAGACAGGCTCATTCTCGTGCACAAGGTCATCTCCGTGAAGGATGCAACAAGATGGGTGAATGTGATTGCCGATGAAGTGGCTACCTGGTAAGCTATTGCAGGTCTTTTAAAAATAATTTGCAGGTATCGCTGACCGATTGCTCCAATGAAATGAATTGATGATCAGGAAAAGCTTCAAGGATCTTTTTATTGGAAAACCGGCTCACACGGTGTGCCGAACGTGCTGTTTCCCTTGTGATCAGTGGGGCAGAGCCGGTGAGCATGCTCCGGAACTTTTCTGCCCGCCATGCAAATGAGCTCAGAAATTTTCCGGCCCTGATGCCGGATGGCGCTTTGTTAAAGCCTTTATGAATGAGATCGAAGAAATGCCTGAAGCTTGCATTTTCTGCATTGATAAGAAAACGCTGGTTGCTGAAATTGCTTTCCATCAGCCGGATCATCAGCTTCGCAACATCCCTTACATCCACAAAGCCATTTATGCCGGAGCTGTAAAATTTAATTCCTTTGTAGCCTTTGCTGAACATATTGGGGCTGCTCTGTTCCCAGTTGCCCGGGCCAACGATCAGCGATGGATTTACGATCACTGCGTTCAGCCCTTCTTCGGATGCGCGCCATACTTCACGCTCCGCACCGTATTTGCTGATGGAATAAATTGAATTGTCGGGGGAGGATTTCCAGAATGTTTCTTCGTCCGTAAGCCCGCCGTTCTCAGCCCTTCCCAGGGCAGAGATGGAAGATACATGGCAGAATTTCCGGATGCCTTTTTCCAGAGCAGCATTCACAAGGTTGGCTGTGCCTTCAATGTTGGTGCGCATCATCTCATCCTGGTGAGCTGATTCGAAAGAGACCATTGCAGCGCAGTGATAAATTTCGGTGATGCCTTCCATCGCCTCCAGCAGCGAATACACGTCCAGCAGCGAGGCATTCCGCCATTCGATGTTTTTCAGAAGCGCGTCAGGATCGGAAGTGTAATAGGAAAAAACCTTTCGCACATTGGCGGTATTACTGCTGCCGCGTTTCAGTACACATACCTTTTTCCCTGCGCTGCAAAGCTCGTAAAGCAAATGTGTCCCGACCAATCCCGTGCCGCCTGTAACTAATATCAATGTGTGAGTTTTAGGGTACAAATTTACAATATATTTCACCGTCCTTCAACTTGTTCAGGATAAACTTCGGCGCAAAGGCGCAAAGTGTTTTTCTCTGCGTCTCCCCGCCTCTGCGGTGAATGGAAATTCTTATCTTTGCCGCAAAGGAATAAAAAATGAAAACCAGCTTCGTAGAAGAATTAAAATGGAGAGGCATGCTGCACGACATCATGCCCGGCACGGAAGAATTACTGAACAGGGAAATGGTGACAGGATACATCGGTTTTGATCCCACATCAGATTCGCTTGGCGTAGGGAACATGGTGCAGATCATGACGCTGCTTCATTTCCAGCAGGCAGGCCACAAGCCCGTTGCGCTTGTTGGCGGCGCTACCGGCATGGTGGGCGACCCTTCGGGGAAATCATCGGAAAGGAACCTGCTTGATGAAGCCACGCTCAATCATAATTTGAACAGCCAGCGCAAACAGCTGGAAAAATTCCTTGATTTTAACTGCGGTGCAAACGCTGCCGAGATCGTTAACAATTACGATTGGTTCAAAGGCTTTTCTTTTTTGGAATTCATCCGCGATGTTGGAAAGCACATCAGCGTGAACTACATGATGGCGAAAGATTCGGTGAAGAACAGGCTGGAGAACGGGATGAGCTTTACGGAGTTCAGCTACCAGCTGGTGCAGGGATACGACTTTTATTATTTATGGAAGAACCGCGGCATTAAGCTGCAGATGGGCGGATCGGACCAGTGGGGAAACATCGTTACGGGAACGGAGCTCATCAGGAGAAAAGGTGCAGGGGAAGCATTTGCGATCACCACGCCGCTGATCAAAAAGGCGGACGGTACAAAGTTCGGAAAATCGGAAAGCGGGAATGTGTGGCTCGACAAGAATAAAACATCGGCTTACAAATTCTACCAGTTCTGGCTCAATGCGAGCGATGTGGATGTAAAAAATTACATCAGGATCTTTACGCTGTTTAAAAAAGAAGAAATAGAAGCGATGGAAGCGGAACAGGATAAAGATCCGGGCATGCGCGTATTACAAAAGGCATTGGCGAAAGATATAACGACACGTGTGCATTCTGCGGAAGATTACGAAGCCGCTGTAAAAGCCTCCGGCATTCTTTTCAAGGGCAGCATAGAGGATATCGGAAATCTCGATCTTGAAATGTTCAATGATATTTTTGAAGGAGTGCCGCAGTATTCCATCGCCCTGGGCGATATAGAAAATGGCATTAACGTGATCGACCTGCTGACAGAGAAAGCTGCTATTTTTCCATCCAGGGGAGAAGCGCGTAAAATGATCCAGGGTGGCGGCGTATCGGTCAATAAGGCAAAGGTGAATGATCCTGAGCTGGTAGTGAATGCATCTTCACTGATCAATAATAAATACATTCTTGCCCAGAGAGGCAGGACCAATTATTTTCTGCTCAGGGCTGTTTAGTCGCCGTATTGTAGATCACCGAAAGGAAAGGCGATGTTGCCATTGCCGGCTTTACCATCCGCAGCAGCCCGCTGATAAAAGGAGTCCGCGTGTTCTCGTATGTGGAGTCATTTGCAGCATCATTCACATTTCTTCCCAAGGTTCCTTTAAAGCGTTTGCCGGGATTTTCCCTTTTTACGAGCGATACAAAATTCTCAACAAAGGCAGGCGTTTCATCGATCTCCGGCCAGTATGCGGTGAAGAGGTCGATCTTTTCATAATCGATGGGAAGGATCTCCACCTCCGGAAAATTTTTACGGATGTACAGGTTCAGGATCACGGCCTGGTACTGGTCGGTTGCAACTGCTATTTTTTTAAAGCCTAATTTTCTCGCCATCAGCACAGAATAATAAATGTTCTCGGTGCTGTGCTCTGCCTGCGTTTCAGAGAAGGTGTGCTTCGATGGGATTCTCAGTGAATCGGCATAAATGCGCATAATGTGGCCTTCCACGTAAGGGCTGTATACCGATGACCCGGAAAAGATAATGTTCCTTGCCGTTTTTGTGTCATACAGGTATTTCGCCCAAAGGATACGGGATTTCAGGATGAGTTTCATCGCCGGATCTTCATATGGCACGCCGGGTACAATGATCACATCGTAGGTGTCATTTCCTTTTTCCTTTTTTGTTTTTTGCTTGTCGTGCGGATGAACGTAGCTGCAGAGGAATGTGATGGCGCAGCTGAGGAATGCAGGTGTGGAGAATCTTCTGTAGTTCATGGGGATGTGATTTGAAGATTTGAAAGAATGATTAAAAAACGGGCTCACTGTAAGTTTATTGTACAGCGCTTTTTTTCAGGAAGGAATGTGTTTACTGCACAAGCAGGTTGCAGCCGCGGATATCGCTGTTATCAAACCTTCCGAGCACTTCAAAAGAATCATCCGGATGTTTTTTACCAAGGTCCTGCGTGGCGATGAAGGAGCATGAATTGAGATTGGCGAGGTCGATCACATTGATGCCCCCGGTTTTAGTTGCAGGAAAAAAAGCAAAGGGGTCGTTGGTGTCACGGATCAGGACCTGCATCCAGGGCGGACAATTAAAAATGCCATCACCTTTTGAATAGCCCTGTGATAATAGTTCCGTCATCCCGTATTCGCTGTGAATGGCATCCACTCCAAATCCTTTGCAGAGTGTTTCATGCAGCTCTTCTCTTACCATCTCCCTGCGCTTTCCTTTCATGCCGCCGGTTTCCATGATGATCGTGTTTTCCAGCTGCAGCTGTTCATTTTCAATGAAGTCGAGCAGTGCATAGGTCACACCCAGCAGCAGGTTTTTTTTACCGGCATTTTCGGGCCGCTTTAAAAAGCTCTCGCGGAGCTGGATCCAGCCTGTGAGTGGGTGGCCGGCGCTTTTGTAAAAGCCGCTGTGGCCGTTCTTTGAGCGTTTGATCAGATCGTGCACCATGTAGATCAGCGATGAGCCTTCGCGTTCGAGGTAAGAAGGAAGCAGGGCAAAAATGGCGTAATCCTCAACATTCCCGTAAAACAGCTCAAAGCCTTTGCGGAAGCTTGTTTCATAGAGGGAAATGTCGTTTACAATGTGCCTGCTGGTGGCCATGCCTGTGGTGCCGCTGCTGCTGAATACGATGGCATCCGGGTTTTTCGGCCCGCAGAGGACCTCGAAATTTTTGAAGAATTCTACCGGCAGAAAAGGAATATCCTCAAGGGAATCCACAGCTGCCGGCTCAATGCCGAGGGTACTGATGTACCGTTTATAAACGGGGTTTGCTTCCGCCTGCCAGCGGAAAACGGCAAGTGCCAGCTCCCTGAAGCGGGAAGGGGAATGGATGCTGAAAATGTCGCTGCTGGCTGGTTTCAATCGTTTCGGGCAATAATCAGGGATTTAAATGCGTTTAGTATTGCTTTGCCCAAAATTAATTATTAATTTTATGTTTACATTGTTTAGATCATGAAGCTTTTCAACTATATCCTCCTTTTAGCGGTTAGCACTGCACTTATCCTGCCTGCCTGCGTGAAAGAAAAGAATTTTCCGCCTGAGCCGAAGATCGAATTCCTTCGCTACCAGAAGTATGGATCGGATTCGGCCGACTGCGTGATCACCTTTAAGGATGGTGATGGCGATATCGGGCTGGTGGATGGCGACACTGTTTCTGCAGATGATTTCCAGATGAAATACCTGTACAAAGATACAGACGGCGTTTACAAGCCTTTTGATGCGATCGACTCCACAGCTGTTATGGATACGTTGTTTTACAGCTACCGCGTTCCTGACATTACTCCTGCCGGGCAATACAAAGCGCTTGAAGGCGAAATAAAAGCAAAGCTCCGTTCACATCCTCTTTATTTCCCGGGCCACACTTCCGTGAAGTTTGAGATCAGGCTGCGCGACAGGGCCGGGCATTGGAGCAACATCACCACTTCGAGCGAGATCATTCCATAATTATAAATTTTTTCTTTCATGAAAGAGAACAGGATCCAACTGACCTTTACCTGTCCCGTAAAATGGGACAGCATGAGCCCGGATAAAAGCGGCCGTTATTGTTCTTCCTGTAAAAAAACCGTGAAAGATTTTACAAAGCAACCTGTGGAGGAGATCTGCTCGGATGCTGAAACCGGGAATTATGAATGCGGGAACTTTCTTGCAACACAGCTGCATAAGCCTTTCGGCGACTGGCGCGACAAGCTCATTGAACACTACCAGAACCTGGTTAAGAACAGGTCTTCCAAACGAATGGCTTTACTGTTCGTCACGTTATTCATCTTCCTTGCGGGATGCCGCTCACGGCGCTTAGGCGGGGCTTATACTTATTATGGCGGCAACTGGGATTATAAAGGCAACCATACCAAGGCAACAGCACAGGTGGATTCTACTGCTGTTAAAGCTCCGGCGCTGAAGTAGAATTCCTTTTTTTTTTGTCTGTTTTTGTCATGCCGTGCTTCGACACGGCATCTCTACGCAATCTTCCCGTGTGCAGAGATTCTCGTTACCTTATGATTATAGAGAGATCCCGTGTCGGGGCACGGGATGACGTGATCACTTATCTTTCTATTCTTATCCGATTCATCAAGCCCCAAACAAGGAACAGATCCAATATACAGTTGCACCAAGGATCGCGCTGATAGGAATGGTAAGGATCCATGCCCAGAGCAGGCTTACTGTAACTCCCCAGCGCACTGCACTCAACCGTTTTGTTGCACCAACACCAATGATGGCACCGGTGATGGTATGTGTTGTGGAAACCGGGATTCCCATTTGCTCCGTTAAGAACAGGGTGGTGGCACCTGCTGTTTCAGCGCAGACACCTTCCAGCGGCGTTACTTTTGTGATCTTGGTTCCCATGGTCTTCACGATCTTCCATCCGCCGCTGAGCGTACCGATCCCGATCGCGAGGTAACAGGAAAGCGGCACCCAGTCGGGCATTGATTTAATGTCGACGATGGAACCGTTTGCAACAAGGGCTGCAGCAATGATCCCCATTACTTTCTGCGCATCGTTACCACCGTGCCCGATGCTGAATGCTGCTGAAGAAAGCAGCTGTGCACGCTTGAACATGTGGGCCGAGCGCTTGGCTGTAGGTTCCTTGATCTTTTCGTTGTAAATGAACATCAGGCAGAAGATGAGCAATGCACCTACCAGGCACCATCGGAGGATCCTGTTATCGGCTTTCTCGATCTCTTTTTTCAATTCAGCCTTGATATCGATCGTCATTGCTTTTGTAAAGTCCTCGATCTTATCCGGGCTTAAGGGGTATTTGGCATTCATTGCGCTGACCATACCTTCAGGGCCAAGCTCAAAATATTTTTTGGTGATCGGCTTCAGGCTGTCAACGATCTCCTGTGTTGCCAGGTATTCGCCCTTAACAGAAGTGTCGAGCTTTGACTTGTTCTTCAGCTGGTCGATCTTGTAAAACGTATTGAGCTTATCTCCCAGTCTTGTGATGGTGATCTCCCTCAGGTCAACATTCTTCACAATGTTTTCTGCTACACCGTCTGCACCATGCAACTCGTAAGCTGAAAGATAAGGTGCGCAGGCTTCAGCATTTGCCTCTGCCCTTTGAAGTTTTTCCAGTTTGGTACTGTCGTGTTTCACATTCACCTCGATGTGATATTTATCCACTTTGAAGAACTTGTCCATGTTCTCTTTCATCTTATTCTCCTGGAAGCCGATGAACAGAAAATAAAGTCCCAACGCAGAACCTGCGAGGATGCCGACTTTCAGCCAGGTGCGGCGCTGGATAAAGATAAGCGTGTAAATGATAGAGATGATCATACCGATCACCGGTGCGAGCAGGATGAACAATAATGTTTTCCCGATCTTGTCGCCATCGATGATCTCGTTGATCGGCATCATGCCCTTGCTGAGGAATGCGTATGCAACTGCAGAGCCTGCAAATCCGCCAATGAGCGTATGCGAGGATGAGGAAGGAATTCCGTACCACCAGGTAAGAAGGTTCCAGATGATGGCGGCGATGAGCCCGCTGAAGATCACGGGAATGGTGATGAAATCGGCGTACACTGTTTTCCCGATGGTGTTTGCAACGGCGTGATCCTTGAAGATCATGAATGCCACACAGTTGAAGAATGCCGCCCAGAGCACTGCCTGGAAAGGGGTCAGCACTTTTGTGGAAACGATGGTTGCGATGGAGTTGGCCGCATCGTGAAATCCGTTGATGAAATCAAAGATGAGGGCAAGTATGATAACGATGATAAGTAAGCTGCTCATTGTATGTGATTGGGTTTAAGAATGTAGATCAAAAAATAATTATGCATTTTTGATCAGGATGGTGTTGATCACATTCGCTGCATCTTCACATTTGTCGGTAGCCGTTTCAAGCATGGAAAGAACGTCTTTCATCTTGATCACTTCCACCGCATTCTTTTCTTCCTCAAATAATTTTGCAATGGCAATGTCGAAAATATCATCAGCATGGTTCTCGATGCTGTTGATCCTTACGGTTGCTTCTTTGATCTTGGTGATGTTCTTCAGGTTCCTTAATTCGGAAACGGCAACTTCCAACTCCTGCGCACCGCTCTGGATGAGCTCGGAAATTTTAATGATGGCCGGGGTCATTTGCTCCACCTTGTACAATTCCATCCGCTTGGATGCGCCGTGGATATAATCCACGATGTCATCGATAGCAGAAACAAGGCTGTGAATATCTTCACGGTCGAAAGGGGTGATGAAGTTCGCGCTTAGCTCGTTGAAGGTTTCGTGGGTAATATTATCCCCAACATGCTCCAGGCGCTCGATCTCGCGGAACAGCTCCCTGCGTTTATCGGGGCTGGTAGTGTTCACAAGCTCCACCAATACTCTGGAGGTGGCTGTTACGTTGGCAGCGGCCTTTTCGAACAGGGGAAAGAATTTTTTATCTTTTGGGGTGAAATACTGGAAAATGTTAAGGCTCATCGTATAGAAGTTTTTTGATTACAAACAGTAAAATTATCTGCCTGCAAAGGTAACCTCCAAATGATGAGCCTGACATTAATTTTCCATTACCTCAATGTTAAGACAATGTTAACAAAATTTGGTAATTATCTGATTGTCAATTAGTTATTTTTTTGCTTTTCTACCTTCGACCTGTGCTTCAGCACCTTCGCCTCGATATAAAAAATGATCTCCTCCGCCATGTTCTTGGCTTGGTCGCCTACACGTTCCAGCTTGCGGATGATCGATAAAAGGTACAATGCAGATTCAATGTTTTCGGGGTTGCTGCGGATGTATTCTGCAATGGCGGCATTTGCCTTCAGGTTGATATCGTCAAGGAGCTCATCCTGCTGAAATACTTTTCTTGCGATGGCAGTGTCCTCCTTGTCGAATGCTTCCAGTACATCGTTCATCATGTTGATGGCCGCTTCGTACATTTCCACCGCGCGCGTGATCTCCAGCACCTGTTTGTCGAAGTTATGATCTACATTGGTCACAAATTTGGCGATGCCTTCCACGATGTCGCCGGTTCGCTCGAGGTTGTTGTTGATCTTCAATACGGCCAGCACACAGCGCAGGTCCACCGCAACGGGGTTGAACAATGCGAAGATGTTCTCGCAGTCGCGGTCCAGCTTCAACTCGTATGCATTCACGCGCCTTTCGCTGAGGATCACTTCCCGTGCAAGGTCTTTGTCGAGATTGATCAGGGCCTCTTTTCCCTTTCGCAGCTGGTTGTTCACCAGCGTCCACATTTTAATTGTTTCGGCCTTTAACTGCTGTAATTCACTATCTAAATGCGACATGTTAATTTAGGATTTAGGATTTTTGATTCAGGATTTTTAAAATAAATAATCAATTCTAACCAAATCGTCCTGTGATATAATTCTGTGTGCGTTCTATCTTCGGATTTGTAAAAATAGTCTTTGTATTGTCATGTTCGATCAGCTCGCCCATGTAAAAGAAGGCGGTGGTATCGCTAACGCGGCCGGCCTGCTGCATGTTGTGTGTTACGATCACGATCGTGTATTTCGATTTCAGTTCATAGATCAGCTCTTCAATTTTAGCGGTCGAGATCGGGTCCAGCGCCGATGTAGGCTCATCCATTAAAATGATGGAAGGCTGGATCGCGAGTGCGCGTGCAATGCAGAGGCGCTGCTGCTGTCCGCCTGAAAGCTCGAATGCCGATTTCTTCAGCTTGTCCTTCACTTCCTCCCACAATGCAACCTGCTTAATGGAAGTTTCCACGCGCTCTTCAATGAATTTTTTATCGGAGATGCCGTTCACACGTAATCCATACGCAACATTCTCGAAAATTGTTTTAGGAAAAGGATTCGGCTTTTGAAAAACCATTCCCACTTTTTTCCGCAGGCTGTCCACGTTCACTCCTTTTGCATAAATATCTTCGTTGTCGATGAGCACCTGCCCGGAGATCCTGGTGTTGTCGATCAGGTCGTTCATGCGGTTGAACAGGCGCAGGTAAGTTGATTTTCCGCAGCCCGAGGGGCCGATCAGCGCCGTTACCGTATTCGGCTTGATGGCAATGTTGATGTTCTTCAGCGCCTGTGAAGGCCCGTAAAAAAAGTCAACGCTCTTTGATTCTATTTTATACATGATTCAATTCTAATTCATTTTTACTTTCCTGCCGAAATATTTTCGCAGCCCGTTCGCGAGCAGGTTCGCGATCAGCACAATGATGATCAGCACCAATGCCGTTCCGTAGGCGATCGGGCGCGATTCTTCTATGTTTGTCCCGCTGGTGGAGATCACGTACAAATGGTACGGGAGCGCCATTGCCTGGTCGAAGATGCTGGCCGGCAGCTTCGGCAAAAAGTACGCGGCTACTGTAAACAGGATCGGCGCTGTTTCCCCCGACACGCGGCCGATGGAAAGAATGAGCCCGGTGATGATGTTCGGGAATGCGATCGGCAATACCACTTTACTTGTGGTTTCCCATTTGCTGGCGCCCAGTGCAAGGCTTGCATGGCGGAACGTATTATCAACTGCCTTCAATGCTTCTTCGGTAGTGCGGATCACCACAGGCAATGCAAGCAACCCGAGCGTGAGCGATCCTGCAAGGATGGAATCCCCGAAGCCAAGTTTGTTCACGAACAGCGACATCCCGAAAAGTCCGAAAACAATGGAAGGGATTCCTGCAAGGTTGTTGGTCATCTGCTTGATGATCTTTTTGATGATGCCGTCCTTCACATACTCGTTCATGTAGATCGCTGCCAGCACACCGATCGGGAAGGCGAAGACCATGCTTCCGCAAACGAGGCAAAGCGTACCGATGATCGCAGGATAGATGCCGCCTTTGGTCATTCCTTCCTCCGGCATTTTTGTGATGAAATCCCAGCTGATGGCTGAAGCGCCTTTATAAATAATGAAAGAGAGGATGGTGAAAAGTATGGCAATGATCGCATAGCTGAGGATCCTGAAGATCCAGAAAGCGATTGCCTGGTCCCGCTTTTTTCTTTTGGCCAGCTTATGTTCGTCCGGTAATTTCATTAATGCTTGTTGTGTTTTTTTCTGCCGGTGACAAACTCTACAGAAAGATTGATAAATAAGGTGATGAGGAACAGGATGCAGCCCAGTGCGAACAATGCTTTGTAATGCAATCCGCCGGCAGGTGCTTCGCCGAGCTCTGCAGCAATGGTTGCGGGGATCGTTCTTACAGGCTCCAGGATGGAATGCGGGATCACAGCGGCGTTCCCGGTCACCATCAGCACCGCCATTGTTTCACCGATCGCCCTGCCGATGCCTAAAATGGCTCCTGCAGTGATCCCTGAAATGGAATAGGGCACCACCACTTTGTAGATCGTTTGCCATTTGCTGGCGCCCAGTGCAAGGCTTGCTTCCTTCATGGCACGCGGTGTGTTCCGCATGGCATCTTCCGAAATGGTAATGATGGTAGGCAATGCCATGATGCCAAGCACGATGCTTCCGGCGAGCCCGGTTTCACCAACAGGAAGATTAAATGTTTCCTGGATGAGCGGAACGATGATCACGAGGCCGAAGAAACCATACACCACGGATGGAATGCCGGCAAGCAATTCGATGAGCGGCTTCATGATGCTTCTCACACGGTCGTTCGCGATCTCGCTCATGTATATGGAAGCGGCCAGCCCGAGCGGTAATGCAAGAAGGATCGCGCCGAGGCTTACCCACAAAGTGCCGAGGATCAAAGGCATTACGCCCAGCTGTGCAGAAGGCTGTGCAGTCGGGAACCATTCTTCCCCCATGAAAAACTCGGAGAGGCTGATCTTGTCGACGTCAAGCACTTTTCCTTTGAAATTTTTATCAAGGTATTTTTCCGGGAAGAAGGCAATGATGCCCGGGAGGCTGTCGGTTAGCCTGCTGATGCAGCCTGCGAGCCCTTCGAAATTTTCACCGATCGCTTCATCGCTGTAATAGTTGGAAATGTCTTCGAGGCGAAACAGGATAATGGAATCGGGGTTTCCGCCTACTTCGTTCCAGTGTGTTATTTTCTGGTCGTAAATGTTCTTGATGTCCTCGGAAACAACTTTATCCAGGGGATTGTTTTTGTTAACGGCGATCACATAGCCATCTTCCACGGGCTTCTGGTTAAAAACGCCAACGCCTTCTTTAAAAAGAAAAAATACGATCAGCACCACTGTCAGGCTGGTAACAGTTCCGCTCAGCATCAGCAGCCCTTCAATAAATTTTTCAGCAAATTTTTTATAAAACGTTTTCAATCTTCTTCTTGTTTCTAAGCTGCTGCAAAGTTATCATGAAGGGTTTCCGGGGCGGTTTAATAAAAGTTATGCTTGTGTTAATTTAACGTTAAGCGGGGAGGGCATAAAAAATGCCCCGGATAACATCCGGGGCATTCTCCAATTAAACTAAACTGTCTTTATTTCGACAAAGGCACGTAGCCTACTTCTTCAACGATCTTTTGGCCGTCAGCAGAAAGAACGTAATCGATAAATGGCTTCACTGCTTTTTCAACAGTGCTGAGGTAGTAATAATATAAAGGCCTTATAACGGGATATGTTTTATCCTTCGCAGTTGCCATTGACGGAGCTATGTATGTTTTTCCCTTGTCATAAGATACCTTAATTGCTTTTACATCTTTCTCAACATAAGCAAGCCCTACGTAACCGATCGCTCCTTTTGTCTGGCTTACAGACTGGATGATGGCGCCGGTAGCAGGCATGCTCAGTACGGTTGATGCATAATTTTTATTGTTCAGTACGTGTTCTTTGAAGAACTCATAAGTTCCGGAGCTTGTTTCGCGTGAATACACGGTGATCTGCAGGTCATCGCCTCCTACTTCCTTCCAGTTTTTGATCTTTCCTGTAAAGATGCCTTCGAGCTGCTCACGTGTAAGCTGTGATACTTTGTTGGAAGGATTAACCACCACGGCAAGTGCATCATAAGCTATCGTTGTTTCCTTCACCGATTTTCCGGCATCCTGCAATTTCATTTTTTCCGCCATTTTGATCTTCCTTGAAGACATTGCAATGTCTGTTGTACCGTCAACGAGGGCAGCAAGCCCTACACCGCTTCCTCCGCCTGTTACTGTGACCTTTGCCGCTTTATTCTGTTTCATGTAACTTTCAGCTTCCTTCTGCGCAAGTGGCAATACGGTGTCGCTTCCTTTCAGCTTCTGTGCAAATCCTGCAGTTGTTGTATAAAGAGCAAATGCAAGCACTACTAATTTCGTTTTCATTTTATATGTTTTAAAATTTATGATCATCCTTATTAATTATAATGCAAAGTTAGCTGCACCTTATTAATTTAATGTTAAGCGACGGTTGTGTTGATGTTAACCTTGATTTATCAGAACCTGCACTGCATGCGGATAGTAAGTACATTGTCCTTAATGTCTGTTCCGTATTGTGCAAGCGCTGTTTTTTCGTTCTGCACCAGGTCATAATACGCCATGATCTTGAGGTTGGTGGTGAGCCTGCAGGTAAGCCCGAAGCCATACGTGTCAAAACGCACATCTCCTGCATTGGTTCCTGTTCCTGCTTTTCCAACCTGGCGGCCGGAGATCTTTACGTTCGGATCATACCAGTCGTATTTTGCAACTACCTGAAATTTTGTCTGCCCGATATTCTGAACAAGGTAGAAGTAAGCAGCATCAAAATTACGGTGGTATACTTTATCTGTCCATTTCAACGGCGCACTAACGCTGGCAGAAGAAGAGCCAACGCCCGGCTGTGATCCCATCATGTATTCAGCTCTTACCGTAGTGATACCCGGTTTCCAGTCGAAGGAAAGCTGTATGTCGCCGCCCATGTATTCGCGGATCGCTTTTTTCTTGAAGTTAGTGGTATCTGTTTTTGCTTCAAAGCCTTTGTCGCCATTAGCGAGGGTCGTCATGTTGTATTCTGTTTTTACTCCCTGCATGTATCCTCCGTTATAATAGGAAGCGCCGATGGAATAGCTGATCTTTTCGTTCTTCGTGGTTTTGCCGAAAGACAAACGTGCCGTTACATCCTTATAGCTGTCGAATTCCTTTGTTACTCTTGGGCTGCCGTTCATCACCGCGAGGTCGATCTTTAAGCCTGCAACCGGCGATGTTTTTGGTGCCTGGTAAGAAGCGAAAGCTCCCATGTCCCTTTCCGTAGGGAAGAGTGTCTGGTTCACGCGTGCACGCTCCGGTGTTTCACGCACGCTCGACGATTGTGTGAGCTCAAAGCCGTATTGTACCTGCAGCATACCTGCAGTAAGGCTGAAGCTTTTTGTCCATGGATCAGTAACCTTTGCGAAAGCCTCACGCATAAAAACGCCGTTCTCTGTTGCATCAATGTTCAGGAGGTAGGTTGCGATGCCATGTTCGTATACAAATTTAATGCGTCCCCTGCGCATCATAAAGCGGTTCTGGATCTTATTTGTCCCGTTCAGGAAATCCCCACCGGCAACCGATGGTGCACCTGCCGAATCAACGTATTGCCACTGCGGCTGTATATACCCGGAGATCTTTATTCTTTTTAAAACGGAGAGCTCGTCCTTTATCTGGTTAACAGCTCTTGTGAGTGTGTCTATCGGCGCTTCCTGCGGCTCCTGGGCAGCAGCATGGTTTATGTTAATTAAACATGATGTTGCTGTGAGCATCAGCGTTAAAATAATATTCTTTGTAAGTTTCATTTTGCTTAATTGTGAGTTAATAAATTAGTTAACTGCTGCAAATGTATCCCGCTGGGCTATGAATTATGTTAAGGTTATGTTAATTATAGATGAATTAATTAACGCGGATACACTGCAAAAAAACAGAATAAGGGCGCTAAATCTTTATGCCACTAAGGGATGGGGAGGAAGAAAAAAGCCCCTCCGGGTTGGAAGGGCTTTGGTTTTTTTAAAGTTCGTACCTGAAGATGGGTTCAAGGTCGCTGATCTCGTCCACCATTATGTTAAGGTCTTTGATCAGCCCGTTGTCGAATCCATATACCCAGCCATGTACCTGCAGGTCCCGGCGCTTCCAGGCCTGCTGAACGATCTTCGTTTTTGCAAGGTTATGCACCTGCTCAACCACATTCAGCTCTACAAGCCTGTTTTCACGCTGTTTCGGGTCAGTAATTGCATTCAGCTCATCGCTGTGCTTCAGGTATACCTCCTTGATGTTCCGCAGCCAGTTATTCACAAATCCATTGTCCTTGTTATTCATTGCTGCGATCACACCGCCGCAGCCGTAATGCCCGCATACGATCACGTGTTTCACATGCAGCACTTCCACAGCATAATAAAGCACGCTCAATAAGTTCATATCGGTATGCACCACTACATTGGCAATGTTGCGGTGTACGAAGATCTCTCCTGATTTTGTGCCGGTGATCTCGTTGGCCGGTACGCGGCTGTCGGAACATCCGATCCAGAGATATTCCGGGTTCTGGCCCATGGAAAGGTCTTTAAAATAATTAGGATCCTGCTGCAGTTTTTCAGCAGCCCATTTCTGATTGCCTGCAAAAAGGCGGTCATAACTTTGTTTCATTTTTATATGAATTTTAATGAGGTGAAGATAAGAAATTAATCAAACTGGTAAACAGTGGCAAGCTCGGTATTGTTGTTGAATGAAACCTCGAGGTCTTTGATCACACCATCGTCAAGACTGTACACCCATCCATGGACATGCAGCTCCTGGCCATCCCTCCATGCATTCTGCACGATGGTTGTTTTGCACAGGTCCTGTACCTGTTCCATCACATTCAGTTCCACCATCCTGCGGAAGCGGAGCTTTTGGTCTTCTATCGCATTCAGCTCTTTATGGTGTGCCTTATACACATCCTTGATATGCCTCAGCCAGTTGTCGATGAGCCCGTACTGCTTGTTGCCCATTGCCGCCAGCACGCCGCCGCACTCGTAATGCCCGCATACGATCACATGCTTTACCTTCAGCACTTCAACAGCATAGGAAAGCACGCTGAGCAGGTTCATGTCGCTGTGCACCACCATGTTCGCAATGTTGCGGTGTACGAACATTTCTCCCGGCTTGGTGCCTGTGATCTGGTCGGCAGGTACGCGGCTGTCGGAGCAACCTATCCAGAGATATTCGGGAGTTTGCTGACGCGATAATAGTTTGAAATAATCGGGGTTTGTTTTTAACTGATCAATAGCCCATTTTTTATTGTTATCGAGTAATGTATTATAAGATGGTTTCATAATTCTTTTTTTTAATGGTTTTTAATGTGCGGAAGTGCCTGTAAATTCGGGGATGTTAATAAGCGCTAAGTCGATGTGCTTTTCTTTTGCACCGTGCTTTTTGAAATCATGTATGATCTCCACCACATCGTGATCGATGCTTACAGAGCGCGAACCATCGATCAGCACTTTATGGTTTGCCGGTAATTCTTCCAGCATGAGCTGGATGCTGGCCTTATTCAGAAACGTGACTTCCTCTGACAGTTGAATTTTAATTTGTTTTCCTTCCCGCACATCTTCCTTGTGAAAGAAGTAAGAAGTCCTGTAGTTTTTGCGGAGGATGTAAAAGATCGCCACCAGCATACCTATGCTGATGCCTTTCAGAAGATCTGTGGCGAGGATCGCGATCACCGTAACGATGAAGGGAATGAACTGTTCCCAGCCCAGCTTATACATCTCTTTGAAGAGCGAAACCTTTGCAAGCTTGTAGCCCACCATCAGCAGCACGGCAGCAAGGCAAGCCAGCGGTATAAGGTTAAGGACGCGCGGAATGAGCAAGGCGCAGCCGATGAACAGCAGTCCGTGAAACACAGCGGACACTTTTGTTTTCCCGCCGGAGTTGATATTTGCAGAGCTCCGTACGATCACCTGCGTAAGCGGCAACCCACCAAGCAGCCCGGAAACAATATTCCCCGTGCCCTGTGCAAGCAATTCCCTGTTGGTGGGAGTGCTTCTTTTCTCGGGATCGAGCTTATCTGTTGCTTCCACGCAGAGCAATGTTTCAAGGCTTGCTACAATCGCAATGGTAGCTGCCGTAATGTACACTTTCGGATTGCTGAGCGCTGTCCAGTCGGGCATTGTGAAAAAACCCAGGAACTCATTTGCGCTGTTTGCAACCGGGAGTACAACAAGGTGTTCGTTGTTCAGCGCCCATCCGGGATTAAGAACGGAAAATGCGTAATTGAGCAGGATACCTGCTGCAACAACGATGAGCGCTCCGGGAACGAAGTTGAACAACTTGATCTTCTTCATGAAGGGGCGGTCGAACAGCAGCAGGATCGCAATGGAAACAATGCTGATGATTATTGCGCCCATACTGTGATACCTGAGGGCATACCAGATCTCAGTGAAGGAGTTCTTTTTGGCAGCGCTGATCAGCGTATCATCTTCCAGCAGGTCTTTGTCGAAGCCCAATGCATGCGGGATCTGCTTCAGTACAAGGATAAGGCCAATGGCGGCCAGCATCCCCTTGATCACCGATGAAGGGAAATAATAGCCAATGATGCCGGCCTTCACGATCCCGAGTATTATCTGGATCAGGCCTGCGATCACAACAGCAAGCAGGAACACCTGGTAGCTGCCAAGGGTGCTGATCGCCGTGAGCACAATAACAGTGAGCCCGGCAGCAGGCCCGCTCACACCAAGCGATGAACCGCTCAGGGAGCCGATCACAATTCCTCCTACGATACCTGCGATAATGCCGGAAAATAAAGGAGCTCCGGATGCCAGCGCGATACCGAGACAAAGCGGAAGCGCGACTAAGAAAACAACCAGCCCGGCAGGAAGGTCATTTTTAAGATACTTGAAATCAAGCGATTTTTTGATCGGTGTATTCATATAAGCATAAGGAATTACATGTCATGCCACGCAGAAGCGCAGGCGCTGACACAGAGTTAAACGAACAGGAGAGCGGTTCCTCTAAAAGGAAGGCCGCGAATGAATATTGAAATCCTTAAGCTTTGGGAGGTGAATAGAGCTTGAGCAGGGATGCGTCAAGCAATGAGGGGTCAGGTGACCCGTATTTGAGGTGTTTTATAGTAACGAAGTAATAGGTGAAATGAAATTCGTGGCAGATGTCATCATCAAAAGGCATGGAGTTGGGGGAGAAGCTGAACTTTTTGTTGTTTTCTTTTTTCTCAGCTTCCTTTTTACAGTCATCTTCCAGCTCAGCACACAATTCGCTGTCGCCGCTGTTTTTCAGTACAAGCGAAACAATGGCGTTCGTCACAAAAACACTGAAGAAAAGGAATAATATGTATTTGGCAATCTTAAGCTGCATATCGGGCTGCAAAGTTAATCATTAATCGGATCGTAATTGTTAAAAAAAACTAAAATACATTTTCTTCGGAAACCGGATTTTGTGATTACGCGCAGGGCGCAGCTTCCGGGATTTGCTAAAGTAAAGTTAATCTTACCTTAATGTAAATGCGCTTTGAGCCGGCTACTTTAGCCCATTGAAATTTTTAAATGGAAACAGCTGATTATAAAATCCTCGTGATCGACAACGATCTGGAAGTGTGTGCGGGTACCGGATCGGCATTAAGGGCAGAAGGTTTCAACGTCCTTGTTTCCGCTGATTCAAGGGAAGCGATACAGATTGCAGCCGGGGAAAAGCCGCAGCTTATTCTCGTGGACCTGCTGATGCCGGTGCTGGATGGCATTGACATTTGCATCGAGCTGAGAAACAATGAGGAGCTGGCCAACAGCCTGGTTGTTTTTTATACAGCGCGCAATGAGGATTATTCACAGATCGCCGCATTTAATGCAGGAGCGGATGATTATATCATAAAACCGGTAAAGCCGAGAGTGCTGATCTCACGTTTGAAAGCGCTGTTGAAAAGGCATGTAATGTATTCGGATCCTGATCTGAAGAAAAAGGTAATGGGGCTTACGATCGACAGGGAACGCTACCTGATCGTAAGAGATGGAGAGCAGATCATATTGCCGCGCAAGGAGTTTGAGCTGCTTGCGCTTTTATCCACATCGCCACGAAAAGTGTTTACAAGAAAGGAGATCTCACAATTGATCTGGGGCTATGAGATCTTTTCAAAGAACAGGACGATCGATGTTCACATCCGCAAGCTGAGGGAAAAGCTTGGTGAGAAATATATAAAAACAATTAAAGGAATAGGGTACAGCCTTGAAATATAATTTTCTTTATTCCGGATCATGCGCATCCTTTTCTTTAACAATTTGTTGATTTTCATTGCCGGGTTCTCATCACATGAGAAGATTATTTTTGCGCGGATTAATTATGATTGTATGATGTATGCGCTGAAAAGGATATTGTCCGGACAGAAAGTGAAATTAAAGGATAAGAAGGAACAAATACAGCTGAAGAAAGATCCGGAGAGGAATAAAAACGTGGAGCTGAATGAAAGTATCGTGTATGCCAAAAGGATCCAGGAAGGAATGATGCTGAAAGAAAAGCATCTCGACCGGCTTTTTTCCGAATCTTTTTTGCTGTTCAAACCGAAGGATATTGTAAGCGGCGATTTCTACTGGTTTACAAAGCTCGACAATAAGATCATTATCGCGGTTGCAGATTGCACGGGGCATGGCATCCCGGGAGCATTTATGTCGGTGCTCGGGATCAGCCTGCTGAACCAGATCGTGATCGAGGAAAAAAATTCGGATGTGTCCTTCATCCTGCAGCGCCTTGATCATAAGTTAAAAAAGGCCTTTGGCTATTCAAGTGAATTCAGGGAAGGTGAAAAGTATTTGTATGACGGGATGGACATTGCATTGTGCTGCATCGATACCGAGAAGGAATGCTTTTCTTTTGCGGGTGCATTCAGGCCCTTGTATCATATTGCCGGAAGCGAGCTCACACGGCTTGAAGGCTCGCGTTACCCGATCGGCGGGCTTAACCTTGAAGTAAGCCGGGATTATGACAAAAAATCGATGAGCTACAGGCCGGGCGACCGTCTTTATCTTTTTACAGATGGTTACCAGGACCAGTTCGGGGGAAAGAAGAATAAAAAATTCATGGCAGCGAATTTCAGGAAGGTGCTGATGAAAACATCGGGCCTGTCGATGCGAACGCAACAGCTGGAGCTGGAGAGGGTTATTGCCGAATGGGCTGATCATTACGAGCAGACGGACGATATTCTTGTGGTAGGTATCCGGCTTTGAGGGTGCAGGGAAGCTTAGTGGTTTTTCTGCTCAGAGGCATTCTTTTGATTTAAAAAGATTTGCTGTTTCTTAACATCAATGCTTATCCTGCTTTATAAAATAAATAAGGGTAGAATGATTTGATCTACTGCCTGACAAGTTTTTTGCAGTATGTGTTGTTTATATTTTGTAATTGAACAAAATATAAACCTTTGGGGAGGTCACTTATATCGATCTCAATGTTATTCTTCCCGGGAGAGAAGTCATTTGTGATTTTTTTAACTGTTTGACCTAAAATGTTTTTGATCTCGATAAATGTGTTATTTGTTTCGGTTAAGGTGAGTTCGATACTGATTTCGTTTGTGGCGGGGTTGGGGTAAATAATTATCCCATTTTCAAATGGTAACTGCTTAACTCCTGTAAAATCAATGCTACAGGTATCTGTATAATTTCCCGCAATATATTTTAATACGCGATTAGTGGAGATTCCGTTTAATGTATCATTACCTATTCCCAAAAATAAAGTGTCGTTATAAAAGCCAACGGCATTACCAACTTGTGCTCCTGTTCCCATAGTAAATAGATCTTTTGTTGCAAGCCCGCACCATTTAAGTCCATCCCATTTAGCTATAAAGGTTGCTGGTATGTGTCCTGTGTAACCAAACCCACCTGCAATATAAAGCTCGTTGTTATATACTAACATATCCCTAATAGCACAAAAACCATAGCCTTCATTAAGATCCTGAACGCTTCCACCTACTTCGGACCAAATTGTATCGTTCCATTTTTGAATCATATGTCCAACATTACCATCAGGTTTTAGAATTTGGCCTGCAATATATAATTCATTTTTGTATGTTGTCATTTTAGTTAAATCTGTCCAACTACCAATTATTCCTCCACCTACATTTTGCCAGGAACCGCCTTTATAAACAGAAAGATGATTTATATTAAGTGTAGAATTAGAAAAATTGCCACAGACATAAGTATTTCCTTTGAATATTTCTATATCAGTGATATGACCATCCATTGTATCCGCTACAAAACCATGCACATCAGACCATGTGCTTCCATTCCATTTTGCAATTCTTTTTGCGGGTATGCCATCCACTGAATTAAAATATCCCATAGCGTATAAATCGGAATTAATTACTTTTAATTTAGTAACCTCTACATCAAAATTTCCCATTGGATACCAGTTGGTGCCATCAAATTTTGCTATGGAAAAAAGTGAAATGCCATTTATTGAATTAAAAGGTCCTGCCACAATAAGATCTCCATTATAATTTACAACTGACATAATCTGGCCTCCGATAACACCTCCTATTGCCGACCATGCTAATCCATCATATTTGCAAAGACGCTCATTTAGATAAGTTGCAGTAGGTGTGGCTAAAATAGTCCCCGAAATGTAAAGTGCATTATTTAACGTGTCGTTGTATATACATCTTATATCAATTGCGTGAAAAGGCATTCCTGCTTTCATCCATTCAGATGATTGCGCCTCCAATTTGAATGAAAGCAATATGAGAAGAAATAAAATTGATATTTTTCTGGCCATGGTTAATTTTTGGAAAACTTAATGGTTGAATTGATCGTGCAAAAAGCAGTCTATTTCCTTATCCATAGGAAGCCAGTTTTGCGATTGGACATGCTGCCACGAGGTAAAAAGAAGTTCAGAAAATAATATGAATAATGTCTTTTTATTATTGCTTAACGATCTTTTGGCCGGATAACTTCGCTCCATTTTGCACCTGCACAAAATATAAACCTTTTGGAAGGTCGCTGATATAGATCTCAATAATGTTCTTCCCGGGAGAAAAATCATTTGTGATTTTTTTAACTGTTTGACCTAAAATGTTTTTGATCTCGATAAATGTGTTATTTGTTTCGGTTAAGGTGAGTTCGATAGTGATTTCGTTTGTGGCGGGGTTGGGGTAAATAACTATCCCATTTTCAATGGATAACTGCTCGACACCGGTAAACTCAATACTACAAGTATCAACATAGTTCCCTGCCATATATTTCAATATGCGATTGGTGGAAACTCCGTTTAGGGTATCATTGCCAATTCCTAAGTATAAAGTGTCATTATAAAAACCAATAGCATTACCGCCCTGTGCTCCCAATCCTGTCGTAAATAAATCTTTTGTTGCAAAACCGCACCATTTTAAGCCATCCCATTTTGCCACATATGTAGCAGGTACATGCCCGGCATATCCAAAACCGCCTGCAATATAAAGTTCGTTGTTATGAACCAGCATATCCCTAATCGCACAGAAGCTATAACCGCCGTTTATGTCCTGTACGCTTCCGCCAACTTCTGACCAGATTGTATCATTCCATTTTTGGATCATATGTCCTACATTCCCGTCGGGTTTTATAATTGATCCTGCAACGTATAACTCATTTTTATACGAAGCAAATTCAGCTAAATCTGTCCAGCTACCTTGTATTCCTCCACCTACGTTTTGCCATGTCCCACCTTTATATTCTGCGAGGTGGTTGATTCCAAGCGAGGAGTTTGTGAAATTGCCACATATATAAGTATTTCCTTTGTAAATTGTAATGTCGAACAAAATTGTACCGATATCTGCCGAAAATCCATTGACATCCGACCAAACACTTCCATTCCATTTTGCAACTGCGTTTGCTGGCGTCCCATCGATAGAAGTAAACCCTCCAAGTGCATAAAGATCAGTCCCAATCACTTTCACTCTTAAAACTCCATTGTTAAAATTTCCAATAGAACTCCACGAACTTCCATCATACCTTGCAATTGAAAAAATAGGTACTCCGTTTATATTATTAAAAAAACCCGAAGCGATCAAATCGCCATTGTAATTTGCCAAAGACAATACCTGGCCGTTGAAAACTCCGAGTGTGCTCCATGTTGAACCATCGTATTTGCAAATAAACTGGGTGGAAAAACTTGAAGATGTGGCCATGATCTCACCGGCGACATACAAAATGTTGTTTGTAGTGTCAGTGTATATACACCTCACTTGTCTGCCATAGCTTGGCATACCTGCAGCTGACCATTCCGGCGATTGTGCTGCCATTTTAAAGGACAGTGCAATCAGAAATAGTAAAATTGCTCTATATGGACTCATGGGCATCAGTTTTTTGAAAATTTAACAACCGAATTGAATCCAGCATTTTGAACCCTGAGAAAATATAGGCCCTCCGACAAATGACTTATATCAACAGTCATTGATTTTTGGTGTTTTAAAAGCATATACGAATATACTAATTTACCCTCAATTGAATACACTTCCACTGCCGCATTCTCTTCCAGTTGTCTGCTGGTCTCTATGTTCAGCTGATCATTTGCAGGATTCGGATAAACAAAAAGATCACTATCTATATGAGAAGCTGTTAGTTCATTAATACCTACCACGGCTCCGATGCAGAACATAGAAACAAAACCGTCATAAATCCCGCCATTATATAATGAATCGTAATAGGCTGCTCCTCCCGCATCGAACAACGGGAACCTTTTTATGCCATTTGTGTCTTTGCTATTTGTCTGGCCGATTGCATATAAATAATCCTTGTATACGACCATGTCAGTAATTTGTTCCTGGTAGCCCAGTTCATAACCTCCATAATAAGTACCTAAAATTTCATGATCCCATTGATCGAAAGCCATAAAAAATGCATCCGGAGCAAACGTAGTACCCGACAAGGTATCCTGGAAATAAAATCCGCCTTGCTGAAAAACCGGAAAAGTTGTATCTGCGGTTGTAAGCTTACCTAAAAGTTGGCCATTTAAAATTAGAGAAAAAATCTTTAATTTTAAAAAACAAAGCCATGAAAAAATCAAGATTTACAGAAGCTCAGATTGTTTCGATACTGAAGCAGCAAGAG
>JAOQAD010000028.1 GCA_025963775.1 Bacteroidota bacterium | reverse complement strand
GTTGCCGCTTAAGCTGAAGCGAATGCTGATGCTTCCTTTTGTGCCGTTGTTCTTTATGCCATGCTCGATGGAGTTCTCAATGAAAGGCTGCGCAAGCATGGGCGGGATGGCGATCGCTTCCGGGTCGGTGCCTTCACTCAGCTCTATTGCATAATCAAACGCATTGTCGAACCTGTTCTTCTGCAGCTGGAGATAATATTCCAGCGTTTTTATTTCCTTCGAAAGCGGGATGTATTCTTCCCTTGAATTTTCGAGGATCAGGCGCATCAGCCTTGCAAAGCCGGAGAGGTATTTGCCTGCTTCCTTCGGCTCATTTTTATAGATATAGCTTTCGATCGCGATCAGTGAGTTGAAGATGAAATGCGGGTTCATCTGTGAGCGCAGCAGCTTCTGCTCCAGCTGCAGTGTGCGCTGCTGTGCATTCAGCCGGCCCTGCCTGATGAAAAGGAAGGCGATAACGATCACCAGCAAGAGCAATGTGGAGATCCCGGCCATAACATAATACCCGCGGCCGATCTGCAGCTGCTGGATCTGGTTCTCCTGCAGCAGCAGCTTGTTCTCGCTCTCTTTTTTTTCCGTTTCATATTTCGTTTCTATCTCGTTCAGGTTCTTTACATTCTCCGAATTAAGGATGCTGTCCTTTAAAAGCGTGAATTGCTGATGATATCTGAAAGCGTTCTCATAATCATTAAGCCCCGCATAGCTTTTAAATAAAAATTCGTTGGCATCCATCTCATGCTGCCGGGCTTCCATGGCCTTTGCTTTTTCCAGGTAACGGTTGCTGAATTCGATCGCCTTGCTGTAATTTTTTTCTTTTACATAAAGGGCAGCGAGGTTGCCCGTCACTTCAAGGATCTTGAACGTATTGTTCAGCTGCTCATAGATACCTGCAGCCGTTTCCAGGCAGAAATGCGACTTTTTATAATCGCCCAGGTTCCTGTAGCAGTTTCCCATCCCGTTAAGGCCGAATGCATATTCAACGGTAAATTCAGCTGGCTTTGTTCCGGCAATCTTTTTTATGGAATCGAAGTAAGAAAGTGCTTCGGCGGCCTTACCCTCATCAAGCAGGGTTGCAGCAATATTGTTCATCGCGGTAAGCTCCTCGTGCACGTTATGCAGCTCATGGTGAATTGCACGGCAGCTGCTGTAATATTTTTTCGCCTCCCTGTAATTTTTCTGGATGAAATGGATGTTGGCAATGTTCATCAGTGTGATCGCGACCCCGTTCTTATCCCTGAGCTCCTCATTTATTTTTAGGCACTTCATGTGAAACTGCATAGCCTTATAATACGAGCCGATCATGTAATACATCGCACCAAGATTACCGTAGCCGGATGCCAGCCCTTTTTTATTGCCGTTCTTAATATGCAGCTCAATTGCTTTGTTGAAGCTGCTGTCGGCTTCTTTCAGCCTTCCGAGATTGATGTAGATGATGCCGCGGATATTGTATGCCCCCGCAAGCCTGCGCGGGAGATTTGTTTTTTCAGCAAGGCTGATCGCCTGGTCGTTGTAGGATAAAGCCTTGTTAAAATCAACCGAGCAATACAGCTGGCTGATCTTATTGCAGATATCCACTCTCGTTGTATCGTAGGAGGTCGACCTGAGTATGGTCAAAAGGCTATCGATCTCCCTTGTTTCCTGGGAAAAGCCAAAAGCGGGAAGCAGCAAAAAGAAAAGAAACAAGCGCTGATACTTTTTCTTTTTCATTTATTGTTCTGTGTGATTGATACAGTAAATAAAGTGAAAAAAGAACAGAAAGTCAAATCCATTTCAACCGGCGGATCATAAAAAATGTGTGATCTCATCACGCCAAATCAGCACCACAACGCCTGCAATGGCAATAACGGCGCCGAGCATCGACTTCAGCGTGATCCTTTCCCTGTAGAAGACCCAGGCAAGCGGCAATGCTACGATCGGAACAAGTGAAAAGATGGTTTGCGCTACGGAAGGTTTGTTGTGAAGAAGTGAAACAGCCAGCATCGACAGGCTGACGCCGATCACGGGGCCGAAAACAGTTCCTGCAATGGCATAAGGAACTCCCTTGTTTTTATTCTGAATGACAGGCAGCGTATACTCTTTTATTTTTCCACGGAAAGCGCTGAGCAGGAAGATCGCTGCGGTTGCAACCGTCATGCGCAGCCAGGTAGCCTGGAAAAAAGGAAGGCCGGAATCATGCATTCTGTAAGTGAATCCTTTATTGGCAAGCACTACGCCTACGCCCTGGCAAACCGCAGAGAGCATGCCGTACAGGATTCCTTTTTCCTTATTGCCATGCTCATGGTCCTGCATTTTTGCTTTCGCGCTTTTACTGAGTGTAAGCCAGATCACGCCGGCTATGGTAATGAGAATGCCGGTGATGCCCACAAGGTTGATCCGTTCGCCGATCACGAAATAGCCCGTAAATAAAGCTGCGGCAGGAGCGAGCGTATTAAAAATGCTGCTGACGCGCGGGCCGAGAATGGCGAAGGAAGTGAAGCTGAAATAATCGCCGAGCGCCAGCCCGATCACGCCGGAAAGTCCGAACCAGAGCCAGTGCTCAGGCAGCGGGGATGTGAACAGCGCTGCAAAGGAAAGCGGCAGAAATACAAGGGAAAGAATGCTCAGTAAGACAACCGCCAGCAGCAGGCGAAAATGATTGAGGCTGTTAGGGCCCATCCTGCGTGCCGCTGCTGTAAAGGGAAAGATGCCTATGCTCCAGGAAATGGTTGTGCAGAAAGCAACAAGTTCTCCTGAATAAGCTGATGCAAAAGGCATGTGTGCTGAATTTAAATGATTATCCGGAACCTGAACTTAATCAAACGGATTCTTTAGGAAACGTCATTGCGAGCAACAGCGAAGCAATCTGCTACAAGATGAGATTGCTTCGCTGTTGCCCGCAATGACGCCTGTAATTAAACCTTGTACATCTTCCCTAATCCCCCGTTTTGCAGTAAAAATACTTTTTTATGCTTTCGCATTCCGTAAATTATGTTGGTTAGTGCCAATTGTGCCATTGGTCGATAAAATGGCGTGGTTCATAGAAAAATGTGGATAAGCGCGCACAATCCGCTGTTAATAAGTAGGTTGCCCATATTTTGCTTTTGTAAATTTAATGGACTCTATTTGTTATATAAACATTAACCGAATTCATTATGAAGTTATTACAAAAACTATCAGTTTCCTCTTTGGTTATTTGCTGCGCTTTATTCGCACCTTCTGTGAATGCGCAGTCACGCTCTGTGCTGCTTGAAGATGAGCCGGTGTTCAAAGTGTTTCCGAACCCGAATCAAATGGAATCCGAAACCTATGTGAGCCTCGATGGTTTTAAAGCGCAGGACTTGCTGGTAGTTGTGTATGACATGCTGGGGCAGGAGATCTACTCGAAAGTGGAAGTGCGTGAGAATGATGGCTTCCTGTTTACTATTTCCAGCGATGGAAAAAAACTTCCTACAGGCATTTACCTGATCACTGCATCCGCGAACGACAAGATCTTCCGCCAGAAGATGATCGTCAAATAATTTTTCTCTCTGAATAAACCGGGGGCAGCTTCATCGTTATTTCGATGGAGCTGCTTTTTTTTGTACGAGGCAGTCGAGCTTGTTCCTCAATCCTGAATAGTTGAGAAGCTGCACTTTAATGGTGCCGACAATGATCGGGGTCTCCACGTAAACAGGCATCCTGTTCTGGTCGTCGGTCACCCATACGGTCATTCCCTCACCGCCTTTGAACAGCGTTCCTGCAATGAGCTTCGGGCGGAACTTGATGCAGCGCACATCACCAAGCAGCTCGGAATGGATCACTTCGGTGCCGAGGTAGCGCACATAGGAAGGAAACACTTCACCATCGAGCACAAAGGTCACAGGGATGGTATCTTTAATTTTATAACTGGAAAAATCGATGCAGCGCACAAAATAGATCGCGGTCAATACATCATTGGTGCAGGAGGTGATCGAAAGGGAATCGAGCATTGTAGGATTGCTGTTCCTTTTTGAAGCCGTGTATACTTTCTTTTTCCGGTGATTGAACACATAATCATCGTACGTATAATTTCCTCCTTCACGCGCATCGCGCTTAAAACGCAGGGGTTTTAACGTCAGCGTGTCCGCGTAGGATTCATAGCGGTCGTTCACTTTGTAAAACCAATTGTACTTTTCATAGGTGCTGCCCAGCCCAATGAAATGATAGACAGGTTGTCCGTTCAGCTCCGTTTTTACCGCGCTGAAGCTGGCTTCCCCCGCAGCCATCCAGATGGCGCCCCAGTTGTAATAGATCTTATAGCTGAACATTTCGCTGTCGCGGAAGGTGTGATTGTTTACCGGGCAGGAAGTTTGGGCGCTTGCGAAAAGCACTGCAACTAAAAGAAAGCAGGTGAGTTGTCTTTTCATTTATTCAGTGGAAAAAAGAATTCAGGCAAGCGCATTTCCTTTTGCTTCAACATCTTTGATCACTTCTTCTGCGCCCTTCACGGAAGTATAAAAGGAAAGGATCTTCTGCAGCACGGCATCCACGACCGAATCCGGGCAGGATGCACCGCTTGTAAGAATAATGTCGGTTTTTTCTTTTTCGGGAAGGAATGAATCCGAATGCAGCAGCTCATGGTTTAAATAATCGAAATGTTGGATGCTGTTTTTCGATTTGATCTCGGAAGCGGAAGAAATAAAAAATGTAGGAAGCTTTTCTTCACAGAGCTCAACGATGTGCGAAGTATTGGAACTGTTGTATCCTCCCACCACGATGGCCACATCTGCATGCTGCTGGAGCAGGCCGTATGTTGCTTCCTGGTTCTCATTGGTCGCATAGCACAGTGTATCGCGCGTATCAGCAAAATGATCTTTCAGGTTTTCAGCCCCGTATTTTTTCAGCATAATGTTCCTGAAGTATTCGGCGATCTCCTGTGTTTCCGTTGCCAGCATAGTAGTTTGGTTGATCACGCCTACGCGGAAAAGGTCTTTCTCCGGGTTGAAATGATCAGAATATTTCCCGTTGAACACTTGCATCAGCTCCTCGGCGGGAAGATTGCCGAGGATGTATTCGCCCAGTACGCGTGATTCATTGATGTCTTTTACAATGATGGAGGGAGCGCTTTTTTCGCTTCTTGAAAACGTTGCTTTTGTTTCTTCGTGATTTGATTTTCCGTGGATGATGATGGAATACTTGTCCTCACCAAGCTTCTCTGATTTTTTCCAGACACGCTCAACGAAGGGACAAGTGGTATCGTATTTACGCACTTCGATGCCAAAATTATTCAACTGTTCTTCAATGGCCAGCGTGGTGCCGAAAGCAGGAATGATCACAATATCGTCAGGAATGAGCTCAGAAAAGGGAATGATCTGGTTGCCGGAAGTGTCCATCAGGAAACGGACGCCGCGTTTTTGCAGGTCATCGTTCACATCCGGGTTGTGGATCATCTGGCTCAGCAAAAAGATGCGCTTTCCGCTGTTCTCTTCAATGGCTTTGTAAGCGGTTTCAATGGCGTGTTCCACGCCGTAGCAAAATCCGAAATGGCGTGCGATAAAAAAGCGGACAGGGCCGAAATCAAGCACCGTAGGGCTGAAATCCTTTTTACGCGGATCACTGATCTTGCGGATCTCCTTTACTTTGGAAATGAGCGGACTTTTATAAAAATCGGGAATATTGAAGCTTTTCATGCGGTTGCGGCTCTTGCATGGCAAAATTAAGAATTTAATCGATGCTGCCGATGATTTGTGCCGCCACATTTTCCGCATTTACACGCAGGTCGGGAACAGCAGTGGTTTCCCACATCAGCCCGCGCAGGAGCGAGCCAAGGGCATAAAGCCGGGGCACGGGCTCAGCTTTGCTGTTCAGCGCATTGCCCGAAGGAAGCGCCCTGATCCCCATTTTAAGTTCATCGGCAGAGATGAGGTCCTGCTGAAGCAGGCTTTTTACAAGTGCTTCATTCAGCTCGTTGAAATTGATCTGCGGGCCGGTGCAGTTCACAATTTTAGAAACGGCCAGTGTTTTTACATCCTGTACCCTGCGCAGCTTAATGAATGCTTCAAAAGAATCATTGATGCTGTTGAGCGCCTGCAGCCTTCCGCCAATAACCTCCAGCTGCCCGCTTTGCATCAGCTCCCTGATCTTTTTATGTGCATCGAGGGGAAGCCGGTGCCTTGCAACTCCCCAGATATGGCGGACGTGGGAGATGAACTGTTGCTTGTCCTTCCGGGAAAGCCCCATCCAGACCGTTTTTGCATGCGGCCTCACACTGTCGATCACCGATTGCCAGGGAATATTTTTTTCTGCTGCCTTCTGCACATGCGAAATAATAGAGGAGAAGACGCTTTGCAGGCCTTTGCCTTTGATCTCTTCCAGGAAATCAGGATAAGCAGTTACCTGTTCCGAATGGCCTTCCGGCAGATAGCCGCGTGGTGAAACGGAATAGATCTTTCCCCTGAAACCTTCTGCTACCAGGGTAAGCACGTAATCCACCATGGTAAGCCCGCTGCCGATCAGCAACACGCTTTCATCCGGCTTCAGCTTTTCAATAAAATCATTTGTCCAGGGATTGGAAAAATAATTCGGGCTGCTCAGGGCAGAAGGATCCTTGAGTTTTGGAGGCGCGGGTTGAAAATTTCCTGTGGCAAGCACAAGGAAATCGCTTTCAATTCTATGATCATTTTCAGTGATAATGACATATTTTCCGTTTGCCGATTTCACATCAACAGCTTTTGACCGGATGATCTCCAGGCGCTCATTCTTCAGATGTTCTGCAGAAAGCTCCTCGAGGTATTTCCCGTAGATCATCCTTGGCAGAAAGGAATGCCGGATCGTTGGGAAATGAAATTGTTTGTATTCAGGCTTTGCCGTAACCCAATCCGTAAAATGATCGGGAAGGCTTGCAAAAGCGCTCATTTTTCCGGCAGGCACATTGAGCAGGTGCTCCATGCGCCCGGTGCTGTATGCTACGCCTTTTACAAGCGGGTAGGTATGGTTGATGAGCTTAACGCGTACATCACTGCTTTTCTGAAGCAAATGAATTGCAGTGACCGTTCCGCTGAAACCGCCGCCTATGATGCAGATTGTTTTCATTTCTAACACGTAAAAATAACTGATCCGGCCATGTACGCTCCAGGCAATTGCTGTTTTTATCAACAATGTAATGTGGATGTTATCTTGCGCGTATAAAGCGCGGCAGCGGCAATTGTGGTTATTTTTGTGGAAATGAAAAAGAAAAAGCCGCTGATCCTTGTTACGAACGATGATGGAATTACAGCTCCCGGAATTGCTGCACTTGTTGAAGTGATGCGCACACTTGGCGATGTTGTGGTGATAGCTCCCGACAAGCCGCAATCGGGAATGGGCCACGCGATCACGATCAATTCCACCCTGCGGATCAACAAAGTGAAAATCTATGGCGTGAAGGAAGAATACAGCTGCACGGGAACTCCTGTGGACTGTGTGAAGATCGCCGTGAACAAAATATTAAAGCAAAAGCCGGACCTGTGTGTGTCAGGGATCAATCACGGTTCCAACATGTCAATCAATGTTATTTATTCGGGAACCATGTCTGCCGCCGTGGAAGGTGCCATTGAAGGAATTCCTTCGATCGGTTTTTCATTGTGCGATCATTCCATCGATGCGGATTTCGGGCCCTGCAAAAAAATTGTGAAAGCCATTGCAAAAGGAGTGCTGGAGAAAGGGCTTCCGAAAGATGTATGCCTGAATGTGAACATCCCGCTACTGAAGCAGGACGAGATCAAAGGAATAAAGGTATGCCGCCAGGCCCGCGCCAACTGGATCGAAGAGCTGGATGAGCGCTTTGATCCATTGGGAAAGCCTTATTTCTGGCTCACCGGGAAGTTTGAGAATTACGACAAGGGAAAAAAAGATACGGATGTATGGGCGCTGGATAATAATTATGTTTCAATTGTCCCTACACATTTTGACATGACTGCACATGCGGCGATCAAAGAGATTGAAAGGATCAGGTTTTAAAAGTTTAACGTTCCAGGTTGACGTACTTCGTCCTGTTATTATTTCAAGTTTGAAGCATTGCGTTTAGTTGTATTAATAGATTGTTCGTTTAAGAAAAAAGCCATAAAGTTAGCAGGATCAACTCCCCTCTGGAGAGGGGCTGGGGGTGTGTAAACACAAGAATTGAAAATCATAAACTCAAATGAAAAACATCGACTGGGATAAAACATGGATCGGTTTTCTGCTGGGGCTTATCGGCCCTTCGATCGCGTTCAGCATTTACTACCTGATCAATTACAGCTACATGAACCTGTCGGAATTCATTGACTACATGAAGCTGGGAAATACCTATACGCCGCTGGTCAGCCTTTGCGTACTCACTAACCTGCTTCCGTTTTACCTGCTCATCAACAAGGAAAAATATGCAGGCACTAAAGGCGTGCTGGGCGCAACATTTATCTGGGCCGGATTGATCATCTTCTTAAAGTTTTTTACATAGTGAAGTATTATATCATAGCAGGTGAAGCTTCCGGCGACCTTCATGCATCCAATCTCATGAGGGAATTGAAGCTGCGGGACCCTGGGGCGGAATTCCGCTGCTGGGGCGGCGACCTGATGAAAGCGCAGGGAGCAGAGCTGGTAAAGCATTACCGCGATCTTGCCTTCATGGGTTTTACGGAAGTGGTGATGAACCTGCGGACCATTCTCGGGAACATCGAATTCTGTAAAAAAGACATTGCTGCTCACCGCCCGGATGTGCTCATTCTTGTTGATTATCCCGGCTTCAACCTTCGTATCGCTGAATTCGCGAAAGCGCAAAACATTAAAGTGTTCTATTACATTTCCCCGCAGATCTGGGCATGGAAGCAATCACGCGTTCATAAGATCAAGCGCCTCGTGGATAGAATGTTCGTGATCCTTCCTTTCGAAAAAGACTTCTATAAAAAATTCGATTACGATGTTGACTTTGTCGGGCATCCTTTGCTGGATGCAGTTGCAGGGCATGCGATACAATCTTCAGCCTTAAACCTTCCTTTGGGAAAGCCGGTGATCGCATTGCTCCCGGGAAGCAGGAAGCAGGAGATCGCCACGATGCTCCCGCTGATGCTGGGCATCAAAAAGTTTTATCCTGCCTACCGCTTTGTGATCGCGGGTGCGCCTTCACAAACAAAGGAATATTATCAAACATTCATTAAGGATGCGGATGTGGAAATTGTATACAACCAAACATATCAATTGCTGCAGAATTCCGAAGCTGCCCTCGTAACATCGGGAACAGCAACGCTGGAAACGGCTTTGTTCGGTGTGCCTGAAGTGGTCTGCTACAAAGGCGGAGCGATCTCCTACATGATCGCGAAGCAGCTGATAAAAGTAAAATACATTTCGCTTGTGAACTTGATCATGGATCGGGAGATCGTGAAGGAGCTGATCCAGAATGAGCTGGATGAAGAGCACCTGAAAGCAGAGCTGGATAAATTACTGGACAGCGTTTCACGTGAGCGCCTGCTGAATGATTATGCAGCACTGAAAGAAAAATTAGGCGGGGCAGGAGCTTCTGCAAAAGCCGCTGAATTAATGACCGCTTATTTAAAAGGAGTATGACCCGGAGAAAAATTTGTTTTGTTTTAGTGTTTTTATTTTCGGGGATTGGTTTTTCTGAAGCAGGCATTGTCAGCGTCCGCATCCTCACCAGCCGCGTGATCAACACCTTTATCTTTTCGCCTTTATCCGGCTCCTACAAGCTCGTTGGCGATGGCCGCATTGTTTCCGATTCGGCGGATGGCTCCGGGATCTTCCAGATGAGCATTGCCGGCGATTCCATTCTTCTTAAAACATTTGAGCGGACGATCGGGAAATTTGCATCGATAAAGATCTATGGAAAAGATCCCGGATCTGCTTTTAAGATCAAGGCGGTGATCCCGGAAAGTAAAGTAAGGACCTATGATGATGATATTGAAGTGAGCCTTTCGCCGGATAAAAAACAATTCCTGCTGGTGAACAGGGTAGACCTTGAAAAATACATTGCCGGTGTTGTTGAATCGGAATCAGGAACAAAAACAAGCCTTGAATATTACAAGCTGCAGGCGATCCTGTGCAGGACCTATCTGCTTGCCAACCTGAACCGCCACATCCTCGATGGCTACCAGGTTTGCGACGATGTGCACTGCCAGGCATACCTGAGCAAGAGCAAAGAAGAGGATATCCGGATTGCCGTAATGGATACAAAAGGGCTGGTTGTGGTTGATAATGATCTTAACCTGATCACCGCTGCATTCCATTCCAATTGCGGCGGACAGACTGTGAACTCACAGGATGTATGGAGCATTTCCACGAGCTATTTAAAATCGGTGAAGGATACATTTTGCCTGAAGCAGCCGCATGCGAAATGGCAGCGGAGCATCCCGCAGGAAGACTGGAAAGCCTATCTCCAGCTGAAGCACAAGTACCCGGTGGATGATACAGTGAAGATGAACACGGCCAGCAATTTTTCACAGAACAACGGGCGTGCGATCTATTTTGTAGACAAGGATCTGAAGATCCCATTGAAAGTGATCCGCGCGGATTTTCAATTGAAATCCACGTATTTTTCGGTGGAGCAGCAAGGCGATAACATCATCTTCAACGGCCGCGGATATGGCCATGGCGTTGGGCTTTGCCAGGAAGGCGCCATGCGCATGGCGAAGCTGAAGTATTCCTATAAAAGCATTCTCAGCTTTTATTATAAGGATGTGCACCTTGTTGATCTTTCTGCGCTGAGCTATTTCCGGCAGGAGTGATTTACCACAGATGACACGGATCTCACAGATTCGCTATATTTACTAACCTGGTTACTGTCATCCCGTGCTACGACACGGGATCTCTCTATAATCTCAAAGTGAGGGGAATCCGGCCTGCAGTAACATTCCGTAGAGATGCCGTGTCGGAGCACGGCATGACAACAGCAATTATCTCCTAAATTTAGTACCTTTAGCTGTGGCTTTTCCCGGAAAATATTTTACTTTTTGTTTATGCTTTGCCATAAATGCAAGCGCTTTTTCCCAGCAGGATTCGCTGGAAAGGAAAGTTCCTTCCCCGGTAAATTCCTTTAACAGGCTTACAACGCCTTCCCGCTGTGGAACTCCGGGTACTTCTTTCAGGAAAGACCGCCTTGCACTTGTTGTTTCTTCCGAAGCAGTATTATACACTGGTTCTCTCATTGGCCTGAACGAGCTGTGGTATAAGGATTACCCGCGTTCCTCTTTTCATTTTTTTGATGACAGCAATGAATGGCTGCAAATGGATAAAGTGGGGCATCTCACCACTTCTTATTACATCGGGAGGATCGGGACCGGCTTTATGAACTGGACAGGCGTATCTCCCAAAAAAGCGGCGTGGTACGGTGGAATGCTCGGCTCTGTTTATCAAACTACAATTGAAGTACTGGATGGCTATTCATCCGGCTGGGGATTTTCGATCACTGATTTTGCAGCAAACACTGCAGGCTCGTTAGTATGTGTCGGGCAGCAGCTTGCATGGAATGAGCAACGGATCGTTCTGAAATATTCTTTCAGGCAAAGTGACTATTCGAAATACCGCCCCAATTTGCTGGGCAGTAATTTACAGGAAAACCTGTTGAAGGATTACAATGGCCAAACCTACTGGCTTTCGGTGAATCCGGCTTCATTCATGACAGAAGGAACCCTGTTCCCTAAATGGCTGAATGTGGCTGTGGGTTATGGTGCAGATGGTATGACGGGTGGTGATTTCAACCCGCCTTATATTGATGAGCATGGCAATCAATTGTATTTCGACCGTTACCGGCAATTTTACCTTTCACTGGATGTCGACCTCACCCGGATTAAAACAAGGTCCAGGTTCCTGAAAGCAGTTTTCTATTCGGTGGGCTTTATTAAATTTCCTGCACCTGCACTGGAATTCAATAAAAACGGAGTGAAAGGGAGCTGGCTGGGGTTTTAATTATTGGATCATGTTGACAACAGTGACTTTCCAAAAATGGCTTTATTTTGTTGAGCTGAACAGGGAAGGCAAGCTCATATTCTCCCTGTCAATCACCGCTAAACGCTTCATGCCATTAACTTCCAGCGTGCAAAAATCATATTCCTCCGTTACCTTTCCTGTGAGCATGTAACAGCCGGGCCCGCTGAAAGGATGCGTTTTTAATGAAGGCGGAAAATGTACCGTATCGATCCAATGCCCGTCGGTGTCGAGAAAGGTGCCGAAGCACATGCGCTCGCCTTTGGTAGTGTTGGTTGTTTTTACTGTTACAAGATAGCCGGGAATGCTCAGTGTTTCCCCAACACGCTGCCTGAGCTCTTTCGCTTTTACGTTGGAAGTCACCGGTTCGCGAAGCAAATCAAAAGGCGAGCATAAGGTGAAGCCGAAGAGCTCCTGCTCATCAAAGGTATCATCCAGCCAGGAATCGGAAAGCTCGGGAAGCTGCCAGGTTTTCGGTGCCACATCAAATAATTCCTTTGCCGCTTCTTTCTTTTTCAGCGGGTTGATCAGGCTGTGGATCTCCCATAATAATTCCTTCTTGTTCCTGCCGGTGAACTGAAATGTTCCTGCCCGTATAAGCAAACGCATCTGTTCGATAGATACAGGCACGCGCTTTACAAAATCATGCAGGCCGGAGAAAGGGCCGTTCTGTTTGCGCTCCTGTATGATCTCCGGGATCAGCTGCTGCTCCAGCTCCGCGATCATGTTCAGCCCGAGGTAAATTGTTTTGTCTTTTATCGCGCACAGGCCATCGCTGTTGTTGATGCAGGGCTTTTCGATCGTTGCGCCATGCATCCGCGCTTCATGTATATAAATTTCCTTGCGGTAAAAGCCGCCGCCGTTGTTGAGCGTAGCCACCATGTACTCTAACGGGTAATAGGCTTTCAGGTAAAGTGCCTGGTAGCTTTCAACGGCATAGCTGGCGGAATGTCCTTTGGAAAAGGCAAAGTTGGCAAAGCTTTCGATCTGCGTCCATGTTTCATGCACCACTTTTTCGTTGTGGTTCTTTGCTTTGCAGTTGTCGAAGAATTGCTGTTTCACTTTCCAGAACTCATTCCGCTCCTTGAATTTCCATGACATTCCCCTGCGCAGGAAATCTGCCTCGGCAAGGCTTAAGCCGGCAAATACATGCGCCACTTTGATCACATCTTCCTGGTACACCATTACGCCATACGTTTCTTCCATCAGTTCATACAGCTCCGGCAGTTTTGCCCTTGCTTTTTCGCGTACGCCTTCATCGCGGAAGCGCACAATGTATTCGCGCATCATCCCGCTTTTGGCCACTCCCGGGCGGATGATAGAGCTTGCTGCTACCAGCCTCAAATAATCATCAGCCCTTAGTTTTGCAAGCAGCATGCGCATGGCCGGCGATTCAACGTAAAAGCATCCGATGGCTGTTGCTTCGCGCAGCAGTTTTTTTACTTCTTCATCCGCTTTGAATTTTTCTACATCGTGAATGTCGATCGCCAGTCCTTTATTTTTTTGAATGATCTCCAGCGAATCTTTTATTTTGCCCAATCCACGCTGGCTTAAAATATCAAATTTGTACAACCCGATGTCTTCCGCTTCCAGCATGCTGAACTGCGTGGTGGGATAGCCTTTCGGCGGGAGGTGGGTGGCGGAGTAGCAATGAATGGGTTCTTCCGAAATGATGATCCCGCTGGAATGCACGCTTAAATGACTTGGAAAGCCTTTCAGCACTTCGCTGTAACGCAGCACTAATCTTCCAAGCTCGTTGTTTGCGGGAGATTTGCCAGCCGACTGCAGCTTGTCGATCTCTCCGGCCGGAAGCCCGAACACCTTGCCCAGCTCGCGAACCACGGCATCGTGCTGGAAGGTATTGTATGCGCCCATCAGCGCTGTGCGGTGATTGGGTTTTCCATTCTCATCCTTCCCAAAGCGATCGAAAATATAGCGTGTCATGTCATCCCGGTCGGTCCAGGAAAAATCAATATCAAAATCAGGGGCATTGGCGCGGTACAGATTGATGAAGCGCTCAAAGTACAGATCAAGTTCTATCGGGTCTACATCGGTGATCTTCAGCAGGTAGGCCAGGAGGCTGTTTGCCCCGCTGCCGCGGCCTACATGGTAATATCCCCTGCGTTCGGCATAGCGCACAATATCCATGTTGATAAGGAAATAAGACGCGAAATTTTTTTGAAAGATAATGTCCAGCTCTTTTTTCATCCGCTCCAGCACAATTGCGGAAGGCTTGCCAAACCTGTATTCCAGGCCTTTCTCACATTCGCTGCGCAGCAGTTCGATATCGCCCTGTGCTGTGCCGGTGTAATGCTTTAAATTTTTCGAAACTTTTTTATCGTATTGGAAGCCGATGCTGCAGGCACTCAGCAGCCGTTCAGTGTTAGGTATGATACCGGGATAAAAAGCATAAGCCGCGTGCATTTCCTTTTTGTACATCATGGTCGCATCCTGCGCTGCCTGTTCTTTCGGAGACAGCTTACTGAGCAAGGTATTTGTGTCGATCGCGCGCAGCAGGCGGTGTGCATTGAAATGCTTTTTATCCGGGAAGGTTACGGGCTGCAATGCGACAAGCTTGTTTTTCTGATGCCGCGCAGGCAGGAATTGCAGCTGGGGCAGTTCGCCCGTGGCCACACCGATATATTCGTGTTCCTTCAGTTCCCAGCCTTTGTAAGCAGCAGCAGGGTAGATGACAAAGGCATTGTTAAAAGATGGTGCTGTTTCTTCGAATTTTTCTCCGTTATGCAGATGTTCAGAAAGGTGTGCGTTCAGTTCGCGGAAGCCTTCATTATTCATGGCAATACCCACATACTTTTGTTCCGGGCCATTCCGGAAGTCGATGCCGGCGATCACATCCAGGCCAAAGTCCTTTTTAGCGATCCTGATTGTTTCGAGGCAGGCGGAAGTATTGTTGATGTCGGTGAGCACAAAAGAGGAATATCCTTTTTGTTTTACTTCATCCATTAAATGCTTCGGAGAGAATGTGCCGTAGCAAAAGCTGTAATAGGTATGGCAATTGAGTAGCATGGGGCCTGTGTTTATGAATTTCGCAGCCCGTTAAAAGGATTGAAATTTTCGTGTTTGATGTCCATGCCTACTGCGCGTTGAATGAGCGTATCATTTCCATAGCGCTTGCGGATCTTGTCCATGGCCTGGTACAGCTGGATCTGCTGCGTGGAATCTTCAAACAGGTTGTATTGATAGCTGCCCTGCACAAGGTGGCTGAAGCGCACACCGATCAGGCGGATGAGCATACGTTTCTGGTAAAGCTTGTCAAAGAGTTCTTTTACTTTTTCCATCAGCGTATGGTCCAGCGAAGTGTATGGGATACGTGCCTGCATGGTGTAAGTATTGAAATCGGAATAGCGGATCTTGACCGTGATGCAGGCCGTGAGCTTTTGTTCGCTGCGCAGCTGGAAGGCCAGCTTTTCGATCATGCTTACCAGCAATGCCTTCAGCATTTTCACATCAATGGTATCATGGTCGAAGGTGCGCTCGGTGGAGATGGACTTCCGTTCCGAATAAGCCTCCACGGGAGAATTATCGATGGCGTTTGCCTTTTTCCAGATCATCATGCCGTTCTGCCCGAGCACTTGTTCCATCAGCTCCATCGGCATTTCCTGCACGGTGCGGATCCATTGGATGCCCATGTTCCGAAGCGTCATGTAGGTTTTATCGCCCACCATCGGGATCTTTTTAATGGACAGGGGTGCAAGAAAATTTTTCTCTGTGCCGGAAGGAATGTCTTTTTCGCCATTGGGCTTTGCTTCCCCGGTGCCGACCTTTGCCACGGTCTTGTTGGTGGAAAGAGCGAAGGAGATGGGAAGGTTTGTTTCTTTGATGATCTTCTGCCGCAGCTCTTTGGCCATTTTATAGCAGCCGAAGAATTTGTCCATGCCACTGAGGTCGATGTAAAATTCATCGATCGAGGGTTTTTCGTATACAGGCACATCTTCCTGGATAATGTCGGTAATGATATTGGAATACTTGCTGTATTGTTCGGTATCGCCTCTTACCACGCGGGCTTCGGGACAAAGCTGCAGCGCCATTTTCATGGGCATTGCCGAATGAATTCCGAATTCGCGGGCTTCATAGCTGCAGGAAGCCACCACACCCCGGTCGCTGGCGCCGCCTACCAGCAAAGGTTTTCCAACAAGTTCAGGGTGGATCAGCCGTTCAACGGAAACGAAGAAGGAGTCAAGGTCAATGTGCATGATGGAGCGGTTCATAGCGGAGTAGATTGAACCCTAAATTTACTACTAAAGATAGTTGTGTATAGCTACGGATTGTAGTATGTTGATATAAAAGAATACAAATGTATGTAACGTGATCCATAGAAATAAAAAAGCCCCAACGACCGTTGGGGCTTTGTAGCGAGAATCCATGATATATCGAACTTTAATGAGGACTTGGAGTTGATCGATACATTTATGAATAACTTCAAAGAAAACAGGACTGATTTTCACGTAATAACATAATTGGCCTTGAGAGCTTCATGATTCAAGATCTTTTTGTTTACTACCCGATACTATTGCTCATCTGGAACATCGGCAGGTACATCGCGATAAGGATAACTGTAATGATGGCTCCGAGGAACAGGATCATCAGCGGCTCAATGAGGCTGCCCAGTACGCTGGTCTGGTGTTCCACTTCATCGGAGTACTGATTGGCAAGCCGTGTAAACATTTTATCCAGCTGGTTCACTTCCTCCGCCACTTTTATAAGCGAGACCAGGCGCTTGTTATAGATGGAGAACTGCGAAAGGCTCTCATGCAGCGATTTCCCTTTCATCACATCCTCCTTCACCGTTTCCAAAGAAATTTCAATAGGATAGAAGCCGATCATTTTTTTGACCAGGTCGATGGCACTCACCAAAGGGGTTTTTGAAGCGATGAGCAGTTGCATCGACTGGCAGAAGCGGGCAAGGTAGATCTTGCTGACAAGCTCCTTTACGACCGGGATCCGGAGCAGAAGGCCCGAAGAAAATTTCCGGAACCATGGCTGCTGCCGCTGTGAATAAACAAAGACGCAAAATAAAACGGAGATCAGCAGGAGCCAGATAAAGTAATGAGAGAAAGCATCCGAGAAGCGAATGATGAGCTGCGTAAAATAAGGAAGGCCGCCTTTGAATCGCTTGAATACATCTGCAAACATGGGAACGACAAATTTCAGCATAAAGGCGATGGCGCCCACCGAGGAAAGTAAAACAATGACAGGATACGACAATGCTTTTGTAAGCAGCCTTTTCTGTTTGATCTTTTTTGAAAAAAAAACAGCCAGCTCCTGCAGCACTTCAGGAAGCTTCCCACTCTCTTCACCGATCTTCAGGCTGTAGAATTCATAAACAGAGAACCTGCCTGTTTTTTCAAGGGCATTTGAAAAGCTTTGTCCCGAAATAACTGCTTCTTTAATGCCTGCATACAGCTGTTTGTCCTTTTCTTTCAGCTGTCCTTCTTCCACCAGCTCGAGTGCTGTGCGGATATCAACGCCGGCAGAAAACAGGATGTGCATTTCCGAATAAAAGCGTTCCTTTTTTTTATCTGTTAATCCCACGCTTGTAAAGCTAATGTCCCTGTTCAGCGCATCCATCCATCCGGATCTCTTTTCCCGCTTTACTGCCGCTGCCGGCTTCTTTATTGCTTTGAGCTCAATTTCCATTCTTTGTTTGTATTGAATGTTGCATAAAAAATGCTGCACTGTAATTTTTTGAATAGTAAAAGGGGGCTGTTTCGCCGAGTATGTCCGCATTAAATGAAAGCCCTGTAATAATTGCTGATCCTGCATTATTATTAAGAAACCCGGGCTTTAGTTCCTTTGCTTCGATATGAAAAGTATCTGTCATTTCATGGTCAGTGCGTGTAATAAGCGCAGGGCTAAAATTATAACCGATCACAGATGAATCCAGCGTTATAAGCAGCTGGCCTTCCCTGTATTCAACCTGTTCTGATCTTTTAAAATCAGAGCTGAGCGCCGTATGCAGGCGCATGTTTTCATTTACCTGTTGTTTTGTTTTCTTATAATTCCCGTATTGCCCCAGGATGAGTGAATAGCCCGAATAGCACATGCCCACCACGATGCTACCGATGATCATCCCGATCATCAGCTCCATTAATGTAAATGCGTGTAGCTTTTTCATTCCTGCAGGATCAGCTCTTTCCGTTCAAAGATCGGTTTGTTGTTTTCATCAATTACCTGCAGGGTCATCTGCAGGAGGTTCTCCGTGTCAGCATATTTTTCAAATGTTTTTTTTATAAGCAGGTTTTCTATCCGCTCTTCCCCGTCGATAAATGTCTTTTCATTCTTTAGCTTATTACTGATGCTGTTGAGTAAAAGATCCGCTTTCAGCGAGGGATAACCCTTATCGCTGTTAAGCACATTTACAATTACCATAGTGCCAATGCTGAGGCATACTACGGCAATCACCATGGCTACCATTGATTCTAAAATGGTGGTCGCTTTAAGCTTTGTTTTTATTTTAGCCATTTGACCACTTTTTTTAAACCGGGTTCTTCAACAAGGCTGATGCCTGTAAAATAGGGCGAAAGCGCTGTACGATCGATCACTGCGTTCAGCAAATGATTTTCGTATACCGATGATGATGTATGCAAAAGGATATTCCGGCACATAAGGCTTCCGCAAATGCTTCCTCTGACATCAGCATATCCATTGGTGTACACGCTGCCGCAGACAACCACTTCTTCCCGGATAATAATTCCTCCCGGGTACAAGGCCTGCGATGACAGGGCGTTGCATAAAAATATGCTTCCTGAAATGCTGTCGCCCTGGCTCAGAACAATAGCTGCATTTTTTTTGGCATTTTCCTGCTGCACAATGCCAAGCACGCTTGGATAATCAAGGAGCACATCTTTTTCAAGAAGGATGGAATCCGAAGCAAAAGCCTGGAGATTCCCCCTGAAGCCTTGTTTAATGAGGATTTTAGGTGCGTAAAGGATCACATCTTCCAGGCTTGCCGTGGCATCTACAGTAATCATTGTTTGTGAAATAATAGCAATGTGCCCTGAATACATTTCCCTGATGATGATTGCCGGCTTTTCCGAAATGATCATTGCAGGAGCAAAAAAACTATTTGTCTTTTTCCTGCTGCCTGCATTTTCTTCGGCAGGAGAAGGATTACCTGTTGATTGTTCCCGCGCGAGTGCGCTGATCCGGCCGGTGAGCTTTTTATTGAATGCAGGAAGCATTTTGCTGCTTTCCTTTATTTCGCCGTAAACAAGAGAGCTTCCGGTATAGTTCTGCCCTTCAATGTATGCCCTTTTTATTCCGGCCTTTGGAAGAAATGCAGCGCCCCTGAGTATGGTAGTGCCGCATACGGCAACCGGCTTGTCCTGGTCGGAAACGTACAGGCAATAGTTGTCAGTGCCATCGGCTCCATAACCGGTTTGGGCAATGCATGTCGATTCCTGTCCATGCCGTATTGCCTTTGAAACAGCGATCTCAAAGGCTCCCCAGAATTTCCTGCTGAGCAGCACACTGTCAGTTCCGTTTTTATAAAGATCGATCGTTTGTTCTTCCTCTTCTGCTACAAGCGTTTGTGAGGATAGCAATAAACTGAGTCCCGAAGCGGCATTCAACTCCAGCTCCTGGCGCGATAATGACCGCTGAAAGCCTTCTGCAGAAAGCTGCGAAAGCAGGATCATGCTGCCGGAGAGCAGGGCGATCACCAGGGAAATAACAATGCTGTAAAAAAGAGTTCCGGCTTTGAGCATCTGTTAAAGGAATGAGGATAAAACAGCCGGATCATGAAAATCCGGGTAATGCACAAAGCCTGTAACTGTAAGACAGATCATCATCACCGCTGCCATTGAGCCGGCGAGGGGGATCTCCGGATTTGTTCTTACAGACAACAACCTGCAGATCATAACACCAATGACTGTAATGGTCATGCTTCCCGAATAAAAAACAACAAATTGAAATGGTGCAAAAGCTGTGCTTAGCGCAACAAAGAAAAGGATATCGCCCAGCCCTAAGTACACATCAATAATGTTTGTCCACTTTTTATTCCGGATGCTCATCCACAAAGTGAGCATGAGAAGCTGGAATAAGATGAAAGCTGCATTGAAAATAAAACCGGCCAGTAGGCTGTTAAAATCCAGCGTTAGCAGGCCTTTCCATCCAAAAGAAACAAACAGGAGCACAAGCGGGATCCATGACACCTGCCGTTCCCTGAAATCCTGGAAAGCAATAACACCAAGGCAGCTGAGCAATAAAAGATCGATGAGCAGTGACATATTAATCAGGTGTAACTTCCTTTATATTTTTATCCTGGTCCACTTCCCAGGCATTGAACACGCCATCGCCATCGAAGTCGGTAACAGCGGTTGCTGATACTTTGAACGCGTTATTGCTGGCCTGCGTCACTTCAAGCCTGTAATTCGCGCTTCCGTTTTCGCTAACTGTTTTGGCCGGCTCATAGCTGATCTCTGAAAATTCGGTGCTGTATTTTGAATGCAGGTAGAAATAGCTTTTTTCAAGCGTGTAAACATGTTCCAGCTGGAGCTGTGCTTCCGTACTTTTGGCTTTTGATACAAGAGGCATTAAATTCGGCAATGCGATCATTACAAGAATGCCGATGATGATGAGCACTGTCAGGAGCTCAATAAGTGTGAAGGCTTTTAGTTTTTTTGCTTTTAATTTCATTGTCTGTTTTTTTATGATGAATAAATTATTTTTTGAAAAAGCGCTTCTGCTTTTCATACATGACTTCTATCGAATCCTTAAAGATCCTGCAAACTTTTACATTGTCGGAAACGTCACCGCTCTTCATGGCCCTTTGGCTGCCATTGATCTCCAGCATGGCCAGCTGCCTGTTTGATTTTTGATTTTTGATCATGCCGGAATAATGAATCGAAGGCCATGTGTTTTCTTTCTTTGCCGGTTCCGGCGTTATATTCTTTATTACCTTACCGATTGCAGATTCACTGGTTGCGTGTCTTTGTGCGACCGGCCTTTCGCCGAAAGGATCCCGGTAGTTGTTGACAATTGAAAAAGTATCCTTGTCATTGTCCTGCGCAACAGGCGTAACATCCGCTGCCCTTTTAATATTCGCCGGTACATCATCCGGATGCAGCGTACCATATACCCGGATAATAATAGTTGCCCATACGGCAATGGTCGCAGGCAACAGCACATACAGCATTTTTTTATTCTTCATTTAATTTCTCTTTATCCGATGTCCTGAAAGCCAGCTGCCCTGGTTTAACGCTTTGTCAATGGCTTTTACGCGCCAGTAATAATATTGCCCGGCTGCAGTATTGTATAAATCGTACGTAGTTCCGGTTTCGGTCGTATCATGCACCACATTGCCGAATGCCGAATCTGTGGCGATCTGTAAGTGGAAGGATGCGGCTGTTTCAGCGCTGCTCCAGCCAAGTGGCACCGGGCTTGTATTTGTTGTATCGGCCAGCGGGTATAAAAGAACGGGAGCTGCCGGGCGTGTCGTGTCGATCGTGATAGTGCGGGTGTAATACGATGAATTGGATGAGCCGTTTTGCGCGAACACCCTCCATTCGTAAGTGCCTTCCGCAGGAAACGTATAAGAGCCTGTGGTTACAGGAGCTGCATAGGATTGGGTATGCAGCAGCGCGCCATTCAGCAACAGCTGGAGCACATAATAATCTGTATTAGGGAGTGTTTGCCAGCTGAAGTTGGTGAGCAGGTGATTTGTCCAGGAATCATCTGCAGGACTGAAAAGCGACAATGGTTGGCCGGAGAGGTTCAGCGTGCTGTCGATGGTGAGTATCCGGGTGATGTATTCCGTAGCGCTGCTGCTGTTTTTTGCCCTGATGCGCCACTGGTATGTGCCGGGAGAAAGTGTCAGCACGACCCTGTCGCCTGAAACGCTTGTATCCACAACGAATTCCTGCATGGCAGCAAAGGAAGGCCTGACCACCTGGAGCTGGTACTTGCTGGCGCCCTTTAATTCGTCCCACCAGAATGTAACATTGAAAGTGAGGCTTACTGCATTGTCTGCCGGTGAATTTACCGTTAAGCTTTTTTTGCCAAGGTCCTTTTCTATGAAGTCTTCGCAGGAAAGCAGTATAACAGCCAGGACTGCTGAAAGAAGGAATGCTGTTTTTTTATGTTTCATTGCTTTTTTATGTTTTGTAAATAAATGGTGGCAGTAAGCGCCATCTCTTTTGTTTTTGTGTTTTTCTTTAATGTATAATTGACAGAGGCTACTTTGCCAGGGCTGCTCTTCCGTTCCAGCATATAAACAAAGGAGAGCAGAACAGAGAAATTTCCTTCCACTTCAAACCTGTTGGTGGCGACAATAAAGCTGCCCTGTGTTGCTTCCGTTGCTTCCGGGAATTCCCTTAAAACGGCGTTGTTCGACCTGCAATAACCGGTAACCATTTCCAGCAGCGACTGCCGGCTTTCATCCGCCAATCCCGTTTGTGTGCCGATCCTGCTGTCGATCTTCTCAATCTCTTTATTTAATAGCGCAGAGCGGGAAGGAATGTCTTTTGCCGTTTCTGCTTTCCGCTCCGCATCCTTCACATCACTGATCAGCAAAATTGTTTTTTTGATGGTGAAGGAATAAACGAACAGCACCGCCAGGATAATTGCAGCCAGGAGGACTTTGTTCTTTTTTTTATAAGGTATATTCTTCAGCATCACTTAATGATCAGCCGGAGTAAAAAAACGCCCGGTTCGTTTTTTTGTGATTGTGTATAATTTATCAGCAGCACATCCTTTACCCATGGATAGTGCTGTACCTGTTTCATCCATTGGTTCAGTTCTGCGCTTTGATCGCATTTGCCGTTTATATCGATCATATGGTTTTCAAAAGCAAAAACATTCTCTTCACTGTTCTTTATCGTTTTCAGCGGATTTATTCTGAGAGCGCTCCAGCATATGGCAGCCGGGAGATCTTTTGCCAGCTCATCCGCATAAAAGGATGTTTTGGAATGTTTCAGCAAGCCATTGTCCTCAAGGAATTTTTTCTTGAATGCCAGCTCTTTCCGGAGCGTATCGTATTGCTCAATGGCCGATTCATTCAGCGTATATGCAGCTTTCAGCTCATTGTTCTTCGCCCGGTAAGAGGAGAACACAAAATAATTGACAAGCAGCAGCAGGAAAAGAATAACAAGGGATGTTACTCCTGTCCGTTCAAATTTTCGCTTTGCGCGGAATTCTTCTTTCAGCCCGTTCAAAGTTTCAGAATTTTCAATTCCTTTCTGAGCAGGTGAAAAACAGGAAAATGCGCTGCTGAATGCAATGATAAGGCCGGGTGAAAGATGTTCGTTGCCGATCTGCAGGCCAGGAAGAGATACTTCCGCTGATGGCACGATCGTTTTGATCACGTTGTTTTCTATACTGATGGACTGGCCGGAGATCAGCAGCTGATCATTGAAGCCAAACTGTTCTATTGTGTTATTGATCGCAAAAGGCCCGAGGTAACATTCTGAAATGGCATTGATCCCGTTTTTCGAGAGATCGGCCAGCACATTTTCCAGGATGGAAGTTCTCACTACAGATATGAAGGCTTCCCCTGAGCTGGCCTGTGCCAGCTGGATGCAGAATTCTTTCGTGGTAGCTCCGGGCAGGGCTTTGCTTAACAGGGAATCGATGCTGGCATCTTCCCCTGCACCCACGATCTTTTTATGAATGATCCCTTTGCCTGTGAGAGAAAGTATAAGAGGGGCTTTTTTATCAATGAATGCCTTCAGCGCTTCAGTGCTTTTGATCTCTTCCTGCTGTTTCCCGATAGTGATCTTATTTCCTGATTTACGAAGCATTACCACGTTATACGTCCATGCATCATTCCCCTGCAGGATGACCTCGATACCTGTGACACAGGAAGGATGACCGAAGATTTTCAGATTCATGGCGTTTTAACGGATGCTTAATAAATAACTGTGGGCTTGATAAAAATGGTCAGCTTGCTTTTTGTTTTCGTTTTATTCCTGCTGCTGAAAAACCATTTGATGACCGGGATCCTTGATAATATGGGCACACCCGAGGATGTTTCATTTTTATTCTCATTGTCAAGCCCGCCGAGCATGATCATTTCCTGGTTCTTTACGCGGATGAGCGATTGAAAATCCCTTGAAGTTGTATTGTAGGGGCTTCCTTTTCCGCCTGATTGATTGGTAAAAGAAGATTGCTTTACGGCAATGGTCAGCGTGATCTGTTCATCGCCGGAAACGATCGGGTTGATGGTCATGGTAAAGTCGGCGTTCAATGGCTTGAATGTGCGCGACTGCACGGTAGTAGTGGTTTGTCCGGGAATGACATTCGTGTTGCTTTCTTCATAGTAGCGCGTTTCACCGATGCTCATTTTCGCTTCATTCCCGTTCAGCGTAGATAGAAGAGGAGTGGAGTTGATCTTCACATCGCCGTTCTGCTCCAGCAATTGAAGGCTTATATAAAAGTTAGGTGTTACCTTTCCTAAATTGACCACTCCGAATCCGTTGATCCCGTCAATGATGCTGTTGATGGCGCCGGCGCCAAGGTTCAGGTCAAGCGTTGGGAAAATATCCCCGCTTGTAGGCGTGGGTTTACTTCCTAATCCTGCCTTGATCCCGCTTGCAACCGTATGTGAATTATTCACATCAATGATCATCACTTCGATGCAGATCACAGGCACTACGCGGTCAATATCGCGCAGGAACGTTTCGATCTCCTGGATCCTTGGCGCAGAGCCGCTGAGGATAAGGCTGTTCTGGTCGCTGAATGTTTTGATCTCCACCCCTTTTTTCAGCTCGGCCGGAATGTAATCGATCACTTTATCCACAGTGCGGTATTTCATATTCACTACTTTTGTGGAGCGGATGCCTTCTATGCTCCTGTCACCGATCAGGTAGATCTCGCCGCTTTTTGTAAATGTATAATCGGTTCCGTTGAAGAGGTAATTCAGGAACTGATCATAAGTTACATTCTCAATGTTTAAGCTGGTGTTTCCTTTCGGTTCGGTGAAGAGGAAATAATCTGTTTTTAGTTGTGCAGAAACAGTATTAAGGACGTCGATGATCGGGCTGTTGTGCGCTTCAAGTGTGATGAGGTTTCCTCCGTTGGTCTTCAGGTTCACTGCCTGCGTGCTTGGTCCGTTATTCCTGCTGGCTGTGCTGTTGCTGTTCTTCGCAGCATCATCCTTTTCGATGAGATAAAATTTATCACTTGTGGCGCTTACCCGCAATCCGTTTGCAAAAGCAAGCTTATCAAGTGCAGAGCCGAAGGGAACATTCTGAATATAGCCATTCAGCACCTTGCCTGCAAGCTCGGGAGAATACACCACGTTATTGAAAGAGATCCTTGTGATCTCTTTCGCGACCAGTGATAAGCTGTCGTTGGAAAGGTCCATGGAAAGAAGGTTCCCGTTCTTATCATATGTTATTTTCAATGGCCTTGAAACGTATTTAGGAGCAGGCGGTGGCGCTGTTACATATTGCGTAACAGACATGATATTCCCGATGAAGGCAATATCAAGGTCATATTTTTTGCACAGGAACAGCAGCACATCAGTCACCGTAACATTCGAAAAGTTATTGAAGATCTTCGCGTTCAGGTTGCCATCTACACTTACGTTCAGGTTGTTGGTGGCTGCAAGCCCGCGGATGAACTCCTGCACGGTAACGCCGTTCACCGACAATTCCACCTTTTCATTTAAGCCGGGCGACTCGTTGGCCAGCTCCTTTAATTTGGATTCAATGGAGATGAATCTGTCCGCGGACTGTGCATGCGACACTGTCGTCGTAAAGACAGAAAAGAAAAAGAAAGCAATTAATTTTATATAAGACCGCATGTGTTTTTATTTAATAAGTATTGATCAGTATCGGGTATATTTCTTCTATGCTGGTAAGGCCCTGTTCAAAAAGCTTCAGCGCATTTTCGCTGAGTGAGCTGATCTTGCGTTCCTTTAGCAGCGCTTCGATCCCGAAGGTGTTGTTCTTGATGTTCTCTGCCAGTTCATAATCCACAGGGATCACTTCATACAGGGCTTTCCTTCCCTTGTACCCGGTATAATGACAGTCTTTGCAGCCGCTTGCCACGTAATGCATTCCGGGCGCTTTCTGCGCATTAAAATTCCGGGGGAAAAGTGTTGCTGAAAATTCCACACTTTTTTTGCAGCTTTCACAAAGTAATCGGACCAGTCGCTGCGCCACGGTTGTATTGAGCGTTCCTGCAAGGAGAAAGGAAGGCACGCCCATGTCGAGCAGCCTCGATACGGTTCCCCATGCAGAGTTGGTGTGGATGGTGGACAATACAAGGTGGCCTGTTAATGCTGCCCTGATGGCCATCTGCGCTGTTTCCGCATCCCGGATCTCTCCCAGCATGATCACATCCGGATCCTGGCGCAGGAAGGAGCGGAGCGCAGCAGCGAATGTAAGCCCGATGTCCTCTTTCATCTGCACCTGGTTAACACCTTCCAGTGTGTATTCGATCGGGTCTTCAATGGTGATGATGTTGGATCGTTCCTTGTTCAGCACTTTAAGGGTTGCATAAAGTGTTGTTGTTTTTCCTGATCCGGTAGGGCCGCTGATAAGGATGATCCCATGCGGTTTCCGGATGCCTTCGCTGTAATCATCAAATTCTTTCCGGCTGAAGCCCAGTTGCCGGATATCGATGTTGGAAGGATCGTTGTTAAGCAGGCGCAGCACGATCTTTTCCCCGTGAAGCGTAGGGAGCACAGACACGCGGATATCGATCCGGAGTGTTTCCGTTTTAAAGAAGATCCTTCCATCCTGCGGAAGCCGTTTTTCTGAAATATCAAGATTGCCTTTGATCTTGATCTTGTTGATCAGTGTGGGGTAATCACTTTTATTCACAGCGTAGCGCTCAATAAGGTGCCCGTCGATGCGGATGCGGATCCGGCATTTCTCTTCGTACACTTCAATGTGAATATCGCTGCTGCCAAGGTTTTTCGCTTCGGTAATGAGCACCTGCAAAAAGTCATCGGATTTGATGCTTCCTGTATTTACCTGTATGGCATTTTGGGTTCCGCTGTTGTTGCGGTAATATTTTCCGAGTGTCTGAAGGATGAACTCTTCGCTGCGTTTTTGCAGCCTGACCTCTTTTTCAAACAGCATTTCAAGCTCCGCAATTGTGCCTTCAGCTTCACATTCCTCTCCCAGGTAAAACGAGAGAAAATCTTTTTCCTGCCTTTCCACCGGGATGATCCTGTAATGCCAGGCCTGCTGTGGCGTAAGCAAATGCTGGATATCCGAAGAGAGCTCTATGTGTTCTTCCCGGATCATTTCTTTACTGATACTTTAGGTTTCTCTTCTTCCGGCCCTTCCGGCTGTTCGGATTTTTTCTTTCTTTTGAATTTTGAAAAAAGAGTTTTTTTCTTTTTCTCCTTTATGTATTGTTCTTTTGGCTGAGATGCCTTCTTCTCTTTTTTGTGAAAGAGTTCACTGAGCCTGCTTTTTAACGGATGCTTTTTAGTGCTATCCCTTTTTACGGCTTTTTCTTTTGTTTTTTTCTCTTTGGTTTCGGGCAAAGGCTTTTCTGATACGGGTTTGTTTTTCCGCACTTTTTTTATGATCTCTTTTCCATGCCTGAACTTCTTTTGCTCTTTTAATTTTTCTTCTGCGTAAGTTTTTTGCGTGCCATGGAGCCTTCCTTTTTTATAATTTGCTTCGGAGATGATCCCGCCTTTTTCACTGTAAGCAATGAAGGTTCCGTGCCGCAGCCCGTTCTTCCACTCTGCAGTTTCGCTGATGCTGCCGTTCTCGAACCAGGAGATCCAGGGGCCGTCCTTCAGTCCCTTTTTAAAGCAACCTTTTTCTTTCAGGTTGTTGGAAAGGTAAAACGATGTGTATTGCCCGTTGAGGATCTTCCCGTCATAACCGCCCTGTGTGTGATAGATCCTGTTGGAAGCATACCAGTAATACTCCAGTTCTCCTGCGGCATGATATTTTAAGGGAATGGCAGAAACCTCCGCTTTTACACTGTATGCAGGATAGTTGATGTACACGGTATATACATCCTGCACCGGGTTCTGGGCATTTAAAAGCCCCTGGAAACAAATAAAAATGATGACTAATTTTCTCATTGCGATGCCTTTTTTCTCCTGCTAAGGCTGCAATTTCAGAAAAGGGCAGGCGGCGAAGAAGTAAAGTCTGCCGGAGTTATGAAGAAGATGTGAGGCTGAAAGTGTTGAAAAATAAGGGATGTCGGGGGAATCAATAAATTTTCATCTTGAAAATTTTCGCAAAATACATAATTATTTCGAATAGAAAAATTCTATTTTTCTAAAATCATACATGTCTGAGATCCTTGCTGAAATTGGTAAGTAGCTGTATCGGTGAAAATTGTTTGCAAAATGTTAACAGCACACTGAGCAATACTCCCTGTTGTTTTTAGTTGCCTGATCTCCTGTAAAATACTCCCGGAAATTAAAAAGTTGAAAAAACAGCTGAAACTTTTTTTCTGTTAAATGCTGTTAAAAGCCTCTTCCTTAGCGGAAAATATCACAGAAATGTTTTCTAAGACCAGGTTATTGTCAGCGCTCGCAGTTATGTGGGCATATACTGTTGCAGCGCAGAATTTCAGCTATTCGCTCGTGAAGGATTCTTCTTCATTTACTTGCTTAACCGGTGCTAACGTATTGGTTGCCGGTGAAAATTTTCTCAGCAATAGTTACGGGATCCATCTGCCATTCACTTTTAATTTTTGCGGGATCAGTACAGACTCCATAACAGTGGAAGGGAATGGATTCATTTCATTTGATGCATCGAAGGGCTTATCTACTGTAGCATTCAATAATTTCAGCAGCCGCAGGGATACAAGTAATAATTACCTCTCATCGATAGTATATAAAATAGAAGGAAGCGGAAGTAACAGGGTATTTATAGTGGAATTCAAAAATATGGCTCAAAACCGGTTGTCGCAATACGATCACCTGGATTACCAGGTCTGGCTTTATGAGAATGGAAATAAAATAGAGTTTCATATTGGTAATAATTCAAATGGAGGGCAGGAGTTGCCGCAGTTGATCGGGCTGATCAACAGGAACATGGATACAGAATCAAAAGCATTTATTTTATCAGGAGACCCTGGGACCCCCGGGGGAAACTTAATTACCGGTGACAATGAATTTGTGTACCTGGACAGTTTTCCTTCTGCAGGGCTTATTTATAAACTCATTCCATCATTTTAACATGAAGAAGATCCACATACATCATTTGACGATCCTTTTATTTGCCGGTTTTCTCCTGCTGTGCACACAGTCATTTGCCGGAAAACGCTACTGGAGAGGAAATGGCAGCAATAAAAACTGGAACAGCACAGGAAACTGGTCCTCTACCTTAACCGGTGCGACTGGTTCTGCAGTACCCGGGTCAGCCGACTCTGTATATTTTGACAGCACAGGGGTAGGGCAGTGCAGTATCAATGCCACAGTAAGTATCAGGAGGTTAAGCATCACTTCCTATTATACGGATACTATAAAACAAAATTCAAATACGATCACCATAGGAACAAGTGGCGCGATCCTGAGTGGAGGGGTTTTCTGGGGAGGCACCGCTAATATTACGGATAATGGGATTTTTACTTTGTCGGGCTGTAATTTCAAAAGTACTTCGGCTGCATTAAGCATTGCCGGGAATTATACATTTTCATCGGGTACATTTACGCATAATAATGGGGAAGTCGTATTTACGGCAACGTCAACGATCGCTAATAATACTGTTTTTTATGATCTGACATTCACTCCTGCGGGAAATTCAACATACACCATCAGCTCCGGGGTAACACTCACCGTGAATCATTTGCTGAAGACCGGCGGATCTGCTATCCTCACGATCAACACCGGCAATATCAATGTAAAGGGAAATATTACAATTACCAATACATCAACTTCAACAACTTCAGGAGGTTCTGCAACCATCACTATAAACGACAGCACTAACCAGGTGCTTACAGGTCCGACCACTGCATTGCAGGGGCGTTTGTGCAACGTTATAATCAACAAGCCTGCAGGTACACTTACCCTTAACAATATCATCACCCTCGGAGACAATTCGGACTGGAAGTTGTTTAGCGGAACGCTGGATGCTGTAACGGATAGTTCCACGGTGATTTTTACGAGGGGAAATATTGGTATTAAAGGCAAGCAAACATTCTACAACCTTATTTTTAATGCGAGCGCTGTTGCAGCTGTGGATACTATTTACAGCGGGGATACGCTTACTGTGGCGGGTGAGCTGAGGATAGAAGGAACAAGCGGTGTACAGTTGAATACAGGTTGCATTGCTGCAAAAAAAGATGTAATAATAACCAATACATACACCAGCCTTGGAGCCGGGAACTCCACCGGAACAATTATTTTTTGTGATACGGCAAAACAGAGGTTCACCGGGAGCGGGATTGCGCTTGCCGGAAAGATCTGTAACATAAAGGTGGACAAAAGCGGCGGCAGTCTTACGCTCAGCAGCATCATAACGGGGCTGAACAGCTGGGAATATGTAAGAGGAACAGTTGTGGGCGGCTCTTCCACCTTTTATGCACATGGTGGAAGCTTTTCGATGGATGCAGAAGGCACAGGCAGCACTATGACCTTCGGTAATATTGTTTTTGGAAATTCTACGATCACCCTGAACGGAAACTTAAGAGCTTCAGGTAATCTTACTATAAATTCGGGAACCACCCTGAATGGTAATAGTAAGAAGATTGCCGTGGGTGGCAACTGGGATAATACCGGCACATTTACATACGCCGGTACGCATGTTGTGTTCAATGGGTCTTCGGCGCAGTACATCACCAGGGTAAGCGGAACGGTAACGTTTGATACCTTATCGCTTAACAAGTCCGCAGGTAAATTATTGCTGACTAAGCCAGTCGTTGTCAATAAGCAGCTGAATTTTGCAAAAGGCGTCATCGGCAGCACTGCAACCAACCTGCTTTCTATGCCCGATAATGGAGCGGTTGCCGGATCCGATACAAGCTATGTATGCGGTCCTATGAAAAAAACGGGAAATGATGCATTTACCTTTCCTTTGGGAGATACGCTTTTAACTTCCGGAGCATATCATCCGCTATCTATTACCGCGCCGTCCAATACAAGCGATGCTTTCATGGCGCAGTATTATTCTACCGGGCAAACATTCGGTGATTCGCTCCAAACAGACACCCTTGGAAGCATAAGCACTTGTGAATACTGGAACCTTCGCCGCATAGCAGGTTCTTCCACCGTTATCCCAACACTATCATGGAATAGCAACAGCTGTAATATTTCAAGCTATGACGACCTGCGTGTAGCGTATTACGATACCACCACCACACCTGACCGGTGGAAATCGTTAGGGAATAGTGGAATAACAATGACAGGGTCAAGGGGACTGGTACTTGCAACTATTGCCATGCCTGCAGCCAATGGCCACCTGGTACTCTCAAAATTCAAACATCCGAGCAATCGTTGCGCATTACTGAAAAAAAAACTGGATGGCGGTTATCACAATGTCACAGATGGGAACCTGTATTTTAAATATGATGAAGAATATGCCGATACGGACGGTAAGCTGAAATTCAATATTTATGATCAGCAGAATCAACTGGTCGCTTCCAATTCAACAATGCCAAGCCTTATTCAGCCAACCGTTGCTTATGGCGATAACAGGTATTCTCTGAATGTGCTTTCCTGCACTTTTGGTGGTACTAACAGGCTTTCTGTAGGCATGTATATACTTGAGGTTGTTAACGAAAAAAATGAAAAGTGGTATTTAAGATTTAATAACAGTACAAGCGCCACATTGGTGCCTTGTCATTGATCCAACAAATAAAAACAAATATTATTATGAAAAAGCGCAAATTTTTAATGATCCTGGCAGGACTGGTACTTATTGTCGTAAGCGGCTTTACAGGTTTCACAATGAAAAGCAAAAGTGCCATTGCCTATGTAGAGCTGGAGACAGTTTACAACAATTTTAAGATGAAGAAAGAGCTGGAGGCAAAGCTTACGAATGTGCAGCAGATGAGAAAAAATATTTTAGACAGCCTAAAGATCCAGCTCAAAGCCTTGTCCTATTCCATTAAATCGGAAAAAGATGAAGAGGCGATCCACAGCTACCAGGTTAAAAAGCAGGAATATCTTGCAAAGCAGCAAAGCTTTGAAGAGGATAACCAGGCTACTACCCAGGCATATTCTGCACAGATCTGGAAGCAGATCAACCAGTATACAAAAGATTACGGAAAGTCAAATGGCTATACTATGATCCTTGGGAGCGATGGTGACGGTAACCTTATGTATGCCGATGAACAAAAGAATATCACTTCGGAAATTTCCGATTATATCGACAAACGCTATGCTGGTGAAAAAAAATAAAATAAGTTTCGTGAACATGTTCCTGGTGCTCCTGCTTTGGGCTGGCTGTAAAAAAAAGCAGGAGATGCTTGATGCTGGCGGGTATAAGCAATGGGTGGAGAAAACAGCCAACGGGCTTGTTTCAGCAAAAGAAGTAGGTGATTTCGAGTTTGCGGTGATGTATAAACCCATCGATTACATTGTTTCCATGGAAACTGCGGGAAAAAACATTGCGGCAGACAGCATCAGGAAAAGGATGAATGAGCTGAAAGGGTTTCAATACTATACACTCAGGATAAAATCATTAAAGGACAACGAATTTCTCAGGACAGGTCTTCATGCCGACAATGAATATTACGAACGCCTTGAGTATTTTGTATCCAATGCCCAGTCGGACATAATTCTTGTTGAAGGCACTGATACAATTCCCTGCGGGATGTATCATTTTGAGCGGAATTACGGCATTTCGCCCTACAATAATATCATCCTGAGCTTTCCTGAACATGACAGCCTCAATGCGAAGGATAAGATCTTCATCTATGACGATAAGATACTTGGAACAGGAAAAGTGGCGCTCCGGCTTAGTGCAGATGAATTAAAAGAATTACCCAAACTGGATATATAATCAGCTATGAAAAAAAAGATATATAAAGTGGTCGCAGTGTACCTGGCGATCAATATTTTGTTCGAAATTATTTCTCCAACAGTTGCACTGGCATTGACCACCGGTCCGAGCCAGCCGGAAATGCAAAGCTTTGAGCCGATCGGCACAACCGAGATGGTGGATCCATTTTCAGGTGATTTTAATTATAATATTCCCTTAATGACCGTACCCGGCCCAAATGGCGGCTACCCGATCAACCTTGCTTATCATGCGGGCATAGGCATGGAACAGGAAGCTTCCTGGGTAGGCCTTGGCTGGAACATTAATGCCGGCGAGATTAACAGGCAGATGCGCGGCCTGCCGGATGATTTTAACGGAGATGCAATTGGAAAAGTGATGTACATGAAACCAAATGTTTCCGCGATGCTCAAAACAAAATTTTCATTGGAGATGGCGAGCCTCGACCTGGATTATAATCTTTCTCTTTCATCGGGCCTGACTTATAACAGTTACCATGGGATCGGGTTGGTAACCGGTGCAGGGCTCAGCGTTGGGCAGAGGGATGCGATGGGCTTTGGAGGAGGAGTTCAAACAAACTACAATAGCTTGTCAGGTGAGCAGGACATTTCAGCAACATTAAGTTACTCTAAAAAGCAGGGGGACAATGAAAGAAAATACGGCCTTTCATTCACATATGGTTCTGCTCATGGCGCGAAAGATCTTTCATTTGAATATTCTAAAACGGTGAAGAACTCAAACAGTGTAACGGGAATGGTCAGGGACGGGGAAGGCGGGGTTCGCAAAACTGTTTTTAACGTAGACAAGAATGGAAGTCATTCTGCCGGAGTTAGTTTTGCAGGCTCCTCCTATATTCCCCATGCCGAAATGCCCAGGGGGGGCTTTTCAGTTTCAGCCGCTTTTGATTTTGGGCCGGATGTTGCTCTGGTAAATCCTTATTTCGGGGGGGAAGCATTTTATTCGCAGGATAAGATCAAGCAAAATTCATTATCGCTTAAAGGTTATGGATACATGTATGCTCAGTCGAAGCAATCCGGTGATGGGAATGATCTGGCCCTGATGGATTTTAACCGTGAAAAAGATGCTCAATTAACAAAGGACATACCGGCGATGCCAGTGCCTGTATTCACGAATGACATTTTTTTTGTGCAGGGACAAGGTATTGGTGGAGCTTTCATGCCACATCGCTCCGATATAGGGATTTTATATGACCCTGTGACTAGAGCCAAAAACCGCGGGATTGACGTTGGGTTGGAAATAGGGATGGGGCCCCCGACCTTTAAAGTAGGAGGCGATATGACCCTGAGTTATTCGAATGCGTATTACGGACCGTGGCGCAATGCAAGTACCTGGAGCGATTTAAACGGGCCGACCCATTATGAATTTAAGAACCGGGACCTGACCAAGCCGCTTTATGAGCCCTTTTATTTCAGGAGCGCCGGCGATATGACAGCCAATTATGATGAAGATAAAACAACACTGAAAGGGATCTCGGATTATCTTCCTCTTAGCTATTCCCCCGATTTTAGCCTTGGCAGCTTTGCCGATGCCGACCTTGATGAATTTGTTAAGCCTATTATTGATTTTAAGGTGAGTAAGGGGGCTCTCACCGATGCTCAGCTGGAAACACGTCCCAGCAGGTCCCAGGTAATGTCCTACCGCACAAATGCAAATCTCCATTTGCCGAACGCTTCTTCCGCATGGTCCAATAACACTTTGTATGACAAAAATGAATACCCACGGAACTCAAGCGGCACTACTCCAGATTATTCCCTGAAGCCAAACGATCACATCGGTGAGATAACGGTTGTAAATGCCGATGGTAACCGCTACATCTATGGCATCGCTGCTTATAATACAGCGCAGAAAGAGGTTACATTTTCAGTGGAAGGTGATGTGCCGGGCCAAAACAACCCGGTGCTCGGTGACAGAAAATTAGTGAATTACGAGGCAGACGATGTAAGCAGCAGCAATTCAAAGGGCAATGATAATTTTTATTCCTATAAGAGCCTGCCGCCATATGCCCACAGCTATCTTCTCACGGCAATTGTATCGCCGGATTATGTGGATTTAACCGGCGATGGGCTTACTGACGATGATTATGGCTATTATGTAAAATTCAATTATTCAAAGCTCGGAAATTTTAACTGGCGTTCTCCCTTTTTGTATGCCAGCTATATTCAAGGGTATGAATCCGAAGGGGCGAATGATGACAAAGCGGGATATACATACGGCAGCAAAGATATCTGGTACTTGAATTCTGTTGAAACGAAAACGCATATTGCTGAATTCAGCTTATCCGACCGCAGGGATGGCTACGGCGCGAACAATGAGAATAATGGCGCCATAGCAAGCGGTGCGCCAACAATCACCCTTGGAAGTCTTGCCCTGCAAAAGCTGGACATGATAAATCTTTACAGCAAATCTGATCCCGGTTATGCGTCGGGAACTCCCACACCAATAAAAACGGTGCATTTTGATTATACCTACGACCTTTGCGGCGGTGTGTTGAACAATGTAGGTACTTCTACAGGTTCTGAATACTATACCGGCCTAGACAAAAATGTTAACCATGGCAAGCTTACGCTAAAGAAGGTATGGTTCACTTACCTGAACAATAATAAGGGATACGTTTCTCCTTACGAGTTTGATTACCATGAGAGGAATACTTACGGAGGGACCATCAATACTGTGGAAAATCCTGGTTTCTCCACCATGCAGATGGACCGCTGGGGTAATTATAAGTCGGTGCTTTTTGACCCGGAGGATCCTTACACCGATCAGCATTCAGAAACCACTCCGCAGGAAACCCTCCGGAACAACAATGCTTCTGCCTGGTGCCTGAAAGGAATTACGCTGCCTTCAGGAGGAAAAATAGAAGTAGCCTATGAAAGCGACGATTATGCATTTGTGCAGGACAAGCAGGCCATGCAGATGGCAAAGATTGCAGGGACCGGACATGTTGAAAGCTCTAACGTAGTGCGTGATAATGGCAATAGCATTGACGACAATAACCTGCTGGTATTCTTTGAGCTGGAAAGCCAGGCGCATGCAACGAAAGAATGGGTCTGGAAATATGTAAAGGGCATTGACGATATGTACTTCAAAACCTATCAGCGCCTGAAACGCAGGTATGCAACCACCGAATTTACCAGTGATTATGTGAGCGGATATGCAAAGATAGATGCAACAGATGCACCTGATGTGGAAAACGGGGAGCATTACGGGGTTTATGAAATTACCAGCGGACATTATGTTGGATATGTAAAGGTAAAACCGGTAAATGTGCATGATAACAATAACACAGGTGGAGATAAAACACATCCATTCAGGAAAGCAGGCTGGCAATACCTGAAACTGAACCGGCCAGACCTGCTGTATCCTTCCAGCAGCGGCAGTTTGTCAGATAACCCTGCTGCTTCTGAACTGTTGAGCCTCGTCACAGGCGTGGTGGGCTTTTTTACAAGCAATATCCAGCTCTTTGCCGGCTATTATAATTATTGTGCGATCCACCAATTCTGTAACAGGATCGATCTTTCAAAATCTTCTTTTATCCGCCTGAATTCTCCCGATTTTATAAAATACGGTGGTGGAAATCGGGTTAAGCAGATTTCAATTTCCGATACCTGGGCGCATACCGGTGCAGGTGATGAACTTTCGGTTTACGGACAGCAATACAGCTATACGCTCCCCGACGGCAGCAGTTCTGGTGTTGCAGAATATGAGCCATTGATCGGCGGCGAAGAAATTGCATTGCGCAAGCCCATCCGCTACAGCTCCGATTACCTCCTGCTGAAGCATGACGACCTGTACATGGAAGAGCCGCTTTGTGAAAGCTATTATCCTGCAGCCGGTGTTGGATACAGCCGGATCATTGTCAAAAGCATCACTCAAAAAGATGATCAGGCAATCCCTGCGGATGTTACCAAAGGCACACAGGGTATTTCGGTATATGAATACTATACAGCGAAGGATTTTCCGGTGATGGTCAGCTCTTCGGGTGTTCTTCCTAAAAATTTTAATCCACATCTGAATATTCCGTTCATCGGAAATGTGAGCTTTGAGAACCATGCACATTCCCAAACCTATACTGTGGAAACAAATGACATGCATGGAAAGCTGAAATCGATGGCCACTTATTCATACGGTACGGATCTGATGTCGCCTCAAACGCCTTCACCTGTTACTAAAACGGAATATGTTTACAAAACGGATGCACCTTATACGCCAACCGGGTTGAATCATTTGAATAACATGGTAGATGCCTTGTACGATGATGCCTTTTATAAAACATCGAGCCTTGGGCTTACCAAAGATTTTTTTATAGACATGCGCGAGAGTTCAACCACGAGCATGACGAACGGCGGGCAGGTTAATGTGGAAGTTACTTATCCTGCAATTGTGTATTGCCTGTTTCTTCCAAAAGTGAGTTATTCGGAAGGTATCAATAAATCAGTGGTAGGCATGAACGTAATCAGCCGCAATGGTGTTTTAATGGAAACAAAGCAATACAGTGAGGGGGCCATGGCCAGCACAAAGAACCTGATGTTTGATGCCGCCACAGGAAAACCTTTGCTTACGCAGGTTACGAATGATTTCGATGCGCCGGTGTATTCCTATGAGTATGCTTCCCAATGGGCGTATGACGGAATGGGTGCCGCTTATAAAAATATCGGTGCATTGTTACGGATCGATAAAATAACCACCGGTACTTTTCACATGGCTTCCGGTTTTGGCAGCACAAATCCGAAACAGTATTTCAGTGAAGGCGACGAGATAACCGGCTTTGGCTCACACCCGGGAGAGGTTTATTACGTAACGAATGTAACCTCGACCAGCTTTGACGTGAAAGATAATACGAACGCCAGCTATTCTGATACTGATGGCCTTTACACCGTCACGATCCTTCGCTCCGGGAGGCGGAACCATTTAAGCAGCAGCAACGGGTCTATCGTTTCCCTGAGCAACCCTGTCACCACGCGGAAATTCCCGCTTTTTGAAGCATGGAATACGTATGTTGCTGCAAATGCCGGTGCGCTGCCATCTGGTACGCTCACATTCACCGAATGCGCTTCCGGCAATACAATTGATGCAGCGCTCGGCTCAGGCACCAACTCCATCACCTTCACCTTTGCGGAGGAACAGTTGAAATGTGAGAATGTGCATGCGCAGTTCGCTTCTCCATTGTACACTTCTTACCTGTTGAAAAAAATGGGGCCGCATGTGATGGCGATCGAGCTGAGCACGGTATATCCCTACGCGCCTACCGGGAGTACGATGATAGGCAACTGGCATGATGACGACAACTGCCTGAAAGAATGCCTTGATGATGTATTGCATGCAAGCGCCATGGAGATGAGGGATGATTTTTCCTATGACTATGACGATGCAGATAACAACCAGATGATATTGCCCCTCCACAATTTTGCCGGATATGCAGCCGGGGAGGAAGGCGTCTGGAGGCCTGAACAATCCTGGCTGTACCAGGTTGACCGTAAGCAGGGAAGCCCGGCTACCAATATTGCCAAAGACGGTACCTATCTTAGTTTTCTTCCTTTCAACTGGTCAACGCATGATAATCCGAAATGGACCTGGGCAAATAAGATCACAAGGTACAGTCCATACGGCTATGAAATAGAGAACGAGGACCGGATGGGCATTTACTCCGCCGCATTGTATGGATACAATAATTCCGTGCCCGTTGCAATTGCATCCAATGCTTCTTATTACGAAACAGCGTTTGACAGCTTCGAGGATTATCTGAACAATAATTACAGCATGGCGCCGGCAGGGCATAAGCACGGCCACATCAACCTCGCTGTAAACGGCTCTGGCTCACTTGCGATTAATTCGTCGTCCCACACAGGAAGCTATTCCATGCAGATTCCTTCCGGAGCTTCCGCCCGTTTCGTGGCCAGCTCTGCACAGCATTTCAGTCCGGCTACCGGCAAGAGCTATATGATCAGCGCCTGGTTTAAAGGCGATGCCGGCTCAACGCCCGCGATCACTGTTCCTTCGGGTGGCTCCGTTGTTTCTGCAACCCTTAGCGGGCCTATTGAAGGCTGGAGGAAATGTGATGTGGTGTTCACCGCCAGCGGTAGCGGTGCCATAACCTTCGATTTCAATATCGGATCCTCCACACTGAAATTAGTGGATGATATCCGTATCATGCCATTCGAAAGCGGGATTAAGACTTACGTGTATAACCCGCAAACACTGTGGCTTGTGGCGGAGCTCGATAATCAGAATTTTGCCACCTTCTATAACTATGACCAGGAAGGCACGCTTGTGCAGGTGAAAAAGGAAACAGCACAGGGCATACGCACCATAAAAACAACACGCAGCAATGTTAAACGTAATTTATAAAATAAAGATGAGCACTGTTTTTAAAAAATCGGGAGCACTCGCAATCCTGTTGCTGATGTCGGCAGCAATGCTTTCGCAGAACTGGAAAAAAGACCTCCTTGAAATGAACAAGGCGTACATGAACGCAAAATCGTTCAGCATGAAGGTGGATGTGAATTCGTATGCAGGCCTTAATGATAAGAAAGCGTTTTTTCGATCTGCAGGGGAAGTGGTGAGCAGCGGAAGTAATTACTATACCAGTATGATGGGGCGCATTACCATACTGAATGAGCGCTGCATGCTTGTGGTGGACCATGGCCAGAAAATGATCGTGTATAAAAAGAATAATCCGGCTTCCGCACCAAGGAATGGATTTACCATTGCCAGTTTAGACTCTTCAATGGTGATGATGGAAAAGAATGTAAAGGTGAAATACCTGCAGGACAATGCGAAGGAAAAAAGAATAGAGCTGACCTATAAAAGCGGCGAGATCGCGAGAATGGAAATCGTGCTCGACCCGGTTACCTGCCTGATGAGGGAGGTTGTATTCTATTATAATACAAGTAAGGACTATGGCAACTCCCTTGCAAAAGTGGTGGTTACCTATACGGATACTGAGCTGGACAGGGAAGTTCCCGATTCATTCTTCTCTGAGAATAATTTCCTTGTTTCCCGCAAAAATGAAATGCTTCCATTGAAAAAATATGAGAAATACGAAGTTGTTAATCAAAGTCATTCGAAATCATAAAGAAAAAAATATGAATAAGAGATCTTCATTCCGGGCCATCCTGGGCGCTTTCACACTGCTGTTTGCGGGAATTGCATTTTTTTCAGGTACAGCCAGCGCTGCGGTGGAAAATGCCCTGATCAGCAAAACAGGCTCTCAGATCGCCACCGGGGCAACGCTCAGCATCCAGGACCAGTGGCTGGCCTATATGAATACGAATGGGATTCATAATTCGATGTTTTACACGGTAGAAGGCCGGAACAATGTGGTGTTGCGCTTTGACCAGAGCAAGCTCAGCAATTACCAGGCTTCCTGGAACCTTACCGTTATGTACTCGATCAGCTTGTATGACCAAACTTCCACGCTGCTGCAAACCTATACCGGGCAAACATTGAGCATTGACTACAACAACAGCTCCTCTTACAAGGATAAAGACCTGCTACACTATACAGGACAGTATTATTATGCAAAGCTCACAGTAACTTCAGTAACCTACAGCGGCAGCAATGGCGCGATGAACCTTTCTGATTATGCCGGCGATGTATACCTTGACCTGGAACAGGAAACCGAGCGCTATTATAAATTCATAACACCTGCCGTTCCGCCGGTGATGTACAGTTTAAGCGTGGCCAATTACAAGCTCCCGGTTTCCTGGAATTATTCACAGGGAGCGGAAAGCTACGACCTCGAGTGGCTGTTCGTCGACATTGGTGAAAAAGGATACAGTGCGGCAGGGGGCTACGCTTTTGACTTCCGTGATGCCACCCGCATCAATACCACCGAACAGCATTATGAGATCCCGCTGGCATATCCGCGAGGCATACTCCTGTACAGGGTTCGGGGAATCGGTACCGACGGCGCTTCGGGCGCAAGGGTGGAAGGCAGCTGGAGTTATAGTAACAGTTCTTTAACGGGATTAACCACTACCACGGGCAGCAGCGCTTACCGGCTCGATTATGCCGGCCTCGACAGCACCTATAACTGGCAATATTCCGCTGCGTTCGCTGAAGATGGAAAACGTAAAGAAGTGATCAGTTATTTTGACGGCAGCCTCAGGAACAGGCAAACCAGCACCGTGCTTAATACGGAGAACAGTGCCGTGCTTGCTGAAACAAAATATGATTTTGAAGGAAGGGGGGCCCTGCAGATGATGCCAACGCCCCTTACAAATACAGGGATCCATTTTTATAATACCTTCAATGAGAATTTCGATAAAAGTGATTTCGACAGCGACCCTACGTATGGAAGCCCGGCAATCGTTACCACCGGCGATGCAACGGGAGCATATTATGCCAATGACAACACTGCAACTGGTACAAATGCCTATACTCCCGACGCAGAGGGCTACCCTTATGCAAGGTCCACATTTAAGCGCGATGGGACTAACCGCTTAAAAACGCAGAGCGGGGTAGGGGCCGACATGAAAACAGGAAGCGGCCGCGAAACCCAGTATTTCTATGGCACGCCGGGCTCGCAGCAAGAGCTCGACCGCCTGTTCGGAAATGAAGCCGGCAATTACACCCATTATAAAAAGAACATGGTGGCCGACCCGAACGGGCAGATCAGCATATCCTATATTGACCAGGAAGGAAGAATAGTGGCAACGGCACTTTCGGGTGAAGCTCCTGCCAACCTCCTGCCCATTGATTTCAAGCCGGAAGCGGCATCAATCTCGGATGAGCTGCTGTACGGCAAGAATTACCCGGAGGGAGATGCGATGACCTCCCATAGCACGCTGACCGTGAGCACTGCAGGTGCCGAATACAGCTTTGTATACAACCTTGCCGCGGAGCAGCACTGTGCAACCTGCGCAGAAACCGAAACCTGCAAAACCTGCAAATACGATCTTGAGATCAGTATTACAGACGAGGATAATAACCCTGTAACCTTTACCATCGGCGGATCACCGGTAGCAGGTATTGCCACTTACACGAATATCAGCTCCGAAACAAGCCTGGCGTTCAGCGTAACATTTGCATACATCGGAACATACACAGTTACCAAAACCCTGAAGCTGAATGAAGCAAGCCTTGATGCCTATTACAATGAAATGGTGGTTGCCTTGCTGCCTTGCGCCACATTCACAGCTGTACCGCAGGATGTGTGCCTCGACTGCCAGGGAGTATGCGAGCAGACATATAAGGTCACGGATGATAGCGAAGCGGGCTTTCACTATGTAAATGCTGCCGGGGCAACGATCTCATCCGTAGACGGTGAAGCGCTCATTGCCCTTTGCAAAAAGAAATGCGAGGATCCTTCTGTACAGAAGTCGGAATGTGAAATGATGTATGCGCAGCTGGCTGCCGACATGAGCCCGGGCGGCCAGTATTTTGATAATACTTATTATGACGTGGCAACAGGCACTTTTCATCTCCAGGATAATGCATGGCTCAGTGCAAATATTGATGCGCCGGATTTTGCAGCGTTCATGCTCTGGATCAATGGTGCTCCCGCTGGCTGCTCGTACGATTCGGGCGTAACAGGCTCCTGGGACTGGAACAGCGTACGTGAGAACTGGAGAGACTGCTTTGCAGAGTACCTTGTAAAGTTCCATCCCGAATACTGCCAGTACGAATTCAACTGCCAGCGCACACTTTGCTCCGAAACATCCACTCCGGTAAAGATCAGCGCATCCAATGATTATGACCAGGATATGCAGGATAATTATTCCGGCATGCAGTATTATAATCCCACCGGCTTAACTCCAAACACTACGGCCGACCTGACCGACAACTCCGATTATGTAGGCGCCTTTACCGGTGCACAGCTGGCCGACCCGTATTTTAACCCGGCATCGTATGATGGCTGTACCGACCAGAATGTACTGCATTCCCTGATCACCTGCGGAGAGCCTGACAGCCCTTCGATGAGTGAAAAGCTGGCTGCGGAAGACTTTCTCACCCATTTTGTCACAGCAGGCACTACAGGCACACCCATATACATGAGTATCTGGTATGTGCTGGACGATCCTGCAGGCATTCATACCTGGGGCACACCGGCTGCTGTGTTCAGCAATACGGGGCTCACCGTTTCAAATGATGTGCTGCAGATCTTTCATACGATCCATGGCTATGGTTCCAATCCGGGCCTGCTGGGCGGAACTGTGCCGGTAATGAGCAAATACCAATACTTTGTGAGCGCCTATGCGGGCATTAAAAAAATGATCAAATACCAGCGTTACAAAGGGTACTCTTCACAGGTGCCCACCGACCTGAAATGCGACCCGCTTACCGGCAGCGACACACACTGGGGCTGGACCGATGCAAGCAGCAGCTTCCAGATCAGGTACCAGGATGCGATCCCTTTCAAGCTTGCCTGGGAGAACATCTGCCACCAGGATTCACCTGAGCGCCTGCTCGTGAACAGTTCCATTGTAACAGCCATTGCAGATTTTGCTTCCGGCGATGGCGCCGATGGTGGCCTTACACTTGAAGCGTACCGCGGAAACTGCGCGCACTATGCCTGGAAATGGCTGCAGCAGCTTCGTGCCGATTGTCCGAGTATTGTGCCTGATGCAGATTCCATGGCCATCCGAAATTATATGATAGAGGTGTGCGCACATGGCGCAGACCCGATCAATGCGCTCGGCGCCAGCAGCTGCGGCGGCTGCAGCATCCCCGGGCCTCTGGGCAGCGGCTGTTCCTTCAGCTCTTTTGACGATATCCGGAACTGCTATGCAACCTTGCATAGTACCACCTGCAGCAGCAGCATTGTGTATCCGCCTGTGAACGTGATCAACCAGCAGGTGACCTGCAGCTGTGAAAAATATTACGCTTTCGTAGATGAGTACGGCCCTTTTGCAACTGATGCCGCCGAAGCTACTGCCTTCAATGATTTTTATTCACCGTCGGTTGCGATTACTGCCACGGATGTAAATAACTGGCAAACGGAATGCGCATTGACTTCGGGCCATGGGCTTACCGGGCTGGATAACCTGCCCACATCGCTTATGTGCCCTGCCACATCCACCGAAACATACAATGCCACTACCTGTACCTGCACGAACCTTGATAATTACATTGAGGGACTGGAAGCAGACCATCCCGGCATCTCTTCCTCCGACAGCGATATTGCCACCGAGCTGAACAGCGCATTCCATCCTGTTACGGATTATACGGGAAGCGATGTAACCGCATGGAGATCTGCATGTGCAAACGGCACGGTAACAAGCAGCACCTTCAACAACCTGCCCGGCATGCTGAAATGCCTGGATTATAATGAATGCACGCGCAACAGCCTGTACTCCTTTATTACCAACCATGGCTTCCCGGAGCCCCCGGCCACCTATACCGGTACGGAGCAAACCAACATTGTGGACGCGCTGAACATTGCATTTCACCCTGCAACGGCCCTGGTGTGGTCCGATGTAAGCGCATGGCTCACGGCCTGCAGCAGCGGCACATTTACCTCCACCACCTTTGATAACCTGCCCAACGGGCTTAAATGTACACAGGACGGGATGCCTCCTCCTCCCTGCAACTGCGAGCAGGAAAACCTGCAGAATTATGCCGATGCGCAGTATACCAATGCTGTTCTGCAGAATACTGCGGCCGAAGCCGCAGCCAGGGATTTTATGGCTGCCTACAGGGCGCAGTGCCTCAACACGCTGGAGCGTGAAACGCTTACCGTTACCTACCCGCTCAATGAGTATTACTATACGCTCTACTATTATGACCAGGCCGGCAATCTCATTAAAACAGTTCCGCCGCAGGGTGTGGAGCCGCTCACAACAGGCACTGTTCCTGCGCTTGCAGATGTGAAAGATTACCGGCAAGGGGCCGGGGGATCATCATTCTCCGTACCTTCTCATAAGATGGTCACCCATTACTGGTACAACAGCCTGCAGCAGCTTGTAAAACAGCTTACGCCCGATGCCGGCTCCACCAATTTTTATTATGATTACCTCGGCAGGCTGGTGGTGTCACAGAACGCGAAACAAGCGCCTAACGACTACTCCTATACCTTATATGATTTGCTTGGCCGGATCAAAGAAGTAGGCCAGCTTACCACTTCAACAGCCATCAGCAGCATTGATACGCGCGATGATGCGGTGCTCACTCCATGGATAGGCGCTGCGAGCGCGTATGCACAGGTCACCCGCACGTACTATGATGCAGTGCCGGCTGTGTCTACGCTTTACGGGGGCACGGAGCAGAAGAACCTGCGGGGCCGCGTGGCAATGAGCAGCTATACCGACGCTGCCGGGGCATCGACCTACGACCATGCATCGCATTACAGCTACGATGAGCATGGCAATGTAAAAACGCTCATCCAGGAGAACAAGCACCTGGCGGAGATCGGGCAGTCATTAAAATACATTGATTATGAATACGACCTGGTGAGCGGCAACGTGAACAAGGTAAGCTACCAGGACCGACCCGATGCCGGCGGCAACCCGCAGTTCGACCGCTTCTACCACAAATACCTGTACGATGCCGATAACAGGATCACGCAGGTATTTACCAGCAATGACGATGTGATCTGGAAAAAGGAGGCAAAATATTTTTATTACCTCCATGGCCCGCTGGCGCGCACCGAGCTGGGCGACCGGGAAGTGCAGGGCATCGACCATGTGTATACCTTGCAGGGCTGGATCAAGGGTGTAAACACCAATGTGCTGGACAATACCAAAGACCCCGGGCACGATGCGCAGCAAACTGCCAACCTCAACAAAATGTTCGGCACTGATGCCTTCGGCTATACGCTGAATTATTTCAGTGGCGATTACACGGCAAAGAAAACCAGCGCCGGCGCCTTTGAGGCCGGCACCACCACCAATACGTATTTCAGCGCAGCTCCGGGATTGTACAACGGGAACATCAGCATGATGGGAACAACCATTACGGATAATACAGGAGCGGCAACGCCGCAGATGACAGCCTACAATTACGATCAGCTGAACCGGATCAGGCAGGCCACCTCGTACACTGCCATCAGCAGCAACGTGTGGAGCAACACAGCTTCCGGCGACCGCTACAAGGAAGAGTTCCATTACGACCTGAACGGGAACATTTATGAAGCACAGCGCTTTAACCAGGCCGGTGTGCAGTTCGATCGCCTGCGTTACCATTATTATGAAGCAGGAACAAGCAGCTATGATTATACCACTTATCCCGGTACGCCAACACCGGCGGGCATAACCAACAGGCTTTCCTATGCGGGGGACCTGAGCCTCTTCACACCGGTATCAACAACCGATATTGATCCGCAGGCAGCCAACAATTATGAGTACGATGCCATCGGTAATTTAACGGCCGACGCACAGGAAGAGATAGGTACCGGCGGGATTACCTGGAGCGTTTATGGAAAGATAAAAGGAATTACCCGTACAGGTACGGGCAGCAGGGATGACCTGGATTTTGCCTACGATGCGACCGGCAACAGGGTGGAGAAAATTGTGAAGCCACGGCCTTCGGGCAGCTTAACGGATGAAGTGGACTGGACAGGCACTTATTATGTGCGCGATGCGCAGGGCAATGTAATGGCAACCTATAACCGCAGCTATGTGCACGGCAGCGGCAGCAGTTACACCGATAATTTTGCTCTGGCAGAGCATCCGATCTATGGCAGCAGCAGGCTGGGAGTACGCCGTGGTGAAGCCGGGGACAAGCTTTCGCTGGCCTTTACAGCACCAGGCTTTACGCTTCATAAGTTTACATCAAGGTCATATACCATCCCAACCCCGGGCACATTTTCAGCTGCACGTGTAGAATATTTCAGTAAATTAGGCCTTAAGAATTATGAGCTGGGCAATCACCTGGGCAATGTGCTGAGCACGATCAGCGACAGGAAGATTGAAATTAACGGTTCTGGTACTGTAATAAGTTCTTTCAAATCTGAAATTTTAAGCGCACAGGATTACTATGCATTCGGAATGGGAATGCCGGGGCGTTCTTTTACATCGAGTACCGCGTACAGGTACGGGTTTAATGGGAAGGAGAATGATCCAGAAACTGTAACAACTGGTAATGGAACGCAGGATTATGGGATGCGGATCTATAATCCGGCATTAGGGAAGTTTTTGAGTGTGGATCCTTTGACGAAAAAATTCGCTTTTTATAGTCCTTATCAGTACGCTGGTAATACACCAATCGTTGCAATAGATTTGGACGGACTTGAAGATGTATGGATCCATACAAGACGAATAAAAACTGGAGCGGCAATAAAAGTTTTTTCTGCTAATCTTAATGAATTAGAAAGAGATATATTATGGAGAATGTTAACAGGAGATCCTGAGGGATTATCAGATGGAATAGTTTACACAACGACAAATGCGGGTGGTGAATTGGAAAGAATTTATCCTGACGTTCCAGTGTCTACCCCAGTTGGTAGTGAACATGAATATAGTTTTTTTGAGGACGCGGATAGATTTGTCAATGGGAATATGATGGGAAGTGAAATCCAACAACCTGATGCTCCTTTTTACTCCGTTGATGCGGGGGTAAAAGTAAAAGGCAAAACAGGCTTGTTAGAAATAACCGCTGAAAGCAAAATGACTGAGGCCTCAGACAACAACACTACTTACTCATCTGAATTTAATATAAATCTCTTAGCGACACCACCATCTTTACAACCAGGACCAGGAGATGCAAAAATTGCTAAATTTGCAGCAAATGCATTCTTTAAATTTAATATTATCCCTTCAAATAAAGAAGGTATCGGGATTCAGAATAAATTTGGCATAGCCAATTATTATATTCAAATTAATTGGGAATCAACAGGATTGCAAAGTTTTGAAATCGGGGTAACAACAGAAAACATGGTATTCGAAGATAATATTGATTTTGGGCAAGGGAAGCTAAATGTTTATAAGGCTTCTACACAAAGTGGATCTTCTTCTGTGTTAGTCAACCCTTATAGAAAGTAGTTGATATGCTCTTGGAAGATTATAAGGAAATTAAAGATAATTATAACCCACTTGTATATCCAATAATTACAGGAATAGCTCTATTAATTATATTTAATACAATATTCTACTGGAGATTAAGTGTTTTTTTAACCACCTTTTTTATTGTTTTAGTTGTGATAATTACGTATCATTGTTTTAGAGATAGAAGATGTCCTGTTTGCACTGTTAAAATGAAAAAAGATTATAGAAAAGGACTTATACCCGAATGGCATTTCTGTCCAAATTGTAAAATTAAAATTAATACATATATCGGAAATGAAAATTCGGCTTCTTAAAACATATCTATTTCTCTCTGTAATAATTGGGTTATTATTTATAGAGAAAAGTCTAGCCCAATCTAATCTAAGTCAAAGCAGATATGAGCGTTTTAGAACTGGAAAATTTATTTATCCCGAGATAAATAATGGCTCGTACTCAATTAGAAATGAAAAGCAGCAAATAAGTTATTATCCGGATGGCTTAACGAATACTTTTGAAATCAAATGGCAAAACGACAGCGTTTTTATCTTAGTTTTTATAGAATCGAATAAGCTAGATAATATTTACAAAAAGAATGATGAAATAATTGTGAAAATAGATTCAGCGCAAGATAATTGTTATTCATTTAGCGCATTTTTTAAAGGAGAAATATATCCGGAAATCAAAATGTGTAAAGTTGAAAATAAGGAGTAACTTTTTTGAAAAGGAGTAACTCCGGTGAAAATCGGAGGTTTTTTGTTTTGTAATTTTGAGTTTTTTCATTAGAATTATTTTACATTCTCTTGATGTGCTAGAATATGATAGTAGTGAAGTAGTATGCGTCCTACAGTAGCCCCGTCTTTTAAGGCGGGGTAAATGGTATGAAAGTACGAACGGAATTTTTTGAAATGAATTTATTTTTACACAAAAAATCAACAGAGTTCTTCGGTGAAAACCGGAGGTTTTTTGTTTTTATGTTCACTCTTTTTTTACTTTAGAATTATTTCCTATTTTCAATAGCCCCGATCGCAGCGAAAATCCTTTGGCATTTTTTCTTGGCAAAGATTGCAGCACATCGACTTCGCTCAGTGTAAACTCCGAGCGATAGGGAAGCTCCTGTTGAAAGAAATGTTCAGTTCCGAAAATCATTTCTAACAAAGTAAATCAATTTGTAACATCACCAACACAGACTGAAACTGGTATGCTTACGGTAAGGAAAGAATTGCTAAATTTGGTACGGCTGGTTCCAAAGAGTTCTATTGTTGTAAGCTTACCTAAAAGTTGGCCATTTAAAATTAGAGAAAAAATCTTTAATTTTAAAAAACAAAGCCATGAAAAAATCAAGATTTACAGAAGCTCAGATTGTTTCGATACTGAAGCAGCAAGAG
>JAOQAD010000012.1 GCA_025963775.1 Bacteroidota bacterium | reverse complement strand
TTAAATGACCTTTACCGTCGCGTGATCATCCGTAACAACCGTTTGAAGCGTTTGATCGAGATCAAAGCTCCGGAAGTTATCTTACGTAATGAGAAACGTATGCTACAGGAGGCTGTCGATTCATTGTTCGATAACTCACGTAAATCAAATGCAGTAAAAACTGAATCGAACCGTGCATTAAAATCACTTTCTGATTCATTAAAAGGTAAACAGGGCCGTTTCCGCCAGAACTTACTCGGTAAGCGTGTCGATTATTCCGCACGTTCGGTAATCGTCGTTGGGCCTGAAATGAAATTGCATGAGTGCGGATTGCCAAAAGACATGGCAGCGGAATTATTCAAGCCATTCATCATCCGTAAGATGATTGAGCGTGGTGTTGTGAAGACCGTAAAATCTGCTAAGAAAATTGTAGATAAAAAAGAACCGATCGTTTGGGATATCTTAGAGAACGTTTTAAAAGGACATCCTGTTCTGTTAAACCGTGCTCCGACACTCCACAGGTTAGGTATCCAGGCTTTCCAGCCAAAACTGATCGAAGGAAAAGCGATCCAGCTGCACCCATTGACCTGTACGGCCTTCAATGCCGATTTCGATGGGGATCAGATGGCGGTTCACGTTCCGTTGGGACATGCCGCAATCCTTGAGGCGCAGTTGTTAATGCTTGCTTCACACAACATCCTGAACCCTGCGAACGGTGCACCGGTAACGGTTCCTTCCCAGGATATGGTGCTTGGTCTGTACTACATGACCAAAGGCAAGAAAAATACAAAAGACGAGGTTGTAAAAGGCGAAGGATTAACATTCTATTCTCCTGAAGAAACAATCATTGCATACAATGAAAAACGCGTTGACCTGCATGCTTTCGTAAAAGTTCGCTTACAGGTGAAAGAAGGCGATAAAATGGTGAGCAAAATTGTTGAAACTACCGTAGGCCGTATCCTGTTCAACCAGGTAGTGCCGAAAGAAGTTGGTTTCATCAACGAGCTGCTCACTAAAAAATCCTTGCGTGATATCATCGGAACCATCGTTAAAGAAACAGGTATGGCAAAAACTGCCAAGTTCCTTGACGATATGAAAACATTAGGTTTCATGAGCGCATTCCGCGGAGGCTTATCCTTTAACTTAGGCGACGTTATGGTTCCTGAGGATAAAGATAAAATGATCGCTGATGCAAATACGCAGGTGGATGAAGTGATCGGAAACTACAACATGGGTTTCATCACCAACAACGAGCGTTACAACCAGATCATCGATATCTGGACGCACACCAACTCCCGCATCACTGCGAAAGTATTGCATACGCTTACAAACGACCGCCAGGGATTCAACCCTGTATACATGATGCTTGATTCCGGTGCCCGTGGATCCAAAGAGCAGATCCGTCAGCTTGGCGGTATGCGCGGACTGATGGCGAAACCGCAAAAAGGTGCAGGTGGAGGAGAGATCATCGAGAACCCGATCATCTCTAACTTTAAGGAAGGCCTGTCCATCCTTGAGTACTTTATCTCTACTCACGGTGCGCGTAAAGGTCTTGCCGATACGGCGTTAAAAACAGCCGATGCGGGTTACTTAACCCGTAGGTTGGTTGACGTTGCACAGGATGTGATCATTACCATCGAGGATTGCGGAACACTGCGCGGCCTTGTTGCAACAGCATTGAAGAAAAATGATGAAGTTGTTGAATCGTTATACGACCGCGTGATCGGCCGCACAACAGTTCACAATGTATACAACCCGTTAACAGGCGACATGATCATCGGTGCAGGTGAAGAGGTAAAAGAGGAAGTTGCAAAACTTATCTCCGAGTCTCCGATCGAAGCAGTTGAGATCCGCTCCGTGTTAACATGCGAAAGCAAAAACGGTGTTTGCTCGAAATGCTACGGACGTAACCTGGCAACAGGACGTATGGTTCAGCGCGGTGAGGCTGTAGGTGTAATTGCTGCACAGTCCATCGGTGAGCCGGGTACACAGTTAACGCTGCGTACATTCCACGTGGGTGGTACTGCATCCAACACTGCTGCATCATCTAAACTGGAATCCAAATACGATGGTATCATCGAAGTGGATGAATTGAAAACAGTGAAGCGTAAAAACCCTGACGGAAAAGTTGTTGATGTAGTGATCGGCCGTTCAGCTGAGATGCGCATCATTGATGCAAACACAAAAATTGTACTGACTACTGCAAATATTCCTTACGGATCACAGGTTTACATCACACACTTATCGAAAGTGAAAAAAGGTGACCTGATCTGTGACTGGGATCCATACAATGCGGTGATCGTTTCTGAATTTGCAGGTAAGATCGAATTCGAAAATATCGAAGAAGGTGTTACATTCCGCGAAGAATCAGATGAGCAGACCGGGTTTAAGGAAAAAGTAATTGTAGAAAGCCGCGATAAATCCAAGAACCCTGCGATCAAAATTGCAGCGAACAAAGAGATATTGCGTACATACAACATCCCGGTTGGCGCTCACGTAATTGTGAACGACAATGCGAAGATCGATGCAGGACAGATCCTCGTTAAGATCCCGCGTACTGCAGGAAAAACAGGGGATATCACAGGAGGTTTACCGCGTGTTACCGAGCTTTTCGAAGCACGTAACCCAAGTAACCCGGCTGTAGTGTCCGAGATCGACGGTATCGTATCATTCGGCAAGATCAAACGTGGTAACCGCGAGGTACACGTTGAATCAAGAACAGGTGAGAAGAAAACATACCTTGTTGCATTATCAAAACATATCCTTGTGCAGGAAAATGACTTCATCCGCGCAGGTGAGCCATTGTCAGACGGAGCCATCACACCAAGTGATATCCTCGCTATCAAAGGGCCAACAGCTGTCCAGGAGTACCTTGTAAATGAGGTACAGGAGGTTTACCGTTTACAGGGTGTGAAGATCAACGACAAGCACTTTGAAGTGATCGTTCGCCAGATGATGCGTAAAGTAGACATCAGCGAAGCAGGTGATACTATCTTCTTAGAGAAACAACTGGTGAACAAAGCTGAGTTCATGAGAGAGAACGATTCATTGTACGGTAAAGTTATCGTAGTTGAGCCGGGCGACTCTCCGCTGTTCAAAGCCGGACAGATCATCACAGCACGCCGTTTACGCGATGAGAACTCATCGTTGAAACGTAAGGATATGAAACTGATCGAAGCACGCGAAGCAATTCCTGCTACATCACAACAGATCCTGCAGGGTATTACCCGTGCGTCGTTGCAGACAAACAGCTTCATGAGCGCTGCTTCCTTCCAGGAAACAACGAAAGTGCTGAACGAAGCTGCTGTTAGCGGTAAAGTGGATGACTTATCAGGATTGAAGGAAAACGTAATCGTTGGACATTTGATCCCGGCAGGTACAGGCTTGAGAACATACGAAAAAATGATCGTAGGTTCACAGGAAGAGTACGACCGACTGATGGCTTCCAAGAAAGAAGCAATGGAAGAAGAAGAGGCATAAGACGAGAATGTTTTTGTTAAATAGAAAGGGCCGCAGTTTTGCGGCCCTTTTCTTTTGAAGAGTGTCATTTACTGAATTGAATGGCGGGTTCCAACTATTTTGTGCGTCAGGGAGAAACATCTTCGTTTCCCTCTTTTTTATTATATTTACTATTCCTGAATCCCCGCTATGCAGTTACGCATCCTCACTTGTATGTTTTCCTTTTGTTTCCTGCTGTTTACGAATTCTCTTCCGGCCCAGAATAAAGAGCTTGACTCCCTTCTGAAAGCAATGACGGCTTTAGAGAATGGTAAGCGCGATATTACTGCTGATACGAACCTGATCGAAACGTACAACTCAATTTCAGCGGAATATTATATGCTGGGTGACCGGTCAAAAGAACAGGCGTATTCCAAAAAAATGATGGATCTTGCAATATTAATGTTGCGCAGGCCGGATATATCTGCCGGATTGAAAACATACCTCCTCCACAAAGAAGCTGCCGGATATGGCGATATAGGGACTTATTATTCGGACGTAGGCGATTACCCTCAATCGCTTGAGTATTATTTTAAAGCACTGAAGATTGATGAAAGCATTGGCAACAAGGTAGGAATACTGCGTCATTACGGCAACATCTCAAATACTTATAGTAATCTTGGTGAAAGCCCGAAGGCAATTGATTATGCTTTCAAAACCCTTGCCATTGCAAAGCTCCTGCATTCGGCCGATGATGAAGCTACCGTTTATATAACATTGGGCTCGACATATAACGCTATGGACAATAATTATTTAGCTTTAAAGTATTATGCCATGGCGCTTCAAATCTTCGGGGAGCTGAAAGATACAGTGTCGGTTGCTATGACATTAGGAAATACAGGGGATGTGTACAGGATCCTGGGAGACAGTAAATTACATACTGCCCCGGATGTCAGGAGCATCCCGGAATATGCCATCTCTGCGGCATATTATAAAAAAGCACTTGCACTGTTTGAGTACACTTCGGATATTAGAAGCAAGTCGATCCATCTGAGCAACCTCGGCCTGCTTTATATAAACATGAAAAGGTTTGGTGAAGCAGAAAAATTGCTTCGGCAGGCGCTCCAACTGGCAAAAGACATTGATTATCCCGATGGTATACAGGAAACGGACAAAAATCTCAGTATACTTTATTCAGCCTCCGGTGATACTGAACAGGCATTTGAGTATTACAAAAATTATATTGCGGCAAGGGATAGCCTGTTTAATGAGGAAAATACAAAACAGAATGTGAAGGCAGAGATGAACTATGAGTTTGAGAAGAAGGAAGCAGCCCAGAAAGCCGAACACGAAAAAGAGGTTATTGCCCTTGAAGCAGAGAACCGGATACAAAAAAACTCCCGTAATTTTATAATGCTGCTCGGGGTAATGCTACTGTTACTTGTGGCATCGGGCTTTGTTTACTTTAATAACAGGAAAGCGCTTCAATTGCGGCAAATGTATTCACAGCAGCTGCTTTTATCGCAGGAGAAGGAGCGGCAGCGTGTATCAAAAGAACTGCATGACAGCATCGGCCAGAACATTCTGTTCATTAAAAACCAGATGATAAAGAACAATGACCTCCGCTTAATGCCGGCGGTAGATGAAGCACTGGAAGAGGTCAGGAGCATTTCTAAAGACCTCTACCCGAACCAGCTTGAAAAGTATGGCCTTGTGGCAGCTGTGGATGCGCTTGCCGAAAAAATAAAGGAATCTTCCGATATATTTGTGAGCTATGATCTTGATGTCGTGGATAAGGAGCTCCCGCCCGATAAACAAATAAATTATTACAGGATCATACAGGAATGTGTTACGAATGCCTTAAAGCACGCAGATGCTTCTGCTTTACGGATCTCTGCTTCCAAAAGTAACGGGATGCTGGAGCTGGTAGTGCAGGACAATGGTAAGGGCTTCGACAAAGGAATTCTTTCTGAGAAAGCACAGCGATCCTTCGGCTTGCTCAACCTGGAAGAACGGGTGAAGTATTTAAAGGGAAAATTAGTAGTAGAAACTTCACCGGGCAAGGGCACCAAGTATATTTTTTCGATACCTTCATAGCAATGAAAAAAACAGCTGTAGTTGCCGATGATCACCCGATCTTCAGGAAGGGCCTTGTAGAGATCCTCCGGGATGTTGAGGATCTTGAGATTGTTGCTGAAGTGGCGGATGGATTAACGGCCTACCAGCAGATCATTTCCAAGCGGCCTGATATTGCCATACTGGATATAGAGATGCCCGGCTTGTCGGGACTGGATGTGTGCAGTAAAGTGCTGAAGGAAAAATCAGATACAAAATTCATTCTCCTTACCATGCACAGGGAAAAGGATTTCTTTAATAATGCCATGGACATGGGCGTGCTGGGTTACCTGTTAAAGGACAATGCGATCACCGAACTGATCGTATGCGTTGAAAAAGTATTGAAGGGAGAAAAATTTGTCAGTCCCGGTATTGAAATGCTTCTTACTGCACAAGACAGGGTGAATGAGATCCCTGAACTTAAAATGCTTACCGCTACTGAAAAGATCATTTTAAAGCTGATCGCGGAAAGCAAGACTACTGCTGAGATTGCCGGCTTGCTTTTTGTCAGTCCCAATACGATCGATAACCATCGTTCCAATATCGTAAAAAAAATAGGCCTGGAAGGGAAGAATTCCCTTCTCAAATTTGCCATCCGTTCTAAAGACTCGCTTTAGAAATTTCACAAGCTTCTCTCTTCATATAACACAGGCCGAAAGCAATATAGGGGTTAACCACTATTGTGCAGGGCTGTGTTTCGTCTCACCTTTACTGCCGGAAATAAGCTTCTTAAGCTTCGGCATTATTAAGGTATAAATCAAAAACAGGATCATGATGATACAAACAAAAAAACGGATTTTTTTCTTTTGCGTCTTTGGAGCTTTGATAAGCACCACAAAGGCGCAGCAGGGAACAGTAGCCGCCGGTGGCGATGCATCCGGCAGCGGGGGCTCAGCCAGCTATTCGATCGGGCAGGTAGATTATATTACCGGGACGGGAGCCGGAGGAACGGCCACACAGGGCTTACAGCAGCCTTATGAGATCTATGTGATGACGGGGATCGAAAAAACAGGGATAGCACTTTCCATGTCAATTTACCCAAACCCAACCACCGAACAGGTTACGCTTAATGTTAAAGATCTTTCAGCAAACGGAATGAGCTACACTCTTTCTGATGCCCAGGGTAAGCTTATTAAGCAGGATAAGCTGACAGGAAATGAAACCATCATATCAATGGTGGAATTGCACAAAGCCACTTACATCATTACTGTAATGGACGGAACGAACACAGTTAAAACATTTAAAATCATTAAAAACTAATACAACATGAAAAAAATAGTACTCAGGGTAAGCGCTGTCCTTTTTCTTAGCTTTCAGCTATCGGTTAGCTTTGCACAGGCTCCTCAAAAAATGAGCTACCAGGCAGTGGTGCGTAATGCATCAAATGCATTGGTAACTTCCAGCCCGGTAGGCATGCAGGTCAGTATCCTCCAGGGTTCAGCAACAGGAACAGCAGTTTATGTTGAAACTCAGTCGGCTTCTACTAACGTGAACGGATTGGTGACGATTGAAATTGGAAATGGTACACCTGTATCAGGAACTTTTGCCGCTATCGATTGGTCGGCCGGCCCTTATTTCATAATGACGGAAACAGATCCTGCAGGTGGAACAACATATACCATCACGGGAACAACCCAGCTGATGAGCGTTCCGTACGCGTTGTATGCTGAAACTTCCGGAACAGGAGGAGTTGGCGCTACAGGTGCAACCGGCGCAAATGGAGTTGATGGTGCAACCGGCGCAACAGGTGCTGACGGAATAAATGGAATTGATGGGGCAGCAGGTGCGACGGGAGCTGCCGGAATTGATGGTACAAATGGAATTGATGGTGCTACGGGAACTGCGGGCACTAACGGTATAGATGGCGCAACGGGAGCAACAGGCTCTACCGGTGCGATGGGCCCTATGGGTCCGATGGGTATGGGAATGCCGGGCTCACCGGGAATGAACGGAGCAACCGGTGCAACAGGAACAGCCGGTACCAACGGAACAGCTGGCGCAACCGGAATGACCGGTTCCACGGGCTCTACCGGTGCAATGGGTCCGATGGGCCCAATGGGAATGGGAATGCCGGGATCACCGGGAACGAACGGTGCAACCGGTGCAACAGGAACAGCCGGTACAAACGGAACTAACGGGACAACCGGCGTAACAGGAGCAACGGGTGTTACAGGAACAGCAGGCGCCGACGGTATTTTACCTGCAGGTTCTGCAGCCGGCAATACTCCTTATTGGGATGGTGCAGCATGGATAACCAACAACAGCAATATTTATAACAATGGCGGTAATATAGGAATCGGAACAGTAACACCAGCTTATAAGCTTGATATCTCTGATCCCGGCAACACGATTGTAAGAGCGAAAGCAAACGGTACAAATTCCTTTGTTTCATTCATCCTGTCAAATCCGGAACGTGATTTTATGATGACAAACAATGCGGGTGACGACCTGTTTTCAATCTATTATGGTTCGGCAAACAGGCTTCAGTTCAGCCTTACAAACCAATGGTTCAATTCGGGTAATGTTGGTATCGGAACCGCAACTCCAAATGCTGCATTGCAATTCGCGAATGTACTTACTAACAGGAGAATTGTGTTGTGGGAAGATGCAAACAACGATCATCAGTTCTATGGTTTTGGTATAAATGGCAATATATTAAGGTACCAGGTGGCAGCTGCATCACAGAATCATGTTTTTTATGCTGGCTCAGGTACAACGACCAGTCTTGAATTAATGAGGATCCAGGGTGATGGAAATGTAGGTATTGGAACATCAGCACCTTCTGCTAAATTAGAAGTGGCCGGTAAAACTAAAATTAACGGCCAGTTGGAAATAACTACAACAACCGGGGCCGTATTGCTTCCAAGGCTAACAACAACAGAGCGCACTGCTTTAACAGCTGTACCGGGTATGATGATCTATAATACCAGCACAGGCAAGTTCCAGGGATATGCCACGGGTCTTGGTGTGGAGGCACTTGATCAAAGTATGACGGCACCAAATACTCAGTTAACTAGTACATCTGTCGGGCAAACGTTTATTGCAGGAGCAACGGGTGAATTATCGAAAATAGATGTAACAATATCAACTTTCACCGCTGCCGGATCATTTACGCTTAATGTATACGCCGGAACAGGCACCGGAGGTGCTTTATTAGGTTCTTTAACCGGTACAATTTCTGCAGCCGGAATAAAGTCATTTGTATTAACGGGGATAAATGTAACAGCAGGTAATACATATACATTTACGATGTTTCATTCAGCTAATTGCAGCTGGTCAATGGATAACACTAACAGCTATCCTTCCGGAAGCCTATTTACAGGGATGACAAACATATCCTGGGACCTGTGGTTTAAAACATACGTTAAGCCCGCAGTCAACTCCTGGGTTGATTTTCACTAATCCTAAAATCCGCGGTTCTATGATTAATGCCTAATTTATTGGTGTTTCCAATGTGAAACCCTGCGAACTATGCAAATTTAACGAAATTTGACTTGAAATTTGGCACGATAGTGTTAATGGCTCTGAAACACCTTAAAACACAGCAATTTTTTATTTTGCCTTGAATTTTAAATACAATAAAAATCCGCTTCCGAAAACTATTACAGTACCCATAACGGCAATAGTAACATACATACCCGTTTTTGATGTGCTTTTATTATTAGAAGGAGCTTTCGCTGGATGAGCCGCTGCCAGCCTGTCTTTTTTTTCTTGTGCAATACGCTGTTGCTCTAACCTCATTTGAGTTTGTTGCTCAATTAATGCCTGTTTTCTCTTTTCTTCGGCTGCTTTCTTATCTGCGTTTGCTTTTGCAGCAGAACCTATTGCAGAAATAGTCAATCCTATCAGCTCACCATAATCTATATCAACAGCGTTTGAGTATTCGTCTTGAAATGACGGTTCAAATTGTATATTATTCATTTTTCAAAGTGTTAATTATGTGAAGATAATCTATGAACAAATTTAATTTATAGAGTAATGCGAGCTAAATATTTAAAACTGACTTAAAAATTATTGAACCATATCCTTTGAAATAGCATTTAACATTACGATTAACAAAAAATAATGAATTATTTTCAACACATTTTATCGTTAATTGAAACACCAAAAAATTGCAATCGAAAACATTTTTTCTGAAACACAGATTATTCAACATACATTATTGTAGCAACCATCATTTTTATACATTTGAACTCTTAGCAAGGCTCAAATGGAATGGAAAAATTAGATACAAATGAATTTTATACATACTTTAAAACAGATGTTATTGAGAAGCATTTGTTTCCACATGAAAAGAAAGACTTATATGCAGGATTGAAAGTATTGAATCTCTCTTTACGAAAGTTTATTGAGTATACCGTTCCATATATTAGTGATGGTTCTTATGGACTTAACCTTTCAGATGTAATCGCTTCCCCGATTTCCAAGATCATAAGTAATAAAGTCCCTAACTGTTCTCAAGAAGAAGATGAAGCCCTTGGACATTTTGTTTTGGTGGGATATAAGATACCACTCTATATGGTTTATTATGCCAAACAAAAAGGTTTATATGAAACAGCTTTTCTTATAGCCAATCATTTCAGCGACATAATAGATAAACTTTCAGTACGAATGCTTCCTGAAACTTTTCCTGATGTTATGATTACCATTAAAGAGTTATATGAGAAGGAAATCGTGGAATTGAATAAAATCAAAATTATCAGCAGCAAGCAACTTGTAACCAATCAAAATCATTTTCAATGGCAGGGCGATGAGCCTACCCGTCAAAAATTGCATGATCTGTTGCGTAGTATTGTAGACATAGACTATGAAGATTTTAAAAGTCTATTTGAAGATCATAACCATAAAGTAAACTGGTCTTCAGTCAAACCTAACCTCCGTCAGATAGCGCACCTGTTCCACAGCCTTTGCGATTCTGAAATGATTTATAAGCCGCAATCCCGATATATCAATAAGATTATCACAGATAGACTTTTAATAAATGGAAAGTCTATCTCCCTTCCCGATCTTAAAAAATCATATTCCCATTTTAAGAACAAGGGGAAGTCGAAAAGCCAGCAAATTCAGGCAATTGACAATATAATACAAGAATTAAAAAAGTAATCTGCCTTAGAGATAGACTTTAAAAGCAGATAGACAGTCTATCTGTCTATTCCGATATTTCATCCACCAACCTTCCACGAATTTATCTTTACGATATTATGAATGCGAAAGCCCCATGTTGAAGCATGGGGCTTTCAAAGACATTATTTTGTGTAAATGGTCGGGTAGTTTAACTGGATAAAACGCCTCCCCGCTAATGAGATGTTGTGAGTTCGACCCTCACCCTGACTACTTACATAAAATCAATAATAACAGTTCAGGTCAAAATTATGAATTTTTATGTTGAAAACCACATTGATTTTAGAAAATATCACTTTTTAACAGGCTCTCAATATTAAAGAGGCTTTCAAGGGTATTTTCGACACTCAACTAACTGATTCCCAGTAAGTTATTAACATTTTGGCACACAAAATGTTAATAACCCAACCGAATTTAACAAAAACGCAAAAAAAATAGCTTTAAAGGTTTTTCCCGTCTTGCAAACTTGGAAACCCGAAAAGCTATTTACAAATGCCGTAAGCAATTGTGAAGACAAATATACGAAAAATAATAAATCGTATAGCAATTCCACATAATCATTTGGGAGGGCTGTTATTCTGCATCGAAGAAATGCGGAATAAGGGAATCCCACGTCTTATCGACAACCATCTCGGGGCAAGAGCCAAACAATCCAAATACAAATACAGTGACATCATTCTTTCGTGGATTTATTCTACCCTTTCAGGCGCACATAGGTTAGAGGATACCAAAAAATATAAACAGTATTTGGATGATATGCCCGATACGAAGCATCCATCACCTGACAGAATAGGATTTATTTTTAAATCCAAAACTCTTGTAACAGAGAATACTTACCATTCAACGACCAAAGCCGATCACGAGTTCAATGTAAACATGCCTTTAAACAGCCTCATGGTTGATATAGCTGTTAAGCTCGGACAGGTCAATTGCAATGCAAGCAATGTCCTTGATTACGACAACGTGGTTGTAAAATGCAGGAAATACGATGCTAAAAGAACGTACAAAAAGTATGACGGTTATGCTCCTGGCGTTGCATTCATCGGTAAAATACCTGTTTACGTTGAAAACAGAAATGGGAACTCAAATGCCAAGTACCGAATTTGCGATACCGTTAAAAGATGTTTTGAGCTACTAAAAACTAAAAAAATAAAGATAAAACGTTTCAGGAGCGACAATGCTGCCTACTCAAAAGAGATGCTTGCGTATTTGGATTCCGAAAATGTAGAGTTCTTTATTCGGGCAAGAAACAGCCATCTTCTTTTCGATGCTGCATTCAACAATGATGATAATCCCATGCAGGAGGTGTGGATTGGCGATAAGCCGACTAAAATAACTTCTATCAATTATGAGATCAATGGCAAAGTATATCGGGTTGTAGTAACCAAAGGGAGGGATTCAAGACGAAAGAAGAAAAATAAATACTCGGATGATGATGACACTTGCAGAGCGATCATTACTAACGCTGACAAGAAATCAATGTCAGACAAAGAGGTTGTCATCTACTATAATCAGCGTGGCTCATCCGAACGCAACTTTACCTGCCTGAACGATTTTAATTGGGAGCGTCCCCCATTTTCATTTCTTAACGAAAATACCGTCTTCTTTATATTATCGGCAATGGGAAGCATTGTATACCAGCACCTCACGCATAAGTTTAGCAAGAAAGTTCCCTTTGTTAATCCAAAGGCAATGCTAAAACACTTCATAGATAATTTTATTACCGTAGCACTGGAATGGGTAGTTGAGAACAACCATCGGGTCGCTCGATTTATTACTTCCAAAGATTATGCACCTCTGTTTGGCAGACCGCCTTCACCTTCAAAATAAAAAAATCATAAAAATTTTAACATTAAAAAATCACTATTATGAGAAACATGTTTTTAAAAGAACGGCTCACTGTCGAGAGGTATGAAGCCACAATGGTTGATCTTCTTAGAGCTTATGATACTCCGCTCGATCATTATAAGGAAGTTAATACTTTCAGGTACAGCAAGTGGAGCATTGCTATTGAAGATATAGGTCAGCTTATCACATTTCAGGATTATCTTGAAATTATCAAACGACCAAGGTTTGACCGTAAGTTCTTTTTCTACGATGATTCAGACTATTATATCTTTTATAGTATGAATCCACGAACCCAACAATGGGAATTAGGCATCGGGAAAGACCCAAGCCGAAGCATTCACTTTAATCTTATGACAGAATGAAAAACAACGACACTAACAGGCAATTCGATGAGCTTTTAGATAGCTTGTCAAATGCAGAACTCTTTGCTATTGGAAGGAATTTTATTCCGAGAGAATTTATCATTGAGTTACTAAGCAATTCCCTTTCAGAAAGCGATAAATCAGATGTTCTTGACTGTCATAAGAAATGACGGTTATTTTCATTAACCATACGATAATTACTAAATGTCTAACGTTTACTAAAACAAGGCTTTATTCTGATTTTTTCGTTTATGTTTGTTAGTCAGAACAACTTGCCTATTACTCCTAATAAAATGAAACAATTCCTAATCGTGGTAGCCATGTGCTGCTCAATGCTTGCCTTTGGTCAGAATTACTCCTTTCGTGTATACGATACAAAGGATGGGATTCAGAATGCTGACATGCTATGCCTTATCTCCGACAGCAGAGGATTCATTTGGTTGGGCGGTCACGATGGCATTACCCGATTTGACGGTCATTCATTCGTCAATTACAACAAGGTCAATAATGGCTTGATTGATAATACGGTCATTGGAATTACAGAAGATTACAATCACAACTTATGGCTTGCGACCAAACGGGGTGTGTCTTGTTTCAATGGTCGATCTTTTACGAATTATATTATTCCTGATACATCCGACTTACCAATCTACGTCAGGAACATTTATGAAACAAAAGATCATCAGATTTATGCCTGTTGTTCTAAAGGACTGTTCGTGTTAAGGGATAATAAGTTTATTCAGGTATCGAAAGAAATAAACTTTAATGTGAAAGGCGTGATTGAATATAATGGTTCGTTATGGCTCGCAACATCCAAAGGTCTGTACGAGATCACAAAAGAAAAGAAGATCAATGTGGTTCAGGTTGATACCAATAAGGCAACAAACAATATTACCTGTATAAAAATATACAATGGAATCATTTGGATTGGAACAACAAAAGGCATTGTGAAATATGATGGAAAATCATTTAAGAAATATTCAAATGATAAGATAAGCGACATCACCATGATGCCTGATAAGAACATATTGTCCAGCTCTTTTGCACAAGAACTAAATATTTATGATAAGAAGACTGATACATTTGATTCTATCAGTATTAAATCGGCTTTGCCTTATGGGGATCTTCTACGGGTAATGGTAGACAGCAATAAGAACGTATGGATGGCATCAGCAGCAGGCTTGATTAAAATGTACCGAAAGCCATTCAATAAAAGTCGTTTGTACGACAGCCTTAAAAGCCCCGTTTTCTCCGCTATTCAAAACAAAAAAGTTTTATTATTCGCCACACAAACAGGAGTGCTGGAATATAAAAATGGAAAGTTTAAATCAATCAAAACAGGTAACGATCAATTTACAATAAGCCTGTTTGATGCCGATAGCTGTATTTATATTGGAACATATAGCGGACAGGTGTATAAATATCAAAATGGTTCGGTATATAAATTCGGAGAAACAGATTATTCTTCATCTCAAAATGCAGTGTATTACATTACTTCTGATAAAAAAGGTGGCTTATGGATTTGCAAAAACTATAATGTGATTCATTACACCAATAATGAATTTAAAAAAAATGATTTTTCTGCACCGCAATCCAACACAACCCGCATGGCATTGGTAGATAATAATCATAATTCATGGTTCACCAATTACCTGCGGTTAACGGAGATTGATTCAAAAGGTAATGTCATATCCTTTAGCAAGCAACAATTAAATTCCGACAGTTATACCAGCATCGTTAAAGACAATGCTGGAAATTTATGGATTGGAACATCAGGCAACGGCATTGCGAAATATGATGGTAAAAATTTTAAATCATACACTGTTGCTGATGGCTTGTGTAATAATTTTATCCAGTCAGAATTGTATGATTCGACCACGAATACCTTATGGGCAGGAACAATCAATGGTTTGAATAAAATCATGCTAAGTAATATGAGCATCAAAGTTTATAATTCTGAGCAGGGTATTGATAATTCAGGATGCCTTGAGAATGGCTTATTCTTTTTGGATAACAAAATCACCATGAGTACTGCTGATGGCTTGTATCAATACGATGAAGCCTTAGATCACAAAATCAGCAATGCCCCGATGATAAATTTTATTGGCATCAGGATTAATTATGAAACTCCTTCATGGGATGAAGGTCAAAAGGTAGATGATTGGTCTAACCTTCCTGTTGATCTAAAGTTGCCTTATAACAAGAACCATGTGACATTTGATTTCACAGGTATTAATCTTGATGCACCTGAGAATGTAAGTTATCAATGGATGATGGAAGGTTTTGACAGGCAGTATAATCCTGTTTCAAAAAACACATCCGCCACATACTCTAACCTCCCTGCTGGTAACTACACCTTTAAATTAAGGTCTTATGGTTCAAAGGGGAATTGGAATGAAAGAGCTTATTCATTTACGGTTGTCCCTCCATTGTGGGCTACATGGTGGTTTATATTGTTGTGTGTGTTATTAGTGATCGCAGTATCTTGGCTTTTAATAAATCATCGCATTAAACAAATCAGGATGATTGAATTTGAAAAGATCAATAATATCAAGAAGATCACAGAATCAGAATTGAAGGCAATGAGAGCGCAAATGAATCCGCATTTTATGTTCAATGCGTTAAGCTCTATTCAGGATGTAATCATGACAAAAGATGAAGAGAATGCAATTATTCACCTGACTGACTTTGCCCGACTAATGAGATTGATATTAGAGAACTCTACACAAAAAACAATTACCCTGCAAGACGAGCTTGAATTTATACTGCTATATCTTAACCTCGAAGAGATCAGGTTTAATAACAAATATAAAGTAAAAGTAAATGTGGCGAAAGATATAAGTACTGAAGATATATTTATACCTCCCATGCTTATCCAGCCTTACATAGAAAATGCTATTATACATGGATTGATACATAAAGATAGCGAAGGCTTATTAGAATTAGACTTTAGTATCACAGAAGATAGAAACAGACCGTTCCTTACATGTACAGTAACCGATAATGGAATTGGCAGAAAACAATCGGCATCATTTTCAGAATTTAAATTAAAACCTCATAGGTCAATGGGTATGGATATAACAGCATATCGTATAGAAATGCTTAATAATATAAATAGAGGTTTTAGCATTCAGATTAATGATCTAAATCAAGGCACAAGAGTAGAAATAACAATTCCATTAAATTAGAAAACATGATAACAGCAATTATAGTAGACGATGAAATTCGCTCACAGAACTTACTTAAAAACACACTATTCAGATATTGTGAAGATGTTGATGTCGTTGGCATAGGAAGTTGTGTTGATGATGCCGTTGATCTGATTCAAAAACATGACCCCGATTTAGTGTTCCTTGATATTGAGTTAAGGGGAGGAAACGGGTTTTCACTTTTTGATAAGATCAAAAAAATATCTTTTGAGGTGATATTTACGACTGCTCATGAAGGGTATGCGGTAAAAGCATTTACGGTTTCCGCAATTGATTATCTTTTGAAGCCAATCAACCATAAGCTCCTGATAGAGGCAGTAAACAAACTAAAAGATAAAAAAAGACTACACCTGAAAGAGCAACGGTTTGAATTACTGCTGGAAAATATTTCAAATCGAGTGGATGAATTTAATAAGATCGCACTTCCCATAAGTGACGGATACAAGCTGGTGAAGATTACTGACATTGTTTATTGTCAGGCAGATGGGGCTTATACCAAAATTCATTTGCTAAATGGGGAAAGGGTCGTATCATCTAAAATTCTTAAATCATTTGAGGAGCTGCTTCCGAAAACAACTTTTTTTCGTTGTCACAAGTCCTACCTGATAAACCTGAATCTTGCCAAAAGCTATTCAAAAGCTGATGGCAATTTTATAACTATGGAAACAGGCATAACCATAGAAGTATCGGAAAGAAATAAAGGCTCTTTCCTAAATGTTTTACTTCAAAAGAACATACGCTAATTAGTGAAAGTGCTACGTTTACCAAATCGGTAAGCGCACTGCTTTAATTTGGTTTTTATTTGTCAGTTATAAACCTAAAAACAAACCGACAAATGAAAACTAAACAAACATTATTGGCAGTTATATTACTGCTTGGAATTGGAATCACAAGCTGTAAAAAGGAAAAAATAAGAGGATGCACTACATCAAGTGCCGACAATTTTAAATCAAATGCGGAAGAAGATGATGGTAGCTGTCAATATAGTGGTCGCTATGTATTTTGGACAGCAAGTGTAGTGGGCAGTGAAAGGGCAGATGTTTTTTTAGAAGGCGCATTTATTGGCGCAGTTGCGAATGCTTTTACTTCTGCTCCTTCTTGCGGAGCAACGGGAGCATTGACAGTAGAGAAATCATGGACAGGGTCAGCAACCAAGAGTTATTCTATTTCCATTGATGTATACGATTCGGGCGGAGCTTTTGTTGGAACAGTTCCTTCTACGGCAAATTTTACTGCTAAAACCTGTACTTCAAGGGAACTGTAAACATTGTCATAAATCATTTTACTGAAAAAGCCCGATTTGTTAACAAAATCGGGCTTTTTTTGGCTTCTGACGGCTTATAATGGCTCTTAAATGCTAAATTTGCTCTTAGAGTTTAGACCCGCGGATTTTAGGCTAATAAAGGAATTGAAAATTTAAAAAGCCCGGCAGATCTTTCTTCCGGGTTTTTGTTTTTAGCATCCCGACGGCGTTTTTAATGGTGGTATTCTAATAATTGATTTGAAAAACATTAACCTTCCGGGAAGCTTTTCCCGGAAGATTTGTTTTTTAATAAGTACGCTTCCATCACCCGGTTCTCATTTAATTTCCGTATCCTTACGCTTCCTAATACTCCAAATCAATGACAAACATTAAAAAACTCCTATCAGGGGCCTTCCTTTTTTCAGGGATCGCAACGCTCAGCGCCCAGCAGGGAACTGTTCCGGCAGGCGGCGATGCTTCGGGCACAGGCGGTTCCGCAAGCTATTCGATCGGGCAGGTGGATTACATCACCGGGAACGGCAGCGGCGGAACCATCACACAGGGATTGCAGCAGCCATTTGAAATTTACGTGATCACGGGCGTAGATGCAAAAGCTATTAATTTATCTGCTTCTGTTTATCCGAACCCTACTGCGGAGCAGGTGACACTGACCATTAAAGACCTTTCCACCACAGGAATGTCGTATACACTTTCCGATGCGCAGGGCAGGCTTATCAGCAGCGATAAGCTCAGCGGCACTGAAACGGCGATCTCCATGATCACACTCAGCAAAGGCATTTACCTCGTAAAGGTGCTGGATAACACTAAAGAAATCAAAGTATTTAAAATCATCAAAAACTAAACTAAACACAATGAAAAAAGGATTACTCCGGCTTACTGCAATGCTGTTCTTCAGCTTCCAGGTTTTAACAACATCAGCGCAGGCGCCTCAGAAAATGAGCTACCAGGCGGTGATCCGCAATGCGACGAATGCGCTTGTTACTTCATCGCCAATAGGCATGCAGGTAAGCATTTTACAGGGTTCCCCTACAGGTACAGCTGTTTACGTTGAAACACAAACAGCAACCACAAACATCAACGGATTGGTGACGATAGAGATCGGGAACGGAACTCCTGTTACAGGAACCTTCGCTTCGATCAACTGGGCAGCAGGCCCTTATTTCATTATGACGGAAACTGATCCTTCAGGTGGAACATCGTACACCATCACGGGAACAACCCAGCTGATGAGCGTGCCTTATGCATTATATGCTGAAACTTCCGGAACAGGAGGAGTGGGCGCTACGGGCGCAACCGGTACTGACGGAACTAATGGAATTGACGGTGCAACAGGAGCAACCGGGATGAATGGAATTGATGGTGCTACAGGAACTGCGGGCACTAACGGTATAGATGGCGCAACAGGAGCAACAGGCTCTACCGGTGCAATGGGCCCGATGGGTATGGGAATGCCGGGATCACCGGGAATGAACGGCGCAACAGGTGCAACGGGTTCAACAGGAACTGCGGGCACTAACGGTATTGATGGAAACACAGGCGCAACAGGTTCTACAGGCGCAATGGGTCCTATGGGCCCAATGGGTATGGGAATGCCGGGATCACCGGGAATGAATGGCGCAACAGGAGCGACAGGTGCAACCGGAACAGCTGGTGCTAATGGAACTAACGGAACAACCGGTGTAACTGGTGCAACCGGAACTGCAGGTATTAACGGAACAAATGGAAGCAATGGAGTAACAGGTGCAACAGGCTCTACAGGTGCAATGGGTCCGATGGGTCCGATGGGAATGGGAATGCCGGGATCACCGGGAACGAATGGTGCAACCGGAGCTACGGGTGCAACCGGAACTGCAGGTACTAATGGTACAAACGGAAGCAACGGAATAGCGGGGGCAACAGGTGCTAACGGAGCAACCGGAACTGCAGGTACTAACGGTACTAATGGAGCAGCAGGTGCTGCCGGTGCAACCGGAACCACGGGTGTAAGCGGCACAACGGGTGCAACAGGCAGCGGTTATAGTGCTACATCCAGTTCAGCTAAAACACTCGGTGTTTTAGGCACTAAAACATTTAATACCCAGGCTGGCCTGGCATATATTGCAGGGGACAGGGTCAGGCTTGTTGATCAGACAACTCCTGCCAACTACTACGAAGGTATTATTACATCTTACACGGGAACTTCGATGGTTGTCAACACGGATCTTTATGCCGGCACCTCAGGCGTCCTCGTAAGCAACTGGAATATTTCCATTGCAGGAACAATTGGTGCAACCGGTGCTGTAGGTTCAGTTGGTCCAATGGGGCCGCAGGGTCCGATAGGGCCGGCGGGTAGCAACGGAGCAACCGGGGCCACAGGAGCAACCGCATCTTCAGAATATGCATATATCTATAACAGTTCCGCACAATTTGTAACCCTTGGAAATGCAGTTAGCTTTGATGCAAACGGATTGTTGACTGCTAACATCACACATAATCCGGGATCTTCCTTTATTTTTATAAATGTATCAGGAGTTTACAAAATAGAATTCACTGTATCTGCATCTGCCGCAAACCAGTTCTCTGTTTACCAGAACGGTGTTTCCGTACCGGGATCAAGAAATGGTGCTGCAACGGCAGGCACGCAAAACAGCGGGCAGGTGATAATTAACGTAGTAGCAGGTGACGTGATCCAGCTGAACAATACAGGTTCACCGGGAAGCATCAACCTGGTGGCAAACACAGGAGGAACACTGGCTGCAGTGAATGCGTCCATACTGATCACCAAACTATAAGAAATAACAGCAAATGAGAAGGTCCCGGGGTTTTCCCGGGACCTTTTTTATTTCCGGAAATTTTCCGGGAAATAATTAACTTTACAATTCAAAAAAATAAACATGGAAGAGCAGAACCCCAACCAGATCAATATAGAATTAAGCGAAGAGATCGCAGAAGGAATTTATTCTAACCTGGCGATCATCACTCATTCCAATTCGGAATTTGTGCTTGACTTCATTAAGATGATGCCCGGCGTGCCGAAGGCTAAAGTGAAGTCGCGCATCGTATTAACGCCCCAGCATGCAAAGCGCCTGATGAAAGCATTGAACGATAACATCAAGAAATTTGAGCAGGCCCACGGCCCGATCAAGGATACGGAAATGCCGAATGTGCTGCCAATGAATTTCGGCGGGCCAACAGCGCAGGCATAACCCACGCACGTTCTCGATACACCCTTCCTGAAAAAGGAAGGATACTCGAACTGAGGCCACACGGAACCAATTATAACATATATTTACCGCTTATCAAATACGGTAGTAAGCAATGTGTTTTTATTCGCATATTTAAATACAAATAAATCTCTCTCAACCCAATGAACTTAAAAAAATCGATCCTGCTTTCAGCCCTTGCCATTGGCGCATCTGCTTTAAGCGCACAAACAACCATCACCAACAAAAAGGACGGAAATTATAAATTCACCGTTGTTAAAAATCTTGAAAGCACAGAAGTGCAGAACCAGAACCAGTCGGGTACCTGCTGGACATTCTCTTCGCTTTCCTTCCTTGAATCGGAAATGCTGCGTATGAAAAAGCCGAAAGTGAACCTCTCGGAAATGTTCATCGTGCACACAGCCTACAACATGAAAGCCGATAAGTTCGTGCGTATGCACGGCTCTTTGAATTTCGCAGGCGGCGGGGCTTTCCACGATGTGATCCAGGTAGTGAAGGATTCGGGAATGGTCCCGCAATCGGTTTACACCGGGCTTGCCAACGGTGAAAAAGAGATCAACCACAACGACCTTGATGCCGTAACACGCGCCATGGTGGATGCTGTGATCAAAAGCGCAAAGCCAAACCCGGGCTGGAAAAAAGCATTCAACTCCACACTCGATGCCTACCTGGGGCCAATCCCAAAAACATTCACCTACGAAGGAAAACAGTACACGCCGAAATCATTCGCGGACATGCTGGGATTGAACATGGAGAACTACATCGAGATCTCTTCATTCTCCCATCATCCGTTCTATTCGAAGTTCATGCTGGAAGTGCCCGACAACTGGGCCGGCGACCAGGTGTACAATGTGCCTGTTGATGAAATGATCGAGATCATGGATAATGCGCTCATGAACGGTTATACCATTGCATGGGGCGCAGATGTGAGCGAAAAAGGATTCTCCTTCAAGAATGGCGTTGCTGTGGTTCCTGATGTGGACTGGACAGACATTAAAAAAGAAAAGATCGATTCGGTGATCCAGAACCCGGGCAAGCAAAAAGTGATCACGCAGGCAATGCGCCAGGAAGCATTCGATAATTATGAGACACAGGATGACCACGGAATGCACATCACAGGCATTGTAAAGGATCAGAACGGAACAAAATATTACATCGTGAAAAATTCATGGGGCGTAAAAAACAATGATTGCGATGGCTATTTCTACGCTTCCGAAGCATTTGTGAAATACAAAACAACCTCCATCATGCTGCACAAGGATGGTGTGAAGAAAGAGATCGCGAAGAAACTGGGATTATAAGGCAGTTTCTCGCAGAGCCGCAGAGAACGCGGAGAAAATAAAAGCGAAGCCCAGGCTTCGCTTTTTTATTTGTTAAAGGTTTGCATTATGACTCTGTCATCCCGTGCTCCGACACGGGATCTCTGTGAAATTATGAGGTGATGGGGATCCTGCTGGTTTTAGGATCAGGGAGAGATGCCGTGTCGGAGCACGGCATGACGATGAGAAGTGCGGGTCATATGGTGAATCATTTCACGATCTTCCCATTCTCAAAGGAAACAATGAATGCTCCCTGGAATCCTTTTTCGATCATCTCGTTCTTGCGTTTCTTCGCTTCTTCGTAGGTTTTGAAGTTACCGCTGAAATACTTAGTCATTCCATTGTCCAGCACAATCGTTGATGATTCCGGAACGCCTTCAATATGCGGCTTCAGTGCAAATGCGCCGATCTGTACGCGGTACGATCTTCCTGCAGTAGCAGTAGGAGCAGCACTTACAGGCGTTTTATTCACCGGTGGCGTGATTACAACCGGGGTTTCCTTTTTAGTTTCCACAGGCTTTGGCTTTTCTTCAGCAGGTGGGGGCGTTGGCTTTGATTCAACCACTGCCGGTTTCTCTTCTGCAGGCGGCTTTGTTTCTGCCGGTGGAGGTGTTTCCTTCACCACTTCCTTTACAACTGGTGGAGTGCTGCTTCCGCTTCCGCTGCCGATGCTTACTACCTGGGGTTCAACATCAAATGTTTTACGTTCGTTGCCAACTACGTATGAGAATTTTCCGCCAACAGAAATGGTCCCGCTTGCTCCCTGCGGAACAGCTATTTTGTAGGTCATTGTAAACTGGTCGGAGCTGGGCGGTGAAATCCAGATGATCTTTGCGCCATTGTCGGCATTGGTGAAGTTCCCGCCTTTGCTGTCGATGTCGGTGGCCGTATAGTTTGCAGGAAGGTCCTGGAAATATTTCATGAAGCCGCTTACGCCTGCTTTGCTTACGCTGATCTCCACGGTAAGGTCTTTACCCGGGGCAACCGCACTCGCAGTTTTAATGGTGGCAGTGATGTCTTGCCCGTATCCGGGGAGGCAGATCAAAACTAAGAGGAGTAAGCTTAATTTTTTTAGCATTTTATCTTGTGTTTAAAAGGATACCAAAATTAAGAAAATTCCTTAATTTGGCTAATAAATTTTAACATGCCCGGAAGCCCTGAAATACTGCCATTAAAGTCGATCCGCCTGCTTGCGCTCAACAGTCAGGGCTTGCCGGACGCGCATTTCGGCAAAGGCAAAAAAGGCGCATTGTCTGTGATCCAACACCTTGGCTATGTGCAGATAGATACACTGGCCGTGGTGGCGAGGGCGCACCATCATACCTTATACAGCCGCCTGCCCGATTATAAGGAAAGCTTTCTTGGCGAGCTGATGGAAAAAGACAAATCCGTTTTCGAATACTGGAGCCATGCGGCATCCTATCTCCCGATGAGCGATTACCGCTATTCGCTCCCTCGCAAAAAACTATTCGCGGAAGGCAAATCGCATTGGTTTGCACAGGATAAAAAAATCATGAAGTATGTGCTCGACAGGATCAGGGCGGAAGGCGCATTGCAATCGAAGGATTTTGAATTCAAGCGCACAGGCCCCGGCAACTGGTATGAATGGAAGCCGGCAAAGAAGGCGCTGGAGCAGCTGTTCATGGATGGCACCTTGATGGTAGCGAGGCGGCAGGGATTTCAGAAGGTGTACGACCTTGCCGAACGGGTATTGCCGCCGGATGTAAATACGGAAATGCCCACGGCTGCGGAATATGCCGAATACCTGGTGAAGAAAGCTGTGGAAGCGAATGGAGTGGTGGAGGAGAAGGAGATCGCTTACCTGCGGAAAGGATTGAAAGAATCCGTGAACAAAGCATTGAAGAAATTAATAAAATCAGGGGAATACAAGGAAGTGCGGGCGGAAGGCTATGGCGACAGCCCTTTCATTACAAGCCTTGAACAATTGGATGCAATGGAAAAACTGAAGCTCAAAAAAGACATTCACCTGTTATCTCCTTTTGATAACCTTGTGATCCAGCGCAAGCGCCTGCAGCGCTTTTTCGGTTTCGATTACCAGGTAGAATGCTATGTTCCTGAGCCAAAGCGAAAATTCGGTTATTTCTGCCTGCCTGTATTGTACGGCGACGCTTTTGCCGGGCGCTTTGACCCGAAGGCCGACCGCGCAACCAAAACTTTTTATGTAAAGGTGATGCATTTTGAAAAGGGCTTTAAGCCGGATGATAAATTCAACACTGTCTTTGCTGAAAAGTTAAAAGCGTTTGCAACTTTCAACGGCTGCACAAAAATTAAAATCGGGGAGGCTGAGAAAGGCTGGAAGAAAGAGATCACGAAGAAGTTAAAAGATTAGAATAAAAATGTTAATTGATTATTCCAATGACAGGGTCACTTCGAGTGCGAAGCGTATCGAGAAGTAGGCCCGTTCTCGATACTTTCGCCCCAAATGGCGAAAACTCGAACTGACATCCGTATTCAACCTTTTTCTATAACATAAATTATAAAATCCCCGAATGTGGCTAACACCGAACCCGAAATAATAACCGAACAGGAAGAGGAAGTTGCAACCGAAACAATGGTGGCGGAGGAGAACCAGGTGATCGTGCATTGTGTTTGTGCAATGGATGCAGCTTACCGCATCTGGCCAAGCACCTTTCTTATTGAGCATAGCACCGGCAAGCGTGCAAAGCTTGTCACAGCCTTTAACATTAGCTTTTACCCTTATTGGACATTAAAAAATGCAGGCCAGAAATTCACGCTGATCTTCGAAGGACTGAGCCGGAATTGCATCATGTTCGACCTGAAGGAAGAGATTCCGCAGGAAGGCGGCTTTCATGTGAAAAGTATCCTGAGGAATAACAGTGATGTGTACACGGTCACTATTGGCTGAGGTTTAATAAACTTAGTTCCGTAATAGATATTGATTGATCCTGCTCCATTAAGAGTGTCCTTTGATGCAGGTTTTTGAGCTGCAGCACCAATGGCCGGAAACAGAAGGATGAGGAAAGCCAGTATTTTCATGCGTATTTTCCCAAATGTAGATAAATCATTGAATAAAAAAAAGGGTAAAGATCAGCCTCGGCGTTTATTCCTTCGCCTGCGGATGAAAAAGAAAAGTCCGCACAGTACTATAAAAATCGCCCCGGCGGAAATGATCTTTATTGTGGATTTTTGTAATGGGATTCCGCTCTGCATGGAAGGATATGGCTCCCGGGGTACAGAAAGTTTTTGAAAATACGAGATGCTGAAATAATCCGCAGGCAGTTTTTTGAAACGCCAAGTAGCAACCGAATCAATTTTTCCTGCTGCAGGCTTTCCGAGATTTGTCTGTAGCTGTCCCTTTTCGCATTTCGTAGCATCAACAATTATTTCAAGGCTTCCGAAAGAACGCCAGTGCGCTGCAGGAGCCAGCGAATACAGGAAGCTGTATTCATCCCCTTCTGTTATTTTGTTGATGCTTACGTTCCCCGTGTACGTTACACGGATCCGGTGTTCTCCTTCCGTAAGGTTTGCATAAAAATACATCAGGTCGGAGATCGGGTACCTGAATCCCACGTGCTCGCTCCAGGATACGAGTATGGTTTCCGGCTCGCCTTCGCGGGAAGGAGGATCGAAATTGCGTGAAAAACGGCTGAACGTAGTTGCCGATCTTTTTATAGTGTAAGGAATAGACACAAGCCGGATCTCTTCATCATCGAGCCAAACCTTGAAATTGCTTTTGAAGTCTTTGGCATAGAACATCAGCGGAATCTGTATGCCATGCACATCGCTGCGGATGGTGTATTCAATATCATAGGCAGCCGTATTGAACCCGCTGTCGATGCTGACAAGAATTTTCTCTCTTAAAATGTCGATGTCGGCGCTGGAAAATGCATTCGAGCCGATAGTGCCCCAGGTGAAAGGCGATGCCATGTTCGCGAAGCAGGATTGACTGATTACGATCACAAAAAGCAGGAAAAGTTTTTTCATTTTAAAATAATTCTAATTGCCCGTTATCATTCTTCCTTATCTGCTCCCCGAAATTGGAAAGTGAAATGCCCAGCAGGCGGATCTTTTTATTTTCCGGATCTGTTTTCAGCAACAATTGCTTTGCGGTTTCTGCAATGGTTTCAAGGTCATTAACGGGATGCTGAAATGAAAAATTGCGCGTGATCTGTTTAAAGTCGTGGTATTTTATTTTCAGCGTGATGGTCCGTCCTTTCAATCCGTATTTTTTCAGGCGTTCAAAAACAAGCTGTGCGATCTTGTCCAGCTCTGTGTTCATTTCATCAATTTCGGTAAGGTCGTAGCTGAATGTATCTTCCGCGCCAAGCGATTTGGTTTCACGGTCTGAATGCACTTCCCGCTCATCGATGCCTCTCACGATCCTGTAAAAGAAATGGCCTGATTTTCCGAAATGCTTCACCAGCTCATCTTCATCCAGCTTTTTTAAGTCAGCCCCGGTATGCAGCCCCATCTTTTTCATTTTATCTGCCGTCACTTTCCCGACGCCATAAAATTTTTCCACGGGAAGCTTTTCCATGAAGGCTTCTATTTTGGAGGGCCCGATAAATGTTAATCCGTCAGGCTTCTGGAGGTCGGAAGCGATCTTCGCGACAAACTTACTCGATGATACGCCTGCGGATGCAGTGAGCCCTGTCTCTGTTTTGATCTGCTCCTTGATCAGCTTTGCAATGTCAATCGCGGAACCAATGTTTTGTTTGTCTTCCGTTACATCGAGGTACGCCTCATCCAGCGAAAGCGGCTCCACCAGGTCGGTGTAGCGGTGAAAAATTTCGCGGATCTTTTTGGAAACTTCTTTATAAGCGGCAAAGCGGGGATAAACAAAGATCACATGCGGACAAAGCTCCTTTGCTTTTTTGCTGGGCATGGCCGAACGGATCCCGAACTTGCGTGCTTCATAGCTGGCTGCTGCCACTACGCCACCGCGGCCTTCGGGGGAACCGCCGACAACAAGGGGTTTCCCTTTTAATTCGGGATTGTCGCGCTGCTCCACCGATGCATAAAATGCATCCATGTCGATGTGAATTATTTTGCGGTTGTGCGCCATTGGTTATTGCTTGTCTACCACCCTGCCCCTCCTGGAAGGAGGGGAATGCTCCGTGGAAAGATTTGAGTAAAATTTAAGGTCACAAATTTTTAAAGTGAGCAGGATCGGCTCCCTCCTCTCAGGAGGGATGGGGTGGTTAGCGGTTTTCAATTTAATACCACAACTGTCCTCTCCCGGGAGGAGGGGAACGTTCTGATAAAGCAGTGTTTCTTCGTGAAAAACTATACCCTTACTCCAATCACTAAAATATCATCCACCTGTTCATTCAGCCCTTTCCAGTCTATAAAAGCTTCATGGATCAGCTGTTCCTGTTCCTGCATCGGCTTGTGGTTGATGGAGAGCAGCAGCTCCTGCATCCTGCTCGTCTTGAATTTTTTATTGTCTTTGCCGCCGAACTGATCCGCATAGCCATCGCTGAAAATATAAAAGCAATCGCCTTTTTTTAATTGTATGGAATGATGTTCCGGCAGGTAATGCACTTCTTCCTGGATGCTGCCGATGGTGAGCTTCGAGGCTTTTACGATGCTCATCTTCCCATCGCTCATGATGTAGATCGGGTTGTTGGCGCCTGAATATTCAAGCGTGTTTGTTTTACGGTCGAAGGTGCAGAGCGCCATATCCATGCCATCGCGGATATCGCTGTTGGTATCCTGGTGAAGGATCTTTTTGATGATCCTGTTCATCGAGATCAGCACTTCATCCGGCTTGAGGATGTTCATCTCATTCACCGTCTGCGCGATCGCATTATAGCCTACGATGCTTAGCAATGCGCCCGGTACGCCGTGTCCCGTGCAGTCGATGGCGGCCACCATGAATTTGTGCTCGTGGTCCGAGACCCAGTAAAAATCACCGCTTACAATATCTTTCGGCTGGTACAGCAGGAAATGCTCTGCGAGGATCCTGCTTACAAAATCACGCGGTGGCAGGATCGCATTCTGAAGGCGCTTTGCATAATTGATGCTGTCGGTGATGTTCTTGTTCTTTTCTTCGATCACCTCGTTCTTGTGCTTCAGCATTTTGTTTGTTTTCCTGTTCAGCAGCAGCAGCTTGATGGCAACGATGGCGATCACCACGATCAGCAGGGTTACCAGCAAATAAATATTCCTGTGTGCCTGCTTGTAGCATACGATCGTATCATGGCCGTCGCCCGAGAGGATGTCCAAAGGTGTGTGCTGCGTGCTTGCATGTGACACCGAATCCATGAATATGGTTTGCGCCTTTGTGCTGAGCACAAACAGAAACAGGATGATCAGGCAGCTATATTTTTTCATGGTCTTGTTATTTCTTCGTTTTGATTTCTGAGCAGCGAAGCAAAATGTGTGTTGCGTTTGAACACGGGGAATCCTTCCGCATCAGGTGTAAGCGAATATTCATAGGTTTCGATCGCCGGGTAGTAATAAGGCGTTTCTTCGCTTTTTACAGGGCGGGTGTAACATTTCATCGGGATGAAAAAGAACATTTTTCCCTTTCCTTCAAAATTGATCGGGTCATTTTTTATTAAGTCCCCGATGTAGAATTTATCTGTGCTGTGGATGATGCCGCCCTTACCTTTGCTTTCATAATGAAATCCAAGTGCGGTAATGAACTGTCCCATCTCCACGCTCCTGTTCAGGCGCTGCACATCGCGGTGATAAAGTGCGTAATCGCTTTGGAAGATGTTTGCAAGCTGCTGGCCGTGATCCTGCATTACGGGCTGCTCCGAATAGGTGAAGAGTTTATCCTCGACCGACTTTTTTGACACATAAATAAAATGCGTTTTTAACATGATGCCTGATGCGATCTGGTTCTGCATCGTGTTCTTCCATTTGAAATCCTTCATTTCCGGCATGGCACGGAGAAGCGCATTGAACTCCGTCATGTCATTTGCCTTTGCAATGTCCTGCGGACTGATCTCTTCATAATTCGTAACAATGGTGGCCGGGTTCACGCCCTTTGCAATGGCTGCGATCATGATCTGCGGGTTTACATGCATCAGCCCCACCAGCTTGCCTTCTTTTTTATTTGCTACGATGTATATCATTTGCGGGTTCGGATAGGTATTGAAAATATCCAGGAAATAAACGTAGTTTCCTGCAAGCTCCTTCCAGCCGTTCTGTCCGGCGTAGTCCACCGGCACTTTATCGGTTTCGGTAATTCCGTGTTCCTTCAGGAAGCGGTTATGGTCCGCAACCTTGCTACATCCCGTAGCAAATAGTGTTAGTAAAAAAAGGCAGAGCGCCGGAAGTCTGTTGTAGTTGTTCATTTAGTAAAGATAGTGATTTGTTAAAAAGTTTTTTCCTTTTCCTTTTTAATTTTTTGCCTTCGTTTGTACCTTTAGAATATGCAGGAAAACGACGAAAAACCCTTGTATTACAAGGGCAGGGGAGCACAGGTAAATACTTCCAACAAATTTTTAAAAAATACCTACGTAACGGAGCACGATGAAATGCTGGATGAGCCATTGATCAGCGATGAGAAAACGCAGATCCTGTACGAGCATCCGAAAAAGATCGTGAACATTGTGAACAGTCCCGACATCAAAGGTATGTATTCCATGAATCCTTACCAGGGATGCGAGCACGGCTGCATTTACTGCTATGCACGTAATACACATGAATACTGGGGTTACAGTGCCGGGCTCGATTTTGAGCGTAAGATCATCGCCAAGCCGAATGCCGCACAGGTACTGGAGAAACAGTTCATGAACAAGAACTGGCAGGTGGCGCCCATCATGTTTTCGGGGAACACCGATTGTTACCAGCCGGTGGAGCGCAAATTGAAGATCACAAGGCAGATGCTGGAAGTGCTGCTGAAATTCAGGCATCCGGCAGGCATGATCACGAAGAACAGCCTGATCCTCCGCGATACCGATATTCTGCAGGAGATGGCGAAGCTGAAGATCGTGCATGTGATGGTCTCGATCACCAGTTTGCGTGAAGACTTGCGCCTGAAGATGGAGCCACGCACAGCGACAGCACGGAACAGGCTGAAAGTGATCGAGCAGCTGAGCAAAGCAGGAATCCCAACCGGGGTGATGACTGCGCCGATCATTCCCGGTTTGAACAGCGATGAGATCCCGGAGCTGATCAAAGCGGCGGCTGACCACGGAGCAGATTGTGCAGGCTATACGATCGTCCGTTTGAACGGGTCGATCGGGGCCATCTTTAAGGATTGGATCCATAAAAATTATCCCGACAGGGCCGAAAAAGTGCTGAACCATATCGAGAGTGTGCATGGCGGCACGCTGAACGACAGCCGTTACGGAACCCGCATGAGCGGCGAAGGAAATATTGCAGCATCCATCAGGCAGTTGTTTAAAATGTCGGTGAAAAAATATTTAGCCGGCCGCGAGCGGTTTGATTATGACCTGACGGCTTTCAGAAGGCCGGGGGAAGTGCAGCAGCTGGAGTTGTTTTAGGGAAGGGATTGAAGATTGGGAAATTGTGGGGCTTGTTAAAAAGAGGTATATTTATCTTGTGAAGTTTTCCGAATTTAAATATCCCAAATTGTAGTACCAATTGAAAACGACGATTTTACTTATTGGTTCAATTTTTCTCCTTGCTTCCTGCGGCCCTAATAACACCCAGAAGGATATCCATTCCCCAAGCTCAGAAGAAATAGCCAACCGGATCGTGAACGGCAAGCCTCAGAAAGCAGTTAAGGATACAAACGTTAACACAGGTCAAAAAAACAATAAATTTAAAAATGACTGGTCTGCTTATTCTGTCGATAAAAAGTCCACAAAATTGCTTGAAGGTTCCTGGGAATTGAATGGAGATACGCCAATGGAATTTCTTCAGACCAGCCTCAAACCAAAAGCTAAAGTGGTGTTTTCGGACGCATCGTCCGTTACGCTAACCGCCTGGGGCGAATTACATTTTAACAGCACTGCGAAATTTTATTTTACGGAAAGCGGAAGCCATATTTACGAGTATTACATCACTCCGGACAAGCAGCTTGTTTTGACCCAGTTCAACTATTATAATACTGATCTCAGCTATAAAGAAATACCCACGTTAATTACAGCAACTTATTCCATTTCCTTTACAGACAAAAATACAATTGAGGTGTTTAATGACTTTCAACGGTTTAAGTTTTCGAGGATTACAGCCTGACATATTTTAAAATAGCATGGATATTAAAATCGAAAAATTAGATCACAAAGACATTGAAAAGTTCACGGAACTGGTCTTTCTCTTTGAAGATGTTTTTGAAATGAAAGATTTCAAAATCCCTGCGCGGGCACATCTTCAGCAATTACTGGACAAGGATGATTTCTTTGTTTTTGTGGCATTGCTGGATAATAAAGTTGTTGGCGGACTTACTTCCTACATCATGCAGCAGTATTATTCAACATCGCCGCTGGTGTATATCTTCGACCTTGCTGTGAAAAGGGAAGTTCAGTGGAAGGGAATAGGCAAAATGCTGATCGTGGGGAACAATGAATATTGCAAAAGCATAGGCGCAGAAGCGGTGATGGTGGAGGCAGATGAAGTGGATGATTATGCTGTTAAGTTTTATAGATCAACAGGAGCGGTGGGACAAAAGGTCATCCATTTTGATTATTTGATGAATGACAAATGAAATAGCTTTCGCCTTGCTTTCGGCCGGCCGGCTCCATTATCTTGGATAAGGCTGTGTCCAGGTACTTGAAGGATCGCCGCATCTATGTGAAATGGCCTCAGAGAGGCCAAATATCTTTAGACGGTTCAATCGTGCATGATAATTGCCCCGGCGGGGCAAAACATCTAATGCGGCTCAGTATGTTGGATGCAGCATGATTTAGTAGCTTGTTCCCGATATGCTTGTTCTCGATACGCTCGTACCTCGCTACTCGAACTGACGCTATCATAATCGCAGGTCATTGCGATCTGCCGCGTCGGAGAAGCAATGACGTTTTCCCAAGAACCCGTTTATCTCTGTGCAGCTCTGTGTCTCCGTTCCTCCGTGTAAAAAAAGCGCTCATGTAGTATATTTCACAATCTTCTCCCCGTGCTCAAAACCTTCTTCCTTAAAATGCAGGCCGGCCTTTTGCAGTACAGCTATTGAATTGTGATTGTCCACTGCAGCCCTTCCAACGATCTGCTTTAACTGAAGAACTTTCAATCCGTACTCCATCACTGCCTTCGCCGATTCTGTTGCATAGCCTTTTCCCCAGTGCTTTTTGAAAAAGCGATAGCCGAGGTCGATCTCGTCAAGGGATTCAATGTATTTTAATCCGCACCAGCCGATGAACTCATCCGTTGCATTCAAATGCACTGCCCAGCGGCCGATCTTATTTGGATACTGCGGAAGAATAATATCTTTCAGTACGCGTGCCGCTTCAGTTTCATCCACGGGCCCGTCGCCTGTAAAGCGCGTTACTTCCGGATCACTGTTCAGGTCGATCAGCAATTGTGCATCATCCATGCTGAACTCACGGAAATAAAGACGAGGCGTTTTTAAAATAGGGTTCATAAAATTTGATCGGAATATTTACTGACTGTCTTTTTCTGTTGTCCCGTAATCATAATAGACCAGGTTTTTCAACGTAAGCCCGCCTGCCATGTGAAAAGGACTGTGTTTGTCGAAGGCGCTGCTGGTGTTCACAGAATACATTGTGCCTTCCTGCTGAAGGATGGCCACTACATTGCTGTGATAACCATAATCAGTAGGTATAATGTACGTTAGCTCCACTGTTGATCTTGCGGGGATCACCAATTGATAAGTTGAGCTGTCGGTCATGGTGACTGGCAGGCTGTCATCAAGGATCGCCTCTGTGCTGTAATCGATTTTCATAATTTCCTTTTTAAAGGAAACATACTTTTCTCTCAAAGGGAGATAACTTCTCCTGTATTTTTCCTGTTTCGTTTCATAATGAAGCGTCAGCACCACCGCTTTCTGCGTCAGGTTACGCAGGAACCATTGAAGATTTGCCTGGCAGCCTGACAAAAGCAGGATCACCGACAGTGCAATTGTTTTTATGAAAAGGAGCCTGCTCTTTTTTATCATGGATCGATATATTCTTACAAGGTACAAATTTCCCATTGCTTACGTGCATTTCCACACAATTGTGTTGAACAAATGGAGTGGTTATCGTTCCTGGTTTTCCGCCGCTTGCAGATTCCGGACTTTCAAACGCTCATTCGTCCCGCCTGCCGATGAACCCTTGTCTGCAGGCAGCACTGGCATGCAATTGGAAGGGATAAAAGTAAATTAACTAATAAAGAAAATTATGAAAAAGTTGATATTATTGACATTGGGAGCTGCAGTAGCATACCAGGTCGCAAAAAAGTACGGTGTTACTTTAGATGATGTAAAAAAATACGTAATGCCTTTGGTGAAATAACCTAAGCGCATTTCAAAAGCACAGATCTATCCCTTCGGATAGATCTGTGCTTTTTGCGTTTATTGAACACGGATGCCTGCAAAAGCAACATCATCAAGTTGTTCCAGTGACCCTTTCCAGCGTTCGAATGTCCTGTCAAGAAATTCTTTCTGTTCCGTTAACGATTTTTCATAAACGCTGATGATCGATTCCTGCAGTTGCTTGTACTTGAATTTTTTTCCTTTCGGTCCGCCGAACTGATCGGCGTAACCGTCGGTGAACAGGTAAAGAATATCACCTTTTTGTACGCTCAGTGTGTGATTGCGGAAGGGGACAGGTGAAATGGTATAGCCGATCGGCTGCTTATCGGGCTTGATCTCCAGCAATCCGGCCTGCCCGTTTTTATAAACCCACAGCGGGTTGTTTGCCCCGGCCCATTGCAGCTCCTGTTTTCCTGCATGGTACCTGATCAGTGAAATGTCCATTCCATCCTTGCTTTCGCCGCTCTCTCCCTTTTGTTTTAACTCCTTCACGATCTTTTCCCGCAGCTGGTCAAGTATTTCCGATGGACTCAGAATGTTTGCGCTCGAAGTGATCTCATTGAGGTAAGCGATCCCGAGCATGCTCATGAAAGCGCCTGGAACACCATGTCCTGTGCAATCGGCAACGCAAAAATACCAGTAGCCCTGCTTTTCAACGCTCCAGTAAAAATCACCGGAAACAATATCTTTCGGTTTGAACAGGATGAAATGTTCGGGCATCCCGGAGCCTTCGCCCTCCTTTAATAATGCATCCTGGATCCTTCTTGCATAGTTGATCGAATCGATCACTTCCTTGTTCTTCTCTTCCACAATCACTTTCTGCTGCTCGATCACGCGCTTTTGCCTGGTGGTGATCTGGAAGCGGTTGAAAAGGAATGCAGAAAAAATAAGAACCAGCAGCAGGCCGCCATATAATGAATAGCGCTGCGTCCGCTCCTGTTTGAGCTCGGCTTCCTGTGCTTTGATGGCTGCATCTTTTATTTTTTGTGCACCTGCATTCCTTACACTGTCGGCAGTGGCCTTCTTTTCAAATTCAAAATTCAGTTCGGAGCGCAATGCTTTTTTTGTGTTCTCTTCATTGAAAATGCTGTCTTTTGCAGCCGTATAAAGCTTGTATTCTCTCAGTGATTCATTCCATCGCCCTTCGCGTTCATATACTTTGCTCAACCCATCGTGCTGATCCTTGATCACGTTCAGGTCGCCGGCTTCTTTTCCAAGTGCCAATCCCCTTTCCAGGAACTGTTCCGCTTCGGCATACTTTTTCTGTTCCGTATAAATAGTTGCAATGTTTCCGCTCAGCCGCGCAATGCCGGCCTTGTCACCCAGCTCTTCGTCGATCTTCAGTCCTTTCCGCAAATAATCAAGTGCCTCATTGTATTTTTTCTGCACACTATATACATTTCCTATGTTGCCGAGCGTATTCGCGATGAGCAGCTTGTAATCAAGTGATTCCGCCATCTTCAGCGCCTTGAAATAATATACCAGCGCTTTTTCATAGTCACCCTGGCTTTTATAAACAATCCCGATATTGCTCAGGTCGGCTGCAATGCCCCTGCTGTCTTTCAGCTCCTCAGCAAGCGCCAGCGCCTTGAAATAATACACCAGCGATTTCGGGTAATCGAGCTGTGCTTTGTAAACGTTCCCGATGTTGGCAAGGTGAATGGCTGTAGCGCGCTTGTTGCTGAGTCCTTCGGAAAGCTTCAATGCCTTGAAATAAGATTCTAAAGCCTTTGCATAGCTGCCCTGGTCTTTCAATACATTTCCAATATTGCCCTGCATCTTGGAGATGTTGTTCAGGTCGTTTGTTTCCGTAAATATATCGAGCGACTTGTTAAAAAGCTCCAGTGCTTTGTTGGGATTGCCCTGGCAGCTGGAAACTATTCCGCGGTTGGAGATCGACTTTGCCTTTGCAGTGCTGAAAAAATGGTTGTTATGTTTTTTGTCTCCGCCCTCTTTTTGTTCGGCAAGCCGGTAGCTGAATGCCGCAACAGAATCCGCCTTCGCATAAGCGCCGGTGCTGATCAGTTCGCGGCTCAGCAGGTAAAGCACATTCAGGCGTGTGGTGTCGGAAGTGTAGCCCGGATTTTCCCGGAGCTCATGGTCTTTCTTTACAAGAGAGTCGAGCACTGCATTCTGGGAAATACAGGTTCCGGAAAACAGGAACAGGAAAGTGATAATGGCAAAGCGGAGCAGGCTCATACAGTAAATATAATGTTTCGTGTGGTTATAGAAAAATGTTGATTTGTTTTCGTCAGTTCGAGTTTTCGCCTTTTCTGGCGAAAGTATCGAGAACTGGCCTACTTCTCGAGAAGTTTATCCTGAGCGGAGTCGAAGGGCTTCACTCCGTTCCGCACTCCAAGTGACCTATTAAAATATCGAACATTTTTCTATAACACAATTCCTTCCAGTTATTTTTTTGATTCCGCAGCGATCAGATCCCGGATCACCACCGAAGCGCAAACCCCGCCAAATGCAGCAGGCAGGTAAGAGATGGTTCCGTACGCCGATTTTTTGAATTTTGTTCCATCGGTCAGCATCAGCGATTCCTTGATCGGGAGCTCCGCTGAGAAAACAGTTTTCACTCCTTTGTAAATGCCGAATTCTTTCAAACGTTTCCGCACGTACTGTGCAAACGGACAATTGTATGTTTTGGAAATATCCACCACGCGCAGCTGCGTTGGGTCCAGCTTTGCACCGGCACCCATGGAGCTGATGATCCTTACTTTTTTCTCGTAAGCCGTTTTTATAAAAATAAGCTTCGGTGTAATGCTGTCGATCGCATCCACTACATAATCGAATGGTTCGGAGAGAATTTCTTCGGCTCTTTCCGGTGTGATGAATTCCTTGATCACATGCAGTTTCAGGTCGGGGTTGATCGCAAGCAAGCGCTCTGCCATCACATCCGCTTTCGGCATACCGTGCGTGGTGGAGAGGGCAGGGAGCTGGCGGTTCCTGTTGCTTGGATCCACGGTGTCGCCATCCACAATGGTCATGGTGCCCACACCGCCACGGCAGATGAACTCTGCGGCAAATGAGCCAACGCCGCCCATTCCGACCACCAGCACATGCGCATTCTGTAATTTCATCAGCTTCTCTTTCCCGATCAGCAGTTCCGTTCTCGATAACCAGCTTATATCACTCATACTTGAATACTTTTTTAAAGTTTAACATCATTTGTCCGCGCAGCTCATCCAGGCTCATGCTTTTTAATTCCGCTGCTTTCTCAAAAATACTCTTTATTGAAACAGCTGCATCATCCGTTTCCAGGAAAAACATCCCGGGAGCGGTATTCTTCAATACACGCTGTGCATTCGAGCCTTCAGCAAGCAATGCTTTTCCAAACGAAAGATACATGCCCTTTTGCTGCAGCTGTGATGCAATTTGTTCCTTGTTATTGTAGCCATGAATAATGAAAGGTACAGTTACATGCTCCGTTTTTTTGATCCGCAGGAGGACTTCAAAAGCCTTTACACAATGGATGATCAAAGGCTTGTTTACCAATCCCGCGATCCCGGTCTGTTCAATGAAAATTTCTTCCTGCACTTCCATCGGTGTTTCACTCAGCTTGTCGAGCCCGCATTCCCCGATGGCCAGCACATGCTTTAAGGCAGCTGCCGACCTGAGCTGTTCCATCGCTTCTGCAATGTTGTACGAAGCAATGTGCCGGGGATGGATGCCTGCAGAAATAAATCCCTTTGCGGATCCTGCGTTCTCCGGGCCGGTGCTTACAATGGCAATTCCTTCGTTATCGTGGAACTGATGTGTATGGATATTGATATAAGGAACCTGTTCGTTCACCGGGAGGAATAAAAAAATGCCATACTGGATTGTATGGCATTTTTAATAGAAAGGGAATGATTATTTTTTCTCAGTTGCAGGTGTTTTTTTAGCTGCCTGTGCTGTTTTGAATTTAGCCTGCTGCTCCGGAGTAAGGATCGCTAACAGTTCTTTTTCGCGTTCCTTGTTGATCCTTGTTTTTTCAGCCTCAAAAGTAGCTTTGTTTGCTGCAGCAGCGTTGATCTGCTGGTCTTTGTCGAGGTTAATGGCGTATGCTTTTTCTTTCTGGGAAGCATTCAGTAATACAACCTGGTCAAGCTGTGCAGTCTGCTTTTTTGCTTTAGAAGCAGCATCTTGTGGTTGCTGGTTTTCAACAGGAGCTGCTGTGCGTGTGCTGTTTTGTGCATTGATGCTGATCCCTGCGATCAAAAGAGCTGAAAGTAGAACTATTTTTTTCATGTTTTTATTTTTTAGGTTGAGTTGGGTTGTCAAACAATATACCAAATTTAGTAATAAATACGATAAGAATTTAATTTCCTGTAAAATTAATAGTTCCGGTCCGATTCTTTAATGCGTGCAGCCCATGTAAAGCTGCGTGATTACAATTTCATTTTTTGGAACAATGTCATAAATGAGCTTTTGCTGCGCCTCGGCAGCTACCTGGTCCTGCGTGCTGAAGATCCCGGTGACCAGGATCATTTCATCCCTGCCGCCTTCATCATAAAAATGCGCCATTTCAATGCTGATCCGCTGTTCATCAAATCTTCTTGGAAAGGATTGTCCTGCATCAATACCATATTTAGCAGGATCATCCGGGAGGATAATTCCTTCCTTTTTATCGTAGATCCGTTCTTTATTATCGTATGGAATTCCCGTTTTTTTACTGATCTCTTTCGCCAGCTTGTCCAGCTCTGAAAAGCTATGTGATCTTGCAGCAATTACAATGCATCGCCATTCCATGAAGTTGTCCGTGGTATCGGCTTTTACCTGCGCCCGGGAAACTGCAAAAGAGCAGATCAATAAAAAGCAGGTAAGCGTGCTCTTTACAAAATAATGCGATAGAGATAAGCCCATGAATTACATATTGCGTCTGTATTGTCCGCCTACTTCAAATAAAGCATTCGTGATCTGTCCGAGCGAGCAGTATTTACAAACCTCCATCAGTCCTTCAAAAATATTTTTGTTCTGGACAGCCAGCTTTTGCAGGTTCCTCAGCAGCTCAGGCGATCTGTCAGCATTTGCTTTCTGCAATTCCTCCAGCATCGTGATCTGGTATTGCTTTTCTTCTTCCGTTGCGCGGATCACTTCTTTCGGAACAATGGTCGGTGAGCCTTTCGATGAAAGGAATGTATTCACGCCGATGATCGGGTATTCGCCCGTATGCTTCAGTGTTTCGTAGTACAGGCTTTCTTCCTGGATCTTCCCGCGCTGGTACATCGTTTCCATGGCGCCCAGTACGCCGCCCCTTTCGGAGATGCGCTCAAATTCCGTCAGTACCGCTTCTTCCACGAGATCGGTCAGCTCTTCAATGATGAACGATCCCTGTAACGGATTTTCATTTTTCGCAAGGCCCAGCTCACGGTTAATGATCAGCTGGATCGCCATAGCACGCCTCACCGATTCTTCTGTAGGAGTGGTGATCGCTTCATCATATGCATTTGTATGCAGTGAATTACAGTTGTCGTAGATCGCGTACAAGGCCTGCAGCGTGGTCCTGATATCGTTGAAATCGATCTCCTGCGCGTGCAGCGAACGTCCTGATGTCTGGATATGGTACTTCAGCATTTGTGAGCGCTCATTCGCATTGTATTTCAGTTTCATCGCCTTTGCCCAGATCCTGCGTGCAACACGGCCGATCACAGAATATTCCGGATCGATCCCGTTGCTGAAAAAGAAGGATAAGTTCGGCGCGAATTTATTAATATCCATTCCGCGGCTTGCATAATATTCCACGTAAGTGAATCCGTTCGATAAGGTGAGTGCCAGCTGTGTGATAGGATTGGCGCCTGCTTCAGAGATGTGATATCCTGAAATAGAGACCGAGTAAAAATTGCGGATGTTCTGCTGGATGAAATAATCCTGCATGTCGCCCATCAGGCGCAATGCAAATTCAGTGGAGAAGATGCAGGTATTCTGTGCCTGGTCTTCCTTCAATATATCGGCCTGTACCGTACCGCGCACGGCAGCGATCGATTCCGCTTTGATCTTTTCATACACATCTTTCGGCAGTACCTGGTCGCCGGTAACGCCAAGCAGCATCAATCCTAAGCCGTCATTTCCTTCCGGAAGTTTGCCCTGGTATTTCGGGCGGGCTGTGCCTTTTGCTTTGTAGATCTTTTCGATCTTCGCTTCAACTTCTTTTTCAAGCCCGTTCTTTTTGATATAAATTTCACATTGCTGGTCAATGGCAGCATTCATGAAAAAGCCCGTTAACATTGCAGCCGGGCCGTTGATCGTCATGCTCACAGATGTTTTCGGATCTGCTAAATTAAATCCGCTGTACAGTTTTTTTGCATCATCAAGGCAGCAGATTGAAACGCCGGAATTGCCGATCTTTCCGTAAATATCCGGGCGGACCGCAGGGTCCTGTCCGTACAGCGTAACGCTGTCGAACGCAGTGCTCAGGCGGTGTGCCGGCATGCCCAGGCTCACATAATGGAAGCGCCTGTTGGTGCGCTCCGGCCCGCCTTCTCCCGCGAACATACGTGTAGGATCTTCACCTTCACGCTTGAAAGGAAACACGCCGGCAGTGTATGGAAATTCACCCGGAACATTTTCCTGTAAATTCCATTTCAGGATGTCGCCCCATGCTTCATAGCGCGGTGTGCTGATCTTTGGGATCTGCGTGTGTGAAAGCGATTCGTAATGTGTCTTGATCTTTAATTCCTTATCGCGCACTTTAAAAATAAAGAACTCGTTCTTGTATTGCTGCACTTTATCAGCCCAGCCTTCGAGGATCTTTTTATTGCGGCCATCGAAATTCAGTTCGATCTCCCCGTATGTTTTTTCAAGCTGGGAGATGATGTTTTTATCGGGTTCAGATACCCCTGAATGGCTTTTGAACCCTGACAGGGTTGAAATCGTTTTCTTTAAGCCATATAAAATGTTGGCGATCTCTTTCTGTTCGTTCACCCATTTGTCATAGCCGCGGTTATTCTCCGCGATCTCCGCTAAATAGCGTGTCCTGTGAGGCGGGATGATGTAGATCTTCTCGCTCATTTCATCCGTCACAGCAAAATCCGATTCCAGGTCAGCGCCTGTTTTTTCAGCCAGTTTGTTCACGATGGCTTTGTACAGCTTGTTCATTCCGGGATCGTTGAACTGCGATGCAATGGTGCCGTAAACCGGGATCGCATCATCGTCTGTATCCCAGAGCTGGTGATTGCGCTTGTATTGTTTTTTAACATCGCGGATCGCATCCAATGCGCCGCGCTTGTCGAACTTATTCAGGGCAATGATGTCTGCAAAGTCAAGCATATCGATCTTCTCCAGCTGTGTGGCTGCACCGTATTCCGGCGTCATCACATACAGGCTCATGTCGCTGTGCTCGGTAATCTCCGTATCGCTTTGCCCGATCCCGGATGTTTCCAGGATCACGAGGTCGTAATTGGCGGCCTTTACAATATCGACAGCTTCCTTCACATATTTGGAAAGTGCAAGGTTGCTCTGGCGTGTAGCCAGCGAGCGCATATAAACACGCGGATTCTTGATCGCATTCATCCGGATGCGGTCGCCCAGCAATGCCCCGCCTGTCTTGCGTTTGGAAGGGTCTACGGAAATGATTGCGATAGTCTTGTCTTTGAAATCGATGAGGAAGCGGCGAACAAGCTCGTCTACAAGGCTTGATTTTCCTGCGCCTCCCGTGCCGGTGATCCCGAGCACAGGTGTTATTTTTGCTTTTGCGGCTGTTTCGATCTCGCCGGTGAATTTCGAGAATTCTTCCGGAAAATTTTCCGCTGCGGAGATCAGCCTTGCAATTGATTTAGCGTCCTTTTCAAGCAGGTGCTTCACTTCGCCGTTCAGGTTCTCTCCTGTAGGGAAGTCGCATTTCTGCAGCATGTCGTTGATCATTCCCTGCAGTCCCATGGCACGGCCGTCGTCCGGTGCATAAATGCGTGTAATGCCGTATTTTTGCAGCTCTTCGATCTCCGAAGGAAGGATGGTGCCACCGCCGCCGCCGAATATTTTGATATGTCCGCAGCCTCTTTCCTTCAGCAGGTCGTACATGTATTTGAAAAATTCATTGTGCCCGCCCTGGTAGGAGGTAAGCGCTATGGCATTGGCATCTTCCTGTATCGCACAATCCACGATCTCCTGCACGCTCCTGTCGTGCCCGAGGTGGATCACTTCCGCACCGCTGCTCTGGATGATCCGGCGCATGATATTGATGGCTGCATCATGCCCGTCGAAAAGGGATGCTGCCGTAACGATCCGGATCTTATTTTTTGCCTTGTAAGGCTCTGTAACAAATGTGTTCATTGCTGTGTTCGTTTAGCTACAAATGTAGCTTTTAAAGCTGGATTTTGCAAGTGATAAACGAAGCGATTTAACTGTGTTTGGATGACTTAGGTTTGATTTGTGTTTGTTTATTTTGTTAGAAAGTAATCGGATTATAATTGTTGTATATTTATTCACTAAAGTATCTCTAATGAAAGACATTTTAAAAAAAATTTCCATAATTCTTGGAGTTGTCGGAATAGCAACAGTTAGTTTTGAATCTATTGTTCATTTTAGTGATGTCTTGAATAAACAGTTTTGGCCGTTAATAATTATTGCATATGTTTTGACCGTTGGGGCTATCTGGCCTGAAAAAAAATTACAGACGATAGGTTTTAAATCACCATATAAAAATCAGCCAACACTAAGGCAATACAGATGGATACTGTTAATAACATTGTTTTTTTTGTTACTTATTGCGTTTCGTCTTTATCAAATATACATTCCAACTGAAGGTAATTACCCAACAGTAAACCCAATTCCAGCATTCTCGGAAGATCAAAAACAGATAGAACCAAGTAATCTTAATCAATGGAATGGAAAACCAAATGGTGAAGGACAGATAACTGAGGCAAACGAATTTGTGGACTCAACCAATTTGCCAATTTTGCAACGGTTCAGTCTGAATGAAAGTAAAACAAGTTTTGTTGAATCCAACCAATCATTTGCTGGAATTTTAAGCAATAGTAGTTATAAAACGTATTCAATGGATCCAGGATTTTACAATAAAAGTTACCCTGAACAATGCATTTGTAATTGGAATACATCTGAATACGTAAACGTTTCGGAAGCATTAAAGCACTATACCGCATTAACCGGAAAACAGCAGTATGATAAATATATTAATGATGATGCTTGGGTAGAGTATTTGCTGACTAAACATCCTGATGTAACTCAGCATGTTATTCCAAATGGAGAAGAATGGTCGAAGTTGTCTACTAATGATTATGCTACAATCTTAAGATGGATCAGATGTTGCGTGGGGATACCATATCCAACTTTTGTATGCGTAATACAAAATCCATCGAATGAAGAATTAATAGTAGATAAAATACATTTTAATGTACTTAAAATTGGTCAGGTTATGTCGGCAGAAGAAGGAATAATCGCACCCAAGGCATCTTATGTATTCAATTTAAAACATGCTACAGGTACGCAAGTCCTGAAGTTAATGCCAGCCGGGTTTCGTATTGCAGCAAACTCAACTTATAGTTTTGAATTGCAGGTTTTTACTGATACTCCAGATATGGGATTGTGTTGGTTAATGAATGTTGAGTTTATAACAACTCATGGAAATGTGAAAACGGATAATTTTCAGTTGATTATGTCAGGGAAGCCGACCTGGTACCGTGGATTAATTAAATGAGGTTGGAACAGTTTCCTGTATTCTTTTTCAACTCATTATACTGCAAAGCCTGCGCCTGTAAAGATCAATGCCCGTTTTTGATGTCCAATACCACCATTCTTTTCAGGCTGTCATACTGTAAGCGGTTTACTTCGCTGTAACGCGACAATACACTGTCAGCAGAATGAAGATTGTTTTGCCTGATAAGGCACTTTGCAAGCCCAAGCCTTGCATACTCAGAATAAGGAATTGTTGTTTTTGCAGTTTTTGCAAACCACATTTCGGCCTGCCTGGCATCACCCATATAATAATACGCCATGGCAATCATGTACAGCGCTTTTGATTTCACCTCATGTGATTTTACTTTTGAATAGCTTGATTTATATGCCTCAATTGCTTTTTGAAATGTCAGCGTATCAATGACACCTTTTTGGAGATAATTTAAATAAGCTGTTGAAAAAAGTATGGTCGCAATTTTTTTATAGTTACGAGGATGCGTTTTTTCTGCTTTCCTTAATTCCCTGCTGATCGTTTTTCCGGAGGTGTGCTCATTCCAACTATCATATGTCTCAACCGGGCATGTAAGCGGCTGTGGGATCACGAAGCTCAACAATAGAAGTGTGCCTGCCAGGATTGTAAAAACCGATAGTGCTCTTTTGATCATTCTTTTAGATGTAATATTTAAACACAGATTCGTAAAAATTCGTATTCATTAGCGATTCGTACAAAGAGATTGCTTCGTCGTACCTCCTCGCAATGACCCACAGATTCACAAATTAGTATTCATTAGCGATTCGTACTTTTACAGCGAGGGATACTTTTCCTTCATCGCCTCAAGGTATTCCTTCAGATTGGAATGATACACTTCCCTGTATTCTCTTTCAAATTTATCATATTCCGAATCATAACGTGTGAACGACATGAAAAAAGCATTTCCTTCCCGGAAAGCCTGCTTCGTGTATTTGAAATAAACCTTCGGCTTGTGCAGCTGCAGTCCGTAAACACCCAGTACGATCTCCCTGATCAGCGCTTTCTTTTTTATTTTCATGGTGTCTTCCGAAATGCCTCTTCCCAGCAGGTAATACAGGCTATCCAACCGCTTTGTACTTTTAAGGATGTAATCGTTGTAAATTTTATCATCCGCTTTGCTGTTCTCATAATCAATGAACTGTTTTGAATCCTTCCCGAAACGCTGCGCCAGGAAAAGCTCTGCGCCCTTATCACCAATAAAACTGGCGAGGTTCTCATTGAAGGTGACATCATCTTTCACATACAACGTTCCATGCGTGAGCTCATGAATGATCAGGTTGGAAAGCTCGCCTTCATTGCGGGACAGCATATTGGAAAGGATCGGGTCTTTGAACCAGCCGAGCGTTGACCAGCCGGAAGGACTGTATACATCGATGTCGTAATTGTCTTTAACTAAATCAATGATCTCCCTGCGCAGCATTTTTTTATTAAAGAAACCTTTGTACGAAACTGTGCCTAAGAATGGGAATGTCCATTCCTTTGCTTTCATAGCGTAAGGCTCCGCTGCGGAGACCGTCCATAAAATTGGTTTCTTATGCTGGTTGAAAACAGTTGTGTAATTATCGCTGGGGCGGATGCCGAGACTGTCGACCGTGAATTTTTTTATATCAGTGATGAGCAGCAGTTTTTGCTTCAGGGAATCGGAAAATGAAGGGTCGCGGAGGATCTCTTCAACCGGTTGCGCATTGCGGATGATATACAGCTGTCCCTTTGCCTGTGAAATGCCGTAAACAACAAGCTCATGCCAGGCCAGGCAGAACAGCATGAACAGGAAAAAAAGGATGTTGAGGAAGAGCTTCAGTGCCGCTTTGAACATTGCGCAAAGATACGTTTATAAAATGTGTATTTTTGAGAGATGAAGAAAAACACTTTAATCAATGGTTCGTTAGGTCACTTCGAGTTCGACCGAAGGGAGAGTATCGAGAAGTGTTGCTTTACAGGGTGATGAAGTCGCTTTATTCTCGATACGCTCGTATCTCGCTACTCGAACTGACGCCATTATAAAAGGAATTCTTAAGTTATAAATAAGCACTATGTTTTTCATCCTTTCCAAATTACTTGCTTTTATGATCACGCCGCTGGTGTGGATCATTGCATTGCTGATCTGGTCCTTTCTTGCAAAAGACGAGAAACGTAAAAAGAAGTTGCTCCGCGCTGTTCTTGTACTTTCCCTGCTGTTTTCCAATTCCTTTATTTTCGATGAAGTGGCGCGTGCCTGGGAGATTCCGGCAACACCATACAAGGATCTGAAGAAATATGAATACGGCGTTGTGCTTGGCGGAATGAGCGTGTATGATCCTTCCATGGAGCGTGCGCAGTTTTACCGCGGCATCGACAGGCTGATCCAGGCAGTGGAATTGTACAGGCGGGGCACTATAAAAAAGATCATTTTTACCGGCGGCTCGGGAAGGATCCTGCACCCCGAAATGAAGGAAGGGAATTACATCAACCGTTACCTCTTATACATGGGAATTCCAAAGGAGGATGTGATCATAGAAACCGAATCGCAGAATACAAGGGAGAATGCAACCTTCACCAAAAAAATGCTGGATGATCAGAAGATAAGAGGAGGCGACATGCTGCTGATCACTTCCGCTTTTCACATGCGCAGGAGCCTTGGCTGTTTCAGGAAAGCAGGCATGAGCGTTGATCCCTACAGCACCGACCGCTATTCAGGCCCGCGTAAATTCGAATTTGATTATTTGTTCATTCCGAACATCTCCGCGATGAACGACTGGGACATCATCATTCATGAAATGCTGGGATACATTACCTACAAAGTGTTCGGCTACTGCTGAATTTGATTGCAATCTCCCCCGCAACGGCAAACAATGGAATCGGTGATGGTTGAATACTGCAGCGTACGCAGCAGGATATTTTTCATCTTAATGTGGTTGCCATAAGCATACGAGCAGCCTGTGTTCAGCCAGATCACTTTATTTTCAAGTGCAAATACATTATCGTTGGTGTAGGTGAGCCCCGCCGGACTGTTATGTGCAGCTGTTCTTAATGCATTCAGCGCTTTGAGTGCTTCAGCTTCTGAAGTATAATTTCCTTCCCTGATGCGAAAATTATAAATGCGGTTTCCTTTTCCTGCGTCAAAGGAATACATTTTCACAGTGTCCTTTTCAGAAGTGAACAGGTCTGGATTATGTTTGATATCTAATCGTTGAACCTTGTATTCGAAATGAAGCTTCTGCCCGGTTGCAAAGCTGATCAGCGAATCCGCCTGCTTTGCAAAAAAGGCTACATCAAAGAAAGGTTTGGGCGTAACCGGGATAATTTCAGTTGGCTTTTCAATAACGGCAACCGGATCTTTCTTTTCAGCTTCAGTGATTTTTTTCTCTGCCGGCCCCGAAGAACAGCAAATAAAGACAGAGCAGCCCATTAAGATAGAGCAGGCCGATGAGACCAGCTTAAAAATTTTGCAATAGGAGAACATAGACAGGTAATAATTTTGTGAAATTTTAATCCTCAAAATCCTCAAATCTGTGGCAAAGAAAAAGGCCATCATTTCTGACAGCCTTTTATTTTACAATGCATTCAGCTTTTCAATGAAGCTGATCACTTTATCACCAAGCTCTTCTTTAATGTCTGAAAAGTGCTTTTGCATTTCTTTTCCCGACTTGAGCTTCTTCGCGGCATTTGCCCTTGTGATCAGGTCATCCGCCAGGTCAACCGCTTCATCAACGATCGCTTCCACTTCCTTTTCATTCTTGCCTTCGTTGTTCAGCAGGGACTCATAACATTCTTCAATTACATCGCCGAGCAGGCCGTTGATGTTCCTTTTTAATTCTCTTCTGTTTGCCATAGTATTACATTTTTTATCCCTCTCTTTTGGAAAGGGGTTGGGGTGAGTGTTTATTTTAATCCTGCCAGCTGCTCTTCGATCGCCTTGATCTTCGCCATCGCATCCGACTGTTTTTTACGTTCATTTTCGATCAGCTCAGGCTTTGCATTCGCAACAAATTTCTCGTTGGCAAGCTTTATTTCAACGGATTTCAGGAAGCCTTTATTGTATTCAAGGTCTTTTGAAAGCCTTTCTTTTTCAGCTTCCACATCCATGTTCTGCGAAAGCGGAACAAAGAATTCCGCATGCTTCAATACGAAGGAGAATGCATTGTCAACATTACTGGTCACATACTCAAAGCTGCTCAGGTTACAGAGCTTGATAATGATCTCATCGTATGTGCTGATCACTTCTCCCTGGTTCACTTTTTCAAACACCTGCAGCTTCTCTTTCGGAGAAATGTTCTTCTGCTTGCGGATGTTCCGGATGTTGGTGATCACTTCCATCACTACATCAAAATGCTTAACGATCTCATCCGTTTTTCCGCTGGTGTTAGGCCATTCAGCCACAATGATGCAATCTTTTTCAGCACGCTCCCCGATCAGGTGCCAGATCTCTTCCGTGATAAATGGCATGAAGGGATGCAGCACTTTTAAAATCTTTTCAAAGAAAATGATCGTTGCATCATACGTTTCCTGGTCGATCGGCAGCGACTTGCCATCCACAAATTCCGGCTTGATCATCTCGAGGTACCAGGCACAGAAATCGTCCCATACCAGCTTGTAAGTGGCCATCAACGCCTCGCTCATCCTGTATTTGGAATAAAGGTCGTTGATGATCTCCAGCTGCTCGTTGAATTTCGCTTCAAACCATTGGATCGCGGTTTTATTTGCCGGCACTTGCTTTACATCAGCCGTTTCCCAGCCATTGATCAAACGGAATGCGTTCCAGATCTTGTTGGAAAAATTCCTGCCCTGTTCCGTATAGCTTTCGTCAAATAAAAGGTCATTTCCTGCAGGGGCACACAATAACATTCCTACACGTACACCGTCAGCGCCGTACTTCTCGATCAGCTCGATCGGGTCGGGCGAATTGCCAAGCTGCTTGCTCATTTTGCGCCCAAGCTTATCGCGGACAATACCTGTGAGGTACACATTCGAAAAAGGCTTTTGTCCTTTGTATTCATAGCCTGCAATGATCATCCGCGCGATCCAGAAAAATAAGATGTCTGGCCCGGTTACAAGGTCATTCGTAGGGTAATAATAATTGATGTCTTTTCCTTCCGGGTTCTTGAATCCATCGAATACGCTGATCGGCCAGAGCCAGGAAGAGAACCAGGTGTCGAGCACGTCTTCGTCCTGGCGGATATCTTCACTTTTGACTTCTGAATTTATCCCTTTTAACTTTTGGATGGCTTCTTCCTTCGTTTTGCAAACTACTGTATTGCCTTTGTTATCGTACCATGCCGGGATGCGTTGTCCCCACCAGAGCTGGCGGCTGATGCACCAGTCGTGTACATTCTCCATCCAGTGCTTGTAGGTATTCACATACTTTTCAGGGATGAGCTTCACTTCTCCGTTCAGTACATTTTCCAAAGCGGGTTTTGAAATTTTATCCATTTTCAAAAACCACTGCATGGAGAGCTTCGGTTCGATCACCGCGTTGGTGCGCTCGCTGTAGCCGACTTTGTTTTTAATGTCTTCCACCTTCACGATCTGTCCCATCTCTTCAAGGTCTTTCGCGATCTTCTTTCTTACCGTGAAGCGGTCTTCGCCCACATAGAATTTTGCGGCTTCGCTCATTTTACCATCAGCAGCGATGGTGTCGATCACTTCCAGCTTGTGCTTTACGCCGAGGTTGTAGTCATTGATATCGTGCGCCGGAGTTACTTTCAGCGCACCGGTACCGAATTCCATTGTGATGTAATCGTCTGTAATGATCGGAACGCTGCGGTTCACCATCGGGATGATGCAGCGCTTTCCATGCAGGTGCCTGTAGCGCTCGTCATCGGGGTGCACACACACGGCAGTGTCACCAAGGATCGTTTCCGGGCGGGTGGTGGCAATGGTGATCCATTCATCCGCGCTGCCTTCGATCTTGTATTTTACATAGTATAATTTGGAATTCACTTCCTTATGCTGAACCTCTTCATCCGAAACGGCCGTCAATCCCTGCGGATCCCAGTTCACCATCCGCACACCGCGGTAGATCTGTCCTTTTTTATATAAGTCAATAAAAACATCAATTACAGCTTCACTCAGGTCTTCTTCCATGGTGAAGCGGGTGCGGTCCCAGTCGCAGGATGCGCCCAGCTTTTCCAATTGCTTCAGGATGATCCCGCCATATTTTTCCTTCCATTCCCAGGCATGCTTTAAAAAGTCCTCGCGGGAAAGGTCGGTCTTGCTGATGCCTTTTTCCTTCAGCAAAGCCACAACCTTGGCTTCTGTAGCAATAGAAGCATGGTCGGTACCCGGTACCCAGCAGGCATTTTTGCCCTGCATCCTTGCCCTGCGGATCAGTACGTCCTGTATGGTATTGTTCAGCATGTGGCCCATGTGCAGCACGCCGGTAACATTTGGTGGGGGAATCACAATTGTATAAGGTTCGCGGTTGTCCGGAACCGATTTAAAGAATTTATGCTGTAGCCAGTAGCTGTACCATTTGTCCTCGGTAATTTTCGGATCGTAGGTTTTAGGAATTTCCATAATAATTTACTTACTTCGTTTACTTTTTCGGAGGCACAAACCTACATATTTTTTCGCAATTAAAGGGCTAAAATGCCTGCAATTATGGAGGTTCCCCCCGATGAATTTAAATCAGGATTTTAAGAATTAAACATACACATAAATTAAAATCCCCGGTTTTCTGAATATGGCACGGTTTTGGCTGATTTTGAACCGGGAAAATTTAACCCTAACAGATTAAATTCCAGACATGAAAAAAGCATTACTCACATTCGGCATTTTTACGGCGGCAATCTTTGTAAACGCTCAGACAACTACAACAGCTCCTGCAGCAGCAACAACAGCTCCTGTAAGCCAGGCTGAAATGACCTTTGAAACCGATATCCACGATTTCGGCAGCATCGAATACGCAGGCAACGGCACTTATGAGTTCAAATTCAAGAATACCGGAAAAGAGCCGCTGATCATCAGTGATGCAAAAGGCTCATGCGGTTGCACCGTTCCTACTTATCCGAAGAACATCCCGATCAAGCCGGGCGAATCGCAGGTGATCAAAGTAACGTATGATACAAAGCGTGCAGGCAATTTTACAAAAACGGTGACCATTCATTCCAATGCGAAAACAGGAGATAAGATCCTGACGATCAAAGGACATGTGGATCCGGCACCTACTGAAGAAGCTTTCCCGGCAAACGGAAAAAAAGATGACGGTGCAACACCGTTTGAAAAACATTAATTCAATCAACTAAATATATCAACTAAACCCAAATCCAAACCAAATGAAAAAAGCAATCTTATCAATCGGATTATTTGTTTGTGTTGCGATCGGTGCGAATGCACAGGAAACCGCAACTCCAAACCCGGTAAACCCAAATGCTCCTAAGTTCAAATTCGAAACAGAAGTAATTGATTACGGAACTATCGAGCACAATGCAGATGGAAACCGTGAATTCAAATTTACGAACGTTGGTAAGGAGCCATTGATTATTTCAAGTACCGTAGGTTCTTGCGGATGTACAGTTCCTACAGCTCCGAAAGAGCCGATCAAACCAGGCGCAAGCGCTGTGATCAAAGTTCATTATGCAACTGACCGTATCGGTGCATTCGAAAAAACGATCACCATCACTTCCAATGCTGACACCCCTTCAAAAGTGATCAAAATTAAAGGTGTTGTGAAGCCAGATCCAACTCCGGCTCCTGCTGACGGAACAACTCCTCCTGCTGAGAAACACTAATTGTTTTTGTGAATACCAGTATCTGAAAAATCCCTTCGTTATTTATTTAAAATTTCGAAGGGATTTTTTGTTTTTAACAAGACTTCAATTTCATGCGAAGCAATGAAATTATAGTCTTGTTTATCCCGCAGGCATGCGGGATCTCAGAAAGATCGCTGTTGTATTTCATGCGAAGCAATGAAATTATAGTCTTGTTTATCCCGCAGGCATGCGGGATCTCATAAAGCCATTGGCTCGCAGGCAGGGAATTCATAACCATTTCTTTAACTCTTAATCTTCCATCATGAAAAGAGCAATTTTTATTGCCATGGGATTGCTATGCCTTTTTGCAGGCAGCATCCTGGCCCAGGCTCCACCTGTTAATCCCAATGCCCCGGTGATGACCTTCCAGTCGCGGGTGTATGATTATGGCACGCTTCCGCATTCCGGTAACGGCAATTGCGAGTTCAAATTTACAAACACAGGCAAGGAGCCTTTGATCATCAGCAATGTTGTCGGAAGCTGTGGCTGTATTGTTCCTTCCTATCCGAAAGAGCCGATCAAGCCGGGAGCGAGTGCTGTGATCAGGGTGCGTTACGATACAGGACGTGTAGGTGCTTTTGAGAAAACGCTCACCATTACTTCCAATGCAAGCGAGCCAAGCATTGTGATAAAAGTAAAAGGAAGAGTGCTGCCGCCGGTGCAAATTGATTCAGTTATCGTTGCGCCACCCGTTCCAAAATAGGGCAAACTGATCCTTTTGTATTGTCCGCTTCCCGTGGTAAATTTTTTCTAACTTTGCAGCCACACAAAAAAAACATCAATGCCAAAAGTATCTTTAAAGGGCGAACACATGCCCGCATCACCGATCCGAAAGCTGGTTCCTTTTGCTGAAGCCGCAAAAAAGAAAGGAAGAAAAATATATCACCTGAACATCGGGCAGCCGGACATTGAAACCCCGGAAGTGATGATGAATGCTGTGAAAAATACGGATATTAAGATCCTGGAGTATTCACATTCGGCAGGCATTGAATCTTACCGGAGAAAACTTGCCGGGTATTACGGTTCTTTCAATATCAACATCGACCTCAATGATATCATCATCACCACCGGCGGATCGGAAGCGATCGAGATCGCGATGATGACCTGCTTTAATCCCGGCGATGAGATCATTATCCCTGAGCCTTTTTACGCAAATTACAATGGCTTTTCCTGTGCAGCCGATGTGGTGGTAAAGCCCGTTAAATCATACATTGAAACAGGCTTTGCACTGCCGCCTGTTTCAGAATTTGAAAGGCAGATCACCCCGAAAACAAAAGGGATCATGATCTGTAATCCCGGTAACCCTACAGGATATTTATACTCCCGCGAAGAGCTTGAATCATTGAAGCAGCTGGTCCTGAAATACGACCTCTTTTTATTAAGCGATGAAGTGTACCGTGAATTCTGCTACGACGGCAAAGAATATGTTTCCGTAATGCACCTGGAAGGCATCGAAAACAACACCGTGTTGCTGGATTCTATTTCCAAGCGTTACAGCGCCTGCGGTGCGCGTATCGGCGCGATGATCTCACGCAATAAGGAAGTAATGGCTGCAGCGATGAAGTTTGCGCAGGCAAGGCTGAGTCCGCCTACATTCGGGCAGATCGGAGCGGAGGCTGCGCTCGATACGCCGAAAGAATATTTTGAAAAAGTGCAGAAGGAATATGTAGCGAGAAGGGATTTCCTGATCGAATCACTGAACAAAATGGAAGGCGTGTTCTGTCCAAAACCAAGCGGGGCCTTCTATTGCATCGCACGCCTGCCGATCGACAATGCGGATAAATTCTGCCAGTGGCTGCTCGAATCATTTGAGCACAATGGCGAAACAGTAATGCTGGCGCCTGCTACAGGCTTTTATTCAACTCCCGGATCAGGCATCAACGAAGTGCGGCTTGCGTATGTGTTGAACAGGGATGCGCTGAAAAATGCCATGGACTGCCTCGAACAGGCATTGAAGGTCTATCCCGGCCGTACCATTAAATAAGAATTTGCTTTCCGGCAACGGAAAAAAATGAACGGACATTGCGATAAAACGTAATGTCCGTTTGCTTTTCCACGTTTTAATTGATAAATTAGCGTTCCTTAAAAAATCAAGGCTCTTCATGAACGGTATCCAACAACATGCTTTTTCAAAGGCAGGTGCGATCTTCTTTTTGCTCCTGCTGTGCTTTGTGTCCCCGCGGATGCAGGCAAAAGCGCTTGTTTACTTCCCTGAAGACACCGTTTCCGCTCATGATGGTACTTTGCCTAAAAGCCTTGTGCAGAGCATGAACCGCGAGCAGCTCAATGCGCTCATCGATTTCCTGATGGAAATGGATACTATTCCAACCGACCTTGCAAAAGAGATCGAGATCGCTTCAGCAAAATTCAAAGAATCAGGTAACAATCCTGTAGTGCATGCTGCCGGCACTGTTCCGGCTTCCGACCTCTACGTAAGCTGGGAGATCAACAACCTCTTCCCTGAAAAGGACATGCTTAAATTCAAGGGCGACACTTCCGTTTGCCTTACGCTGAATGGCGGAGAGCGTGGAGAATATTTTCATCCCTTCAACGGGCCTGTGACATCAAGTTTCGGCTGGCGCGACAGCACGCAGCACAACGGCATCGACATTGACCTGAACAAGGGAGATAAGGTATCTGCTGCTTTTGACGGCATGGTGCGGATCGCGAAGAATGGAGGAGGCTTTGGCAATGTAGTGATCATCAGGCATTACAATGGGCTTGAAACAGTGTATGCACATCTTTCAAAAATAAAAGTGAAGCCGGGACAGGTGGTAGTGGCGGGGCAGGTGATCGGCCTGGGAGGCAGCACCGGGCATTCTACCGGGAGCCACCTGCATTTTGAAGTGCGCTTCAAAGGTGTGCCCATCAATCCCAAATACCTTATTTCGTTCCCTGACCAGAAGCTGCTCTGCAATGAGCTGGTGATCCGGAAAACCAAATGGGGACTGGCTGCATACCCGAAAGATGCCCGGTTCTACACGATAGAAAAAGGAGATACCATCTTTGAAATAGCCAAGCGCTTTGGAACAACCACCGCTACCATCAAGCAGATGAATGGCTTTACCGGTGGAAGGGTAAGGTTAAAGGTTGGACAACAGATCAGTGTGATGCGTTAGCATTCATTCAACAGAAGTGTTAAGCTTGTTCAGGCATCTCATAAAAGCATCCCGCATTCCTTCGTATTGAGACTCCCTGCCGTAATTACACTCATTGTGGGCTTCGTTGATCGCATGATTGATGTGTGCTATCTGCTGATTCAGCCACTGAACCATTTCTTGTAGTTGTTCTGGTTTCATGGGGACGTTGAGTTTAGGGTTCAATGTCTTACTACGGGCAAGTGGGTTTCAAAGTTTCGTCCATAGCCCGAATGCGGATTATTTAAGATATTTGCAGGAATTTAAAAGATGAATTCAGTTTTTATGTTCGACCAGTTTATAGAGCGGCTCCGTAAACGCCTGCAGCAAACCCTTCCCGGAGAAGACCGGCAGTTCCGGATGGCGCCGCTTCACAGGGAGCGGATGCGTGACCTGCCCATGCATACGCTCGATCCCAGGAAAAGCGCGGTGCTAATCCTCCTGTTCCCGCAGGATGATACCGTGCGGACCGTACTTATAGAGCGCCCGGTGTATGATGGTGTGCACAGCGGACAAGTTGCCTTTCCCGGCGGTAAGTTTGAGCCGGAGGATGTGGAGCTGGTGAATACCGCTTTGCGCGAAACTTTTGAAGAGATCGGGGTGATGAGCGATGAAGTTACGATCATTGGCCGCTTAACGGACCTGTATATCAACCCGAGCAATTTTTTAGTAAGCCCTTTTGTTGGCTATATGAAGCGGATCCCGGAATTTCTGCCGAATGCAAGGGAAGTGAATAAGGTGATCACCATCAGCCTGGACTTGTTGAATGATATGTCGATCCAGGGAATAAAAACGATCACGCACAGCAGCGGCTTCAAATTAAAAACCCCCTACTATGAAGTAGAGGGTTTAACTGTATGGGGCGCAACCGCAATGATCATCAGCGAGCTGAATGCCGTTGTGGAAGAAGCGAAAACTATCTCTTAGCGAAGTCGGCCATGATATTGTCATAGCAGAGGTAATAGCTTCCTTTGCTCAGCGTGGTAATGTTAAGGTCGTTGCCGAAGCCACGCTTTACAACATTTCCATAGGCATCATACACTTCGTACAATGTTTCGCCTGAGAACTGGATATCGGATTTATCTTTTGAGATCGTGTAGGTCGGTTGCCCGATGGTGGATATAAACGTTACATCAACGGATTTTTTTGCGACACCGCCGAAGCCCACCTGTTTAACGCGGAATTTGTTTTCTCCTGAGTGAGCTGTGGTCTGGAAGGTGTAGTTGTTCTTGTCCATTTTGCCGCCGCCCTGTACTTCACCGACAGGAATCCATTTGTTCCAGCGGAATTGCTCAACAATATAAGGAATAGAGCCCATTTCGTTTTTTGTGCTCCAGGAAAGAAGCCCGTTCTTATCAATGGCGATGTCTATTACTTCAAAAGTAGCTTTAGGTTTTAATGCTTCAGGGTTCAGCACTTTCGGGCTGCAATCGTCCTTATGGCGGATCTCAACAACAACAGCTGTCCCCGGCTGGATCTGGTAGGCTGCAAAATCAATTTCGAATGCGCTTGAATTGACCTCATCCGTGGTGGTTTTACCATTGATGGTGACTTCGTAGGTGCAGAAACCAACGCCATTGCCGGCATAGCCGTTCTGAACGTAAAGATTTTTGTCCTGGTATTTGCCTTCCACAACAATAACTCCTGCAAAGGAGGCTGTTGCGGCGGTAATAACTGCTAATGATGTGAGTAGTTTTTTCATTATCCGTTTTTATCCTTGAATTTTCGTCTACAAATATATAAAATTAATCGGTGATAAATGCAAATTTATCGGTGATTTTTATTCGTAAAACATTTTTGCTTGGTCCTATTAGGCTCAAAATTAATAAATTACGATTACAGCACAAGTCTTTTTTTTAGTAAAACTTAGGTTTCGGACCGCTAAAACATCCAGTGTTTCATTTTAACGATCCCGAACAGTAAAAAGAAGACCAGGACAATGAACAGGAGCACTTTATAGCTTCCTTTGAAAAAAGCCCGGTTTCCCTGCTTGTCCTTGGTATAAGCCCAGGTGATCGCGATCACAAAAGCTACAAAGAACACGATGGCGAAAATGATTTGTCCTCTCGAAAGCATGGTATTTTTATTTAGGGTTGTGAAAGTACGGTTTTTTAAAGTAGCCTGTTTTAAAAATAAATGAACAAATTAACTGATATTGTTAATTTTACTGAAATTTTAAAGGCAATTATGAATGTGTTACGGACGCTGTTAAGCGCAGTTTTGGTTTGCTCCTGTGTTGCGCTGAAAGCGAATAAGATCGACAAAGCATACCAGGCCTTGAAAATCTACAATTATTTTGAAGCGAAGCGCCTGTTTGAGCGCTCGCTGAAAAAACAGCCATCACCCGCAGCCTATGGCCTGAGCGTGATCTATTCCCGCAGCGACAATCCCTTTTCCAACATCGACAGCGCGTACAAATACATTATTTTATCCGAGCGTGCCTTTAACCGCCTTCCTGTAAAATCGATGCCTTTACTGCTGAAATACGATATTTCGCCTCTTACGATCGATTCACTAAAAGCAGTGATCCATCTGAAGGCCTTCGACAGCTACCGCTCCAAAGGTACGGTCACTGCGCTGGATAAGTTCATTGACGCCTATCCGACGGCGCCGCAATGCTTTGATGCGATCGATCTCCGCAACGCAATGGCTTTTGAGGCTGCCCGAAAGGAAGGCACTTACACGGCTTACGGGGAATTCATTGAAAAATATCCATTCTCGAAAGAGCTGAGCGAGGCGAAAGAGCTCTATTCTTCGGCACTTTTTCTCTCATCCACAAAAAACAACACGATCGGGGAATTTGAAAAATTCATCTCGGAGCAGCCCAACAGTCCTTTCATCAGTGAGGCCGAGAATGCGATCTATGCCTTGTCGACGCTGCACGGCACGATTGAGGAATATTACAGCTTCATTAAAAAATACCCTTCCAATCACAACGTGGAAACCGCATGGCACAATGTGTACGCGATGTATACGGCTGATTATAAAACCGAATCCATCATCCGCTTCAAAAAGGAATATCCCGATTATCCCTTTATTGATGCGGTGATCCAGGACATCGAGCTTTCGCAGAAGCAATTGTTCCCTGTCCGTGAAAATGGCAAATGGGGCTTTGTAGACAGCCTCGGGCATGTGAGCATTTCCTGCATTTATGAATGGGTGGAGGAATATTCCGAAGGGCTTGCGGAATGCGGCCTCAATGGAAAACCGGGATTCATCAATAAAGCCGGAACGCTGGTCGTTCCTTTTATTTACGAGGAAGTGGATGCCTTCCACCAGGGATTTTCCATCGTAAAGCAAAACGGGAAATACGGCATCATCAATAAAATAGGGAAGCTGGTGGCGGATTACGATTATGATGAGATCGCAGAATTCTCAGAAGACTTTGCTGTTGTTGAAAAGCAGGGGAAATACGGCTATGTGGATGAAGCGGGAAATCTTGTGATCCCGGTGGTATATACAAAAGCTGCAGATTTTAAAGAAGGGCTTGCGGCGGTTGAATTTGGCGGACAAAGCGGCTTTATTGATAAAAAAGGAATGATCGTGATTCCCTGCAAATACGATTGGGTGGACAATTTTAAGAACGGGCTGGCAAAGGTGAAATCCCTGAAAAAATTCGGGATCATCAACAAAAAAGGAGATTATGTAATTCCCTGCGAATACGACCTCCTGGGCGATTTCTCCGAGGATGCGATCATTGTAGTGAAAGAAGGGAAATACGGTTTTGCCGACAGGAATGGCGCTGTGTTCATTCCGCTTGAATATGATTTCAATGAAACATCGCTGGTTTCCTTTTCATTCAGGGATGGCATCGCTGTAGCGGAGAAAAATAAAAAACAGGGACTGATCGACAAGTCCGGGAAATATGTAACGGGCAAGGATTATGACCGCATTTCGCCTTTCAGCGAAGGCCTTGCGGCGGTCATGAAAAAAGATAAATGGGGCTATATCGATAAAAAAATGAAGCTGCAGATCCCGTTTGCATACCAGAAGGCCACTGATTTTAAAGAATGCATAGCGGCTGTTTCAAAGAATGATGAGATCGGGTTTATCAACCGGAATGGTAAAATGATCGTTGAGTATATGTTTGATGAGGTGGGCGAATTCAAAGATGGATTGTGTGAAGTGAAGCTCGACGATAAAACAGGCTTTATTGACCTTTCCGGCGCATTTGTGATCCCCTGCGAGCTGGATGAAGCCAGCCCTGAAAACGGCGCAGTGCTGAAGCTCGAAAAGAATTCGAAATTCGCGTATTACAACAGGTTAACAAGGAGTTTTATCTGGAAGGAATCCGGATTTTAGGTTTTGATCTTCTGGCCCAGGCGAAGCTTTGCCGTTGGTTTGATGCCGTTCTTCTGGCAGAGCGCCTTTGTCGTGGTGCCGTACTTCTTCGCGATCGCAGAAAGCGTATCGCCTTTTTTCACAACATAGATCTTGCCTTTACCACCTTTCGCAGAATAGCTTTTCGCGGCTGCCTTTTTTGCTTCTGAGAGGTAATTGAATGTTTTGCTGGAAAGTGTGAGCGTGTCGGACAATAATTTATGCTGATCGAATGAGATCAGTTGTGAAGGATTCAGCGGCTGGCCCATGTAACGCACTTCAAAATGAAGGTGGCTTCCTCTTGAACGGCCTGTATTTCCGCCCAGTCCGATCACCTGTCCTGCAAATACTTCCTGCCCTATCTCCACGTTGATCTTGGAAAGGTGGGCATAATAGGTTTCGAGCCCGTTCGCATGACGGATCACAATTACATTCCCGTATGATTTGCTTTTCTTCGCGATCCGCACTTTTCCATCGAAAGCGGCGGCAACACAGTCGCCCGTTTCCAGGTCAATGTCCACTCCGTAGTGATAGCGCTTTTTACGCGGCCCGAATGTAGAAGTGATCTTTCCTTCGAAAGGATGAACATATCCGCAGCTTTTCTCATCGAACAAAACAATGTTCTTTGTGCTGTCCTTCAGGGAAGCGACATCGAACTTAATAGAATGGATATTAACGGTATCCCATCCGCAGTAAAGGTCATAAGCAGGAAAAGAGACCAATGAATCGTTATAATCCATCATCTCTTCTTCGTCAAGAACAAAAGGTACTGTATCTATTGCAGTGGAAAGGGTAATTTCAGCAGAGTCAATGATGTTGTTATCCGCGCTGGCAAATGCCGGCTGCAGCGATGAAAAAAGGAGTATTGAAAAGAAGATCTTTTTCATTTAATAAACAACAAAATTTATAACTATCGGGGTCCATATATTTTTTCGGATATGCAAAGATGTATATTTTTTCGAAAAAAGCAAGTGTTAATTAATGTTAACCCCCTATTTATTTTGAAACAAAAAAAGAATGCCAGTCTGTGTGGCAATTAAATCAATGGTTTTGGGCAATGAGGTGCCGGATGAAAATATAGTTGGTTAATTGATGTCTGTCATCCCGTGCCCCGACACGGGATCTGTTTATTAGCAGGTGTTGTGCATTCTCTCTGGCTTGTTCTCGATACACTCGTGCCTCGTTACTCGAACTGACGCTAATAAAACTCAGTTAGCGAGATTCGCAAATTCGTAACGCGATCCGTACAAGAGATTGCTTCGTCGTACCTCCTCGCAATGACACACAGATTCGTAAATTCGTAAAGATTCGCGATTCGCACCCCGATTGGTAATTCGTAAAATTCGTACAGATTCGTATTTCGGTGGATGAGATTGCTTCGTCGTACCTTCCCGCAATGACACCAGGTTCGTATTTCGTAAATTAGTATAAATTCGTATTTCGGAGTTAGCTATATTTGTCATTCAATTAATAAATACGTCATGAAAGCAGAAATCGTTACAGCAAAAGGAATAATGAAAGTGGAGTTTTTCGAAAAAGATGCTCCCGGAACAGTGAAAAATTTTACAGACCTCGCAAAAAAAGGCTTTTATGATGGCCTTACATTTCACCGCGTGATCCCCGGATTCGTGCTCCAGGGCGGATGTCCGAAAGGCACAGGAACAGGCGGCCCGGGCTACACCATCAAATGTGAATTAACAGGGGATAACCAGTTCCACGACAAAGGTGTGCTTTCAATGGCGCATGCAGGGCGTGATACAGGCGGCTCCCAGTTCTTTATCGTAATGAGCAGGGCGCAGACAGCGCATCTCGACCGCAAGCATACCTGCTTCGGCAAGGTAGTGGAAGGCCTTGATGTGATCGATTCCATTCGCCAGGGCGATGTGATCGAAAAGATCACAGTCACTGAAGCATAATTTTTCCGCTAACAGCAAAAATTTACCATTCATGTAATTGTTTGAATAACCAGCAATGCATGTCGTAAGTTTGTCATGAAATTATTCTTAGGAACACTGTTAGACGTGTCATAAGGTTCTTTTCAAAAGGGAATGGTACCGTAGCAGCCATTCCCTTATTTATTTTTACATTCGCTTTTCATCTCCATTTATGAAACACTTCTTTTTATACTTGATCCTTTCCATTGTAATGGTATCCAACAGCCTTGCAGGGAATAACTACCTGTTTTCGGTCAACCTCGAAAACTGCACCGACGATAAGCTGCTCATCGAGCTGCAGAGCCCGGAACTCAATGTTTCCGAGATCACCTATCGCCTTCCGAAAATGGTGCCGGGCACTTACGAGATCTATGATTTCGGGCGCTTTGTATCTGAGTTCAAAGCATTGGATGCAGAAGGCAAAGAGCTGAAGGTGGAGCAAACGGATAAGAACAGCTGGAAGATCTCCGATGCAAAAAAGCTTGTGAAGATCACATACAAGGTAGAGGATACCTGGGATACCAACATCAAGGAAAAATTTGTGTTTGAGCCGGGAGGCAGTAATTTCGAAGCAGGGAAAAATTTTATGCTGAACACGCATTGCCTTTTTGGTTATTTCGACGGCATGCTTCGCAATCCATACACGATCAACATTACACATCCTGCTTCTTTCTATGGAACCTGCAGCCTGCCGGATGTGAGCTATAACGGGAATATAGATACGTATTCGGTGCCCGATTATTACCGTTTGCAGGATGCACCGATGATGTACAATGTTCCGGATACAACGGTGCTTAATGTTGGTGGTGCACAGATCATCATCTCGCTTTATTCTCCAAACAAAGTCACCACTTCTAAATTCATTGCCGGTAAGATCAACGAGATCCTTGCCGCGCAGGAAGAATACCTTGGCGGTTCACTGCCGATAAAAAAATATGCATACCTGATCTACCTCACGGGAGTGGAAAGCGGTTCCGGCGCGAGCGGTGCGCTGGAGCATTCGTATTCATCCATGTACTTTCTCCCTGAAATGCAGGGCGAACAGCTGGCACAGACGATTACCAGTGTTTCGGCGCACGAGTTCTTTCACATTGTAACGCCTTTGAGCATTCACGCAGAGCAGATCGGAAATTTCGATTATAACAATCCGCAGATGTCGGAGCACCTCTGGCTGTACGAAGGCACCACCGAATACGCAGCCGGGCTTGTGCAGGTGAAATACGGGAAGATGAGCGTTGACGAATACCTGCATTTGATCGAAGATAAAATGTCAGGAGCGGCAGCTTACAATGATTCGCTTCCTTTTACAGTGATGAGCAGGGAATGCCTGACAAAGTACCATGAACAATACAACAATGTGTACCAGAAAGGCGCACTGATCGGCATGTGCCTCGATCTTAAATTAAGATCCTTGTCGGATGGAAAATACGGCCTGCAGGAATTAATGAAAGACCTTTCCAAAACCTATGGAAAAGAGCGCTCCTTTAAAGATGAAGAATTATTCGCGCAGATCGTGAAGCTTACTTACCCGGAGATCGGGGATTTCCTGAAGCGTTATGTAGCAGGCTCCGAGCCGCTACCGATATCGGAAACACTTGCGCTTGCAGGCATCGGCTTTGGTGTACAGTCGAAAAACAAGGAGTTCACGCTTGGCGGTGTCTCGATCGGGCTGAATGCTGCAACAAACAGGCTGATCATTGTAAATACGCCCAACATGGATGATTTCGGGAAAGCAATGGGTTACCAGGAATACGATGAGATCCTGAAATTCAACGGGAAAAAGCTGACGCTTGAAAATGCACAGGTGCTGATCTCCGATTATATTACAAATGTGAAGGAAGGAGATGTGCTGAAGGTGGTGGTACTGCGTAAAAAAACGGAAAAAGGAAGGGCAAAAAAAGTGAAGCTGCACTCCAAAGTATTTCGCGTGATCCCTTCGCGGAAATCAAACCTGGCGCTGCTGCCGGACCCCACGCCAAAGCAATTGCAGGTGCGTGCGGCCTGGATCGGAAAACACTAACAAACGCTTTTTGCAATGAGCAAAAAAAATCTGTATTGGATCTGCCAGGTCAGCGGTTGGTTATTTTACGTGCTGTTCAATAGCCTGTTCTTTAAGCTGCAGAACGCATTCAATACAAATGTTGCCATCAGCCAGAGCCTGATGTTCCTCTTTGGTATCGCGGTATCGCATGTGTACAGGAACATGATCGTACGGTTTGGCTGGCTGAAGCTGAAAACACTTTATCTCATTCCGCGTGTGATCATTGCCACCGTGGTGTTTGCCACCATTATGGATTATGCGCAGTACGGCATTGAGCTGAGCATTGATATTGCCGGCGCCAAGCATGAAAATTTTGTGACCATTGCCGGGAACATCCTTAACCTTGCCTTCGTATTGTTCTTCTGGTCATTGTTCTATTTTTCATTTCACTTCATTGAAAATTATAAGAAGGCCGAGATCGAGAATTTAAAATGGGAAGCATCCATTAACGAGATAGAGCTGAACAAGCTGAAATCGCAGCTCAACCCGCATTTTATGTTCAATGCGATGAACAGCATCCGCGCATTGGTGGATGAAAATCCGGGCAAGTCGAAAGATGCCATCACGCAGTTGTCGAACATCCTGCGCAACACGCTGCAGATGGGCAAGAACAAAGTGATCCCATTTGAGGAGGAGCTGAAGATCGTGAATGATTACCTTGCGCTGGAATCGATCCGTTATGAAGAGCGGTTGAAATCTACCGTAGACATTCACCCGGACAGCCGGCAGTTCCAGGTTCCGCCGCTGATGATCCAGACGCTGGTGGAGAATGGCATCAAGCATGGAATTTCAAGGCTTACTGCAGGTGGCGTTTTGGAAATTAAAACAAACGTGCTCAATGAGCAGCTGCTCATTTTGATCAGGAACAGCGGGCAGATCAGCGAAGCAAAGGAAACAGACAGCGGCTTCGGCATCAAAAATACGTTGCAGCGCCTGCAGCTCCTGTACGGTAAGGCCGCATCATTAAAGATCAGCAATGAAAATAATACAACGGTATTGACCGAGCTGGTGATCCCGAAAAATACGATCGAATAAAATCCATACACATGAAAGCACTATTGATAGACGATGAGCGCCTTGCCCGCCAGGAACTGAAAAGCCTGCTGGCACCTTACCCGGAGATCCAGGTGGTTGGCGAAGCAAACAATGCAGAAACTGCTATTGAAAGCATTAAAAACCTGAAGCCCGATGTTATTTTCCTCGACATCCAGATGCCCGGGAAGAACGGTTTCGAATTGCTGGAAGAGATCAGCGGATTGCCCGAAGTGGTGTTTGTGACGGCGTACGACGAATATGCCATCCGTGCTTTTGAAGTGAATGCGCTGGATTATTTATTGAAGCCTGTTCAGCCCAACCGCCTTGCGGAAACGGTGAAAAAGATATTGAACAGGGATGCGTCGGTATCGCAGGAGCAGAAAGAGCAGACGCAGCCTTTGAACGACAACGACCAGGTGTTTGTGAAGGACGGTGAAAAATGCTGGTTCGTGAAATTATCAGATGTCCGCTTGTTTGAGAGCGAGGGAAATTATGTGCGTGTGCATTTTGAAAAGAACCGCCCGCTGATCCTGCGCTCGCTGAATAATCTTGATGAGCGTCTGAACAACCGTACTTTCTTCCGTGCAAGCAGGAAGCACATCATCAACCTGAAATGGGTGGAAGGTATTGAGAACTGGTTCAACGGCGGACTGATGGTAAAGCTGCGCGGTGGTGAACAGGTGGAGATCTCGCGCAGGCAGGCTGCCAAGCTGAAAGACATGATGAGCCTTTAAATAGTATACATAATATTGAATTAATCGTGATGTCAACCGAGTTCGACCAAAGGGAGAGCATCGGGAAGTGTTGTTGGGAAGTATTTTTGCTTGTTCCCGATACACTCGTACCTCATTACTCGAACTGACGCTAATAAAATTTTCGTTAAAAGAATAGTTCGAATGCAATCAGTATGACCAATGAAAGCTGCCTGGAGATCTTTTTTTTCGGAACGGAAAAACACGAACGTATTTATTATTACAGCAGGATCACTTGCGCTGATCCTGTTCGCCTTTCTGCATTTCCTTACTTTTAACGAAGCCCGCAGCGGCTATCATTTCAATGATCCGGTGCTGAATTTATTTTCCGCACGCGATCTTTCCCTCCTTACATTTATCCTTACCTATGGATTTGCAATCACAGGGCTGGTCATTGCTTTGTTTGATCCGCCTGTATTTGTGAAGCTGCTGGCCGCTTATGCGGTGTTAACAGTATTGAGGATCTGCAGCCTGTACCTGTTGCCGCTGGAGCCACCTGCCGGCATCATTCCGCTCGAAGATGTGCTGCTCCGCTTTTCTTTTTATTCCGGGAGGGCGAACCTGAAAGATTTATTTTTCTCGGGACATACGGCCACTATTTTTTTGTTTGCATTTGCATTTAAAAATACTTTGCTCAAAATTATATTTGGTGTGGCAGCCATACTGATCGGCGTTCTGCTGATGCTGCAGCATGTGCATTACAGCATTGATGTGATCGTGGCACCTTTTGTGGCATGGCTGGCGACGAGGCTTACGGCCACCGTACTTTCCCGACTTCGCTCGAAATGACAACGCACAACACTCTGCGTTCTCTGCGCCTCTGCGAGAATAGGCTTTGCGTTCTTAGCATCTTTGCGAGAAAAGATAAAAACCCGCGCACGTTCTCGATACATTTTTCCGAAAAGGAAAAACACTCGAACTGACAACACACAGTACATCAATTATAAAAAATCATAGATCGCGATCATAATATACAGCATAAAGATCAGCGTTGCATTATACATAGTACATTATTCCGGCTGTAGCGGAGAAATTTAAACTAATGTGTAAGAAAAATAATTTCAGATTTGATCATCCGGAGATAAAAAGTGCGGTCTTTTTTCGCTTCCTTTGAAGAATAAACCAAGTGATCGAGCCCGGTCCATAATAAGAACCAACCGCCCGGTTCAAACAGTACCAGCAAAACATGCACATAATATTTTTGCGGCTTCATGAACGAAATATAGCTTGCCACTACCATTACAATAATTCCAATTAAAGTCAGTAACCAGCCTGTTCTTTTTGCTCTTCGCGCTTCTGTTTCCAACTGTTCATGCACATTTTTAAAATAGGAATGCAGCCTTTTTACAATCACTTTTTCTTCCTGCTCATTCCGTTTGCCGGCCGGCAAAAGAAGTTTTAGCACAGGTTTATTTTCGTTTTTATTTCTTGCAATTTTTTTCGACTGGATAATAAAATCATCTGACAAAGTCCTTTCTGAATATTCGCCGGGATCGAAATCAGAAAAAATATCATCGTACGAATCAAGCAAAATGCGTGTTTCGGAAGATTCCGGTATTGCTTTTTTTAAAGTCATGCTGCTTTGTGTTTATGTCATTATTTTTCCATCACATTCTGTAACTGCAGGATTAGCATTCCACTGATATCTATTGCATTTGTTTCGTGACTGATGGTGTTGCACGTTATCACTTTGCTAAGGTCGGAACTTTTTAGATCATATAGGACTTCTGATAGCCCTGGTAGCGCAAAATTTCAGCAATGTATTTTTCAAAAGGGTAAAGATGAGCCTTGGCGGTTATCTGAAAATGAAGCTAAGATTATCGAATCCCGATCTCTGCGTTAACAAATTTCTGAAGCTCCGGGAAAAAGCGTTTGAACTCATTTTCAAACAGGGAATAATGCTCTTCAAGGTCTTTGATGGCAAGCTCCATGTTCGACTGGAATTTTGCCCTGCCCGCCATTCCCTGCAATACACGGTCGATCCCTTCGAGCTTTGCATAGGCCTCAAGAATATTATAGCGGACCATGTATTTGGTGAAATGTGCCGATTTCAGGGGCAATAATTCTTCATTGCGTTGGATCAAGGAATAGATCTTCCGGACGTACTCACTTAATGTTTCATTGGAATACTGATGCCAGTTGGCAGCGAGGTAATGATCATAATACACATCCACGATCACGCTTGCATATTTCCTGTATGCGGGCCGCAGCCGCTGTTTGCTTTCTTCCACAACCGGGTGTGTATCGGTAAATGTATCGATCTTGCGATGAAGCAGGATGCCTTCCTGTATTTCGGGAGAATAGTTTTTATAATCGCTTCCTTTCACCGAGTCGGCAATGAAGTTCCCGATGAGCAGGCCTTCAGAATCGCCGGAGAGAAAAAGGTGGGAGAGGAAATTCATTACAGCTCCTTCGCCTTATTCCAGTACACATCCATCTCGGCCAGCGTCATGTCGCTCAGTTCTTTTCCGGCTTTCAGCGCTTCTGCTTCCAGGTACTGAAAGCGCTTGATGAATTTTTTATTGGTGCGTTCGAGTGCATCCTCGGGGTTGATGCCTTTAAAGCGCCCGTAATTGATCAGTGAAAACAACACATCGCCGAATTCTGCTTCCATTTTTTCATGGGAGGAATTGTTATCCACCTCGTGTTTGAACTCGTCAAGCTCTTCCTGCACTTTTTCCCAGACCTGCTCCGGCTTTTCCCAGTCGAATCCCACAGCACGTGCCTTTTCCTGGATACGTGAAGCCTTCACCAATGAAGGCAGTGAGGCAGGAACGCCAGCCAGCACCGATTTGCTGCCTTCCTTTAATTTCAACTTTTCCCAGTTCTCCTTCACCTGCTCCTCGTTCTCCACCTTTACATCGCCATAAATATGCGGATGGCGGTGGATGAGTTTGTCGCAAAGCGAATTGATCACATCGGCAATGTTGAAAGTGTTGGTTTCCGATCCCATCCGCGCATAAAAAACAATATGAAGCAATACATCGCCCAGCTCTTTTTTGATGTTGTTCATGTCCTTATCAAGGATCGCATCCGCCAGCTCGTAGGTTTCTTCAATGGTCAGATGCCGCAGGCTTTCGAAAGTTTGCTTTTTATCCCAGGGACATTGTTCCCTTAATTCATCCATGATTATGAGTAAGCGTTCGAAAGCTTTTAATTTTTCATCCATTTGTTAAATCTCTTTATTTTAGCGGTATTGCAAATGTAAAGCATCTCAAATAAAATACAGCTTCCAAGCCGATATTTTTAATATTTTTGTGTGCCAGAACCAGGAATGAATATGGATCATAAATACACGATAAGATCTTTTTCGCGGCTGTTTGCTTTTCTCTTTATGCTGTATTTTTCCATACCGCTGAAAGGACAGGTTTCGCCTACCCGTGATTTCATTCTTTCCGGCCAGGGACATTACGGATACATCATCAGTCACCGGAACAACATCTCTCATCTTATCAAAGGGCATATTTACGGAGGGGAGCTCAGCTATGTGTTCCGCACCACCGGCACCAAAAGCTGGCACCAGTATTACAAATACCCGGAGCTGGGCTTTTGTGCGCTGCACCTGTACCTTGCCAACCCGAAGCAGCTGGGGACAATGGAGGCGTTTTATCCGTATACCAATATCCGGCTGAACAGATCAAACAAAAGCTGGAAGCTCAATTTACGGCTCGGTGTCGGACTGGCCTGGGTCACCAAACCTTTTAACCGCACTACGAACAATAAAAACAATGCGATCGGCTCGCACATGAACGGGTTTGTGAACCTGCGCTTAGCTTATGCCTTCATGCTTTCCAAATCATGGAGGCTGGATGCAGGCGTTGGGCTTACACATGCTTCCAACGGCGCCATTGCCACGCCGAACCTTGGCCTCAACATGGCGACGGTCAGCATGGGATTAGGCTATGCCTTCGGGAACAAGGAGCTGGTCTACAAAAAAGATTCCGTTCAAAAGTTTAAAAATAAATGGGTGCCTGTGCTGATCGGCCTGGTTGGCGTGCGTGAGCTGGAACAGCCGGATGGCCCTAAATACCTTGCATTCGGGGCGGAGCTGAATGTGTACCGCACACTTAACCGTAAGAACAGGCTGGGGCCGGGAATTGAACTGGGCTATAACAACGCAACAAGAAGGATCTACGAGAATGATTCCATTTACAATACAACCTACAAGGACATCACTACAGTAGGCGCGAAGCTTTGTTATGAATTTGTATTCAACCGCGTTTCCCTCCCGGTTGAATTCGGCTATTACCTGTACAAAAAACAGCCTGCTTACGGAACCATGTTCCACCGCATCGGGGTCCGCTTCATGGTCACAAAGCATGTGATCGCAAACATTACGCTGCTCACACACTGGGCACGCGCCGATTATTTTGAATGGGGGATAGGCTACGTATTATGAGCAACATGAAAAAGATAAAATACATCAGCACTCTCCTGCTCCTGTTGCCGCTGCTGTTCAGCTCCTGCAAAAAGGAGAACCGCTGCGATTGCATCAAGCGCACGGGAGAGATCATTAAGGATGTGCGCCACCCGGGAGAGTTTGATAAGATCCTCGTGGAGAACAACCTCAATGTTTTTATTACTGAAGATTCCGTTACCGAAGTCACCGTTGAAGCAGGGGAGAACATTGCACCGCTCATTAAAACGGAAGTAATGAACGGAACCCTTTTTATCCGCAACAAGAACAGGTGCAACTGGAGCCGCAGCTACAAAAAACCTTTGAACGTTTATATCCGTATGCCGAAGATCACGTTCATTACTTCGGATGGTACCGGCGATATAAAATCCCTGAACACCATCACCACGGATACGCTGGATGTGCAGACCAAGAACTCCGGAAATGTGGAGCTGACGGTGAACAACCTGCGGGTGCTCACACACATGCACGGCTCGGGAGATGTAACCCTGCACGGGATCACAAGCGAGCACGACATCAGCATTGGCGGCACGGCCTACATTTATGCACAGGAACTGCAAACGACCTATACTTATATTCATACCTTTACCCTTGGCATCAGTTATATTCGTGCAAGCAGCCTGCTGATCTGCCGGCTTGATGAAAAGGGCGATATCTTCTGCTACGGCGCACCGCCTTCCGTACAGAAAGAACAGAATGGAACGGGACAATTATATCTTCGATAAAAAATGAACCTGAATTTAAAGATACCGTATGTGCTCAGGCTGATCATTTTCTGGCTGGTCTTCTTTGTATCATTCCGTGTTTTATTCATCATCTACCAGCACGCAAGAATTCCTGATAACGGGCATTCGGAAACAGGACTGGGCTTTTATTATGCGCTGCCGGTGGATATTTCCGTAGCATGTGTTATGGCCTTTATTCCTTTCCTGCTCTGGATCTCCCAGCAGTTTTACAAAACAAGGTTTATTCACCGCCTGAACCTTGCCTATAACTTCGGGCTGATCATTTTAACATCGCTGCTGAGCGTCACCAATATAAAAATGTATGGAGAATGGGCCGAGCTGCTCAGCTTCAGCATGCTGAAACAGTTGTTTGATCCAGACCACGCGCTCTCTTTTTTTTCGCTTTGGTCAGTGCTCCTGCTTTTTGCATTTGCAGGATTGTTCTCATACATCGGCATCCGCTTTTACAGGAAATACATCACCAATTTTTCGTACCCCCTTGAAAACAAAAGGCTGAGGACATTTCACATTATCGGGATCGGCCTGATGTTCATCATCGGCTACCGTATCGATCTTAATATTGCGGCGATCAAAGGCGACCGGATCCACTATTCGGAGCTGGAGATCAACAACCACATTGCCACCAACAACATCTGGTACTTTGCAAACAGCGTGGTGTACTGCAATAATCCGGCACAATAACTGTTATTATACATTGAATGATCCAGCTTACTAAACTTCCTTTCCGTTATTTGCTGCCTGTGCTGCTGTTCCTTGCTGTTTCCGGAAATGCATTCTCGCAGAAGGAAAAGAAGAAAAGCAAATGGAAAACAATGCTGGAGTCGGCTACCGATACAGTGACCGATGATTACTACGGCGACAATTCCATCCGCTACGAAAATTACGTCTACAAGTCCAATATTAAATCCGTACAGCTCTATGACGAAAGCTTTGAGCTGAGCCAGCCGCTGCTTGCATTAGGATCAACGGAAAAGCTGAAACTGGCCTTCGACGACCTGGATGCCGATCTGAAAAGCTATTCGTACACCATCATTCACTGCAATGCCAACTGGGAGCCTTCCGATCTTGTTCCCGCGGAGTACATCGATGGCTTTGCCGATAACAACATCAACGATTACCGCTATTCCTTCAATACGCTGCAGAAATTCACGCATTACAGCGCCACCTTTCCGAACAACAGCATGCGCATCACCAAATCGGGAAATTACATCCTGAAAGTGTATGCCGATGCAAACCCCGATAATCTTGTGCTTACAAGGCGATTCATGATCCACCAGAACAGGCTGAACATCATTTCAAGAGTAACACAGGCGAGCATCATCGAAGAGCGGAATTACAGGCAGGAGCTGGATTTTACGATCGACCATACCGGGTACGACATTAAAAATCCGTACAACGACCTCACGATCGTGATGACGCAGAACAACCGCTGGGATAATAAAAAAACAGGCTTCAAGCCTCAGTTCGTAAAAGACAATGAACTGGTGTATGATAACGATGACCTCAATGTTTTCCCCGGTGGAAATGAGTTCCGTTATTTCGATATCAAGAGCCTGCGCTTTCATTCCGAGTTTGTGTATTCCGTGAAAATCGATTCGCTCGGCAATCATGTTGATCTTTATACGGATGAAAAGAGATCCTATAAGCGCTATTCTACGTATACTGAAATGAACGGGAATTATTTCATCAAGGTGCAGGAAGGAAATAACAGCGAAGTGGAGGCTGATTACTGTTTTGTAAAGTTCTTCGTTCCCTTTACCGATCCGGTACTTGAAGGAAATTTATATGTGTTCGGCGCTTTCAACGACTGGAGATGCAACAAGGAAAACCTGATGTATTACAACAAGAGCCGCCTCGGTTACGAATGCACACTGTACCTGAAGCAGGGACTTTACAATTACGAATATGTGTTCATGAAGGATGGCTCAACGGTGGCGGATGAAACGCTCATAGAAGGCTCACATTACGAAACGGAGAACGATTACATGATCTATGTTTACCACCGCCAGCAGGGAACCTTTTACGACCAGCTGATCGGGGTGAAAAGGTTGAATTCCCTCCGGGATTATTGATCAGGTGCCATTTTACCCGTTTTACCCGGGGACGCTGTTAAAAACCTTTTGGCTTGAAACTTGTTAATCTGGTATGTAAATGTTTAATATTGTAGAAACTAACACCAAACATTTAAAACGTTAATGTTATGGGAACACAAGCAACAGAGGTAACTCACGGGATCCGGATCAGCGTTGAAACAAAGTTTCAAAGCGAACATTCCGTAGCTGAACACCGTCATTTTTTATTCAGCTACAGGATCACCATCGAGAATAAAAGCGAGTTTACAGTCCAGCTGTTATCCCGCCACTGGGACATTTACGATTCTTCCAGCGAGCACAGTGAAGTTGACGGAGAAGGAGTTGTAGGCGAACAGCCTGTTTTAGAGCCGGGAGAAGTGTTTGAATACGAATCGGCCTGCAGCCTTACCACGGATATCGGGAAGATGCGCGGAACGTACATGATGGAGCGCAAGATCGACAAAGCCCGTTTCTATGTGAACATCCCGGAATTCGAGCTGATCGTCCCGCAGCGACTTAACTAAATCTTTCTTTTATCAGTTCTCCCACTTTTTTATCGATCGGCAGGGTAAAATCCACGCCGCTTATCTTTTTGACGTCGATCCAGCGGAAGGTTTGGGCATAATCCGTTTTATTTACAAAGTCGAAGATCTTATCGGTGCTTTTCACCATAAAACCCTCGAGAGGCTTTACCAGATAGTAAATGCTGAGGATTTGGTGATTGGGATTGTAAGCCGATTTCTGGTAAAAGTCCGTCGTGTAAAAATGCTCTGTTACCTCCACGGCATGTCCCGTTTCTTCCACAAATTCCCGTTTCAGGCAATCGATCGTGCCTTCCCCGTGTTCCAGGCCGCCACCCGGAAATTTCGTGATTTCGTGCCCTTTGATCAGCTCATCACATACCAAAACATGGCCTTTCTCGATCAGTACCCCATAAACGCGCACATTAAAATGTTTTGCAGCCATAGCACAAAATTATATAAATTTACCGGTAACCAAACCCAATTTATCTCCTTGTGAACGGCTTCCTGAAAATAATCCTGCTTTCCCTGCTTATGCTGGCCGGGCTTGCCCTTTTTTCCCAGCCTGCGGTAACCGAAGTTGCCTATTTCGGGGCCAATCCCGGCAACCTCAGCATGTATGTATATTCTCCCGCTACGCTGGCAAAGGATGACAAGTGCCCACTGGTCGTTGTGCTGCATGGCTGTTCGCAGTCGGCACAACTGGTCTCTGAGCAAAGTGGCTGGAGCAAACTTGCGGATACCTACGGCTTCCGGGTGCTTTACCCGCAGCAGAAAGCCAGCAATATCCTTCTATGTGCTTTGATTGGTACAGGGCTGCGGATATCGACCGTGACCGCGGGGAATGCGCTTCCATCAAGCAGATGATCGATGAGTTTGAGAAGGAATATCATGTGGATTCATCCCGGGTATTCATTACCGGGCTTTCGGCTGGCGCTGCCATGGGCGTGGTGATGATGGCGGTTTATCCCGGAACTTTTAACAGCGGGGCTATTTTTGCCGGCGGCGCTTATAAATCTGCCGTGAATATGTTCAGCACCACCAGCGCCATGATGGGCTGGGTGAACCGCAGTCCGAAGGAATGGGGCGATTTTGTACGGGATGCCAATCCGGCTTTCAAAGGCCCTTACCCGAAAATGATCATTTACCAGGGAAAGCGCGATATTGTTGTGAACAGCAAAAATGCGTATGAGCTCATTGAGCAGTGGACAAATGTGCATGGCGCCGATACGCTGGCAGATGATACAGTGAACGACTTCGCCAACAATGTGAACATCCGGAAATACATGTATAGAAATGCAGCGAACGAGGCTGTGGTCACTTATTACGAAGTGAAGAACATCGGCCATGCGCTGATGATCAACCCGGGAAATTGCCGGGATGAAGGAGGAAAGATGGTGCCTTTTTCGGTGGATGAGGATTTTTTTTCTACCTACTGGACCGCGGTTGATTTCGGATTGATCCCGGAGCCGAAGGTCAGCGGAAAAGCGGAGGTGATGGAAGCGGAGCAGCATGTGAAATACAGTGTTCCTTTTTACAAAGGTTCCACTTACAGCTGGTCGTACCCGGATGATGCCGTGCCGGTTGGACCGGAGAATACAAACGAGCTGATCCTTGATTTCGGAAAGAAGCAGGGGTCGGTGAGTGTATTGGAAAATGATTCTGCTGGATGCTATTTCAGGTATCCTTCGCTGAAGGTGGTGGTGAGGAAGCCATGAGGAAGCTGCTGCATCGAATCTGCCCCTCGTGGTTTTGTCATGCCTTGCTGGACACGGCATCTCTCCGCAATGTTGCGGTTAGCAGGATTCCCACATCTTATGATTATAGTGAGATCCCGGTTCCCGGATCAAGTCCGGGACAGGCGTAGCACGGGATGACCGGTCATTTTAGTGAGCCGAAAGAGCCGCACAGAATAAGATCTCCCGGGCAAGCTCGGGATGACACGCTGCAAAAAATCATTCTTTTGTTGCCCTTACCATCTCCCGTTTTCCCGGAGGGCCGGGAATCTTTTCAACGCTAAACCCGGCGCGTTTCATGGCGCGCTGCACTTCGCCTTTCGAGCAATAGGTCACAAGCACTCCGCCTTTTTTCATGGCGTGATATAATTTCGAAAATATTTCATCCGTCCACATTTCAGGCTGCACCAGCGGGCCGAAAGCATCGAAATAAACAAGATCGTACTGGTCATTTTCAAGTATAACATCCAGCAGGCTCGTTTTTAATTTCAGCAATGAAAAATTTTCCGAAATGCTGTTCTTTACTTCCCATGAAGAGGAATGCAAAAGCTCAAATGCCTGCTTCCCTTCGCCGGTTTCCTGAGGATAATTGAGCGCATTGAAGATCGCTTCTTCGAGCGGAAATGCTTCTACCGAAGTGTAATTGATCTTCAGTCCCAAACGTTCTGATTCAAGATACGTCAGCAATGCGTTCAATCCCGTGCCGAATCCAACTTCAAAAACTGAGATAGCGGAATTGTTTTTTGCGGCTTGTTTTAATCCTGCTTCAATGAATACATGCCTCGATTCCTGGATGGCGCCGTGGATGGAATGATAATGTTCATTGAGCTCCGGGACGTACAGTGAGTGTGAGCCATCGGAGGTGGTGATTATTTTTCGTTGCATGATGTTTTTTCTTTTCTCGCAGAGGCGCGGAGTTCGCAGAGAAGCAGAATTAAAAAGCCCCTCTCCTTTGGAGAGGGGTTGGGGTGAGGTTATTTACTGAGGATCTTAAACTCTGTCCTCCTGTTCATTTGCCTTCCTTCATCCGTATCGTTCGTGTCGATCGGCTGTTCTTCGCCATAACCTACAGAAGTAAGGCGGTCGGCGGCAATGCCTTTGGTGATCAGGTAATCCACAACTGCTTTTGCACGGTTGTTCGATAATGTTTTGTTGTAGGCATCAGCACCTTTCGAATCGGTGTGGCCGGAGATCTCGATCTTCAGTGTAGGAACATCGGTGAGCAATTTGGTTAAGCGCTCCAGCTCGTTGGTGGATTCGGGACGAAGTGTTGCCTTGTCGAAATCAAAGAAGATATTCTTGAGGATGATCTTGCTTCCAACAGCAATGTTCTTCAGTGCCACATCCTTCACCACTTCCTGGTAAGCTGCAGTGTTCGGAATGTCGAAGTTTTCGGAGTGGAACAGGTAATTTTCTTTCTTCACCGCGATCCCGTAATTTCTTCCGGCAGGAAGTGATACAAGGTATTTCCCGGTGGAGCTGTTGGAGGTGAAGCTGGCGATGATCTCGTTCTTCTGGTTGTCGATGATCTCGATCGTAGCCTCCAGCGGCTTCTTCGTGAGGTCATCCGTGATCACACCTTTTAAGATCGTCAGCTGCGCTTCTTTGATCTGCACGGTAGGTGCAATTACAGTTTCCTTTACAGGAGCGGTCTGGCTCGCCAGCAGGTTATCCTCGTTGTTGAGCACCAATGGCTTTTCATAGCCAAGGAAAGTGATCATGTAAATGTCCTTTTCACCAAAGCCGTTTGAATTAAAAGATGCATAGTATCCGTGCTTTCCGCTCGCGGAGGTTACGAAGAAAACGTCATCATCCGGGGTGTTCACAGGATAGCCAAGGTTAACAGGATCGCTCCATTTTCCGTTCTCCAAAACAGATTTGAAGATATCGTATCCGCCCATGGTCTTGTGTCCCTGCGAGCTGAAGTACATTGTTTTTCCGTCAGGGTGAATGAACACGCCTTCCTCGCCATACGCAGTGTTGATGGTAGGCCCGAGGTTAACCGCTTTGCCCCATTTTCCTTTTTCGTCTTTTGTCGACATGTAGATATCGCGGTCGCCAAGTCCGCCATCCGGCTTGTCGGAAACAAAGTAAACCGATTTTCCGTCAGGTGAATAGCAGGCGGATGATTCATGGAAATCCGTGTTGATATTTTTGTTCATGCGCTCCGGCTTGCTCCAGGATTCTCCTTTTAATTCCGCTTCGTACAAGTCGCCGTTGTTCTTCCCGATGTAGATCAGGAACTTTTGCCCGTCGGCGGATAATCCCGAGTTGGCATCATGGTCTTCGGTATTGATCGGCTTGCCCATGTTCTGCGCGGTTGTCCATTTGCCGTCTTTTTTCGTGGAGATGTAAATGTCCTCATAATATTCATTGATGCCCGGATCGATAGCGCCGCCGGTGGTGTTCGGCCTGCGGGAAGTGAAGAGCATCACCGATTCATCCGCTGAGATCACAGGGCCGTAATCAGGATACTGTGAGTTGATCTCTGCGCCAACGTTATCGATGAACACGCGCAATGGTTTTTTTACCAGCTCTTTCCCTGTAAGGCATTCTGCAATGTGCTTGTTCACTTCTTCGATCAGGTCCTTGAACTCGTCCACTTTGGTAAGTGTTGCCTGGAAGGCTTTGTATTCGGTAATGGCTTTGTCCCACTGCATGTCGAGGTGATAAGCTTTTGCCATTACATAATGGATCTGCGGATCAACGGAAGGGTTCAGCTGCAGCGCTTTTTCAAGGTAAGGGATCGATTTTAATTTATAGTTGGAGTACAAATAGCATTTCCCGATCTTGAAGTTCAGTTGTGCATTGTTCGGATTGAACTTGTTTGCCAGCAGGTACGGGTCGATCGCCTGCTTGTAAAAGATGGAGCCTTGTTCGAAGAGCTTATCGCCGGCTTCGATGTTGTTCTTTGCTTCTTTGAGGCCGTCTTTATTGTCTTTGAAATTCTCTTTGGTGAATTCCACGTTCTGCGCGAAAGCGGCTACTGAGAAAATACATACTAAGAAGGTTATGATCTTTTTCATTTTTGAAGTTTTCAGTTTATAAAGATTTTAAATCTTGATTTTCACACCCCTAACCCCTCTCAAGAGGGGAATGGATCCTGCTGATCGATGTGTTTGCGCTTTCCATTTTCCATCAACCATTTACTTACAATCTCCTGTATAATTTTTCGCAGTCTCAATTCCCAGCTCCTTCGCTTTTTTCCAGTCGGAGCAGGCGCCTGCATCATCGCGCAGCATTTCCTTTGCAATTCCCCTGTTCATGTATGCGTAGCCGTAAGAAGCATTCAGCTGGATGGCTTTTGAGCAGTCGTCAATGCTTCCTTTGTAATCTTTCTGTTTGAATTTGGCAGTAGCGCGGTTATTGTATGCGAATGCATAATCCGCTTTCAGCGCAATGGCTTTGTTGAAATCCTCGATGGCGCCTGCATAATCGCCGGCATCGAATTTTGCGCTGCCGCGGTTGTTATAGGCGATGTAATAATCCTTCTGGATGCGGATGGCTTCCGAGTAATCGCTGATCGCGCCTTTGAAATCGCCTTTTTTACGTTTTGCGCTGGCGATGTTGTTATAGGCAAATGCCATTTCGGAATTGGCAACAAGCGCTTTGTTGTAATCGCTGATCGCGCCGTCGATATCATCCAGCATGCGCTTTGCGCTTCCGCGGTCGTTATAGGCATACGCATAATCAGGCTTTACCTTGATGGCTGCAGTGAAATCCTCGATCGCGCCTTTGTAATCGCCATTTTCGAACTTGATCCCGCCGCGGTAATAATATGCCTGCGCATAATCGCTTTTCACTTCTATTGTTTTGGTGTAATCTTCCACTGCGCCTGGCTTGTTGCCCATCGCATATTTTGCCTGTCCGCGGCTGAAATAGCTGTCGGGGCTCTGTGCAAGCGTCAGCGCCTTGTCGAAATCGGAGATCGCGCCGGTATAATCCTTCATTTCAAACTTGGTGGTTCCGCGGTTGTACCATGCCCGTTCAAAATCGGCCTTTTTTCCAATGGCTTCGCTGAAATTGCTCAGTGCCGACTGGAAGTTCTTCGCCGCGAAGGCAGAGATGCCTGCATTGTAGAATTTTTCAGCATCCTGTGAGCCATCGTCGAGCACTTTGGCTTTCACAATACTGTCGGTTTGCGCTTTTGCAAGCGGGAGAAATGAGATTGCTGCAAAAAGTGTAAAGATTACTTTTTTCATATCCGTTTAGTTTTTTATTAAGGCTAAATATAGAAAGTTTTCTGAGAATAAAAAATACCGGTAAAAATCATTGGGAATATCCATCTTAAAAGCCGAACAAATTCCCTAAGTTTGTACTTGATTTTTATAAATGTGCGTTTCTGAAGCTATCGCGCAGATCCTGAAACAAGTTCAGGATGACCAACGCACTAAACCCTTGGTAAACTAAATAAATGAAAAAAACGATCCTTTTGTCATCTCTTGCCTGTGTATTGCTTACCGCATGCGGAGGCGACAAAGAAAAGACTTCTGAAAATAAAGCATACAGTGCTGAAGAAATAAAAAATGAAAGCGCAAAAGCGAATGCCTTTTTCGACAGGGTGTTTGACCGCGAAGTGGACCGCGACCCGGTGAAAGCGGCCTTGCTTGGGATCAAAAAAGATTATGACCAGTGGACGGATATGAGCGAGGAGCATTCGCAGAAAGAGCTCGAGATCGTAAAGGCGAACCTCGATTCACTGAAGAATTTCAACCCGGATATGCTGGATGAGCAGACAAGGATCAGCTACCGCCTGTTCGAGAACGATGCAAAGCAGAAGATCGACAATTACAAATGGCATTTGCATGATTATCCTGTGAACCAGATGGGAGGAACGCAGGTGGACATGCCAACTTTCCTGATCAATGTTCACCTCGTGGATAATAAAAGCGATGCGGAAGCATACATTTCCCGCCTGTCGAAAGTGAATGCGATGTTTGACCAGCTGATCACCAACCTGAAGCTGCGTGAAGCAAAGAATATCATTCCCCCGAAATTTGTTTTTCCCTATGTGCTGAACGATTGTAAAAGCATGATCAGCGGGCAGCCTTTTGAAAAATCGGGAGCTGTAAATCCATTGCTGGAAGACATCACCAAAAAAGTGAACGCGCTGAAAGATGTGGATGAGGCAGGTAAGAAGGACCTGATCAAACGTGCAAATGAGGCTTTGCTCACATCCGTGAAACCTGCTTATGAAAAACTGATCGCCTACTGGATCGAGCTGAAGAAAAAAGCAACCACCGATGATGGCGCCTGGAAATTGCCTGATGGCGATGCCTTTTACGATGCGGCGTTGAAGCAAACTACCACTACCGACCTGACTGCTGACCAGATTCATGAGATCGGCCTGAAAGAAGTGGAGCGCATTCACAACGAGATGAGGGAGATCATGAAGAAAGTGAAATTCAAAAGTGATAACCTGCAGGAGTTCTTCGGTTTTATGCGTACCGATAAACAATTCTATTACCCGAATACAGCTGAAGGAAAAGAAGCCTATCGCGTGAAGGCAGTGAAGCTCATCGACGACATGAAAAAGGAGCTGGATAAATTATTCCTGACCAAGCCAAAAGCAGATATTGTTGTAATGCCTGTGGAAGCATTCCGCGAAAAATCCGCCGGAGGTGCTTTTTACGAAGATCCTGCACCGGACGGATCACGCCCGGGAAGGTATTACATCAACCTGTACAACATGGCCGACCAGGCTATTTACCAGATGGAAGCGCTGGCATACCACGAAGGAATTCCCGGGCATCACATGCAGATCGCGATCGCGCAGGAATTAAAAGGCATTCCGAAATTCAGGATGCACGGCGGGAATACAGCATATGTGGAAGGCTGGGGATTGTATTCCGAAAAGCTTCCGAAAGAGATCGGCTTCTACCAGGATCCTTATTCCGATTTCGGAAGGCTGGCGATGGAATTGTTCCGTGCAGCGCGCCTTGTAGTTGATACCGGGATCCACCGTAAAAAATGGTCGCGCGAAAAAGCGCTTGCTTACTTCAAGGAGAATACGCCTAATCCTGAAGGCGATAACAAAAAAGAGATCGAGCGTTACATCGTTTGGCCTTCGCAGGCAACCGGCTACAAGATCGGCATGAACAAGATCATTGAGCTGCGTGAGAATGCAAAAAGCAAATTAGGAGATAAGTTCGACCTCCGCGAATTCCATGATGTGGTGCTGACTTCCGGACCGGTGCCGCTGAATATTTTGGAAGAGATGGTGAATAGCTGGGTAGGGAAGAAGTTGAAGGGGTAGGGATGCTTATGTCATTCCGACGGAAGTGGAGGAATCTTTTTAATTGGTGAGTAAAGGAGTTTGTAGTTCGTGGACGGTTATAATTTGATAAATATCATTTTTTACCGTCATCCCGTGCCACGACACGGGATCTCATAAATGCTTGCAGTTCTTTTGAACAGATCCCGTGTCGGAGTACGGGATGAGGCTCCGGCGGCGGTTCGTAATTAGTAGAAATAGATTATTTTTAATAAAAACTCAGATCAGTAAGCATGGCAAAAAAAGTAAACACTAAAACAAAAGCTCCAAAATCAAAATCAATTTTAACATCCAACTCTCATGCATTCCTGAGAAATTATCTTAACAATGCATCGCCGACAGGCTTTGAAAGCGAAGGACAAAAATTGTGGCTGGAATATATCCGTCCGTATGTGGACGACCACTTTACAGATAATTACGGCACTGCCGTAGCGGTGATCAATCCAAAAGCCGATTTCAAAGTGGTGATCGAAGCGCATGCGGATGAGATCTCCTGGTTTGTGCATTACATCACCAGCGACGGATTTATTTACCTGAGAAGGAATGGCGGCAGCGACCACATGATCGCGCCTTCCAAGCGGGTGAACATTCATACCGATAAAGGAATTGTAAAAGCGGTGTTCGGCTGGCCTGCGATCCATGTGCGCGATGCAGCGCGTGAAGAGCCGCCTTCTTTAAAAAATATTTTCCTCGATTGCGGCTGTGCTACAAAAAAGGAAGTGGAAGACTTAGGCATTCATGTAGGTTGCGTGGTAACCTACGAAGATGAGTTCATGGTGCTGAACGACCGTTATTACGTGGGGCGTGCGCTGGATAACCGCATTGGCGGATTTATGATCGCGGAAGTGGCGCGACTGTTAAAGGAAAGCAAAACGAAATTGCCGTTCGGGCTGTACATCACCAATTCCGTGCAGGAAGAAGTTGGATTGCGTGGCGCTGAGATGATCTCGCAAACGATCAAACCGAATGTGGCGATCATCACGGATGTTTGCCATGATACACAATCGCCGATGATGAACAAGGTGACCAGCGGCGACCTTGCCTGCGGTAAAGGCCCTGTCCTTACGTACGGCCCGGCAGTGCAGAACAACCTGCTGAAGCTGATCATTGATTCGGCAACCAAAAATAAGATTCCGTTTCAGCGTGCAGCTGCATCACGTGCAACAGGCACGGATACGGATGCCTTCGCCTATTCGGTTGGCGGTGTGCCATCTGCATTGATCTCTTTGCCTTTGCGCTACATGCACACTACTGTGGAAAGCGTTCATAAGGACGATGTGGAGAATGTGATCAGGCTGATCTTCGAATCATTAAAAGCGATCCGTAACAATCATGATTTCAAATACATTAAGAAATAGTTAAGAAGAAGGGCAAAGGCCCTTTTTTTATTTAATTCCCGGGATTTTACACGTAATTAATTTTTTGAAAACGTCATTGCGGGCGACAGCAAAGCAATCTGCCCATATGAATGAGATTGCTTCGTTATCACCCGCAATGACATCTATATTAAAAATCCGTTCAAACTTCCATGCGTTCAATTTTTTTATTTAAAAGCAAACCTTTCAGATTTTTTTACGTAAAAAGGGCAAAGCCACAGATCCTATGCAACAAAAATACCTGCCAGTCGTACTGATTGTTATTTTACTATCAGGACTGCTATCCTGCAACAGCGACAATTCTACCAAAGATACGCTGCCGGTTGCTGACACACTAACAGTGGTAAAGGACTCAGGCCAGCAGGTGCTTTCTGCAAAAGTGGAGATGGTGATCAGCGATATTCCTTTCCCTTTCGAGATCCTCGAAAATTTACACGATTCCCATATCTCTTTTGACCAGAAGGTGATGAACCCTGTGAGCAATACAGCCAGGTATAATCAATACAATTCAAAAGCCCTGAATCTCGGAATTTACGGTGCCGACCTTGCCTACGTAGTTACCTATGAGCAGTTCCAGCAGATCGGTGCGTATGTGAAGAATGCAAAAAAGCTGGCGGATGAGCTGAACATTCCATTTGCCTTCAACCAGGACATGATGGATAAGTACAACAAATTCAAGGATAATAAGGATTCGCTCACACAGGTAGTTTACAATTCGTACAATGAAGTGGATAAGTCGCTGAAAGGCGATGACCGGGTGGGAATTGCGGCATTGGTGGTGACCGGCAGCTGGCTCGAAGGGCTATATCTTTCCACGCGCACATTTGTAAATACGGATAAGACCGCAGACAACGCAGGCCTGTACAGAACCATTGGCGGACAGAAGCAAAGCCTTGGCATTGTGATCAGGCTGCTGGATGAATACAAGCAGGATGCTTACATTGCTTCACTGATCGAGGATTTGAAAGGGATCACTTCCCTTTACGATAAAGTGACCAGCAATGCCGTGATGAACGAGCGGCAGCTGATCTTCATTAACCAGAAAGTGGAGAAGCTGAGGAATAAGATCGCGGATGGATTGTAAGGGAAGTATTTAACCGCAAAGAACGCAAAGCCTTACGCAAAGAACGCAAAGACTTGGTTTTATCCGCAGGTTTCTTTGTAAACTATTCACTGGCCTCAGAGAGGCCAAACATTTTTAGAAAGTTTCATTCGATCTAAACCTTGCCCCAGCGGGGCAAAACACATCCGTGCAGAAGTCCCGGGAATTATTGAACGATAAAAACGTGTGAATCTGTGGCAACTATTTTTTCATCAATAAAAATATCTTCAACTCTTCCAGCTCATCCGTATTTATAAGGTCTACGCCATTTTTCAATAACATCTCCCATACTTCTTTATTCTCAGGTGAAGCCCAGAGCCTCACTTTTTTTCCCTGTGCATGCGCCAACGCAACAAGCGTTTTCAGCTTTTCTTCCTCCGCCTTATCAATGCTTCCTTTTCCTTTCCAGCTCATCAGGGAAGAGTAGTTGCAGCTTGCAAGAGGGTAAACAGAACTGTCTTTTGCAGATTCCCCGATATTCAAAAGCGATTGATCAATAAAAGCCAGCCTGTGGCTTTCCTCTTGCACTTTCCCGTAAGGCTTATGGCCGGAAAGTATGATGGTAACAGCACCTTCATGTACTTTTCCATTCTCCGCCCATGTGAGCATGGATGCATACTTTTCCAGCAAAGGCTTTAATGCTTCATAGGTTTTATCTGCATCCGATTTAATGTCGATCAGCAGGATCACAGGGTTCGCATAGGAAGTGTAAGCTGCTCCTTTGTTCTTTGTGACGGAATCGTACAGCGGCTTTAAATACAGCTGCTCCAGCGTTTTGTGTTTCAGCAAAGGGGAGATGTGCGCAACAATGAGCTTGCCTTTTTCCAGGAAAATATCCGCTTCAAAGCTGGTGAAGCCGCAATGCATCGCATCACACAAAGGGCGCTTGTGTTTGTAATCGTTGTGGGCATGCGCATGCTGAAGCGGCTTTACCTGTGAATTTGCAGGGAGCGTAAAAATACAGAAAATAAAAAGCAGCGATAAAGCAATGGCTTTCAGATGGCTCAAAATAAGCGGGCTTGCAGGGGTTTTAATTATTGCTAAAAATCGCGATTTTATTTCTGAAAATGACTATTTTAGTGAAAATTTACTCTACAAAAGGATGGCAATTTTAGGTTCGATATTGAAGCGTACATTTGAGATCAGGGAACGCATGCCCAGGATCAGGAAAGTGAACGGCTTTAAACAGCAGGAAAAGGTATTGCGTAAATTACTTACCAAGGCAGAATTCACCGCTTTCGGTGAACATTATAATTTTTCAAAGATCTTAAGCGAGAAGGACCATGTAACGGCATTCCAGCAATCGGTTCCCACCCACGATTACAGCTCCATGTTCAAAAAATGGTGGTACAGGGCGGTGAACGGCGAATCCTATGTTACCTGGCCGAAGCGGGTGAAATATTTTGCACTCAGCTCCGGGACTTCCGAAGCTGCCAGCAAATACATCCCGGTTACTTCCGATATGCTGAAAGCGATCCAGAAGGCAAGCATCCGCCAGATGATCTCCCAGGGCCAGTATAATTTTCCAAAGGAACATTATGAGCGCGGCATGCTGATGCTCGGGGGAAGCACGCATTTAAACTATAACGGGACTTATTTTGAAGGCGACCTGAGCGGCATCACTGCAAAGAAGATCCCTTTCTTTTTCCAGCATTATTACAAGCCGGGGAACCGCATTGCAAAGGAAACCAACTGGGACCAGAAGCTGGAAGAGATCACGCTGAAGGCAAAGGATTGGGACATCGGGATTGTTGTAGGCGTACCGGCATGGGTGCAGATCCTGTTTGAAAAGATCATTGCTCATTACAAGGTAAACACCATTCACGACATCTGGCCGAACCTTGCTGCCTACGTTCATGGCGGCGTTGCCATTGCCCCTTACAAAAAAGGATTTGAGAAGCTCCTTGGCAAGCCCATTGTTTATTCCGATTCCTATCTTGCTTCCGAGGGCTTGATCGGCTACCAGAACCGTCCGAATGCCACTGGCATCGCGATGGTGCTCGACAACGGGATCTTTTTTGAGTTCGTGCCTTTCACTTCCGATAATTTTGATGATGAAGGCAACATGGTGGAGAATCCCCAGGCGCTGCACATCGGGCAGGTGGAAGAAGGCGTGGAGTATGCGTTGCTGATGAGCACTGTTGCAGGTGCATGGCGCTACCTCATCGGCGATGTGATAAAATTCACTTCGCTTGAATATTACGAGATCGCGATTGCAGGCCGAACCAAGCAATACCTGAGCCTTTGCGGCGAACATCTTTCGGTTGACAACATGAACCGCGCGATTGAGCTTGCAGCCAACGAGCTGGATGTGGAGATCAACGAGTTTACCGTGGCAGGCATCAATTATGAAACACTGTTTGCGCACCACTGGTATGTGGGAATAGATGAGCCTGTGGATGTGGCAAAGCTGCGTACGCTCATCGATGAGAACTTAAAGAACCTGAACGATGATTACCGGGTGGAGCGTACAGCGGCACTGAAAGAAGTGATCGTGGACGTGCTGCCTTCCTCGGTGTTCCAGGAATACCTGAGGGCAAGGGTAAAGGTAGGCGCCGCATCAAAATTTCCGCGTGTGCTCAAACATAAGGACCTGCAGGGCTGGAAAGACTGCATTGCCCAAACTAAAAAATAATGCATGGTTGTTTTAAGTCTTATATACCAGGGATTGATCATTGTGCTGCTGCTGACCTTTTCCTTCGGCCCGGCATTTTTTTCGCTGATCAACACCGGCATTAAATACGGCTATAAGCCCGGATCGCTGCTGGCAATGGGCATCGTGCTCAGCGATTTCATGCTGTGCCTCGCCATTTGTCTGGTGGTGCATTTCGGGGCGATCAATCTCCTGCATTCCGAAAAAGCCCAGACCTTTTCCGCTATTATCGGCGGGGTGATCCTCATCGCCTTCGGCACATTTTATTTCAGGAAGCATACTACAAAATCGGATGCAGTGATCGAGGTGGATTACCAGGCGCCGCATCCTTCCCTTATGATCCTGAAAGGCTTTGTGATCAACCTGTTCAATCCTACGGTTTGGTTCCTCTGGCTTGGAAATGTTACGGCGATCAGTAAAACGCTGGATTATTCAATGCTGAAGATGATTTTGTTCTTCTCCATCGTGCTTACTATAACGCTGGTGGTGGAGCTAACAAAAGTATACCTTGCGGGGAAGATCAAGCGGTTCCTCACCGACAGGCTCATGACCATTGTAAATTACATTACCGGCAGCGCACTGATCATTTTCGGATTGGTGCTGATCTATGATCATTTTTTCCAGGTGAAGTAATTATTTCGCCCTCCGGGCATCGTCATGCCGTGCTGCGACACGGCATCTCTCTATAATCATAAAGTGAGGGGAATCCTGCACGCTTTGAAATTGCGCAGAGATCCCGTGTCGGGGCACGGGATGACATTAACATACAAACTAAGTGTTCTTAGTAGTGCCTTAGTGGTAAATTACTTCTCCAGGATCGCCTTAATATCCGGCTTAAAGTAAAGATTGCTTTTCAGGATCTTTCCGTCTTCACGGAAGATCGGTTCCCCATTCTCATCCAGCTTGCTCATGTTGCTGCGCTGGATCTCGTCAAACACTTCTTCTATTTTATGCTGCAGCCCGTGGCGGAGGATGGTGCCGAATAAAATATACAGCTGGTCGCCCAGTGCATCTGCTATCTCCACGATATCGCCGTTCTTGCAGGCTTCAAGATATTCATCGTTCTCTTCTTTGATGAGGTTGTAGCGCAGCATGTATTCGTTTTCCGGCACAATCGCAGTTGGCTCGTAACGGTTACCGATCCTGAATGTATCGTGGAATTTTTCCACGTGTTTGATCTTATGAATGAGTGTGTTTGTTTCCATGCTACGTGTTATTTTTTCTTTTTAGCGGCTTTTTCAGCCTGGTACTGGGCATTCAGCCCTTCAAGGATCTCGGTGGTGATGTCGTAGGCCGGGTTTGCCAGCAGTAATTGCGTTGCTCCCGGGTTATCGCTGTAGGCGATCACATAATCGTAATTGCTTTTCTTGTTGTATTCGGTGATGTAGTTCTTTACGTTCTCCATCGCTTTGAAGGATTCATCCTGGATCTTCGCCATCAGGTCATCCGCTTTCAGCTGAAGCTGATCAAGGTCTTCTTTTCTTTTTGCAAATTCTTCCTGCTTCTGGCCGATCTGGTTTTCCGACAGCAAGCCGCCCTGTGCGCTCTGCTGGAACTCTTCATAATCCTTCTGCAGCTTTTCTCCTTTCGACTGGTATTGGTTCTGGAGGGTAGTATGCTCTGCTTTTGCCGCAGAGCTGATGTCCTGTAGGTACTCGTATTTATCATTCAGCACATCAATGTTCACATATACGATCTTGGATGGCTTGATGTCTTTCGGATCAGCAACAACAGGCTTTGCTGCAGCGGCAGAATCAGTGCTGCTGCCGGTGCCGGCTCCGGGTGCTTCGCAGCTGTTGCAGGAGGAGAAGTGAAGATAATACAGCACTCCTACAGCAAGGATCAATACAACATTAAGGATGATGGCAGCTTTTTTATTCATTTTCTGATTTTTTAATGATGAACAAATATAAATCAAAAAGCGCTCTTCGTGTGAAGTGCGCTTTTTGAGATATAAAAAAGTATTAACAATTAATTTGCAGCAAGGTAGCTTGCAACGCCGTCGTGCGTAGCCTTCATCGCTGTTTCGCCTTTCACCCAGTTGGCAGGGCAAACTTCGCCGTTCTCTTCGTTGAACTGCAGTGCATCCACCATGCGGAGCGCTTCATCCACGTTACGTCCCAAAGGAAGGTCGTTGATCAGCTGATGGCGGACAACACCTTTTTTATCGATCAGGTACAGTCCGCGGAAAGCGATCATCGGGCCGTTTGCCACAAGGCGGTTATCCTCATCGATCTCGTATTCTCCGAACAATACATCAAAATCCATGGAAATGATCTTTGTTGTATCAGCAACAATAGGGTATTTCACGCCCTGGATCCCGCCGCTTGCTTTCGGTACCTGCAGCCAGCCCCAGTGCGACTGCTCTGTATCTGTTGAACAGGCAACCACTGCAACATTGCGTTTTTCAAATTCCGCGATCTTGTCCTGGAAAGCATGCAGCTCTGTAGGACATACGAATGTGAAATCCTTCGGGTAAAAGAAGAAGATCACGTGTTTTTTACCGATGTACTGCTCCAAAGAGAAGTCGGCAACAATTTCTCCGCCGTTAACTACGGCCTGCGCTTTGAATGATGGCGCTTTTTTTCCTACTAATGACATTATGTTTATGTGTTTTTTTAGGTTTAACAAAAATAATTACGGGGCAAAGTTACGAAAATAGATTAATTACATTTGAAATATAGGAATTAATGCCCATGCCTTCCGCTTTCTCGACTTCGCTCGAAATGACAACGCGCGACAGTCATTTCGAGCGAAGTCGAGAAAGAGCGTTGGAATAACACCAGCGTTATTAATTAAACAAATCACTACCTTTATTGTTGAGTTTAACAGCCATTTTAACCCCAAAAATACGCTATGAGCATACAAACAGGGCAGGAAGCCCCTTTATTTACCCTCACGGATACCCAACGGAAGAAAGTTTCCCTCGCTGAGCAGCGTGGAAAAAATGTAGTGCTCCTGTTCTTTCCCTTTGCCTTTTCGGGCACCTGTACCAAAGAATTGTGCGCCACCCGCGACGATATCGCATCCTACAACAATGGAAATGCCGTGGTATTCGGCATTTCCATCGACTCATTCTTTACGCTGGCGAAATACAAAGAAGACCAGCATCTTAATTTTGAATTGCTTTCGGACTTTAACAAAGAGGCATCGGAAATGTACGATGTGCTGTACGATGAGCTGCTCGGAATGAAAGGCGTTTCGAAGCGTGCCGCTTTTGTGATCGATAAGGAAGGGATCATACGCTATGCGGAGGTGATGGAGAATGCATCGGAAATTCCTGATTTTACTAAGATAAAGGAAACATTGTCAACGCTCAGCTGATCTGCATTACATTACAATAAAGGCCCGTACGGAAATCTGTACGGGCCTTTTTACAAACCAACATTAAGGTTTTGCTGCTACTATTTCAACTCGCAATCCTGTGTGGTGGTGTAACCGCTGTCATCAGTGGTGGTGTAGCTTGCACAAAGCGTTTTCGCCTGTTTCTTTGTTACATCCTTGTACACGATCGTTTGCGTTGAAGAAGTGCTGCTTCCTGCATACGAATTCGTTGTTGTGCAGGTACAGTCGCGTTCTTTCACGCATGAAGACATTGAGATTGCAGCTACTGCTGCGGCAAATAAAACTACTTTTTTCATTTTGTTTTGGTTTTTGATTGGTTAATAATTAATTGTTTGATTGTTACTGATATTATTTTTAATGTACTGCAAGCACCAGGGAAATTGTTTTTGTAAGCCCGTCGCGGTTGATGATGGTATAGGTATATTTCTCCGTCCCGGCAACGCTTCTCGTAATAATGGTCATGTCCTTCGAATACGTATCCTGGTTGAACGATTCCGTCAGGATGGTCGTTGCTGAGTTTGCATCGTACTGTTGCGTTACAATGAAGCGCTGCAGAAGGTCTTTGTCCTCCGTTTTGTTCGCGTTTACGCCCACCAGCAGGGTGTCATTCGTGCCTACCGAGTCGCTGGAAGAAGTGTAGCCGCTTCCTGTTTTAAAAGAGAGCTCCGGCGGGATCTGTTTGTCCTTTTCCTTTTTACATGCAGGACTGAATACGGCGGCTGTGATCAGCAGCAGGCCCAGGAATAATTTTGATGTGATTGTTTTCATGGCTGTTTTGGTTTATTTTATATTAAAAGGGATTTGAATGTTCAGGATAATGTTGCGGCCGATGTTGTGAAAGCCGTATGGCTTGAAGCGTGACAGGTGGTCGTAATAATATTCGTTGAGCAGGTTGTTGCAGACCAGGCCAAGCTTCAGCGTTTGTTTCCCTATTAAAAGCTCTGTTCCTATTCCCGCATTCAGCAGGTTGTAATCGCCGGTGCGGGTTTCATTTACGGCGGGATAATTCTGTTCGAACACATAATCATTGCTTACAGAAACATAAAAATCCTTCAATGTGTTTTTAAGGCTGAATGTGTACCTGATCTCTCCGTGCAGTTTGTCTGCAGGAATGAATGGCAGGTAAGCAGAGTCGCTCAGCAAGCCTGTTACCGTTGCGAAGGAGGATGAAAATTCCAGCCCCTTTAACGCTTTTGGCTTAAAGGAGATTGCTGCTTCTCCTCCGTACAGGTCGGCATTGCTTTGGAAATAACGGAAGATCGTGATCCCGTAAAATGTTTCAGCAGTGGGAGCGAGGTAGATGTAATTGTCGAAATAGTTATTGAACCCGGCGAGTGAAAATTCAAATTGCTCTGATGTATAGTTCAATGCAAGTTCGGCATTGAAATTCTGCTCCGCCTTCAGGCCGGGATTGCCGATCTCGTACTGGAAGATGCCTTCGTGCAGCCCGTTGGAAGCAAGCTCTGCCATGTTGCCGGAACGGAACCCTGTGCTTCCGCAAAACTTGATGTTCCAGTGATCATTCGGGTTAAGCGTTGCACCCAGCATTCCGTTCAGGGAAGGCAGGGAGCGTTCGAAAGGCCCGATCTCCTTATCCGGTGTGTTGAAGCTCCCCGACTCAAATGTTTTAATGTGCCTGTAGTTTCCGCCGATTCCACCTTCGAGGATCAGCATTCCGAACTTCCGGTTAAGAAAAAATGAAAGCCCCGTTTCAGTCATGTTGGCATCGGGCACAATGATGCGCTTCCCGTAATTGCTGTTGTTCTGCAGGATGCCCTGGCTGCTGATGATCAGCTCCGTTTTTTCTGTCAGCATTTTGATCCATTGCAGGTTGTACACAAGCGAGCTCAGGTGCATGTCCAGGCTGATCTCGCCGCCGCCTTCATCCTCCATCCGGATGTTGGACTGGGCGCCGAGGTTTAATTTGAGCACGGAATTTTTCAGTGCAAAAATATTCTGCGAAGAAAGTATGTTCAGCAGTACGCTGTGGTGAGGTCCGTCCATTGTGCGGCTGAAGCGGTTGTCCAGGTCTTTGTCGGTTTTGCTGTCGGACATGATGAAGCCGAAATTATTCAGCGAGCCGTTGTAATTGTTCTGGCAGATCCATTTCTTTTTTGTGAACCCGTAGGAAGCCTTGAAATAATAGCCGCTGAAGCGCGAGTTTAAAATGCGTACATCTTTTCCATCCTGGTAATCGGCATCCGATTCGTAGCCCGCGCGGATCCTCCAGTTTTTGTTGTTGCTATTGCCTTTGAAGCCAAGGTCGGTGGCATTGCCGAATGTATTGCTCAAAAAGCGCGTGTTGAGGTCGCCAACGATCTTTCCTTCTTCTGCATTTTTTTCTTCAATGATGTTGATCACGCCGCCTACAGCTTCCGAGCCATAGAGCAATGAAGCAGGGCCTTTTATGATCTCCACATGGTCAACGCCAATGTCGGAGATGCCGAGCCCGTGCTCATCCTGCCATTGCTGGTTGTCGAAGCGAAGCCCTGAGAATACGGTTTGCAGCCTGTTCCCGTGTAGCCCCCTGATCACAGGCTTTGAAATGGCCACTCCCGTGGTCATCTGGCTGATGCCAGGAACAGCGGTTAAGCCGTCGGAAATGTTGAATGCGCCGCGGCTTCTCATCTTCTCCGCAGAAAGGTCGGTTACATTCAATGCGGTCTTGTTTGTATAGGTATTGCGGATGACGGAGACTTCCACCTCCTTCAGTTTTTTTACTGAAGAAGTGTCGTTCTGCGCACAGGATATGGCAATACCCATGAGGAATAAATAAATACTAAAGACTGATCTCAATTGTTTAGAGCTTAATAGAAACATCCGGAGTGCCGCAAGCAAAGGATTTGCCGGGCACAGTTCTTCTGGAATGATTAAGCGGTCTTAGGAGGAAGCAGGGCAGTTTTCTGATCGATCGAATGGTAGATGCATTCAAGGGACGGGTAAATGACAGTATTGGAAGGAACTGTCATGTAAAAGGAACTGATCTCGGAATAATACAGTACAGAAAAGCTCTTGCTTATATTTTTCGCGTGGAAAGGCTGTTTGTGGGTTGTTGTAAGGTCGGCCGTATTCTGGATGTGATCTTCGAGTGAGGACAGGAGATGCTCTTCCTTCGTATCATTCACCGCGTAAAAAGTGGTTTTATTGCCTTCTGTTTTTTTGCTGAGGATATCGTATTGTTTTCCCTTGTAGATAAACTCATCGCCTTTTAATTCAAATTCGGAACCGGCGGATGAAAGGAGCGCGTTGTCAATGGTAATGGCACTTACACGCTCATCAAAAACGCCAAGCCTTATATTGATCTTCATCTCCTGTTTAATAGCATATTGCTCCGCGTGGTACACAAGAAGATAGCCCACTGTGTTGAAGAGGAAGATGAATAAAAAGAATATGGCGAATACCTTTTTCATGCTGTGTGCTAAGCAAATGTAAGGAAATATTAAATGAATAGCGGGTAGATTATGCTAAAATTTCGACAGCCTCATTTCGAGGCCGTCATTCTTCCGGATTTCAGTCAATGCCGTAAAGCCTTACCTGGAAGTTGTCGATATAAAAGGGTTGCAGCGTTTTATTCCAGATGTACACGCGGATCACATCTCCCGGTTTTCTCACTTTTGGCAGCTCCACATGGTAATTAAAGGCTTTCCAGTGGCCGGAGGATCTTGTCGGGATCTCGTTGATGCCGAAAGTGCTGTATGTATAAGCGGTCCCTTTTGCATCCGAAACAACGATCCCGATCAGCGGGCCCTTGCTTCCTGCCGGGTTAAGCTCCAGCTTTTCCAGCCCGATCTCTGCATAGAGCAGCCGGTGGTTTGCTATGGAGCTGCCGGCTTTAATGTCGCAGGCGGAATTGAATTCGAGCTCCGTAAAATCAGCAACGTTTTTGTGATCGCCTCCAACAGCTTTCAGTTCGCTTTCTGCCCAGTACGGATATCTTTTTTCATAATCGTTCTTAAGGCCGAGCAGCAGGTTCTTTACACCGGGATAAGGAATGATATCATTGTTGCCGCCAAGGCAGGAATAATATTTCGGTGCCGTCCTTAGAAAGGTGTATTTGTATTTTTCAAAATTCATATCCCATGGCGAAATAATGTTCTTCACATACTGGAAACTTTGCAGCAGGTTGAAAGCCAGCAGCAATCCTATGAATGAATAGAATGCACGACGGTGACTGAGCTTGTTCAGGGAAGAAAGAAGCAATGCAAGCAGCACTGCATTCAAAGGATAGAACTCCACAAAAGGCCTTTGCCCGAAGGATGGCCCGTAGTACCAGTTCCACCAGGAAGCCGTGATGTATACAAGAAATAAAAAGAACAGGAGAAGTGAATACAGCTGGAAGCGGCTTTTCTTTGCAACAATGATCAGCCCGCAGAGCGACACTGCCGCCAGCGGCGTGTAGAGGAAAAAGCCTTTGCGGAAGCTGAAGAGCGTATTCAGCACTTCGGGATGCGCAAAATAAAATCCTTCATGCTTATAGCTCTGTACAAAAAATGATCCTGTTTGAATGTGCCAGAGAATTAACTGGATGCTTACAATGCCTGCAAACACAGCGATTACAGCAATAAGCCGGTAATTAAGGAATGCTTTGAAGGTATCTTTCATCACTTCCCAGGAGCCGGCAATAAAAGGCAATGCAAGAATAATGAGCCCGTTCGTCGGGCGGATGATCACGATCATGCCCAGCGCAAAAGCCAGCAGGAGCGCATGATTGAGCCGCCGCTCCGTGAATACGCGTTTTGCATAATAAAGGAACATCGCGACAAAGCAAAAGGAATACACGTGTGAGAATGAAGGATGATATACCGCATACATCAGCAGGTTGGTGCCGAAAACAATGGCAATGAGCGTGATGCAGACCAGCTCTGTCCTGATGTTGTAAAGGATGAGCAGTCCGGCAAGGAACAGCAATCCAAGGCCGAGGTAAGCCCATGCGGCAATGCTGATGGCCCGTTGAAAAGGCGGTGAATAGCCGGTCAGCGGCTTGTGCGTGAGCGCCGCCGTGATGTAGCCTCCGCCGAAAAATGGAAGCATGGCAATGGCAGTGCCTGCAAAATATTTATTGACGGCACCTGATGTTGTTTTGAAAACATAGCGGTCGTCCGGCGTTAAGGAAGCAAGGTTCTTTTGGATAAAGATGGAAGGCAGGTACATATAATACCCTTTTCCATCGCTGTCGATCACATGCGTGTAGCCTTTCCTGTCGGGCCCCCGCCACGAGAACTGTGCCGTCAGGAAGATGCAGGCGATCAGCGTTGCAAGCAGGGTAAGAAGCACAGGATTATTTTTTGCCAGGTTCACGTTCGGTCGGTTAGTATTATGTTACAAGCGTATGCTGCACAAGGCTCCAGGCCTGGGGCTTGTCGTTGAATAAGATCTTTGTGTTGGCCCAAACCCCTGCGAAAAGTGCGGAATTGCGGTAGTGTTCGAGATCGCTTTCGTTTTCCCAATAGCTGTAGGTGAAGAAAATATTTTTTTGGTTTGCCTCCTTCAGCAGCTCAAGGTGACGGCAGCCTTCAAAATTGCGGATCTGCTGTTTGGAAGAATCAAAGAGCTGAAGGAACTCATTTACCTTTTCGGGAGCAAAGCTCATTTTTACAATGCGGATGATCATAGGAACCTGATGGTTATGGAATCGTTGATCTTTAAGTTCAGCAGGCTGCCTGCTTTGCCGTTGCGCATTGCAATCTCGAGATAGTCGGAAGAATTAAAGATGGCCAGCACTTCGCCTTCGGGCACTTCGCTGTATTCTTTGCTGATGCGCTCAATGCTGTGCCTTGCCAGCTCAATAAGGAATGGCCTGCGCTTGCCCACCTGCTCGAACAGGCGCCTGTCGATGTTGGTGGTCACGTTGCCGTATGAATCGATGTACACGAATGAGCCGCGGATATTGTCGCCCATGGAAGTGGCACGGAAAGCGATGCGTTCCAGCAGGCCGTCCTTTGGTGTGCCGATGATGTTGAAATCGGTTCCTGCAGCAAGCTCACAGGCTGCCTTCACAAAAACATCACGGACAGGAAAGCTCAGTTCCCGGTCATCCGCAGGGCTTATTTCCCTGATCTCACGCGGTGTTTCCTCGAACAGCAGCGAGAAGATGCCATTGTCGGCCCCGACAAAATAATGCCCGTTCTGCTTCAACAGTACATACCCGCCTGAGTTTGAGAGCTCCGTGTTGATGCCGATGATATGGATAGTGCCTTCCGGGAAATTGGGATAGCTTTCTTTTAGGATATACGAGGCATCCAGCAGGTTATATTTTTCGATCTTGTGGGAAATGTCAACAATGGTGGCACCCGGAAGCCGGCTAAGGATGGCGCCTTTGATGGCGCTTACATAATGATCCTTCAACCCGAAATCCGTCGTGAGTGTAATGATCGCCATTTGTTAGTAATTTCTGATGTTTTCTCTCGCTGTAATCCTTAATGAATATGCAAAAATATGTTATTTTCGTGCTTTCAGAAATAAAATATCACATTAAATCACATTTCTGAAAAATTAAGAAATTGAACGAAAGAAAAATCATATTAGAAGATATTGCACCGGTTGATCTGTACGGTGTGAACGACAGTAAAATGGGGCTGATCCGGAAACGGTTCCCCAAAGTAAAAATTGTAGCGCGCGGAGAAACGATCAAAATTTCAGGTGAAGAAGAAGATCTTAACCAGGTGGAGATGGTGCTGAATGTGCTGATCGATTATTTTCACCGGTACGGGAACCTTACGGAGAATGCGGTAGAGCAGATCCTTGCAGGGACAAAAGAGTCGGGTGCAAAAACGGAGCAGGCTGCAGGCGATGATGTGCTGGTGTTTGGAAACGGCGGCCTCATTGTGAAAGCGCGGACAGAGAACCAGCGCAGGATCGTCGACAGCATTTCAAAAAATGACATGGTGTTTGCCATCGGCCCTGCAGGAACCGGTAAAACATACACTGCCGTTGCTTTAGCGGTACGTGCTTTAAAGAACAGGGAAGTTAAAAAGATCATTCTTACACGTCCCGCAGTGGAGGCAGGAGAGAACCTCGGCTTTCTTCCCGGCGACCTGAAAGAGAAGCTGGATCCGTACCTGCAGCCATTGTACGATGCATTGTACGACATGATCCCCGCTGAAAAATTATCCTATTACCTCGAGAACAAGATCATCCAGATAGCGCCGCTTGCCTTTATGCGCGGGCGTACGCTTGATAATGCATTTGTGATCCTCGATGAGGCGCAGAATGCAACGGAAGGGCAATTGAAAATGTTCCTCACACGGATGGGCGCTTCCGCGAAGTTCATCATCACAGGAGACATCACGCAGGTGGATCTTCCGAAGAACCAGCCATCCGGCTTGCCACAGGCCATGCGCCTGCTGAACAAGGTGGAAGGGATTGAATTCATTAAGCTCGATGGATCGGATGTGATCCGCCACAAGCTGGTGAAGAGGATCGTGGAGATGTATGATAATGTGAAAGAGAAAAAGGAGGAAAAATAAATTACAGGCCTTGTCATTCTGAGTGAAATGAAGGATTATAAAGAAAAAGGAAAAAATGTCAGCAATAGCAGAGTTCAGGATCATAGAAAGGGATAAGCTGGCAGGACTGGTGGAAGCGGTCGAGCCGACGAAGGGAAAGGTTTTGTTCTGGAAGTACACAACGGAAAATTATCATCCTTACCTGGAAAAAAACTCGCGAAAGCTGAAGGACATTGATTGTTCGGGATACATTTATATCAATCTTATTTGTTTCCTTGAAGAAAAACTGGGCGCCGCCCTTGATAAAAATGAGCTCGATAGCTATGGAGATTCGCTCACTGAAAAACTGCATGCAACGGTATTCCTGCTGCCATTCAGCAAGAAAGCGGAGATCATCAAAAAGATCGATTCGGCACCGATCGATATAAATGAGCTGATCGCATTCAACCTCGCATTCAGCAATCATGGCGAAAGAGAGCTTGCGGAACAGCAGCTGGAAGCATTGAAAGTACTGGCAGATAACATCAAGGAGCTCAGCGCAGAAAATGAAGTATTGTATTTTTTTATAGGTTAAAAATCTAAATTCAATCATCTAATAATTCAACATGTAAAATTATGAACGCGATTACAGAAACAAAATTCAGCTTCCCGAAACAAAAAAGCTTTTACAAAGGAAAAGTGCGCGATGTATACAACATCGGTGATGAAATGCTGGTGATGATCGTAAGTGACCGGATCTCGGCATTTGACGTGGTATTGCCAAAAGGCATTCCTTACAAAGGACAGGTATTGAACCAGATCGCTGCAAAATTTTTAAAGGCGACGGAAGACATCGTTCCGAACTGGATGATCGCTGTTCCGGACCCGATGGTAACAGTGGGTCATTTTTGCGAGCCATTCAAAGTGGAAATGGTGATCCGCGGTTACCTCAGCGGACACGCATGGAGGGAATACAAATCCGGGAAGCGAATGATCTGCGGAGTATCAATGCCGGATGGCATGAAGGAGAATGACAGATTCCCTGAACCGCTGATCACGCCTACAACAAAAGCTTCCGTTGGACATGATGAAGATATTTCAAAGGAAGAAATTTTGAAACAGGGCATTGTTTCAAAAGAAGATTATGAGCAGCTTGAAAAATATACGCGTGCTGTATTTCAGCGCGGGACAGAGATCGCTGCAAAAATGGGCCTGATCCTCGTGGATACAAAATATGAGTTTGGGAAAAAAGACGGAAAGATCTACCTGATCGATGAGATCCATACACCGGATTCATCACGCTATTTTTACAAGGAAGGTTATGAAGGCCGCCAGCAGAAAGGCGAAGCACAAAAGCAATTGTCGAAAGAGTTCGTACGCGAATGGCTGATGGAAAATGGCTTCCAGGGTAAAGACGGACAGCAGGTGCCGGAGATGACGCCCGAAGTGGTAAGCTCCGTGTCGGAACGATACATTGAGCTGTACGAGAACATTGTAGGTGAAAAATTTGTGAAAGCCGATGCCAGCAACGTGTTGGAGCGGGTGGAGAAAAACATCAACGATTTCCTTTCAAAATAAATCAGCCTTAAAATTTTGATTTTAGTTTTGGGTCACTATATTTACCAAACAAACACAAAACATAAACCCAAAAACAAAACATTATGGCGAAAGGTAAAATTAAAGTCTCAACAGACAATGAGCATGGTATTGTTGTAAATGAAAACGGAAAGGAGATAAAATACATTCAGCCCTTCAGCAAGCAGCTTGGACTTGCACCGGGAACAGTTGTACGTTTTGATGTGTATACCAATCCGACCACGCAGGAAAAAACAGCCTTTAACGTGGAGATATACAGGAAAGGCATCATCACCGGCAAAGACAATGACACCGGTATGATCACGGATGCAAATTTCGGCGAGATCATGGCATATGTGCCAATGATGAAAGAGCAGGGAATTTCATCGGGAGATACTGTAAAGTATGATCACTTCAAGGATGAAAAAGGCACCATCTATGCCGTGTATGTGAAGCTGGCTGAGCCGGATGCCAAATAAAGAAGACAGCATGTAAAACTGAAAGCGGGAAATTTCCCGCTTTTTTTGTGGGCTTAAAAAAATAAACTATCTTTAAAAAAAGTACACAGAACTTTATGCGTTACAGAAGGAAGACTTATTTCACTGCATTCCTCTTTTTTATTTTCGTGGTGCTGCATCTTCCGCAACGTTCCCGCGCTGCGAATGTGGATAGCCTTATGCTTCTTTTGAAAAGCTCTGCCGATACCGCCAAGATCCGTGTGCTGAATTCACTTTCCCTGCATTACTTCGATAAAACCCCTGACAAGGCCATTTACTATGCCAAGCAGTCGATGGCGCTTGCGCAGAAATATAACGACACACCCGGGCTTGCACGCGCCCTGCTCAACATCGGCCGGGGATACTATTCCAAAGGCGAAAACAACAAGGCACTCGGCTATTACCTCGAAGCAAAGAAAACATTCCAGGGCATTTCGAACAAGCCCGGCGTTGCCGATGTATTTCTTGCAATGGCCAGCGTATACACCGATTTCGGGAGCTATGAAAAATCGCTGAACTATAACCTGCAAGCGCTCACCATCCGTGAGGAAATGAACGATTCATCGGCCATGTCGTCTTCCCTCATTAACGTTGGATTGGTGTATTACAAGCTGCACAAGCTGAACCTGGCTTTGGAGTATTACCAGAAATCACTGAAGATCCGCACGCTTTTAAACGATGAGGCCGGGATCTCCGCATGTTATAACAACATCGCCAATGTGCACGGCGATAAGGGAGAAAATGAAACGGCGCTTGAGTATTTAAGAAAGTCGCTTGCGATCAAGGAAAAGCTCGGGAATAAAAAAGGCATTGCTTCCACGCTGAATAACATCGGGAGCATTTATACGTACATGAATGACCAGCCCAAGGCAAGGGAATATTATTTGCGTTCCTATGAGCTGAAGAGAGAAGTGGGCGACCAGCTGGGAATGGCCAATACACTGGGTAATATCGGGGGCAATTATTATTTCACCGGCGATAAAAAAACAGCGATCGAGTATTTCCTGAAAGCGATCGACGCCGCAAAAGTGATCGGTGCCAGCGATGTGCTGCTCACCAATTACAAGAACGTGGCGCAAACCTATTTTGAAGTGAATAAATTCAAAGAGGCTGCTGATTATTACATGCTTGCCGGCGACCTGAAAGACAGCATCTACAACATAGAAGGCGCGCGCTCCATGAACGAGATGCAGGCAAAATTCGATTTTGAAAAGCAGGAAAAAGAGCTGAAGATCAGCAGGCAGAATTTAGAGATCCAGGCGCTGGATGCCAATAAGCAACGCCTTTTTAAGAATGCATTCATCATCGGGTTCATACTTTTGCTCATCATTGCTTTTGTGATCTTCAACCGCTACCAGCTCAAGCAGAAAGCAAACGCGAAGCTGGAAGCACAGAAGCAGGAGATCATCCGCCAGCACAACGAGCTGAACATTGCTTACGGGCAGATCGAAACAAAGAACAAAGACATTACGGACAGTATCAAATACGCCAAACGGATCCAGCTTGCGTTCCTGCCAAGCTCCAGCTTTGAAAAGGAATTCCGCGATAAGGGATTTATTTTATACAAGCCGAAAGACATTGTCAGCGGTGATTTTTACTGGATGGAGAAAAAAGGAAGCGAGCTGCTGATCGCTGCCGTGGATTGTACAGGGCATGGCGTTCCGGGCGCATTCATGAGCATTGTGGGCTTTAACCTGCTGAACCAGGCGGTGAATGAGCACAGGATCACGAAGCCTTCCGATATTCTCGATGAAATGAATGCCGGTGTTACCGATACATTGCGCCAGTACGAAGATGAAGCCACTGTGAAGGACGGGATGGACATCGCCCTCTGCAACATTAACTACGATACGCTGGAGCTCCAGTATGCCGGCGCCTACAACTCTTTGTGGATCATCCGGGATGAAAAGCTGATCGAGCTGAACCCGAATAAATTTCCTGTAGGCACTTTCGTTGGTGAAACGATCAGGAAGTTCGACAACCAAAGCTTCCAGCTTCAGAAAGGCGACAATATCTACCTGTTTACCGATGGCTATGCCGACCAGTTTGGCGGCCCGCTCGGCAAAAAATTCAAGTACAAGCAGCTGCAGCAGTTATTGAAAGATAATTCAATGAAGCCTGCAAAAGAGCAGAAAGCCATGCTGGTTAAAACATTTGAGAACTGGATCGGTAAGCTCGAGCAGGTGGATGATGTGCTGATCATCGGCATACAGGTTTGATTTCTCTGCGGGCTGAGAACAGCCTGGGTTCCCGCTCATCAATATTAACTACCATTAGTAAAATGCTTTTTACTTTTTACCTGCGCAAACGTAAATTTGCGCATGCAAGGCCCCATGAAACATTTTTTACTCTCCCTTCTTTGCCTTTTAACAGTTGCTTCCACCGCCGCTGATAAAAAACAGCTCACTGCCAAACGTACATCCACAGCGCCTAAGATCGACGGGGTGCTGAACGAAGAGGCCTGGCAAACGGCTGAGCCTGCCGGCGATTTTGTGCAGCGTGCTCCCAAGCCCGGCCAGCCTTCAAAGTTCACAAGCGAGGTAAAGATCCTGTACGATGATGTTGCGATCTACGTAGGCGCGATGCTTTACGACAGTAATCCCGACAGTATCCTGCATGAGCTCAGCCAGCGCGATAACGAGGCTAATGCCGATGCATTCGGGCTGTTTCTTGACACCTACAACGATGACATCAATGCTTATGGATTTTTTGTCACCGCTGCCGGCGTTCAGCTGGATGCCCGCTATTCCTCGCAGGGACAGGACCTCAACTGGAATGCCGTTTGGCAGAGCCAGGTGAGGATCACGGACAAGGGATGGGTGGTTGAATTCAGGATCCCTTATTCCGCATTGCGTTTTCCGAATGTGGCCGAACAGAAATTCGGGCTGAACATTATCCGTAAAGTACGGCGTACGCGGGAAGATGCCTTCTGGAACGAGATCAAACCGGAAGCCGACGGGCTGGTCAACCAGAGCGGCGACCTTAACGGCATCTCGGATATTAAATCCCCTTTGCGTTTATCGGTTACGCCGTACGTTTCCGCATATCTTGAAAATTATCCTTACGACCTGCCGGGCAAGAGCAACAACACTTATTCCCTGAACGGCGGCATGGATATCAAATACGGCATCAATGAAAGCTTCACGCTGGACATGACGCTGGTGCCCGATTTCGGACAGGTGCAAAGTGACAATAAAGTGCTGAACCTTTCGCCTTTTGAAGTTCAGTACGATGAGAACCGTCAGTTTTTTACAGAAGGAACAGAATTGTTCAACAAGGGCGGGTTGTTCTATTCAAGGCGTGTAGGCGGTGTTCCGCTGGATTATTATGCACCGTATGCAGAGCTGAAAGAAGGAGAGTACGTCAAGGAGAACCCGGGAAGCACGCAGCTGATCAATGCTACCAAAGTTTCGGGACGTACAAGGACTAATCTCGGCATCGGGGTTTTCAATGCAACATCCGCGAATACCTACGCGGTGATCTCTGATTCTTCGGGGAATACAAGAAAGGTGCTCACGCAGCCGCTTACGAATTACAATGTGCTGGTGTTCGACCAGGCCTTGAAAAACAATTCCTACATCAGCCTGATCAACACCAATGTAACACGCGAAGGAAAAGCGTATGATGCGAATGTGACCGGCACGGAATTTAAATTCGCGAACAGGAAAAATACCTTCGCGGTGAATGGCAACGGGGCTGTGAGCCAGCTTTATTTTTCCGATTCTTCGAAGCCGGTGCTCGGCTATGTGTATGCTTTACGCGCGGGAAAGATCAGCGGAAAATTAACTTACAGCATTTCTGCAAATGTGAAAAGCGATACCTATGATCCGAATGACCTGGGAATTTCTTTCATGAACAATACGATCGAAACGTATGTGAACGCAGGTTATAATATATTCACTCCATTCTGGAGGCTCAATGATTTCAGTGTTTCAGGAGGCGTTGGATATTCGCGCTTGTACCATCCAGGCTTTTTGTGGAATTTCAACATCTTCGGTGAGGCATACACCACTTTCACACGTTCCTTTCTCTCCACCGGCGCGGGATTCAATTTTGAGCCGATCGTCACTTACGACCACTGGGAGCCGAGGGTAAAAGGACATTATTATGCGTACCCGAAAGATTACCTTGGCTATTATTGGTTCTCCTCCGATTACAGGAAACGTTTTGCACTTGACGGGCGTGTGAATTACAGGTATTTCGAAGAGAACAGCCGGTATACTATTTCATTCGGGCTCGATCCGCGCTTCCGCGTGAACAACAAGCTTTCCTTTATATACAGCTACAACAGGGAATACCAGAATGATGACATTGGCTTTGTGAATTATGATGAAACTTCGGATGTGATCACGTTCGGGAGAAGAAGTGTGCTTACGATCACGAACCAGCTGAACATCAATTATATTTTCACGAATAAAATGTCGCTGTCGCTCCGTGGCCGCCATTACTGGTCAAAAGCGGAGTATAAGCAATATTATACGCTCAGCGATAAGGGATTGCTGTTCGACGATAATCAATACCCGGGAAATTCGAATGTGAATTTCAATGCTTTCAATATTGATCTTGTTTATAAATGGCAGTTCTCTCCCGGAAGCGAGGTAAGCTTTGTGTGGAAGAACGCGATCTACACATACGGCAGCCAGGTGATCGAACACTTTTCAGATGATGTGGATGAAACATTCCGTTCACCGCAATTCAACAGCTTTTCCATTAAGCTGCTGTATTACCTTGATTACTCGATGCTGAAAAGGAAACGGAAGGTTTAATTCCGGATTATTTATGATACATTCCTTATGATTGGTCATCCCGTGCTCCGACACGGGATCTCACTATTATCATGAGGTGAAGAGAATTCAACTAACCTCAACATTGCGGAGAGATGCCGTGTCGAAGCACGGCATGACATTGAGTAAATTTACGTAAGTTTGAATCATGCTATTCGAGAAAAAGCTCAATTGGTACAAACTCTTCGATTCCTCCGAAGCCGCCAACATGATGGTGAAGGAAGGGCACGTTACCACGATGAATGTCGGGAAGAAAAAGATCTGCCTGGCACATACTGCCGAAGGATTTTTTGCAGTGAATGATAAATGCCCGCACAATGGTGCTTCATTGGGAAATGGTTATTGCACTGCCGAAGGAAGCGTTGTTTGTCCCCTTCACCGTTATCACTTTGACCTGAAGACCGGCCGTGCCAAAAGTGGCCTGGGCGATGTGGTGGAAACGTATCCTGTTGAAGTGCGTGAAGATGGCGTATTCATTGGCTTTAAGGAAACTGTGTGGAAGCTGTTCTGAAACCTGCCGGTTATAACGTCGGTAAGGAAGGCTCGAACGATTGTTCATTCATTAGCTTAACATCTTCGAATTCAGGTAAGGTATCCGGATCCGTATATTTTCCTGAAGGCCATTTTTGGAAAATCGATTTGCGCCATTGGTAAGCGCGGAAGCATATAAGCTGATCGAACCAGGCCAGCTCCCTGGTTAACGTTTTAGTATTGGTTTCAACGGCCGTATAATGCTCCTTGCTCATGTTTCTGAAGGTTTAATTCCCGTGGAGCCCTCTTTTTAATCTTTTGATCATCCTGTCACGCTTGTTTGGATTATGGCTCCATGTAAAAGGCTTGTTCCGGATCTTTAAAATAAAAAAAGCTGCTACATCTTTTATCCTGTATTCCCATAGAGCGTTAGCTTTTTCTGACGCTTTACTCCCGCAGCAGTACCAGAGTTGTTCTTCATTGTCAAGCAGTGTGGCGAGGGCGGGAATTGCAGGCTTACCTATTCTTAACAAATGCCTGCCTGTGTACCGTAAGTCATCTTTAGAATTCATCCCGAGGTAATTCAGGTCCATTTTCTTTTTGGATAATGCCTGTGCATAGAGCTTCCCCAGGTCCGCTTTGTCAATATCTGCGGGAATCTCTTCTGCATTTTCGAGCATGACTTCAGCTGCGAAGAAACGGATGTCTTCATCAATGGATCTATCCTTAATGATACTAATGGTTGCACACTGCCCCTTCGGCAATTTCCAGATCCGGAGCACTTCCCGGTCATTTTCCGAACCTCCGAGGATAAACCCCAGTGATTTATTGCCGAGCACCTGGACGAGGCTGTCTTTTGTACGGGTACAGGCTTCATCGTCATTTCGTTTTTCAAATGAAATAACAGGGATGAAAAGGATCGCAGCGAAACAGAAGAATAATTTCATACCGCAGTTATTTTGTTGTTGATTTGGGCTTTGGCCAATCCGGAAATGCAGAAGATTGATTAATTGTAGATTTCCCATTTTCCGTTTCCGGAACAAAACCTTCCGAAAAAGTTTCACCCTGGTCAAGCCTCCTGATCTTCATGAAGCCCCCATTCGTGAATTCTCCATAAAGTGATTTTGCAGGAGTTGCCATTTGTGAATGTGTAAATTGATTGATCTTAGCTAATTTATAACAATTACTGAATAAAAAAAAGAATCTTTCATGTTGCGTGTAACATTTCATTTTTCCTGCGTTATAAGATAAAATTTCTTTCCCCGATACATTCTTAAAAGGAGGCGCAAATGAAGATCATCAATCTTATGGTACTGGCATCGGCAATAAGTGCGGATGCCCTGGTTGCAGGCAATGTATGGACCGTTGAAGAAGCGGCCAAGAAAGGCCTTGTGAAGCTGGAGATCAAAGGAAAGGGCGGATACACGGGTGATGTGATCGAAATGAAGATCAGGAATGTGACGAATGCTCCTATAAGCCTTAAAGTGGAAGCGGGAAGAAGGCTGGATTCAAAGGATGATTCGCAGCAGGATATTTTGGTAACGCAGCAGCAAAGCTTTGTGCTTGCCGCCAACCAGCAGCGTTCCTATAATGTTTTCGGGATGTGCTGCCAGGCGCATAACAGCGCTCCATCACTCAACTCTGTATACGATGTGGGTAAAATGGCCGACAGCAACCTTGTGAAGCTGGCAGCATTCATTGATAAAAATAAATATTACAGCAATTACACTGCACAGCAGGCTGTGTGGGTAATTTCCGACAATAATTCCATCGCAAGCATTGAAGACGGAAACAAAGAAGATGTGCAGAACCTCCGCAAGTATGTTTCACTTGTCACCGGGAGGCCGATCCCTGCTTATGATGTGGTGTACAGGCAGCAGGATGAGAGCAGCGTGATCGGCAGGGCAGTAAAGGTGGAAGGAGTGTTTGCCTATTCGCTGAACATCGACAATAAAGTAACCATCGCGATCTTCAACAGTGAAGGAAAGCAGGTACAGCTGCTGTTTGAAAGGCAGCCGCATTCACGCGGCGACTATAAATTGTTCTATACATTCAATACGGCAAATCTCCCGGCAGGGACGTACTACGCAAAAATGATAACGGATGGGGCTGTGGTGAAAGAGGAGAAGATCGAGTTCTAAAAACGAGAGTTTGTTTTTTGAATAAAAGTGTTATATTAGTATAACTATTCTACCAAACGCATCTTTTTTTAAGTCTCAAAACATGAAACACAACCGGACATTAAGTTGCTATGGCAACTTACTATTTACTCTTACTTTGTTAGTTTTATTCGCTGCAAATTTGTATTCGCAAACTCCCTCAAAATGGAATATTAATGGAAATACGATAGCAAGTGGCGAGTACATTGGAACAAATAATAATGAGGATTTTATTATTAAAGCGAATAACAATGTTGCTGTTAAAATAAAAGCCAATGGTAATTTTATTTTAAAATCATTGGAATCTTCCGGAACAGGCTTAGTTACATTCGATAATAATGGAAAACTTGGAATGCTTAATTATACTGGGGATGCAACCAGAGTATTATTAGCGGACGGGTCTTGGGGTGTTTTGCCTCTTGGCTCACAGTGGGAGAATAACGGAACAAAAATATATTATAACGGAGGTAAGGTTGGTATAGGAACTTCAACGCCTAATTATAAGCTGGATGTTGATGGAGATGTGCGGATTACTCAGAACCTTTATTTACAGGGAGCATTGGTCATCAATGAGAAAATTACAACGCCCAAGCAAATGAAGGCCGCATCTATTGTTACGGATTCTATTATTATGGATAGTACTAAGGCTTTTTATGGTGTTTCAAAATTTACTGATCCCGTTAAGCTTCAAAGTAAGCTGAGTGTAAATGGCGATGCTGATTTTTTAGGTGCTCTTATAGCTCGACAAGGAGTGAAGTTTGACAATTTAAATGGTATTTCATACAGCAATATTAGCGGTGTAAGAACATTTAGTTATGGCCGAACAGGATTGACATATAGAACTCCTGCGTGTGCTGCACAAGCGTCGTCGACCGCAAATATTTTTGGGGGTATATTGCAGATTTATGATGCTGATGCTACAGGAGGGATAACTCCGGGCAGTGGTCTTTTAAATTTGCAGGCCTGGACAGGAGGAAGTTCTATTGATGCCAGTATTGAAGGTAATACAGGTCCGGGAAGCTTATTGTTAAATTATTTTTGTGGTAATAATACTTATATTAACACTGGCACTAATGGTGGCGATGTGCAAATTTGTTCAGCAACGTTAGGGAAAGTGGGAATCGGAAGTTCGAGTCCTACTGAAAAGCTGGACGTTTTAGGAAATATAAAAGTAAATGGATATCAAATCTACTTTAAGGATCAAAATCACGGTATTGGATATTTTGATATTTATACAACCACAGGCAAATATGCAAATAAGTCAATAGATGGTCCCGTACTTTATGGATATACTGGTGGAGCTTTGGGTACTAATCAAAGTGGAACAAAGAATATTGCATTAAGTTGGCTTGCTAATGGAGATGTAGGTATTGGCATTGACTTAAATGGCAATAATCCTAATGGATACAAGTTAGCTGTAAATGGCACTATTGGAGCAAAAGAAATGAAAGTTGAGATAAGCACGACGCCTTGGCCTGATTACGTTTTTGAAAAGGAATATAAATTAACAAAAATAACTGAGTTAGAAAAATACCTTCAAATTAACAAGCACTTACCTGGAATTCCTTCTTCTGAGGATGTAAGTGACGCTGGTGGGGTTTTAATAGGTGATTTTCAAACTAAGTTATTGCAAAAGGTGGAGGAGCTTACTTTATATATCATTGAACAAAATAAGCGAATCGAAGCCTTGGAAAATAAATAAAATTAATATTATGAAGAAAGCCATATTGTTTTTTTTTATAATTAGCGCTGTTTCCTCTTTCGGGCAGTTGCCGGTTAATGACCCTAACTGGGAACTTGTTTTTAATGATGATTTTAATACTTTAGACCCTGCTGTATGGAAGGTGCTAAATAACTTCGATCACTATGGAGGAGAACCCCAGGTATATACGAATAGTCCTAATAATGTATTCATAGATAACGGTAGCTTGGTTTTGCAAGCTCGTAACGAGCCTTACATTTGTGATCCAATTTATGTGAACACTGAGGAATGTGCAAGGCAAAACATTTTACATCAACTCAATATTAGTCACGGTACTTCAGATTTTGAGGGTTATCACTTTACTTCGGGGTGCATTGAAACACAAGCTAATGTTAATAGTTTAACTAATTTTCAGTATGGCTATTATGAAGCAAGGATTAGGCTGCCTTGGGGAGTTGGCTTTTGGCCTGCTTTCTGGGTATTCCTAAGGGACGGTTTACCATCGCACATAAATAATTCTGAAATTGACATTGTAGAAAATGTGGGCAAAATTGTAGGAGTTGATGAAGAAGGTGCTCCTGTGGGTAATAAAAATAAAATGGGAACCAATATTCATAAAGGATTATGTGACGGATTGCCCACATATACTTGTCCCACTAATCCTGCGGACTTTTATTGCACTTTAGAAGGTTGTCAGGGAGCTGATATAGATGTCGGGCTTGATTATACGCTCGATTATCATACATATGCAATTGAATGGTCACCAACCAGAATTGTTTGGTATTTTGATAATCGACCTGTTAGAATTATAACAAATCCTGAGATCAACGATCCTGTTAAAATCATTTTCAATTTTGCACTTAGCCAAACTTTATTGGATGGTTCCGCCGAGTTTCCTGCCCAAATGAAAATAGATTATGTCAGAGTATATAAATTAAAGACAGATTGTAATTCAATAATTAATACTTGCGTTTATGACTTTCCATCGCATGATAATAAAATAAAAAATAAAATAGTTATTGGAAGTGGCGGATGTGAAAATTCAGTTGCTGTAGGTACAAATACCTATCTTCATGCTGCAAATTCAATTGAATTAGCTGGCGATTTTACTATTCCCATTGGCGCCACCTTTTTAGCCGACGCTAATGGTCAATGCTTGAATACTTTACCTGAAAATAGTTGTGGTTTTTCCTTTAATCCATGTAATTATAATTTTGTGGGATACGATAATGGAATAAAGAAGGAAATTACTTTAGGGCAGGTAACCGGTTGTACTGCAACGGTTTCAAGTGGTAGTACAGTATCTTTAAAAGCTACCGATGAAATTACTTTAAAGCCAGGTTTTTCAGCTAATGTTGGTTCAAATGTAGAAATGAAAATTGTTATTTGTCAATAAAAATATAGGCAAATTTTAAAAATTAATCTTAAAATATCATGAAAGCGGAATTTAAAATATTAATGTTTTGTTTGATTTCATTATCAATAAATTCATTTGGCCAGTTGAAAATAGTTAATACAGGCTCAGTGGGGATAGGAACAGATGTGCCATTTGTAAAACTTCACGTACAGGGGGATGTTATGGCTGTTAACTATTTTAATTTATCTGATTCCACATATAAAAAAAATATTACTCCTCTGAGGAATTGTTCTGCTATTATAAAACAGTTAAATTGCTACAAATATCAATTTACTAATGTTCAAAATGGTTCTAATATAGATAATTATAATTATGGACTATTAGCCCAGGAATTAGAGCGAGTTATGCCGGATCTTGTATCTAAAACAACACCTAAGGCTGTAAACTATATTGGTCTGATTCCGGTACTTATAGAATCTTTGAAAGAACAGCAAAAACTGATAGAGGAAAGTAATAGAAAAATTGATTCGTTAAGTGTTATTGTTAGTAGTTGTTGTGCTAAGAAGGAGGAGGAACAGTCCAATCAACAATCATCGAACAATAACAACTCTATAGGAAATCCGAATATAGAACATACTTCGTCGAAAGGAAAGCTGTATCAAAATACTCCCAACCCTTTTAATGGTGAAACGAAGATAGAATATGAATTAAGTAACACAAGTAAATCTGCATCTATTGCTATTTTTGATTTACAGGGAAACTTTAAAAAGTCTTATCCTCTTGACTTAAATAAAAGTGGTAGTATAATAATACTGGCAGGGGAGCTTACTCAAGGAATGTATATTTATACTTTGATTATTGATCATCAGGAGGTTGATAGTAAAAGAATGATTTTAATTAACTAATATCAATTTTGTGTATACATTTGGGGGCAATAATAATTAGGGTTTTATCACAGCATGAATTGATATTATGAATACGATTTTTTACTTAGACTCGGATTTGTTTTATCTGCTTATTGCTGGTTTTTCTTGCTTGCTAATTAGTATATTCTTTTTTGAAATAGTTCATAAAAATTGGCTGAGTCTACTATTTCTTTTGGGTTCTGGTATTTTTCTTTGCTCATTTATGGCTTTGTTAGACCCGTTTCTGAACAATTGGGATGAACAGTTTCATGCCCTCGTTGCAAAGAATTTTTTAAACCATCCCTTGATCCCTACCTTATACGATCATCCAGTCCTGTCTTACGATCCGGCGAACTGGATCTCAAATCACGTCTGGCTGCATAAGCAGCCGCTGTTCTTATGGCAGATCGCTTTGAGCTTAAAGCTGTTCGGCTTAAATGAGTTTGCGGTAAGGTTGCCTTCCATGTTAATGATGAGCATCATTCCACTGATGATTTATCGCATAGGCAAGGCTTCTTTAAATGAACGTACTGCATATTATGGCGCTCTGCTTTTTGCTTCTGCTTTTTTTGTTCATGAATTGTGTACAGGCTTTCCGCCAAGCGATCATAACGATGTTGCCTTCCTGTTTTATATTACCGCAAGCATTTGGGCATGGGTGGAGTATGAGACTTCCGGGAAGAAGCACTGGCTTATCTTAATCGGGCTATTCAGTGGTTTTGCCGTGCTTGTTAAGTGGCTCACAGGGCTTCTTGTTTTTTCCGGCTGGGGAATTTCCATACTATGCGACAAACAGAAAAGAATCGCTTTGCGATCTTATGCTGGCATCGGAGTCAGCTTATTTACCTGTATCGTTATTTTTCTGCCGTGGCAGTTGTATATATCAAAAGCGTTCCCAAAGGAAAGCAGCATTGAATATTCGCTTAATACCAGGCATTTTTTTGAAGTTGTGGAAGGGCATGGAGGCGATGCCTTTTATTACTTTGATAATTTACGTAAGATATATGGGGATGGGCAATTGGTTCCATTTATTATCCTGATCTCATTTGTATTCTTATACAGACAGCTTTCTGACAATAAATTCAAAATTGCCTTTTTCTCATACATTATCATTGTGTACCTTTTTTTTTCCTTTGCAGCCACAAAAATGATTGGGTTTTGTTTTATTGTCAGCCCGTTTGTATTCCTTTCACTTGCTGCACTTATTAAAGATGTTCTTAGTTGGCTTAAAGAAAAACTGTTTAAGCGTACAGCCTTTCAAAAAAGCTTTATGGTAATAATCCTGGCACTGATCTGCTGGGGAAATATGAACATGTATAAGATCACATACAAACATACGCTTGAAGTTAAGCCAAACGATAATGATAAAAGAGCTGATAAAATACGGGACGCCGTTTTTATTAAATCATTGAAAAATATTCTACCTTCTTCAGATTATATTATTTTTAACTGTAAAGCAGAAAAAAATATTGGGATCATGTTCTACACGGATTTTATAGCGTATGACAAGCCTCTGGGATACAATGACTATCTAAAGTTCAAAAAGGAAAATATAAAGCTTGCAGTGATCGACAATGGCAAGCTTCCTGATTATATTCTCAATGATCCTTCTGTAATAAGAATAAAAGCTCCGGATCCAACCTGGTATTAACGTTATTTCCCAAAACACTCCTTCAGCGTAAACGTATCCTTCAACCGCACTCCCTTTTCCGTATTCTGCAACGTGCAGCACTCGTTCACCGAATCATGCTCGAGGAAAAGAATAAATTCCTCATCAGCGGCACGCTTCAGGAATTTTTCTTTTTCAGACAGTGTGAGCAGCGGGCGCGTATCGTAACCCATCACGTAAGGCAATGGAATATGGCCTGTGGAAGGCAGAAGGTCGGCCATGAAAGCCACAGTTTTGCCTTTGTATTTTATTTGCGGGATCATCATCGCATCAGTATGTCCGCGCATGTAGGAAAGTGAAATGTTCTCACCCAGCTGCTTTGATTCTTCGCCATCAATGAATTTCAGCTGCCCGCTTTCATGGATTGGAAGGATGTTCTCTTTCAGGAAGCTTGCCTTTTCACGGTTGTTTGGCTTGGTGGCCCATTCCCAGTGCTCTGCATTGCTCCAGTAGATCGCGTTTTTAAAAACCGTATCGTAGCCGTTCCTGTTATCATTGTATTTGATGCTTCCCCCGCAATGATCGAAGTGAAGGTGTGTAAGGAACATATCGGTAACATCACCGGTGCTGAAGCCTGCCTTTTTCAGGGACGATTCAAGCGTATCACTTCCGCTGAGGTAATAATGCGCAAAGAATTTTGCATCCTGCTTATCGCCGATGCCATTATCGACAAGGATCAGCCTGTTGCCATCCTCGATGAGCAGGCAGCGCATACTCCATGTGCATAAGTTGTTTTCATCTGCCGGGTTGGTGCGGCTCCATAACGATTTCGGGACAACGCCAAACATAGCGCCTCCGTCGAGCTTAAAATTTCCTGTGTTGATTACGTGTAATTTCATAAATTCTTTTTAGTCGTCATCCCGTGCTCCGACACGGGATCTCATAAATGTTAGCAGGCAAACTCCGAACTGCCAGCTTAATCAGTTCCCCGTTACTGCGCAGCCTTTGTATTCAGCTGTGCCGTTCATAAGTATGTTTGCCTCATAATCATATTCGCGGCCGCTCATTCCATCGCTGCATTTTTTCTTAATGATAACGATCCGGAAATTGGTTTCCTTTGAATTGTTCAATGTGGTATAGGTAATTGTCCCCTCTTTTACTTCAGGCTTTACATAAGCCGTATGAATGGTCTTCTGCTCCATAGGATTATACAGGTCGATCAGGTTTTCCTTTTCAGAGATCTGCAGCTGCCAGAAAGGCTCAGTGCCCATGCACCAGAAATCAGAAGGAATGCAGGTGTTCTCCGGGTTCTTCTGCTCTGTCTTTAAAACTTCCTTCACCTCCAGCAATCCGGCAAATATCTTTGATTCGATCGAGCTAAGTTCAGCGTTCATTTTTACAAAGATGGCCTCGCCCTTATAAGCATTCGGAAGGATCTTTTTCAAAGCGGCATTGAGCTGCGTATTATCTTTTACACGGTAGATCATCTGCGGCTGGCCACAGGCAATGAATTTTCCTACACCATCGTCAAAGTAAATACCCGTAAATTCTTTTGTGACCCTCAACGTATCCTGCACAAGCAGCCGGGCCGGGCTTTTCACCTGGACCGGGTTACCCGGCTGGCTACAGGCAGACAATAAGCAGGCGATGATCAGTGCAGGGATAATTCTCATGAGCGGAAATAAAATCCCCCGCTTTTTGCAGGGGATCATGTATGGTAACTGTTGTTTATGCTTTTGCTTTCCAGGCTTTATATTCGCCTCCATCGATCTGTTTCAGGATGTTTTTGATGGCACCCGCCCAGTAATTCCTCATACCAACACCAATCGTTTTCCCGGACATCTTTTCTGTGAACAGTACTTTTTTAGTTGCAATGTCGAAGAAGGTAACATACACATCTGCCATCTCCATGTTTTTGTTGAAATTCTCAACAATAAACGTAAGGCCGATGCCTTCTTTCTTATCGCCTGTTCCGTATTTTTTTACCATCGCATCAATGTCAGCCCTTTCGATCTTTCCGGGGTTAAAGCTCATGCAGTTGTCCACATCGATCTTGCTGTTCAGCTCGTTCAGCGGCGCCAGGTCGTAATACACATTGTCCTTGCGGAATGCATCCTTGATCTTGAAATTCTGCGGCTCTTTTGCGATCAGCGCATTCCACTGCGGGATCCATTTGTTGCGCATATCGGTTCCTGTTGCCGGCATGGCGCCAAATCCCTGGTCGAACTGGCCAACGAATTTTGCTTTTGTAAAATCAAGCCCGTACCATACAACTTCTGTTGCATTGAATGCATCTTTTGCAGTCTGCGCTTTCATGCCCAATGCTGCAATTACAATAACCGTAAGAGAAAATAGTTTTTTCATATCGATTTGATTTAAAAAAGGAAAGCCATTTTGGCTTTCCTTTTTGGTGTTGACTTTTTGTTATTCGATGATCAGCATTTCCACGCGCCTGTTCTTCTGGCGGCCTGCTTCTGTTTTGTTATCCGCAATAGGTTTTGTCTGTCCGAACCATTCCACTTTGAACCTGTCGGCAGCAATGCCTTTGCTCACGAGGTATTTCTGAACGGCTTTCGCACGTTTTTCAGAAAGCTTCATGTTGGTGGTTTTACCACCCTGGTTATCGGTGTGGCCGGAAATTTTCAATCTCCAGTTTGGTTTTTTCGCCATCAATCCTGCAAGCTCATCGAGTGAAGCATATGATTCCTGCTTGATGATGTCTTTCGCGGACGCAAACTCAAGGTTATTGAATGCTTTCTTCAACACTTCTTCTTCTTCCTTGTTCAGTTTGATCGCTACATCTTTTGTTGGTTCAGGTTTCAGCCCGTTGTTATCAGGCTTGATCACGATGAAGCGGAACAAGTGGTCTTTGTTATCCTTTAAGGCTCTCTTCGCGATGCCACCTACCATTACTTTCACTTCGGTGATGCCTTCTACGTCATCGCCTTCGAGCCTGAACAGCACCAGCTCATCCGCAGGCAGCTCATCAAAGTTAAAGCTATTGTCTTTGCCCATGGTTGCTGTTTTCAGCGGGTTACCCTGCGGATCGATCAGGATCAGTTTTGTTTCAGGGCATCCGTCATTGCTTGCAGGGCCTGGTTTTTCAGGACAACGGTCTTCCTTGTCCATTACGCCGTCGCCGTCTTTATCAGGACAGCCTTTGAATGCAGGCAATCCGGCAACTTCAGGACAATCATCTTCCTTGTCGATGATCTTGTCACCGTCTTTATCAGGACATCCGTTGAATTCAACCAATCCGGCATCATCCGGGCAAGCATCCTGGCTGTCGATGATTCCGTCGCCATCCTTATCAGGGCAGCCATGGTACTGCGGTAATCCCGGGACATCAGGGCAAACGTCATCCTTATCCTGGATGTGATCGCCGTCGCGGTCAGGACAACCAAGGAATTCCCATGTTCCCGGTACTTCCTTACACTTGTCTTTTTTATCGGACACTTTATCTTTATCCTTGTCTTTCGGACGTCCGTACATGATCGGGATCTTCAGCATTGCATATACATCCGCCCCGTAAATATCCTTGCGTGCCACCCATGGCCCAAGGCTGTTGGTTCCAACAATCAGCGGCCCTATGCGTAAAGCAAGGCCTGCTTTGAAATTCCCGGTGACATCATAAGAGAAAGGAATGAACGCCCCGAACCATTTATGATCCCAGCGCGGTGTTAAGCTGAACGTGGTGATATCGTGAACCTTCTCTTTGTCCTTTTTAAAGCGCGGAGACCAGTACGGGGTGAAGTTCACATAAAAATCTTTGTAAATGTTGTAATCGATCTGCAAACTGAATGCAGTAGGCAGGTTCATTTTATAATACTGGTCACCCTTGTTCATCGGGTAATGGTAGTTCAGGATGCTGTCGAACTCATCGAAGGAAGCAACCGTATCGAACTCATGAAGGTTCCAGGCATTGATATCTGCTGTAAAATCGCGGGAGTATTTTCCTTTTTTGAATTTCACCCAGCCGATGTCCACTGCAGAAAGGCCGACCTTCAGCTTGTATTTGTTCTTGTCTTTTCTCCAGAGGTTTGTTTCGCCGTCCATATCATATTTATAGGATTGGTAATCGGGGCGCCATTCGTAAACAACACCTAAATCAAGCCCCCAGGAGAATAAGGCTGCATTCTTATACCCGGCTTCCAGCTTTTCACCTTCATAATTGGTGGAGTGGCCATAGCTTACATCGGAATGAAAAAGCGATGCGGTTGTATCATCGGTAAACTGGTAATCGAGGTTCTGAACATTCATGTAGGCCGATTGAAGCCCCTGGATATATTTTGCGGTGATCCCGGCCTTGAAGAAATGCGGCCCGTCGTCCTGGAACACATGCCCGTATGATAAGCCGTATTCAGCCCATGTCATCGTCTGGATGCTGAGGTTCTGATTGCTGAGCTTCATGTTCCACAGGTCAGGATAATCGAGGCTGTGATATATGAGGCGTGCCAGATCGGGTTCGATCCCATCGGCATTCATGATCGTCCTTACTTTTGTTTTCAAGGCGATCGCATCCTTTGTCCCGATGCTTACAAGGAAAGACGGCAGATAGATCTGGTTGGATAGATAAACCGATTTGCTGATGTTGTTGCCATCCCTTGTGCTGAGGTAATTATCTGCAAAGGCTGTGTCATCAAAGGCGTAATAGTGCCCGTATTGGTCTTTTTTAAGTGCGCTGCGTTTCAGTCCAACATAATTGTTGTAAGCCGAAAGGCTTGCTCCAACCAGTGTTATGTCCACTTTGTAGCGGCTGTTGACCACGTTGGCAGGGTTGAGGTCTACACCCGTAACCCCGGAATAATTAGAGTTGATGTAGCCGAGAAAATCCTGGGCGCTTGAACTGTAAGAAAGAGTCAGAATTGAAATGAAGAACAAAAGTAGCTTTTTCATCATGGGAATGTTTTGATTAATGTGATGTGAAGGTAATGATTTTTTGAATTTCAGCAAAAAATCAGCTTATTGAAGCTGGTATACATATATGCTGTTGTCGGCGCTGCCTGTGATGAGGTTAAAGCTGCCTTCATTGTTCATATCGCCGATGCTGAACGTTGTTTTCCCTTTTAAAGGAAAGGCGTTGAATAAGGAACCATTGTCGTTGAAGAGGTAAAGCTCGCCGGAGGCTTCGGAGCACACCCCGATCTTGCCGCTGCCATCGGGGAACAGGAAGAACTGCGGCGCCTGTGTGATCTCATCCCCGAATTCATAATTAAAGAGAAGCGATTTGTCAGCATTGAATACTTTCAGCTCTTTGCGGCCCAGGAAAATGTATTCCTTTGTCTTGTCATTGTTGATGTCGCGGTAATCAAAATAAGGGGAAGTTTCAAAGTCCTGGAACTTCATTTTTTCCTTATCGCCCGAAAGGCTGATCCTCGTGATGTTTCCAAGCGTATCGGCTGCGACGATATATGAGCGCCTGTAATCTTTTCCCGCTTCCACATAGAAATTGCGGATGCCCTGCGCCAGCTGTTCCTTCATTTTTATGCGGATGGCGCCATGCCTGTCGAAGATGTATACTTTTCCTTTCACATCCACTGCGCAGAGATGATCCTTGTTGCCGGCATTGAAATACTGCACAGGCAGGTATACCGGGCTTTCGGTCTTATCAGCTTCAAATCCGCTGACAGGCTCCCCATTGGCTTTATAGCTGAGGATGCGCTGGTTTTCGCAGGCGATGAAGATGCGGTAATCGCGGTTGTTCTCATAATCGATCACCGAAACAGCGTTGGTTGCCTGCGATTTTAATTTCAGCGGGAATCCTTTCATATCGTTGCCGTTCCGGTCGAACATATAAATGAAAGAACGTGTATTGAACACCATCTGGAGCTTGTTGTTCTTCAGCACATCCACCTGGATCACCTCGCTCATTATTTTTTCGTGCAGCTGTTTTGTCCAGATCACTTTCCCGGTATTACTGATGAGATAAATTTTGTTGGCGTCATCCTGCACCAGCACTTCTTTTGCTTTTGTGTTGTGATTGACCACGAGGTAGGGACGTGTGCTGATGGTCGTATCCAGCTTCGATTCCCAGAGCGTGCCCGTCTCCTGCTTGTAAGCGGGATTGTATTTCAGATACACATTGCTGTAAAATAAATTATTGTTGGAAGAAAACTGGATGCCCGCCGCTTCGAATTTATGAAAGAGCTCCAGCCTGTTATCTATATCGGCGGACAGCCCGGCGCTGGTGAAATTTTTATAGATGTTTGCCGAGCGTGCTATCGCAGAGTACACATAAATGTTTGCCTCCGAGGAAATGTTCTCTGCGAAGGAAATATAATTTTTATCGTTTGCGAGTGTTTTGTTATTCTCAAAGCTGCTGATGAAATTGCGCAGCGCATCTTCGGAATTCCCGAAAACAATGTAATCGCCGACAGGTGTAAAATAGCAGTTGCTGATCCTGCTGAACTGCCGGCCGAATAGCTGCGGCAATAGCTGCGGAATGTTCAGCCGGTTGATCACATGGCCGCGGAAAGAAACCGTATCGTGTTTTTCCTTGCTGATCGCTGCCACCGAATCGGCAGCTGCATTCAGCGATGTAAGCGCTTCGCCGATGGTATTGGAATGCATCACTGCAAATGTATTGGGACTGAAATCGGGACCGGCAGGTTCCGTCACCACCAGCGCTATCTCGTTGTCGATCCAGTCGAGCAGGCAATGTTCGATATCGAGGTGCCATGTTGCTCCTGCAGATTGGATGAAGCGTTCATACGCGGGCAGGGTGGAAGAGGCTTTCAACTGTTTTTTATAATCCTCCCGGAATGCTTTGGTATTGCTGATCCCGTAAAATATCATCAGCGCGGTTTTGGAAGGAATGATCTTGGTGAGCTCGATGGCCTGCGGCTTCTGGTTGCTGAAAATGCCGAGGTAATTTTTATGGAGGGAATCATCTGCGGCGCTGAACCCGCTTAACATGAGCGCATTTGGCTTTACGGTCACATCCCAGCCGGAACAGTCTGCAAAATCAGCTAATCCAGCAAGATCATCTTTGCAGTCCGCTGAAATAAATTGCCTAAGCATTCCCGGAAATGTTTTATAATTCAGGTAAATATTTGCATCCACTTTTTTTCCTGCGGTGGTCAGCACCTTGCTGAAATTCTTATCCTTCGCAAGAGAAGCACCGCTGTTGAGCTGACGGATGCTTTCCTGCAACAGCAGCTCATCCGTGCTCATGACCAGCGTGCCTTCCACGAAAGAGAAGAGCAGCGTTCCCTTACCCGGGGCATTCAGTTTCCCGATCTGCCTGTCCTCAAAATCCGAATAAGCGATCTCTTTTCCATTGTTCATTTTTTCAAGGAACTCTTCCATGTCCGACTGGTAAGTGCGGTTGGGAAGGCTATAGACAAAGAGAAAATGAAAAGTGCTTTTTTCAGCGGGATGGGCGGAAATAAAAACGGAATGCTCGTCAAGCAAGGCAGAAACAGCCGGATTCAGCTGGAGGATGGAATCGATGTAACGGGCCTGGATATTGAGGTTCCGGAAGGTTTCTGTCCCGAGCAGCTCTTCCCACATGATGTTGGTCTGTGAAAGTTTTTTCCAGGTATTCTTTGCCTGCCTGCTTTCAAAAATGATGGCAGCGCTCGCCGGTATGGCGTTGATGCCTTCTGTTACAGGCGTCCGGGCCTGCCTCGTATACACAAACCAGTAAATGCCTCCTGCAAGGCAAAGGGCAATAAAAGCACCGAAGATTATTTTTTTCAGCATTTACCTGGTGATGGATCATTGCAAAATTAGTGAATGGGCAGCGGCTTGCCCTGCCTGCAGCAGGAACTTACTAACAGCAAGGGGTTGATGGAGAGAATATATTATCTTTTTCGGAATAGGAATAAAAGCCGGGATCCGCTAAGCGTTATTCGGAAAGGCCTAAATCCAGCTCCAGCTGGTCAGGCACAAGCGTAAAACTTTTCCGGTGGTGCTCGGTGATGCCGTGCTCGAGAATGGCGCTGCGGTGGCTCTTTGTTGCGTAGGCCTTATTGTTCATCCAGTCGTAATGCGGAAATGAATGATGCAGCTCCAGCATGTAATCGTCGCGGTATGTCTTGGCGAGGATGGATGCAGCGGCAATGCTCATGTATTTTCCGTCGCCTTCGATGATGCAATGATGCGGAATTTCTTTGTACTTTTTAAATCGGTTGCCATCGATCAGCAGGCTTTCGGGGATCACTCCGAGCTGGTCGAGTGCCCGGTGCATGGCTAAAAAAGAAGCATTCAGAATGTTGACCTGGTCGATCTCTTCAGCGCTCACCTGTGCCACAGCCCATGCAATGGCGGAGGATTCGATGATCGGGCGAAGCTCCCTGCGCTGTTTGTCGTTCAGCTTTTTTGAATCGTTGAGGAGGCTGTGTTTGAACTTTTTGGGAAGGATCACTGCTGATGCAAATACCGGCCCGGCGAGGCATCCCCGCCCGGCTTCATCGCAGCCGGCTTCTACCAGTATTTTATCGAAATATTTTTTGAGCATTGGTTTTCTTCTTCCTGCGAAAATACGATTTATAGGGAAATGATTTTTAATGAGTTTTCCACAATGTTAAATTACTGATAGCGAATTGATACGAATTTGCGAATCTGTGTGTTCGTCATTTCGAGTTCGGCCGAAGGGAGAGTATCGGGAATTGTGCGGGCTTGTTCTCGATATGCCCGTCCCTCACTACTCGAACTGACGCTAATAAAATTCCGCCTGTTCTTCTAAATACCTGCTTACGGATGTGTGCGAAAAAGGGATGCTTCGTGCCTCAGCATAACAAACTATCCGAGATAGCTGATTTATGCTGTTTGTCATTCTGAGCGGAACGCAGTGGAGCGAAGAATCTCTTAACAAACTATAATTCATAGCCAGCATCCGCATTTTCCGGGATTAATTTTACAGCATGCAACTGATCGTAAAACTATACAAGGATAAGCCTCACCGGCTGGGCATCATTTATCCTTCCGAATACCAGGCCGGCAAATCATACGAAGCACTGCTGGAAAAAAGGGAGCCGGGGCCATTTCATGCGCTGATCGAGCTGGGAAAGAACGGCGCCTCGCTGAAGCTGAAGACGGAGCAGGGCGACCTCGTGATGTGGTACAAAGAGCTTGAATTTAAAGCGGAGCAGCTGAAGCGGCTGCAGGCTTTTGTAGAAGCCCGGCAAACCCTGCATTTTGCGCATATCTATAAAAAGGCAAACGAAATGTTTGTCCCGAAGGTAAGGTTTAAGAACCCGGAGCTCACCGTGATCAGCTATTACGAGCTGCTTTGCCCGGAAGGTTATTGAATGGAAATTAAGAGCTGGCCGTTTTGAGAATGCTTTCCCACAATGCTTCTGCTGTTTTGTCCCAGCTGAAATCCTGCCTGCGCAGCCTTCCTTTTTCCACAAGGGCTTTCCGGAGCTCCGGCTCATTGTGGATCCTGAGCATGCCATCTGCGATCGATTTTTCTGAAAAAGGGTCGATCAGCAGGGCGGCATCTTTTGCCACTTCGGGCATGGAGGTCACATTGCCTGTGATCACAGGCGTGTCGGTATTCATCGCCTCGAGGATCGGGATCCCGAAGCCTTCAAAGTAGGGAACATAGGTGAGTGCAAGCGCAGAACCAAGAATGTTCTTTAATTCCTCGCTGCCTACGCGGCCTGTGAACACCACATCCGCCTTGTGCTGCATGCCGAGATAGGTTTGTTTGATCTCGCTGGCCCAGTAATATTTCGCACCTACGATCACAAGCTTTGCATCACTTTTGGATGTGTTCTTAAAAAGATCAAAAGCCTTAAAAAGCCTTGAAATGTTCTTGCGGGGATGCAGGGCGCCAACGAACAGGAAATATTCTTTTCCCATGCTGTATTTTTCCTTTGTGAGGCGCTGCACCTCCTGCGAAACGGGAAGATAAGCGGTGTTGCAGCCATTATACACCACATCGATCTTCTCCGGGCTGATCCCGTATGTCTTTACAATGTCAGCTTTCGAAAACTCCGACACCGTCGCGATCCTCGTGGCTTTCCTGGCAAAGCGGGGGAAAAAGAACTTGTAATATTTTCTGACGGGAAAGGTAAGGTCGTTGGGATAATGCTCAAAATTAAGGTCGTGCATCACCGGCAGCTGCTTACAGTTCGCCCGGAGCGAAAGATAGCCGTCGGGAGATACGAACACATCCGGCTTCAGCCTGTTGAGGAGGCTGCCGACAGAGAATTCGAACCAGAGGTAAAAAAGCACGGGATGCCTTGCCTGCGGGGAAAGGATGATCGGCGTTACATTGTCCGAAAAGAAGAATTCTTCATCCGGCTCGCGGTCGAAGAGGAAGATAAAATGATGCCCGGGATGCGCAGCAGTGATCCGCTTCAGCGTTTCATAGCTGAACCAGCCGATGCCTTCGAGCTTGTTTTTCAGTAACAGTCGGGTGTTTACTACGATCTCCATGTGAAGCAGCGAAAATAAGGATTTATTTTTACAGCGTGCAGGGGCGGCAAGCTTTCGCAATATTAATGTTCAGATTCCCATAAAAATTATACTTTTACAGCCCGGATGAAAAATGCTGCAAAATATATATTGCATAAACTCTTAGGATTTAAAAACTACCTCTTTGTTTTTTCGCTTTTTAAGATCTCCACGCTGAAGCGCGACAAAAAGGAAAAGGATTTTTTCCAGTTCATGGGCCTGGTCCCGGAAGGCACAGCCGTGCTGGATATTGGCGCCAACATCGGGATCATGACCGTTCACCTTGCGGGGATCAAAGATTCGATGGTGTACAGCTTTGAGCCCATGCCGAATAATATTGATGCATTCAGGCGGATCATCCGCTATTTTAAGCTGAAGAATGTAAAGCTGTTCGAAGTCGCCCTGGGCAATTCGGAAGGCACCGTGGAAATGGTGATGCCGGTGATCAGCGCTGTGCGGATGCAGGGACTGAGCCACGTGGTGCATGAATCGATCCCGGAGAACAATGAAGGCGAGCGTTTCTGCGTGCCGTTAAGAATGCTGGACAACATGCAGGAACTGAATACGGACAAACGCATCAGCGCAATAAAGATAGATGTGGAGAACTTCGAGTTCTTTGTGCTGGATGGTGCTAAAAAGCTGATCGCGAAGAACAGGCCGGTGGTGTATGCCGAGCTCTGGGACAATGAGAACCGCTACAAATGCTTTGGCCTTTTCGATTCACTGGATTATAAAACCCATGTAGCCGTCAATGACAAGCTGGTGGTGTTCGATCCTGCCGTCCATGTAAAGCAGAATTTTATCTTCATACCTGCCTAAAATCCTTATTTTTACCGAATGCAAAAGAAGTTCGTAACCAATCTTGCTTTTTTACTCATCCTGAACCTATTGATCAAATCCGTGTACATCCTCGGGTTCGACAGGGCGGTGCAGAACGAGGTGGGTGCGGCAGAGTTCGGGACGTATTTCGCCATCTTCAACTTCTCCTTTATCCTTACCATTATCCTGGATTTCGGGATCACCAATTTCAACAATAAGAACATTGCCCAGAACAACCACCTGCTGACCAAGCATTTTTCGGGCCTGTTCACGCTGAAGCTGATCCTTGCTGTGATCTACATCATTGTGGTGATGGTGACCGGTTTCCTCATCGGTTATGATACACGTTTGATGAAGCTTCTCCTCGTGCAGGGCTTCAACATGTTCCTGCTTTTCTTCATCAATTACCTGCGCTCCAACCTGGCGGGACTTCACCTGTTCAAAACCGATGCGATCGTTTCGGTGCTCGACCGTTCCATTATGATCATTCTTTGCATCTTCATGCTGAAAACGGGCATCCTGAGTGATCCGAAGGGGGACGGGATCATGTATTTCGTGTATGCCCAAACCTTCTCTTACCTGGTAAGCGCTGTCACAGCTTTCATCATTATCCTGAGCAAAACGCATTCATTCAAGTTCCAGTGGAATTTCCCTTTTTCGCTGATGATCCTCAAAAAGAGCCTTCCATTTGCCATTCTTACCCTGCTGATGTCATTTTATAACCGCATCGACTCTGTTATGATCGAGCGGATCCTCCCGAACGGGGATGTGCAGTCGGGGATCTATGCCCAGGCATTCAGGCTGCTGGATGCCACCAATATGATCGCTTTTCTTACAGCCGGGATGCTGTTGCCTGTATTTTCGAGAATGCTGAAATACAAGGAATCCGTGGAACCGCTGGTAAAGCTCATCAGCACGCTATTGCTGACTCCTGCCATTGTGATCGGCGTGGGATGCGCCTTTTATGGGAAAGAGCTGATGGAGATGCTCTATCCGCGGCATCCCGATGAGTCGTTTACGGTGTATGCCCTGCACCTGCAGCAGTCGTCCAGCATCTTCGGCCTGCTGATGCTCAGCTTTATCGCCGTGTCCACCACCTATATCTTCGGTACGCTGCTTACGGCCAATGGCAACATGAAGCAGCTGAACATCATGGCTGCCTTCGGAATGGTGCTGAATGTAACGCTCAATTACTTCCTGATCCACAAGCTGGAGGCATTCGGCTCCGCCATCTCCAGCATGATCACCCAGTTCCTCACGGCAGGCATCCAGGTGCTCATTGCCCAGCGGATCTTTAAGTTCAGGGTTAACTACCGCCTCATCAACACGCTGGTGATGTACGCTGTAGGAGTGATCGCCATCAACTATGCCAGCCACGAGCTGCTGCATTCCCACTGGATGATCAAATTCTCCATTATGGTCATTTCCTGCGGGTTATGGGCCTTTATTACCGGCATCATCAGCTTAAAAGGCATTTACCGCCTGCTGAAATATGGATAAATGCCTATTAATTGGGCGGTTTAGCAAATTTTTCTAATTTTGTCGTCCTAAGTGAAAATTTATAACTCTAAAATATGAATAAGAGAACTTCAGCGCCAGATGATTTCAATTCACTGAATGTATTATTTTTCATCTACAAATGGCGCAAACAATTAGGAATTGTTGGAGTTTCCGCTTTTATAATTTCCTGCATCATTGCCCTTACCATCCAGGAAAAATACAAATCCACCGTTATTCTTTTCCCTGCCACCACCAATTCCATCTCCAAAGCCCTTTTGAGCGATAACGCGACAAGCAAGGAGGATGTATTGCAGTTCGGTGAAGAGGAGGAAGCGGAGCAGATGCTCCAGATCCTCAGCTCTGACGAGGTGCGCAGCCGCATCTGTGAAAAGTACCACCTGATGGAGCATTACGGCATCGACCCTGAAGACCCTTACAAGCGTACAAAATTATACGATGAGTTCCTGCAGAACATCAATTTCAAGCGCACCGAATTTATGTCGGTGAAGATCGAAGTGATGGACTACAGCGCAGACACTGCGGCCCTGATGGCAAATGACATTGCAGCCCTGCACGACTCCACCAAAACACGCATCCAGCACGACCGTGCCAAGGAAGCGATGAAGATCGTAGAGCGCGAATACCTGTCGAAGCTGACGGAGATCCGCGCAATGGAGGATTCCCTGAAAATGATCAACAGCTATGGCGTGTTCGATTATGAATCACAATCGGAAGTAACAAGTGAACAGTATGCGATCGCGATCTCGAAGAACGACCAGCGTGCGATGAAATCGCTGGAGGAAAAATTGCAGATCATCGGAAAATACGGAAGCGCTTATGTTTCATTGCGTGATAACATGTATATGCAGCGCAAGCAGCTGAACCTGCTGAAGTCGAAATACGATGAGGCAAAGGTGGATGCCGAACAGGTGCTTTCCCAGAAGTTCGTGGTGAGCAATGCGTATCCTGCTGAGAAGAAATCATACCCGATCCGCTGGCTCATCGTTGTTGTATCAACCCTGTCGTCCCTGCTGGTCGCAGTGATCACCATATTGCTGGTGGAGAACATCAAACAATTCCGTTTACGATAATCCCGGCTTTCCTCATCTGAAAAATACAAATTCTTAAATACCGCTTCTAATGGAAGAATACAGACAAAGTGCCCTTTATTATGTGAGGCTCTTCTCAAAATGGAAGATCCAGTTTCTTGTGATCACCGTGGTTGCAGCAGCTGCAGCAGCGATCTTTTCAAGTGAGTTCTTTATAAAGCCGCGTTACAAATCGAGCGCAACCGTATACCCTGCCAACGTTGTACCATTCAGTGAAGAAAGCAACACGGAGCAGATCCTGCAGATGCTGCAATCCACTTATATCCGCGATGCAGTGATCCGGAAGTTCAACCTGGCTGCTCATTATAATATTGATACTACTGCGAAAGAAGGGCACGCGGCTTTGTATGGAATGTACAAGACATTTGTAAGCATTTCAAAAAACCAGTACGAGTCGGTTGATATTGAAGTGACAGATATTAGTGCACAGATGGCCTGCGACATGGTGAATGAGATCGTTTTCCAGCTGGACAATAAGATCAGCACGCTGCACAAGGAAAAATCGCGGGAGGTCCTGAAGATCGTTGAGGGACAGATGAACCTGAAAGCAAAGTTGCTCGATTCGCTGGATAAGAACCTGCAGGAGCTGCGTGTGAAATACCAGATCCTTGATTATAATATCCAGGTAAAGGAAGTAACGCAGGGCTACATGAAATCGCTTGTAAGCGGAAGAGGCTCGAAGGATATTGATGTGCTGATGAGGAACCTCGAGGAAAAAGGCGGCGAGTATTACAGGACGAAAGTATTGTACGACGGGATCCTGGGAAGCTATAACGCTGTCCGCAATGAATACGATAACGTGCGCAGGGAGCTGGATAAAAAGTTCACATATACATACATTGTGTCCACACCAACACCTGCGGATAAAAAATCCTACCCGGTGCGCTGGCTCATTGTGCTGATCTCCGTAGTGGCAGCGAACATGTTCCTGTTCACTATAATCCTTCTTAACGATTTCAGGAAAAGACTCCAGGAGAACAAGCCGTGATCAAAGAAAAGAATTTAAAATGGGTCTATACACTGGCCATCGCGTTCATCCTGATCAACGCGGTGTGCACCTATTTTGAATTTTATTATTTCAACCTCGTTCCGGCTGTCATACTTGTGGTGCTGCTTGCCGTATTTTCCCTCGACAAGCTGATCATGATGGTGGTGTTCCTTACACCTTTTGCGATCAATCTCCAGGACCTGGAAGGCGGCCTCGGCCTCAGCCTTCCAACCGAGCCCATTATTTTCGGGATCATGCTGATCTTCCTGCTGAAGCAGCTTCACCAGCTCAGCTTCGATTCAAATGTGATCAAGCATCCCGTGACCATTGCCGTGGTCATGAACCTTACCTGGATCTTCATTACGTCCATCACCAGCGACCTTCCCGTTGTTTCCTTTAAATTCCTGATCGCACGTTTATGGTTTGTGGTGGTGTTCTATTTCCTGGGCACGCGCCTGTTCAAGAAGTACAGCAACATCAAAACGTTCATGTGGCTTTACCTGATCCCTTTCGCGGTGATCATTGTGTACACGCTCATCTGCCATGCGCAGGTGAACTTTGACGAACAGATCGCGAATTACATTATGTCGCCCTTCTATAACGACCATACGGTTTATGGAGCAATGCTGGCGATGTTCTTTCCCGTGCTTTTGTTCTTTTGCCTGAACCGTAAATATTCGGCAAGCATTCGCTTTGCAGCGATCATGCTGCTGGTGATCTATATCCTCGGGCTGATCTTCTCCTACACAAGAGCGGCATGGGTGAGCCTTGCAGTTGCACTGATCGCTTATGTTATGCTGAAGATGAAAGTGAAGTTCAGGATCCTGCTGATCGCCTTCATGGGCGTGGCTGCAGTGGCTTTTGTTTACCAGACGGAGATCGTGATGAAGCTGGAGAAGAACAGGCAGGATGCTTCGCAGGATTTTGACAAGCACATCGAATCGATCTCGAACATTTCCACGGATGCTTCCAACCTGGAGCGTATCAACCGCTGGAACGCAGCTTTCCGCATGTTCCATGAACGGCCGTTCTTCGGCTGGGGGCCGGGAACATACAGCTTTGAGTATGCGCCTTTCCAGCATGCAAAGGAGAAGACCATCATCAGCACCAACATGGGCGATAAGGGAAATGCCCACAGCGAGTACATCGGGCCGCTGTGTGAATCCGGGTTCCTTGGCTTGCTCACGTTCGTGACCATAATCATCTGTGTGCTTTCAACGGGATTCCGCCTGTATTACACGCTGAAAGATTACGAGACCAAAAGCCTTGTACTTGTCATACTGCTCGGTTTCATTACGTACATCACACACGGTGCGCTGAATAACTTCCTTGACACCGACAAGGCATCTGTTCCATTCTGGGGATTTGTAGCCATGATCGTAGCGATCGATGTGTACCACAGCGACAGGGAAAAAATAGCGACAGGGGAAAAAGAGGAAGAGCCGGTAAGCAATTTTTAGTGGATGCGCACGCTGAACAGCGCGATGTCATCAATGTAAGGCTTGCTTTGCTTATAGGTAATGATCGTTTCCATGATCTTCTTGTTCAGCGCTTTCATATCCAGCTTCGGATTGTTCTTAATGATCTCCTTCAGTGAATCCATTCCGAAATCTTCCGAATTATCATTTTCAAGCTCCACCAGTCCATCGGTATAGCAAACGATCGTAGTGCCCGGTGTGATGTTCACAATGCCTTCCTTGATCTTCGTGATCTCATCGAACATGCCAAGTCCGGTACAACCGATCTTCAGGCTGCTGATGGAATTCTCCGTTGCGATCAGCGGCGGGTTGTGCGCTGCATTTACGTAGGTCAAAGTATGCGTAACAAGATTGTATTTTGCAATGAACAGCGTGATGAATTTTTCTCCTTTTGCACTCGCCATCACTTTTGTGTTCAGCTCTTTCACCAGCTCGGTAAGGGAAGTGGTGTGATTGAAAAGGATGCGGAGGTTTGCCTGGAAGTTGGACATGAGCAATGCCGCAGCCACGCCTTTGCCGGAAACATCGGCAACGCAGAAAGCGCATTCGTTCTCGTTCAGCCAGATGAAATCGTAGTAGTCGCCGCCCACCTGCTGGTGCGGCAAATAAAAGGCTGCAGTGTCGAGCTTGTTGTCATGCGGCAATGTGCTTGGGAACAGCATCGACTGCATTTCGGAAGCCAGCTCCAGCTCGCGGCGCAAAGCTGCCTGGCGGATATTCTCCTTTGCCAGTTTTTTATTTTCGATGGCAACAACAATAATGCTGGTGAGCGTTTGCACGAAAGGCAAATGCTTGATGGCAGGGCTTACTTCAACCTTGTCCTCGAGGTCGCCAATGAGAACATACGCCAATGGCTGCGATTTATGATATACAGGCACAACGATCTCGAAGGCTTTGTTGAGCTGCTTTTTTGAAAAGTTGATGGTGCCGATCTCGGTGATCGGGAGCAGATCGCGCTCTACGTTGATCTCGTTGTATTCTGAGCCAACGCCATATTTCAGGATGCATTTCCAGCCTTTTTCGTTCTCATTGCTGAACAGCACGAGCTTGCCGATGCTGAGCTGGTTCTCCAGCACATCTTCAAAGATCTCCAGCAATTGCTCGGTGGAAAAGTTGTTGTTGATCGCCTTGGTGATCTCCAATAACGAATTAAGTTTAATATCCTTAATACGTTTCGATAAATTCTTATTGACCGGAGTTGACATAAAGCGTTTTAGTATCTATACAAATTTAATTTTTTAAGGCTTCAGGGCTGCATATTTTAGACAAAATCCGGAATCCCGCCGACCTGCTTTCTTAAAAAAATGTCAAACGCTACTTTTCTATGATCTTTTTAATGAGATCGGGCAGCATTTTCAGTGCAGCTACTTCCTTCATCTTCGCCCTTGCTTCACCGGCAGGGGAACCGAAATAGGTTTTGCCTGCCGCGAGATCCTCGCCCAGCCCGGCCTGTGCAAGCAGCACCGATCCTTTGCCAAGTGTTACATCGCTTCTTACGCCCGCCTGTCCCCAGAGCGTAACGCCGTCCTCAATGGTCACCACGCCGGCAACGCCCACATGCGATGCGAACAGGCACATTTTGCCTACCTGTGTATCATGCCCTATCTGCACATGGTTATCGATCTTGGTGCCTTCGCCGATGCGGGTCACGCCCGAAACGCCTTTGTCTATCGTGCACAAGGCGCCGATCTCCACATGGTCTTCGATCACTACGCTTCCGCAGGAGATCATCTTATCAAAATGACTGGGACGCTTCTTGTAATAAAAAGCATCCGCGCCGATCACTGTTCCGGCATGTATGATCACGTTGTTGCCGATGTGGCAATCGTCATAGATCACTACATTGGGATGCAGCACACAGTTTTCCCCGACAGTTACGCGGTTACCCAGGTAAACACCCGGCATGATCACGGTATTCTGTCCCACCTGTGCAGTATCGCTTTGGGACTTTGAAGAATAGTTGACAGGATAGAAGTGGCGTACCAGCTTATTGTAATCCCTGAACGGATCATCGGAGATCAGCAGGGCTTTTCCGGCAGGGCATTCCACTTTTTTATTGATAAGGATCGTCGTGGCTTTGGATGCCAGGGCCTTGTCATAATATTTCGGATGGTCTACAAAAACAATATCTCCCGCTTCCACCATGTGGATCTCGTTTAAGCCTGTGATGAGGTGATCCGGGTTTCCTTCGGATTCACACTGTATGATAGAAGCAATGCTTTTGAGGGTATGTGCTGCCGGTAATTTCATGCTGTTGTTGCTAATGGTTCGTTGCTTTCAAAGATACGGAAATATTTGCTTGGTGATTTTGCAGGTGCGTGTTGTCATGTTGAGCCTGTCGAAACATTTGGGCGGCCTGCACAGGTGTGACCCACACGCGTTCCCGGCTTCGCTCGAACTGACAGGCGCGCACTGCACAGAAGCGAAGCTTCCTCCGTGTTCTCTGCACTAATACATTCTAGTGCCTCAGTGGTAAATCCTCCGTGTTTCTCTATGTTCTCCGCTTCTCCGTGGTAAAAAGCACAACGCACGTCAACAAAATCTATATAAATCACTGCAAACATTTATGAGATCCCGTGTCGGGGCACGGGATGACGGAATAACATTTATGAGATCCCGTGTCGGAGGATGAAGGTACTGAGTTAGCCCGCTCACGTTCCCGGCTTCGCTCGAACTGACAGCCGCGCGCACTGCACAGAAGCGAAGCTTCCTCCGTGTTCTCTGCACTAATACATTCTTAGTGCCTTAGTGGTAAATCCTCCGTGTTTCTCTATGTTCTCCGCTCCTCCGTGGTAAAAAGCACAACGCACGTCAACAAAATCCATATAAATCACTGCAAACATTTATGAGATCCCGTGTCGGGGCACGGGATGACGGAATAACATTCATGAGATCCCGTGTCGGGGGATGAAGGTACTGAGTTAGCCGCTCACGTTCCCGGCTTCGCTCGAACTGACAGCCGCACACACACTTAACCATAGTAATCAGTGGTCTTTATATTTAATCCCGAAAAAAAGCATCGCGAGATTCACCAGCAGTGAAAAAATATTGGTGAGGATGATCGCCCAGTCATCCTTCATAAAGCCATAGCAGATCCAAAGGCTGAGCCCTGTAAGAAGGATCAGCACCATGGGAATGGAAATGTCGCCTGCTTCTTTTTCTTTGATGATCTTAACTAATTGCGGAAGCATGGAAGCTGCCGTAAAAACTCCGGCGGCAGTTCCGATGATATACGGATTTAGTGTGGCTAAGATCATACGCCGGGCATTAAAGAAATATACCCGGTTGACTGTTTTGCCGGTTGTGAATTATTTTTCCGGGATCTCCCCTAAATCATTGAAAAAAATGGTTGGCACAGGATTTTCAATCAATAAGGCAAGAGATATTCATACAGCCATATTGCCTGAGATGTAATAGTGGCAAGGAAATAAAAATCTCAAAAAGGCTTCCTTTAAGAAGCCTTTTTTTACGCGGTGCTGCTTCGTAATTATTTAATGATCCTTAATTTTTATGTTCGATAAATTCCTGCAGACATTCCATCTTTCACTTCATGGCTTTATTGCCTACCTGCCTGCTTTGATCGGCGGGATCGCCTGTTTTATAGCAGCCCTGTTCATCGCTAATTTCCTGTCGAAGATCGTTTCAAAATATTCATTGCGGAGGACAAAGGATCCGCTCATCGCAAATTTTATCGGCAAGATCGTGTGGGCTGTTTTTTTTATCCTTGGCACTGTGCTGGCGCTTGGCATCCTGGGCCTTGGAACCATTTCGAATAAGATCCTCGCCGGTGCAGGCATCACCACATTTGTGGTCGGCTTTGCGCTGAAGGATATCGGCGAAAATTTCCTGGCGGGGCTGATCCTTGCCTTTAGCAGGCCTTACCATGTGGGCAGCCTCATCGAATGCGAGGAAGTGAAAGGTATCGTGAGGGACATGACGCTGAGGCAAACCACCGTGGAATCCGATGAAGGGAAGATCATCCTTATTCCTAATTCCATGATCATCAAAAACCCGCTTTCAAGGTATAAGGACATCAATGAGCTCAGCCAGACATTCAGCATTAACATTGCTACAGGCGATGCGCCCAAAGCCATACAGCTGATCAGGGATACGATGCATTCCTTTGACCATATATTGCAGACTCCCGAAAAGCCGGTGAAGGTGATCGCGGAAGCGTTGAACGGCGACAAGGTAAAAGTGACGGTTGTTTTCTGGTTCGATACGGTGAATTTCAAATTTTCCTTCTCTGAAAAAAAATCGGAGATCATGCTCGCTGTGTTTGAAAAATTGCGTGAAGCGGATTACAGCTTCTCCGGCTAATGGCATGTATTTTACCCGCTTTTATTTATAACCCAATAAATTAAATCACACCTAAATAGTTCAATATGAAAAACGAGAAAAACAACAAAGCGGAAAATTCATCTGCTGATGGCAGCATGCCGGAAGATGCGAAAAACAAGATGCCTGAACTGGATAAAATAGAGCTGGTCCCTGGCAACGATGCCGACGTTACAAAAGAAGACCTGGAGGCACTGGGCCCGAAAGACCTGAGCATGGACATGGGCGATGACGAAGACCTGAAGCACAGGGTGCATCCTGTTGATTTTACAGGCAAGGACCTTGACGTTCCCGGTGCAGAGCTGGATGATGTACAGGAGAAGAAAGGATCGGAGGATGAGGAGAACAACTCCTACAGCATCGGAGGCGATGCGCATGACAATCTGGAAGAAACCAATAACATTTAAAACGGACTGATATGACAAAACTAAAATTGCTGGTAGTGTATTACAGCTCTACCGGCACCAATTACCAGCTCGCACAATGGGCTGCAGAAAGCGCTGAGAAGGAAGGCGCAGAAGTAAAGACCGTAAAGGTGAAAGAGCTTGCACCGAAGGAAGCGATCGATGGAAACCCCGGCTGGAAGGCAAATGCAGAAAAAACAAAAGATGTTGCGGAAGCAAAGGCGGATGACCTCGACTGGGCGGATGCGATCATCTTTTCGATGCCGACACGTTACGGGAACCTGCCTGCGCAGATGAAGCAATTCCTTGATTCAACAGGAGGGCTCTGGCAGCAAGGGAAATTAACGAACAAGGTAGTGAGCGCCATGTCGAGTGCGATGAACCCTCACGGCGGACAGGAAGCGACGGTGCTGGCCTTGTATACCACCATGTACCACTGGGGCGCAATTGTTGTTGCACCGGGCTATACCGATCCCGTAACATTTGCAGCAGGTGGAAACCCTTATGGCACCAGCGTTTCGGTGGATGAAAAAGGAAAGATGAAGGAAGATGTGAAGGATGCCGTGATGCACCAGGCAAAGCGCGTGGTGCAGGTTGCAGGCTGGATCAAAAAAGGAAAAGAATGAAAATAAAAATGCCGCATTAAGCGGCATTTTTTGTTTTAGATCGTTTAGTAACTTAGTTTGTTTTATGCGCAGCGGCAGTGTCTGCCATGCTCTTTTGCCTGATGCCATCGGTGCGTGTGTTATCAGGAACGGCAGGCGTTACCGAATCATCTGCAACATCTGAGCTGTAGCCATTGCCGGCAGCGTTTGGATTGGGTGTACTGTTGCATCCTGCAAACAGCGCTACAAAGCCAATGATCAGTATTGCCCAGGAGAGCATCATTTTTAATATAAGTGTTTCCATAAATGTGTTTTTTTGTTGGGTTGTTGTTTCCATTTTTATAAATAAAGCTATTTCTGTAAATAAAACCTTGTACCAGAATAAACTGCCGGAAATGGGCAATAAGCGCCCCGGCTCAGGCTTTTTTGGAAACTGTTTTCCTGGCTTTTTTCGTCATTGTCTTTTTTGCCGGCGGCCTTGTAAGGCGTTCAGCCTTGATATCCCTTTTAGACGGCATGAATTTTCGCTCCCTGAAGTCATAGCCATTTCCCTTCGAAAGAATATGCACTCTCAGGTTTTCGATGCACAATGGCACATCGGGAGCAGCATACGCAATGTTCGTATGCCCTACATCTTTGCCATCAATGATGATCACCATTCCGGAGCCTTTGCATTCTGCTATGCTTCCGCGTTTAATGATGAGCGCAGTATCTTCGCCCAGCCCGATGCCGATGCAGGAAGGGTTCATCACAATGGATTGCGCAAGCCTTCCGAACCTTCCCCTTTTAATAAAATGTGTGTCGATGATGCAGCCCTGGATAAAGCCCAGGCCCGAGCTGAATTTCACGGTCTGGCTGAGCATGGCCTCGTTGTTCTCGCCTTCATAAAGCATCAGCCCCGACATGGCCATTGCCCCGGCGCTCGTCCCTGCTAAAATAAAATCTTTGTCCTTCATGTATTTTTCGCGCACCTTTTCAACCACATCGGAACTGCCGAGGATGGTCGAGAGGCGGAACTGATCGCCGCCCGAGAAAAAAACAGCATGGGCATCCTTAATGCGCTTTACATATTTAGGATTATCCGCTTCAAGATTATTGCTCATGTTAATAAAGCCGATCTGCTTGAAACCGATCTTTTTAAACGTTTCCCGGTAAAGCTCGTTGATCTCAATGGGTACATTTGATGCCGTGGTAATGATCTCGATCTGTTTTCTCCTGTTATGGTTCTTTTTCGGCAGCAGCTCGCTGAGGATCTCGAAACGCTCATATTCCCTGTTCCGGGTAAGCCCGCTCTTGTCGCTCCTGTCCTCCGCTCCGCCAATTACTAATAATGTCCCTTTGGGTATTTGCTGTAACATAAATAAATTTTAGTGTTCACGTGATTTTGTTTCCGATACAAAGGCAATGGTTGCATGCACATCGTCGGCGCATGCCAGGATCATCGATCCTTTCTTTGCTTTTGCGATCGCATAGCTGATCGCTTCCTTTTCATCCGGGATCACCTTTACAGGGATTTCTTTACTGATCTCTTCGATGCCTTCGATCAGGAGCTTTGAATGTTCTGCCTCCGGGCGGCCTCTCAGGTCAGTGTCGTGGCGGATGATGATGTTGTCGAACATCTGTGCGGCATAGCGCCCGAGATTGCGGATGTCCTCATCCCTGCGGTCGCCCGTTGCTGCGATGATCCCTGTTTTTTCGGAAGCATCCGTTTTGTCCAGAAATTTTTTCAGCTCGATAAAGCCGCTTTTGTTATGTGCGTAATCGATGATGAAATCGAAATTTTTGAATTTGAAAATGTTCAGCCTTCCGGGAGTTTTTTCAGGTGAAGGAATGAATGATAATAATCCTTTTCTCACCACTTCGGAATTGAATCCTGTTTGCAGCATGGCTGCCAGTGTTGCTGCCAATATGTTCTGGATCATAAACTCTGCTCTTCCTTCAAAGCTTAAGGGAATGCTTTCGATCGGTGCGATCCTTGTTTTCCACTCTCCGTTATAAACGGTGAGATAACCTTCCCCGATCACTGCAGCAACCCCGCCGCTTTCACAATGTGCTTTGATGCGGGGGCTGTTCTCATCCATGCTGAACAGCGCGATCTTGCAGTTGGTATATTGCTGCATGTCGTACACAAGGTCATCATCGGCATTGAGGATAGCATAGCCATCCTTCTTCGTGCTTTTGGCAACAACCAGCTTCACCTTTGCAAGCTCCTCCAGCGTTTCAATATCTTTTGTTCCGAGATGGTCATCAGAAACATTCGTCACGATGCTGATGTCGCAGCTGTCGAAGCCGAGCCCTGCACGGATGATCCCGCCACGGGCACATTCAAGCACCGCGATATCAACGGTCGGATCGAAGAGGATGGTTTGTGCGCTTTGTGAGCCTGTGCAGTCGCCATTCTCAATGATATGATCATCGATGTAAATTCCTTCGGTAGTGGTGTAGCCGACTGTTTTGCCGGTCTCTTTTAAAATATGCGCCGTTAAGCGGGTAGTGGTGGTCTTGCCGTTTGTGCCCGTAATGGCGATCAATGGGATGCGCGTGTCGTTATCGGGGAACAGCATGTCAATGATCGGCTTGGCCACATTGCGTGGAATACCGATGGTTGGGTTTGTATGCATCCTGATCCCAGGGCCGGCATTCACTTCAATGATGGCGCCTGTTTGTTTTGTCAGCGGAACGCTCACGTCCGTCGTTAATATATCGATCCCGCAGATGTTAAGGCTGAACAGTTTGGCGATGTGCTCTGCCATGAAAATATTTTCAGGATGCACAATATCGGTAACGTCGGTGGAAGTGCCGCCTGCGCTGATGTTCGCGATCTCTTTCAGGTATACTGTTTCGCCTTCCGGCAGAATGGATTCAAGTGTTAATGATTTTTCAGCAAGAAGCTTTTTCGTAATGTCATCCACTTTTATCTGTGCCAGCGGATGTTCCTGGCTGGAGCCGCGGTCAGGATGTTCATTCTCATTATCGATAAGTTGTTGAACAGTCGATTTGCCATCGCCTTTCACATGTGCTGGTGTGCGTTTTGCAACAGCTACCAGCTTATAGTTGATCACGAGAAAACGATGGTCCTCACCGCGGATGAACTCTTCCACGATCACGGCCTTTGAGATCTTCTGCGCGATCTTCAACCCGTGCAGCGCTTTTTCAATGCTGTTGATCTCTGTTGTAACGCCCCTTCCGTGATTACCATCCAGCGGTTTTGTCACCAGGGGGAACTGCATGTTCTTTATTTCGCTGAGCAGCTCTTCTTCATCATAAACGATCACGCCTTTCGGTACCGGCAGCTTTGCTTCCTCCAGCATTTTTTTCGTTTCTTCCTTGTCGCCGGCCAGCTCTATGCCAATGCCGCTGGTAGAATCCACGAGGGCAGTGCGCATTTTTTTCTGCTTTCTTCCGTAGCCAAGTGTGATGAGTGATCCATTGTCAAAACGCTTGTAAGGAATGCCACGGCTGATGGCTTCATGGAGGATAAAAGAAGTGGTAGCGCCCATATCTTCATCCGACCTGATCTCGTGAAGCTCTTCGATACATTCGTCAAGGCCTGCAGGCTGACCTGTTGCAATAGCTTCAAGCATCTTCAGTGCCGAAGCAGCTGCATGTTTTCCTGCAGCTTCATATTCGTAGGAAAAGAGTATACGAAAAATTTCCGGTTTCGCTGTTGCCGCTATGCTGCCGAATTCCACATTCATTCCGGCCCTGCGCTGCAGGCCAATGGCAATGATCCTGAATGCTTCGGCAATTTCATTTACCGGCGATTCATTCGGATGCACTTCCGGGAACATCCCGTTAATTTCTTTAAGCAGGCCGGCCTTTACTGAGCTGCCTGTCTTTAATTTTAATACAATAAGCTGAGTGTGCTGATCTGACCATTGATTGGGCCCCCGCATCACTTTCGTTTCAGTAATCTCAAACATAGGGCTCTGGTTTTTTTTGTGTAAGAAAGAATCGGGAGCAAATTTTTTCTATTTGCTCCCGCTATTCTTTATTTTTTTTTCGCAGCTTTTTTTGCTTTAGGAGCTTCTTCTTCATCTTCTCCTTCTTGTTCCTCTGCCGCCTGCATGTTGATAGTTGCTTCTGCAACTTCAGTTAATTTTTCATCTGCTGCTTTTTCTTCGTTCAGGATCTCTTCCAGCAATCCTGCTGCATCCTCAAGTCCCAGTGTTTTTGCAAACTGGCGCAAAGTGCCGTAAGTTGCAATTTCATAATGCTCTACTTTCTGGCCTGCTGAAATAATGCCTGCATCACGCATTGCACCTTTGTCGGTGTCTTTCATGATCTCTTCCGCTTCCTTTACAAGGCCTGCCATCGCTTCACATTTTTTAGCCTGTGCCTTTTTGCCGATGGATTCGAATACCTGCTCCAGTTTTTCAACCTGTGCTTCTGTTTCTTCCAGGTGGTTTTCCAGTGCAGCAATGAGCTCTTCATTCGTTGCATTCTTTACCATCTTCGGCAATGCTTTGGTCAGCGCTTTTTCTGCCCAGTAAATGTCTTTCAATTCGTCTTCAAATAATTTCATAAGCTTTGATTCTTCAATGCCATACTCTGCCGGTGCTTTTTTGTTAGCTGCTTTTGTTTTCATTTTATAAGGTTTTTAAGGTTGTGTTTGTCACAGATAAAAGAACGTGCCTCTTTTTTATAAAGTAGCTGCAGGAATTTTTGTGAAAAAAAATACCCAGCATCTCATTAGCGTGGATACTTTGCTTAGCACGTTTTTTAAGGGAATAATGCATAATTTAGCGGAAGATCAATTAAACAGGATTATGAAAAAATATGCAATAGCAATACATGGCGGAGCAGGAACGATCACGAGGAGCGGGCTCACCCCTGAACTGGAAGCAGCTTATAAATCAGCGCTCAGCGAAGCAATTGAAATTGGCGATAAGATCCTTGCAGAAGGCGGAAATGCGCTGGATGCGATCACGGAGAGCGTACGGCTGATGGAGAACAATGAGCTGTTCAATGCAGGGAAAGGCTCTGTGTTCAATCACGAAGGCAAGCATGAAATGGATGCGGCGATCATGGATGGGAAAACGCTGATGGCAGGTGCCGTATCAGGCATCAGGAACCTGAAGCATCCTGTATTGCTTGCGAAAGCGATCATGGAAAAATCGGCGCATGTGCTGCTTGCCAACTCAGGCGCTGCAGATTTTGCAAAGGACATGGGACTTGAATTTGCGCCGGATGAATACTTTTTTGTGCAGCACCGTTACGATCAGCTGTTGGTGGCAAGGGAAGAAGGGCAGATCGTGCTTGACCATACCACGCCCGGCGATGAAAAAAAATTCGGAACGGTGGGTGCGGTTGCGCTGGATGTGCACGGGAATATTGCAGCTGCAACGTCCACCGGCGGCATGACGAACAAACGCTGGGGAAGAGTAGGGGACAGCCCGATCATAGGAGCGGGAACCTATGCGAACAATGCAACCTGCGCGATCTCCTGCACGGGGCACGGCGAATATTTTATCCGCTCGGTGGTGGCTTATGATGTTTCCTGCCTGATGGAATACAAGGGGCTTTCACTGAAAGAAGCCTGCGACATTGTTGTAATGAAAAAACTGGTGAAGCTGGGCGGGGAAGGCGGACTGATCGCAATTGATGCAGCCGGAAATATTGAAATGCCTTTTAACTCGGAAGGCATGTACCGTGCGATGAAAAGATCGGGAGAGGACCTTTTTATTGGTATTTATAAGGACTGAAATAAAGTATTATAAATAAAAAGCCCCAGGCATTAGTTGCGTGGGGCTTTCCATTTTCACAAACCAATGTAAAAATTATGAAACTCTTGACAGCGTGAACATCGTGCTGTCAGGCTTTTCATTTTCTTTTTTCAACTCTTTTACAAAGTCGATGCTGCGTTTGATATTGTCGGTGCACACAAAGATGAATGCCCCGTTCACTGCATTGTTCATTACATGAAGCAATGCATCCTGTTCATCGGGGATCACAGTTACCGGGATGTTTTTGTTCACACCATTGATCCCTTCTGTAAGCAGCGCGGTGATCTCTTCAGCCGGCCTTCCGCGCAGGTCCTTGTCGTGACGGATCACGACCTGGCTGAACATCTGTGCCGCATAATGCCCGATGTTGCGGATGTCTTCGTCCCTCCTGTCGCCAACAGCCGTAATGATGCCTATTTTAGCGGCAGAGCTGACGTTGTCAACGTATTTTTTCAGTTCGATAAAGCCGCCGGTGTTGTGCGCATAATCGATCATTACGTCGAAATTGCTGAACTTGAACACGTTCATTCTCCCGGGTGTGAATTCCGGTGAAGGAATGAAAGAGAGCAATGCTGCACGGATATCCTCCAGGCTGAAATTGCTGATCAGTCCGGCAAGCGTTGCAGCAAGTATATTTTTTACCATGGAGCTTGCCTTGCCGCCGAACGACAATGGCACATTCTCGATCCTGCAGATCCTTGTCTGCCATTCGCCGCGTGTGATGGTGAGGTAGCCTTTTTCAATCGTTGCAGCCATGCCGCCTCTTCTGCAGTGGCGTGCGATGCGCTCGTTGTTCTCTTCGGTGCTGAACAATGCAATGTTGCAGTCCAGCTCTTCACGCATATCGTATACGAGATCGTCATCCGCATTTAAAATGGAATAGCCGTCATCGAAGGTGCTGCGCGCTACCACTTCTTTTACCTTTGCCATCTCCGAAAGGGTTTCAATGCCTTTCAGCCCGAGGTGGTCTTCGGTGATGTTGGTAACGATGCTGATGTTGCAGTTGTCGAAGCCAAGCCCTGCACGCAGGATCCCGCCTCTTGCGCATTCAAGCACAGCGAAGTCTACAGTTGGATCAGTTAAGACCGTTTCAGCGCTTACAGGCCCGGTGCAATCACCGTAATGGATCAGGTGCCCGTCGATGTAAATTCCGTCGGTAGTGGTAAAGCCCGGGCGGAATCCCGCTTGTTTCGCCATGTGCGCCACAAGGCGGGTGGTAGTTGTCTTCCCGTTTGTGCCTGTGATGGCAACCACAGGGATGCGTGCAGGCTTTCCTCCAGGGAAGAGCATGCTCATCACCGGCTCCGCCACATTGCGCGGAAGGCCTTTTGCAGGGCTCAGGTGCATCCTGAATCCCGGGCAGGCATTCACTTCCACAACGCCGCCGATCTCGTTCGTGATAGGAACATCTATGTCTTTTGCAACCACATCGATTCCGCAGATATCGAGGTTCATGATGCGTGCAATACGCTCAGCCATGAATACGTTGTCGGGGTGCACAAGGTCGGTCACATCGCGGGATGTTCCTCCTGTGCTCATGTTAGCGGTGTCCTTCAGGAGAAGGATCTGTCCCATCGGGAGGATCGATTTCAAGGTTAAGCCTTTATCTGCAAGAATATTTTCAGTTACTTCATCCACTTTTATTTTTGTCATGATCTTTTCATGTCCGTCACCCCTGTTCGGATCGGTGTTGGTTTGCTCGATGAGCTCGCTGATGCTGGAAATGCCATCCCCCATTACCATTGCAGGTGTGCGTTTTGCAACAGCCACTAATTTATAATTGATCACGAGGAAACGGTAATCAAATCCTTCGATGAAACGCTCCACGATCACATCTTCGGAAATTGTCTTTGCAATATGAAAGGCGCTTATTGCCTGCTCCACATCGCGGATGTTGGTGGTAATGCCACGGCCGTGATTGCCATCGATCGGTTTTATAACTACAGGGAAGCTCATTTCCTGGAGGATGTCCCTCAGTCCTTCCTCGTCGGAGATCACTTCGCCGCTTGGAACAGGGATGTATGCTTTCTTCAGGAGCTTTTTCGTTTCGTCCTTATCGCCTGCAAGGTCAACTCCAATGGAAGCTGTCTGGCAGGTCATGGATGCGCGGATCTTTTTCTGATGGATGCCCTGGCCGAACATGATCATGGATCCTTTGTTCAGGCGTTTGTATGGGATATTGCGTTTTTTAGCTTCGTTAACGATGGATTGTGTGCTTGGGCCGAATGCTTCGCGGCGGTGAATGCGTTTTAACTGGCTGATGTCCTCTTCAAGGTCGTATGGCGTATTGCTGATCAGTGATTCCACGATGCGGATAGCAGCTTCGGCAGCATACAATCCTGCATTTTCGATCTCGTAGGAGAAGATCACATGGTAAATTCCTGTTGCCCCGGCAGAGCGTGTACGGCCATAGCCGCATTCCATCCCGGCAAGGGTCTGGATCTCCAGTGCGATGTGCTCTACCACATGCCCCATCCAGGTGCCTTCCTGAATGCGCTCAAAAAAGCCTCCTTCATGCCCTTCCGAGCAGCGGTGGCTGAACATCGATGGGAACATTTTCTCGATCCGTTCAGAAAACCCTTCGATCTTGTTGGTTGGAAGCTCTTCATACTTGCCGATGTCGAGTTTCATGATAATAATATGTTGACGGTAATTGGACCAATAGTTCGGCCCTCTCATAATGTTCAGATCCAGGATATTCATACAGGGTGTTTTAAGTTTATTTCCCCGTTTAAAAAGAAAAACTATGCCATTTGTGAAGAGGCTGGAAATCAAGTGTAAGTTAAGGGAGGCCCGCAAAAAGTGTGGAAATCCCGCCACTATTTATGGGGATGGGAAAAATGGTAGGTGATTGGGTAACAGGCAGGTAATCGGATATTAATCGGATGGCGGAAACAAAAAAAACGTCCCGGCAGATGAATTGCAGGGACGTTTTTTTTAATAGTATCTGAATTATTTTACGCGCTCAACGTAGGAGTTGGTGCGTGTATCGATCCTGATCTTTTCTCCTTCGTTGATGAACAGAGGAACGTTCACTACAGCGCCGGTTTCCAGCGTAGCAGGCTTCAGCGTGTTGGTTGCAGTATCGCCTTTAACACCCGGCTCGGCGTATGTGATCACGAGCTCCACAAAAACAGGGGCTTCAGCCAGGATCGGCTCATCGCCTTCGAAGGATACTTTGACTTCCATTCCTTCTTTCAGGAATTTGATGCTGTCGCCCAAAAGGAAAGCCGGTAAATGGATCTGCTCGTATGTATCGTTGTCCATCAGCACGATGAATTCGCCTTCAGGATAAATAAATTGCAACTGTTTGTACTCAACGCGTACAACTTCCACAGCCTCACCTGCACGGAAGCGGTTCTCCACGATCTTGCCGTTCTTTAAGTTACGCATGCGTGCCTGGTAAAATGCACGTAAATTTCCCGGTGTACGGTGCTGGTATTCTTCAATTCTGCAAAGCTCACCGTTAAAACGGATCACAGAGCCTACGTTAATATCGCCTGAATTTGCCATTGGATGATTGAATTAAAATTTAGATTGTATTTTAAAATTGGTCTGCAAAGATAGGATTTATGGGCGGATTTGCAAATTTGAACGGGAGAGGAAGGAGCTTGGAGAAAGGAGGCCGGGGGCTGAGTTTGTTTTGACCCTCCGGCAATGAATATTAGCGGTATTGTTTTGGGCTCCGCCGGGTCAATCTTGTCATGGGTCAACCGGCCGGAGGGGCCAAACATTTTAGAAACCCAAGTGAAAATGTGTAGCTTGCCCCCGAAGGGCAAAACGTTTTATGGGAGCGGATCCCGTGTCGGAGCAGGAATGACAATTATGGTATAAAATAAAAAGTCCCCTGTTTTCACAGGGGACCTTCTATTAAATGATAATATATAACTAAGCTAGTTTTACATTTACTGCATTTAAACCTTTTTTACCTTCTTGTACTTCGTAAGTTACGGTATCATTTTCCCTGATCTCATCAACCAGTCCTGATACGTGTACAAAAATTTCTTTTCCTGTTTGTTCATCTTTAACAAATCCGAAACCTTTCGCGTTGTTAAAGAACTTTACTGTTCCTGTGTTCATTTTTTATTAGTATTTAAATTAATTTAAGCAAAGATACGACTAATATTCGAAACAAGAACAATTTTATTATTATTTAAGGTATTTAAGCTGTAAATTCCTTATTCAGCAAGGCTTACAGTACGTACCATTTTCCTTCTTCATTCAGCGCATAGCTCAGTCCGTCGTTCATTTCATGCACTTCCCTGCCCAATTCCTTGTTAAAATAGCTCTTTTTCTCATAAATGCGGATCCCGCCGTTTTCCCTGGTAAGGTATACTATTAATGCGTTCATCGTCGGCTGGATCTCGTGCAGCCACTGATCGTCGCCTTCCTTTACAAATGCCTGGCTCATATCTTTTCCGGTTTTTTTGTACAAAGTGCGCCACAAAAGACGCGCCATTGCACCATTTTCCGGGAAAAATCACAAAGGCATGAAAATGTAGTATGATCAGTATGAATAAATAATACCCTATCATGAAACAACTATACTACTCCGTTCTGTTACTTTTCTGTTTATCGGTTGCTCCCCTCAGTGCGCAGGTGCTGATCAATGAAGTGTCGCATACCAATGCTTCCATCAATAATAACGAGGTGTCGCAGCCGGAGGATTGGATCGAGCTGTACAATGCGGGAAGCAGCTCTGTGAACCTGGACCATTATTCGATCAGCAAAACCAGCGGGAAAGAATGGCATTTCCCATCCATGACCATTTATGCGCACAGCTACCTGGTATTACTGGCTTCGGGCCGGGATACAATCATAAGCGGGGTATTCAGGCACATTTCCTTCAAAATTTCCGGCGGCGATTACAAGCTGACCTTAAAGAACAGCATGGGGGCTGAGATCGATGAGTATTACATTCAGCCGGCACTGCAAACCGATAATTCCTACGGAAGGAACCCGGACGGCTCTTCCAACTGGTGCTTTTTTAAAACACCAACTCCCAATGCATCCAACAACTCTTCTGCCTGTTATGCGGGCTATGAGCCTGCACCGGTTATTTCCAGCGACGGCGGATTTTTCGGCGGACCGCAAACAATAAGTGTGAGCTCTGCTACCGGGCAGGTGCATTATACCGTTGACGGATCTATTCCTTCGGCAACTTCTCCTGCTTATACGGGGCCGGTTACGCTTACATCCACCAAAGTGCTTGCAACCCGCACATTCAGCACCAGCGGCTTATTACCAAGCCCTGTTGTGAAAAAAACATTCTTTATCAGTGAAAGCAACATCGATGTGCCGATCTTCTCGCTCACGATCGATTCGCTCGACCTGTTTGATTCTTTGACCGGGATGTATGTTGACGGCCCGGCGGCAGATACGGCCCTTCCGCATTACGGTGCGAATTACTGGAAAGACATTGAAAAACCCTGCTACATCGAGTATTTCGACAAGAACAAAGTAAAGCAGTTCGGGACACCGGCCGGCTTAAAGATCTTCGGCGGTTATTCACGCGCTTTTGCACAGAAGAGCTTTAAAGTAAAATGCAGGTCACATTACGGCACACCGGAAGTGAACTGCTCCCTGATCCCGGAAAAGAAATACATCAATTCCTACCGCGATATCATCCTGCGGAACGGCGGTACGGACAATGGCGGTACACATTTCAGGGATGCATTTATGCAGCGCCTGCTTAAAAAGCAGCACGTGGATTACATGGCCTATGAGCCTGCTGTTGTCTATCTGAATGGTAACTTCTGGGGCTTTTACGAGATCCGCGAGAGGGAAGATGAAGCCTACCTTGAGAAGAATATGGGCTATACCGCCGACCAGGTGGACTTCCTGGAGCATTCCGGCCTGATCTATACAATTGCCGGCTCGGATACAGGATTCTATAATATGTACAATTACATCACTACTGCTAATTCCTCTTCGCCCGGTTATTATTCCCATGTCGGAAAAATGCTCGACATTGAGAACTTCTGCGATTATTTCATCGCGGAAACGTATTATGGCAACAAGGACTGGCTGGGTGACTGGGTAAACAACATCAAGCTCTGGAGGCCGCGCATGCAGGGGGGCAAATGGAGATACATCTTGTGGGACCTCGATTTCGGGATGGGATTGTACAGCTCGCCATACACCAACTACCTCGACAAGGCGCGTTATCCCTTTATGCCGAATGAGCATTCCGATATGTTTGATGCATTGCTGAACAATACTGAATTCAAAAATTATTTTGTGAACCGCTATGCCGACCTGATCAACACGGTATATACCCACCGCAATGTGCACGATGTGGCTTACGAGATGAGGGACGAGGTCAATTCCATCATGGCCATGCATTTCAATAAATGGGGTGGAACGTATTCGGCCTGGAGCAGCGCGATCAGCGGAATGATGGATTTCAACGAGGACAGGAGGGAGCATGCCCGCAATCACATTGTATCGGAGTTTAACCTGAACGGACAAGTGGACGTTGACCTGGATGTGATGCCTGCAGGGGCAGGAAAGATCAGGATCAGCACAATAGTACCGGATTCGTTGCCATGGACAGGCGTTTATTTTGACGGCGTTCCTGTAAAGATCACCGCCCTGCCGAATCCCGGCTATAAATTCACTTACTGGACATCAAATACAGGGGAAGAAGAGAAGAACATCTCTTTTGAAAAGAACATCAGCTCTGATGATAAATTCACCGCACATTTTGAAATGATGGAGTTCGGCCTGGAAGCTTATCCAAATCCCGGGAACGACCAGGTTACCGTTTCCTATGAGCTTCCGGAAGATTCGGAAGTATCCCTGAAATTATATTCGGTGATGGGAAATGAAGTGATGGATGTGGTTGCCGGCTCTATGCAGAAAGGCGGAAGACATACTGTTCCTTTCTCTATGAAGGGTGCAGGACTTGCCAACGGGCTTTATATCATGAAAATAGAAGCGGGTGAAAATTCCAAGGCGATCATGATCTCGAAAGAATAGAATACTCTTATATAATGAATGAAGAAGCCTCCTTTTACGGGAGGTTTTTTTTATTTGAGACGCTCAGCCGGTTACTGCAGGTTAAATGTTTTGCCCCTCCGGGGCAAGTATGCGGACGTAAAAGGAAATTTCTAAGAATGTCCGAGCCCTCCGGGGCCTGGGATATCCGCAGACCGTACATACTGGATCACACCTGCTAAATCACAGCTCCTGAAACAAAGGGTTGTATCCGTTCAACAGTGGCCTGAGAGAGGCCAGACATAAAATTCACTGAACGCATAGGTGTGGAAAATTGGGGAATGATCTTGTCCCAAATTGGGATTTCCCCAAATTTCCCACAATTACAGGCTTGCAGCTTGCAGGATGCTGAAATTTCCCAAACTGTTTTTCTGTTCATTCGGCATCCGAAAATGCACTTTTAAATCGGGATCTGCTCCTTTTGCCTTTCTGACGGGCTTTCCAGGCATACACGGCATTCCGTTTTCTATAGTGTATGTAGAAAACAATTAGAAACAATTTAAAATCTACATACAATGAAAAAATTTATCTTAATCACAAGCCTGATTTTAGGGATCTCAGGTTTCGTAACAGCACAAACTGCATCACACCTTGGAAATGAAAAACAAAGCATGTTCAAAGGAAAAGTGAAAGTGAGAAAACAAGTGTATCATTTCGCAAAACAGAAACCGGACAAAGCGATCCGCCATAACGGAACCTCATTGAGAAGAGAACAGTGCGCAAGCGGCCGCAAAGTGGATGGTAACGGCTTTGCAAGCACCAAATGGTTTCCTGCAGACAAAAAGAAAAAAGCAAGAAAAGTAAGGAACAAAACGTTCAACACTTATACAATGAAGTAACCACATTGCCCAGAAGAGTGATGAGCACTCTTCCACTCTCGACACATGGTTACAAAACGGATGCCCGTATTCCCGCTGGTTTGGAAGCAACGATGATCATCCGGTGCTGAGAGTGATAGTTGATTAAAGTCCTGGTACCAGTCGATTGCCCCTGTTAAGATGAAATGTTGGCTCAGGCCACAGTAGCAGGAAAGCATCGGCCAGGATGTCAAACCCGGTGAAGGTTCTTGTTTTTCGGGGATTGGTGTAAGACAAATTCCTTTTTTGTATTCAAATTCATGTACAAAAGGAATTCCATTCTTTTTTGAAGTCGTCAACGTCTTTATTAATAAACCATTTTCATAATAATGAGTTGAAGAAATGTACCGTCTTTTATAAGAGTAAAAGTGTTTTTTCTGTTTGTATTTTTCCCTTACAATTCGCCGTTCATTATCCATTAGGCATATTGATCTTTCATAATAATGATGCCGCCAACGCTTAAAAAATTCATGATTCCCAATAAAAAGAGATCTTTCCTTTTCGAACTTTTTCCCGTTTTTATATCTTTTCCTGATCTGCAGATTCTTTCTCCTATACTCCTTATCATAGTAGATTGAAGAGTTCCCTTTATAATAAATAGCTGTTATATCTTCTTTTGGATAATTGTACCTGGTTACATAAGAAACAGATTCCTTTTTATACCAGGCAGAGTCTACTACCATTCTGTTTTCGGAATCATAGGAGGAAAACGTTACGCATGAAGTATCGGCAAGCTGCTCATTGAATTCTATATCGTAGTAAGTTGAAACCAATCCGCTGTCATTGTACAAATAAAGAGCAGTCAATGTTCTCGAGCTGTCAGTAACTTCATACTCTTTCATTTGAAGTATACAATTCTTCAGAATGATCTCCCGGTCAGAAGGATGCTGTGAATAAATTGCGGAAATGTTAATCAGGCAAAGGACGTACAGAAAAATGATTCTCAATCTCATTATTTATACTCTTCTACTTTCAGTTCCTTATTACAAAACGGATATTCATATTCCTGCTGGTTGGAAGCAACAATCACCATGCGGTTTTGAGCGTGATCGCTGACGAGGTGCTGGTACCAGTTGATGGCTTTTTTGTCGAGGTTGGATGCAGGTTCATCCAGCAGTAACAGTGGAGTATCGGCAAGAACAGCAAGTGCAAGCCGAACGCGCTGCCTCATACCGGACGAATAATATTTCAAAGGCTTGTCCTTTGCTTTTTCAAGCTCCGTGATGCTGATGATCTCTTTTGTGCCGAGCCCTTTCCGGAAAGGCTTGAACTGTGCCTGGAATTCGATGGATTCTTTCAGTGTGAATTCCTCAAACAAGTCAAGATACGGAGCTGCATAGCTCACACATTTATAAACGTCCTCTTCAGGGATGTTTTTTTTTTCAGATGTAAGGCCGTGGAATTGAACTTCTCCCTCCGAAGGGATCATGCTTCCGGCGATCACCTGCAGCAGCGTGGATTTTCCGCTGCCATTCGAACCAAGGATCACATAATTGTTTCCGATTGTAAATTCATAGCTCACCTTACGAAAGATCCATTCGTAATTGTAGCGTTTTCCTATGTTGCTTAATGTGATGATGGGTTAATTAGAGTTGATCATTTACACACCCCTAACCCCTCTCAAGAGGGGACAGATCCTGCAAAAATTGAATTTTTTATTCTGATTTATGAATAGGTGCCGGAAAAATTCCCGGCTAACCGTCTCCGGACTACAAACTCGTATACTACAAACTTTTTAAGAGATCCCCCGCATAATTCCATCCTTTGAATTCCGGATAAAATTCAGGATCTGGTCTTTCTCCTTGGATGCAGGCGCTTCCTGCTCGATCACCGCAAGTGCATTCGATACATTCAGCCCTTTAACATACAATGTCCTGTAGATATCTTCGATCTGTAAAATGGTCTCGTTGCTGAATCCTCTCCTGCGTAATCCCACCGAATTTACACCCACATACTGCAATGGCTCACGTGCTGCTTTGGTGAAAGGCGGTACATTTTTGCGGACGCCGGTAAGGCCTGAAATAAAAGAGTGTGCGCCGATGCGGACGAATTGCCCGACACCTGTTCCGCCTTCAATGATCACGTAATCTTCAATGTCCACGTGGCCTGCAAGGTTTACGCTGTTGGCGATGATGATGTGGTCGCCGAGGATGCAGTCGTGCGCAATGTGCACATACGCCATCAGCAGGCAGTTGTTGCCGATCCTCGTTTTCATTTTATCAACCGTTCCGCGGTTAATGGTTACACATTCGCGGATGGTGGTGTTGTCGCCGATCTCCACGACCGACTCTTCACCTTTGTATTTAAGGTCCTGCGGGATGGCTGCGATCACAGCTCCCGGAAATATTTTGCAGTTCTTCCCGATGCGTGCACCCGGAAAAACAGTAACATTCGGCCCGATCCATGTGCCATCGCCAATCTCCACATTTTCATAAATGCAGGCAAATGGAGAGATCGTAACGTTTTCGCCGATCTTTGCTTCGGGATGTATATAGCTTAAATTGCTCATGCTGTTACAGCCGCTTTGGCATCTTTAGGTTGTTTGTCTTTTACGATCTGTGCCAGCATTACTGCTTCACACACTTCTTTTCCATTTACATAGGCAATTCCGCGCATGTTCACCAATCCCCTGCGGATAGGGCTTTCCAGCGACAGCTTGAATACGATCGTGTCGCCCGGCAATACTTTTTGCTTGAACTTTACACCGTCAATCTTCATGAAATACGTGCTGTACAATTCCGGTGTATCCACCTGCGATAAGGCAAAAATTCCGCCTACCTGTGCCATTGCTTCGATCTGCATCACGCCCGGAAATACAGGGTTGTCAGGAAAATGCCCCTGGAAAAAGGGCTCATTCATCGTTACATTTTTTACACCCACAATTCCCTGGCTGTCCATTTCCATGATCTTGTCCACCATCAGGAAAGGATAACGGTGAGGCAGCATGCGTGTGATATCGTTGATGTTGTAGATCGGCTCTTTGTCGAGGTCGAATTTAACAGTCGCTTTCTTTTTGGATTTGATCAGCTCTTTTATTTTTTTCGCGAAAGCAACATTTCCTGCATGACCCGGGCGGGCAGCGAGGACGTGCATTTTTAGCGGTGTGCCAACCAGTGCAAGGTCCCCCACAATGTCCAAAAGCTTATGGCGTGCAGGCTCATTGAAATAATGAAGCGTGGTGTTGTTCAGCACGCCTTTTCCTTTGATCTCCACATCTTCGCGGTGAAACACTTTCTGAAGGTGTGCGATCTGTTCTTTGGAAACTTCTTTATCTACAAGGACGATCGCGTTGTTGAGGTCGCCGCCTTTGATCAGGTTGTGTGCAAGCAATGCTTCCAGCTCATGCAGGAATACGAAAGTGCGGCACATTGCGATCTCCGATTTGAATTCCCCGATATGGTACATGGAAGCATGCTGCGTTCCCAGTACATCCGAGTTGTAATCCACCATTACCGTGGTGCGGAAGGTATCCTGCGGTACGGCAAGCATCTCTACTTTTTTGATCGGGTCTTCGTAGGTAAGGTTTTCGGTAAGCACAAAATAAATGCGCTCTGCATTCTGTTCCACAGCGCCGGTTGCTTCGAGGATCTTTACAAATGGCATGGCGCTTCCGTCCATGATCGGCATTTCCGGGCCATCCAGCTGGATCAGCACGTTGTCGATCTCGAGCCCTACAAGCGCAGCCAGTACATGCTCAGTGGTATGCACTTTAGCGCCGTTCTGCTCCAGCGTGGTTCCGCGGGAAGTGTCCACCACATTGTCAACATCCGCATCAATGATCGGGTTGCCCGGCATGTCCACACGCTGAAATTTGTAACCGTGATTTTCAGCAGCAGGAATGAAAGTAAGGTTCACCTGTTTGCCGGTATGTAAACCGACTCCGGAAATGGATACGGCTGATTTTAATGTTCTTTGCTTTACGCTCATTGGATCTTATTTTTTTCTTGCTTCTTCTTTCTACTGGAAAGGAAATGCTGTTTTATTTTTTAGAATTCTCAGTTATTCCGTTCACCGCTTTCTCAAGGTCTTTCAGCTTGCTGCTGATCTCCGGGAGGTTCCTGAACATCACGTATGAGCGTTTGTAATCGCCGATGCCGAATGCAGGCGAGCCCTGCACCACTTCATTTGCTTTACTGATGCTGTTCCCGATGCCGGATTGCGCGGCGATCTTCACGCCATCGGCAATGCTGAGGTGGCCAATGATGCCTACCTGTCCGCCGATCATGCAGTTCTTCCCGATCTTTGTGGAGCCAGCAACGCCCGATTGTGCAGCAATAACGGTATTTTCGCCGATCTCTACATTGTGCCCGATCTGGATCAAATTATCCAGCTTCACGCCTTTGCGGATGATGGTGGAGCCAAGTGTTGCCCTGTCTACCGTAGTGTTGGAGCCTATTTCCACGTGGTCTTCAATGACCACGTTCCCGATCTGTGGCACTTTTTTATAATTATTCTCGCTGTTCGGTGCAAAGCCAAAGCCGTCGCTGCCGATGATCACGCCGGAATGAAAGGTACAGTGCTGCCCGATCACACAGTCGGTATAGATCTTAACACCAGCGTAAACAGTGGTGTTGTCGCCGATGGTGGTATTGTCCGAAACAACGGCATTGGGGTAGATCTTCACATTGTTGCCCAGCTTTACGTTCTCCCCGATGTATGCAAAAGCGCCTACGTAACAGTTATCGCCAAGTGTTGCCGATTTGGCAATGTAGGAAGGCTGCTCGATGCCGCTCTTGTTATTTTTGATTTGGTTGTATGCCTCCAGCAGAACAGCGAAGCTTGCCCGCGGATCGGCCACGCGCACAAGCGTGCAGGTAGCTTTTACGGGCTTTTCAAGCACCAGGTCGTTACCGACTATCACGATGCTTGCATCTGTTATGTAAAGATATGGAGCATATTGCGGGTTACCGAGGAATGAGATCGAGCCGGGGATGCCTTCTTCGATCTTGGCAAGCTTGTTAACGCTTGCAGTTGCATCTCCTTCAACGGTTCCGCCTAATAATCCTGCTATTTGCTGTGCAGTGAATTTCATTTAAATCCTGTTTAAGCGGGAGAATAATGAACAGATCCGGCCTTAACCGTTGATCAATCCCTTAAAATTTTTCCCTGAAATTTAATGAGTTCAAATTTATACAAATTATTGGGTTAATAGCTGTTTTAGGGGAATTTTTGTACACAATGTTGGGTTGAAAAGAAGATGATGGCAATGTCACTTCGAGTGCGAGGTACGAGCGTATCGAGAAGTGTTGTGAAGAATAATGAGTCGGGTACCCACGACTTCTCGATACGCTCCACTGCGTTCCGCACTCGAAGTGACATTGCGGTTTAAATACCTTACTTCGGATAGCACAAATAATATTTCTTCACCGTTTTCGCCAGCACATCCACGTTCAGCTGGTCGGACGCCTCGGTGATGTCGGAAACGCTGCCATCTTTCGATAGGATGTTGATGTGGATCTTATCGGCGCGGTAAGCATCATTCGCCACAGTTCCTGAGAAAACAAAATACTTCACTTCCCGGTCGCTCAGCTTCAGACGTTTTTTTACTTCTGCGCAGATCGGCTGGGTCTTCTCCTCCTTGAATGGCGCTTTCTGAAGCTCCACTTTGAAAAGCTCCCTGTTCACAAGCTGTTTGCAGAGCATGGATAAGACTTTGTCACTGTGATCTGCCCATACTTTAATGGAAGCCATGATGTCGTAATCATCAAGGCGGGCAAAGGTGTCCAGCAGCTCGGGCTTTGTGATGAAATCGTTTTTGCTGTATTTGTTGTAAAGGAAAGTCTTCAGCTGCGGTGTGCAGAATAATTCTTCCTTTTTCTCCGCCAGCTCTTTTGCGCGCGTCAGGATGTTCACCAGCAGGTTTTCCGCGCTCAGCACGGTTTTGTGAAGGTATACCTGCCAGTACATCAGCCTGCGGGCGATGATGAACTTTTCGATGGAATAGATCCCCTTCGCCTCAATGGCCAGCTCATCATTCACCACGTTCAGCATCTTGATGATGCGGTCAGAGCTGATCACACCTTCCGAAACACCTGTAAAAAAACTGTCGCGCTTCAGATAATCGAGGCGGTCCATGTCGAGCTGGCTGGATACCAGCTGGTGCAGGAATTTCTTTTTGTATTTATTCTGGAAAATGCGGATGGCAAGGCCGAGCTCGCCTTTAAACTCCACATTAAGCCTGCTCATCAGCAGCTCTGAAATATCTTCGTGGTTAATGTTGCTCACAATGCTGTGCTCGAGCGCATGTGAAAATGGCCCGTGGCCGATGTCGTGCAGCAGGATGGCAATCGTTACCCCTTTTGCCTCCTCCTCCGTGATGGTATGATTTTTTGATTTGAGCACCTCGATCGCCTGTCCCATTAAATGCATGGCGCCCATGGCATGATGAAAGCGGGTGTGCAATGCGCCGGGATAAACGAGATTGGTCAGCCCCAGCTGCTTGATCCGCCTTAAGCGCTGAAAATACGGGTGATCGATGAGGTCATAAATGATCTCATATGGAATAGATACGAAACCGTAAATGGGGTCGTTAAAGATCTTCAGCTTATTGGAAAATGTGTTCATTAAGGCAAAGATAAGAAACTGTTTAAATCCCGGGTGAACAAAGAATGCATCGGCAGATTGAAAGCGTGTTTGGCTGATTTACCTTTTTTAAGAGCAGGAAGGCTTTAAATTCATAACTTTATAAACTAAAATTAAATCGATTTTTATGGAAAGAATTAATGTTTTGTGGGCTGATGATGAAATAGACCTGTTGAAGCCGCATATTTTATTTTTAAAGGATAAAGGTTACGATGTGCATCCTGCAGCAAGTGGTGATGAAGCATTGGAGCTTGCTGAAAAAAATGATTATTCGGTGGTGCTGCTCGATGAAAACATGCCGGGATTATCGGGGCTCGAAACATTGAACCGCCTGAAGGCAAAATATTCCGACCTGCCGGTGATCATGATCACCAAAAGCGAAGAGGAGCACCTGATGGAAGATGCCATCGGATCAAAGATCTCCGATTACCTGATCAAGCCGGTGAACCCGAACCAGATCCTGCTGTCACTGAAAAAAACACTGGATAACAAACGCCTTATTTCTGAAAAAACAACCTCGAACTACCAGCAGGAATTCCGCCAGATCGGGATGACGATGGGCGACAGGCTCAACTGGCCGGAGTGGCAGGAGGTCTACAAAAAGCTCGTGTACTGGGAGCTGGAGCTGGAACGCAGCAAGGATGAAAGTATGTTCGAAATTTTGAAAATGCAGAAATCCGAAGCGAATAAATTATACGGAAAGTTCATTGAGAACAATTACATCGGCTGGCTGAACGGAAAAAATCCGAACCCGCCCATGTTCTCACATACTATATTCAAGCAGCGTGTCGCGCCCATGCTCGACAAGGATGAAACTACATTCGTGGTGCTCATCGATAACCTGCGTTACGATCAGTGGAAGATCATCCAGCCGATCATTACTGAGTATTTCAAAGTGGACAACGAAGAATTATACTGCAGCATTTTGCCTACTGCAACGCAATACGCACGGAATGCTTTTTTTGCGGGCCTGATGCCAAGCGAGATCGAAAAGCGCTTCCCGAAATTATGGCTGAACGATGAAGAGGAAGGTGGAAAGAACATGCACGAGGAAGAGCTGCTTGCTGAGCAATTAAAGCGTTTGGGCAAGGATGTGAAGATGAGCTATCACAAGATCACCAATCATGCTGCCGGGAAAAAATTATCGGAGAACATGAGCAACCTGATGCAGAACAAGCTGAACGTGATCGTGTATAATTTCGTGGATATGCTCTCGCATGCACGCACCGAAATGGAAGTGATCCGCGAGCTGGCAGACGATGAAAGCGCATACCGCTCCATTACTTTATCCTGGTTCGAGCATTCGCCTTTGCACGAGATCATCAAGCAGATCGCGGCAAAAAAATGTAAGCTGGTGATCACCACCGACCATGGAACTATCAAGGTTACCGAGCCATCCAAAGTGGTGGGTGATAAAAATGTAAATACGAACCTCCGTTACAAACAAGGAAAGAGCCTGGATTATGTGAAGAAAGATGTGTTCGAGGTGCGGAACCCTGCAGATGCTTTTCTGCCGAAGCAGCATGTAAGCACCGCCTTTGTGTTTGTGAAGGAAGATATGTTCTTCGCCTACCCGAATAATTACAATTACTACGTGGGTTATTACCGGAATACATTCCAGCATGGAGGCGTTTCGCTGGAAGAGATGATCATCCCGTTCATTACCCTTTCAGCAAAATAAAAATGAGGATCTTTGTTTTTCTTTTGATGCTCAGCCAGCTGTCATTCGCTCAGAAAACGAAAGACGTATCACGCCGCTCCAATGGCGACCTGCTGAGCGGCACCTGGAAATGCGTGCGCTGCAAGGATACAGCCGTGCAGACGATCTCTTTCGTGGATACAATTTACACTTCCACGAGCTTAACGCTTGAAGGATTGAAGATCGTGACCTGCCCGTATATGCTCAAAGGCAGAAAGGTATTCATAAAGTGCGAAGGAGAGAAGCAATGGCATTACAAGATCACGCTCATGGATTACAACACGCTTGAGCTCAAGCAGTGGAAAAAAGGAAACGAAGAATTTATCAAAACAAAATAATCTCCTTATTTCAGCATGTCAAAGATCATCATCAGCAATATTTCAGAATTATCTTCCGCTGCAAAGCAGCTGGTGAAATCGTTTGAAGGACAGCGTGTAGTGGCATTTTACGGCGAGATGGGCGCGGGGAAGACCACGCTCATCAAAGCCATCTGCGAAGAGCTGGGCGTAATGAGCGCCATCAGCAGCCCAACCTACTCGATCGTGAATGAATACATGTCCGCAAAAGGGGTCAAAATTTATCATTTCGATTTTTACCGCCTGAAGAATGTGGGCGAAGCCTATGACCTCGGCTATGAAGATTACTTTTATTCAAAAGCGTATTGCTTCATCGAATGGCCGGAAAAGATCCAGGAGCTCATGCCGCTCGAATACGATAAAGTGACCATTACAAAAGATGGAGAGTCACGCATCGTTACCTTTTAATTTCCTTTTATTTTCTCGGATTTGCTGCAACCGATTTGTTGTCAGTTGGTTATATGGGTTTGTGCTTGTTAATAAACTCTTTATTAAGTTTTTTTCCTCCCCATCCCGGTTTCGTAAAATCAACTACTTTTATCACATCCACTTTTTTTATTAACAGGACTAAAAAAATCAAACATGCTAAACATGAGAAAAAAACTATTATTGATGCTGGTGCTCGGCTGGATGGGAAGCGCAGCTATGGCGCAGGATGGCGCTAAAAAATTACTTTCAGCTCCTGCCTTGCAGGAGATCACAGTGTTAAAAGACCTTGCAGAGCAGATCGCTAAAGCGGAAACTGCAGCGGCATCTACCTCGAGAAGCAATGCAGCGGCAGCAAAAGAAAAAATCACTGCCCTTTACGCTTCTTACGAGAAAGAATTGCAGAATCAAAAAAGCATTCATGCAAAAGATGCAGCAACAGTAGCTGCAATTGACAATGAACTCATCCTGGTCAGCACTAAAAAATAATCAGCAAACAACATGAAAAAAACTCTTACTTTAAGATCCCTTGTAGCCGCTGCATTAGTTACAGCGAGTACGATCAGTGCAAAGGCACAGACCTTTACTGAAAATTTTGACGATATCACCACACTCGCTGCCGGCGGCTGGGTTATGACAAATGCAAGCGTTGCCGTAGGAAGCACCAACTGGTTCCAGGGAACAAGCGTTGCAGGCGGCGGCCCTTTTGATGCATTTAACGGAGCGGCCAATGCATACATCGGCGCTAACTATAACAACACCGGAAGCACAGGCACGATCAGCAACTGGCTGATGACGCCTAACCGCACATTCAGGAACGGCGATGTGATTTCATTCTATACACGCAAGGTTGCGCCGGATTCGTATGCCGACCGCCTCGAAGTCCGCCTGAGCACAAACGGTGCAAGCACTATTGTAGGAACAGGAGTCGCTGTTGGCGATTATACAACATTATTACTTAGTGTTAATCCAACGCTGGCTTTGGGTGTTTATCCTACTGCATGGACGCTCTATACTGTAACCATCAGCGGCCTGCCTGCCCCGACTTCCGGACGCATCGGATTCCGCTATTATGTTACAGGTGCAGGTTTTTCGGGAACAAATTCTGATTACATCGGAATTGATAACGTAGTGTATACACCTTATGTATGCCCTGTAGTAAGTGTATCGCCAACTTCCGTTGCAAACGGAACAGCAGGCACTGCATATTCTCAATCTTTAAGCCAGACAGGCGCTTTGGGAGCTCCAACGTATGCAGTAACTGCAGGAGCTTTACCTGCGGGCTTAACGCTTTCAGCAAGCGGAACCATCAGTGGCACTCCTACAGCAACCGGCACATTTAACTTTACTGTTAGTGCAGGTGATGCAAGCGGATGTGTCGGATCTACTTCTTATTCAATTACAATTGTTTGCCCTACAGGCGGTGCAGCATTAACTGTGTCACCGGCTACTGTCTGCAGCAATGCGGGAATCATCTCGATCGGCGGCGGATCACCGGCCGGCGGAGTATACAGCGGAACAGGCGTTAGCGGAACAAGCTTCGATCCTGCTTCAGGAACACAAACATTGACCTATACGCTTACTGATGCTTACGGATGTGTTCAGACAGCAAACAATACGATTACGGTAGATGCAGCACCTACAGTAGGCTCAAGCTCTGATGCGCCTGGAAATACGGCGTGTGAGGGAACAGCGGTGACCTTAACGGGCAGCGGTGCCGATACTTATACGTGGGATAATGGCGTTACCGATGGCGTAGCATTTACTCCTCCTGGTACCAGCATGTACACAGTAACAGGAACAACAACTGCTACCGGCTGTACAAATACAGAGGTGATCACGATCACGGTGAACTCTCTTCCGGCAGTAGTTGCAGGCTCTGATGCTCCTTCAAATGCTGTTTGTGACGGTTCTTCAGTGACTCTTACAGGCAGTGGCGCAGATACCTACACATGGGATAACAGCGTAACCGATGGCGTAGCATTTACACCAACAGGTACAGCTACATACATGGTAACAGGTACAACAACAGCAACAGGCTGTGCCAATACAGACATGATCACGATTACCGTGAATCCTCTTCCTGCAGTAGGCGCGAGCTCTGATGCTTCTGGGGATGCCATTTGTGATGGTTTTTCCGTTACATTATCAGGCAGCGGCGCGGATACATATACCTGGGATAACAGCGTTACCGATGGTGTTGCTTTTACACCTGCAGGTACAATGATGTATATGGTAACAGGAACAACAACCGCTACAGGCTGTACAAATACCGGCATGATCACAATTACTGTGAATCCTTTACCAACTGTTGACCTGGCTTCTTTCCCGCTTTATTGCATTTACTCGGGTGTGATCAGCCTTAGCTCGGGAACTCCTGCAGGCGGTACTTATGCAGGTACAGGCGTGAGCGGAAGCTCATTTGATACAGGCATTGGCGCCGGTACATACGCAGTAAGCTATGATTATACGGATGCCAACGGATGCACAGGAACGGATACGGAAAACCTTGTTGTAGACTTGTGTACAACCATTGCTGATGCTGCGGCATCTGAAGCTGTAACTGTTTATCCAAACCCTTCCACAGGAACATTCACGATCAGCTACAACCAGTCACTGAGCGGTGACCTGGTGGTGAGGATCATGGATGTGCAGGGTAAAGTGGTGGCAGCTGAAAAGCTTTCCCGCTTTGCAGGAACATACACCCATTCATTTGACCTGGGCGGTTACGACAAAGGAGTATATTTCCTTGAAGTTACCGGCACAGGAAACAAGGCTTACAAAAAGATCGTTTTGCAGTAAGCTGAGCTTTAGAACTTGAATTTTAAAAAACGCCTTCCGCAAATTGCGGAGGGCGTTTTTGTTTTCAATTTAAACTAAAATAATTGTAATAGTTTTTGTAAATTTGTTTTCGCTCTGGCTAAATAACCGAATAATGAAAACATCTAAGGAATTACTGGCTTCGCTTACCCAAACCGCTTTGATGCCCCAGGAAGAAATGCTGGAAGTAGGGCGAAAAAAAGGCAAATTGTTCATTGGCATCCCTAAAGAGATCTCCTTCCAGGAGAACCGCGTGGCACTCGTGCCGGATGCTGTTGCACTGCTGGTGAACAACGGGCACCGCATCGTGGTGGAAACCAATGCAGGGAAGATGGCCAATTTCCAGGATCATGATTACAGCGAAGCAGGGGCACAGATCGTGTACAGCCCCGAAGATGTTTACAAAGCAGATATTATTTTAAAAGTTGCGCCTCCTGCACCGCAGGAGATAGAGATGATGCAGCAGAAGCAAACGCTGATCTCCGCACTGCAGCTTACCGTTCAGCCCGAAGATTTCCTCAAGCAGCTTATGGCAAAGAAAATTACCGCCATTGCTTTCGACTGGATCAAGGACCAGGATGGCATTTACAGCGTGATCCGCTCCATGGGAGAGATCGCAGGCGGCACATCCATTTTGATCGCGGCAGAATATTTAAGCAATGTCAATAACGGGCAGGGCGCTATTCTCGGTGGGATCTCCGGCATCTCGCCAACCGAAGTGGTGATCCTCGGTGCAGGTACAGTGGGCGAATTCGCTACGCGTGCAGCATTGGGATTAGGAGCTTCTGTAAAAGTGTTCGACAATTCCATCTATAAATTAAGAAGGCTTCAGAGCGATATCGGAACGCGTATCTTCACTTCCGTGATCCAGCCCCGCGTGCTTGCAAAGCATTTAAAAACTGCAGACGTGGTGATCGGCGCCATCCGTGCCTCAAAAGGAAGGACACCTTGTGTGGTGACGGAAGCCATGGTGAGCGAGATGAAGGTCGGCTCCGTGATCATTGATGTAAGCATCGACCAGGGTGGCTGCTTCGAAACCTCCGAAGTGACCAATCATTCAAAGCCTGTATTCCGCAAGCATGGCGTGATCCATTATTGCGTACCCAATATTGCCTCGCGTGTTTCCCGCACAGCTTCCTATGCGCTCAGCACCATTTTCGCACCGATCCTTTTGAACATCGGTGAAGAAGGCGGCGTGGAGAATATGCTCCGCAGGGACGAAGGCGTTCGCAACGGAATCTATGTGTACAACGGCGTGCTCACCAGCGAAGTGCTTGGCGAAATGTTTAAGCTGCCGTATAAAGACATTAACTTATTCATGGCAGGAATGTAGGATTGAAATTGTTGATTGAAGATTGAAAAATTAAAACAGGATACTTTCCCCGGTTCAGCTATTACTTATTAAATAATACATATTACCTCCTTTATGGCTTTACCTTCCAGGAACGCTGACCTTTACAGGCGATTACGATTTTACGGTTTTGGATTTTTACTCGGCTGCCTTGCGGTAAGCATCATTTTCAAAGGCCGTGGCTGTAAGCTGCCGGGCTCGGCAAAACTGGAAGAATTAAGCTACCAGAAGCTGGAGCTGAGCCAGCATGGCGAATGCCGCATGAAATGCCGGAACATTACGGAAACAGAGATCAGAGAAGTGCTGAAGACAGGAAAGATCAATTACGACAAAAGCAATGTGCACGATAAGCCTTACGGGACCTATGCCGTGGAAGGCAATACAGCCGACGGGCAGAATGTGCGCATCGTGATCGCTGATTGTGATACGATTTCAAAAGTTGTTACCGCGATCGATCTCCGTATGGAAAATGATTCCTGCGATTGCAACTAATTCCTTTTAAAATAACTGCAGATCTTCGAGGTGAGTGGCGTGTCATTCCGAGCTTGCCCGAGGGATCTTATTCCAACATGGCTTTCGCACAGAGTAAGATTCCTCGGGCAAGCTCGGAATGACAACGATGCATTGAAATGAATATAGGATGATAAAGCGATGAGTCCGGGATCAATGATCTGCAATCGGCTTCGCAGGAACACCTTTCTTATAACGGATCAGCATCACGATCGGGATGCAGATAAGAATGGAAATACCTACCGCAAAAAATCCCTGGTCATAGCTCACAAGCGCCTGCTGCCTGTAGAGCATTCCTTCCATACCCTTATAAGCAAGCGCCTGCGCATCCTCTGCGCCAAAGCCTTTTGAAATGTAATTCTGTGTAAGCATTGAAATGCGCTCTGCTGCCACATTGTTATAATCCGTGACATAACCAAGCATGCTTCCCCTTACTTCTGCATTTTTATGCGTCAGGAAAACATTCAGCAGGGCAATGCCTACTGCGCCACCCAGCTGGCGGATCATGTTCGCCAGCCCGATCGCCTGCGCCATGTCCTTCCCGCGAAGGCCTGCAACTGCAAGTGAAAGTATGGGTGACATCATAAAAGCAAGCCCTACGCCGCGCAACACAAACGGCAGATAAAAATCGTTCTGGCTCGAATCAGGTGAAGAAAAAGCCATCATCATGAGGAAGCCGAAGGTGATAAAGATGCCGATGAGGATGATGCTCTTCGGATTTTTTCCGGAGCCCAGCAGCTTCCCGACAATAGGCATGGAAACAGCTGTGCACAGGGCGCTCGGGATCATGAAGGTTCCTGTTTGCGTGGCGGTCCAGCCCAATGAGATCTGTGCAAACAAAGGGAAAATAAATACGGTCCCGAATAAAAGCAATCCGAGCATGAAGTTCATAAAGCTGCCCATGGCCAGGTTGTAATTTTTGTACAGCCGGATGTTCACTGCAGGATAATCAATGTGCAGCTCGCGGTAAATGAAAGCCATCAGGCCAAGCAGGGCAACGATAGAAAAGGTAGTGATCTCCGGACTTTCGAACCAATCCTTGGATGTGCCCTCTTCAAGCACAAACTGCAGCGAGCCCACTGCCGCGACCAGAAATATAATTCCCCACCAATCGATCTTCCGCGGTTTTTTTGCGCCGGCCATATCAGTAACGTAGGTCCATGCAAGTACGGTTGCCACGATCCCGATCGGGATGTTCACAAAGAAGATCCAGTGCCAGGAAAAATTATCAGTGATGAATCCTCCCAATGCCGGGCCGAATGTAGGGCCCAGGATGATGCCCATTCCGAAGATCGCATTGGCGGTGCTGATCTTCTCAGGAGGAAAAGCGCCGACAATGATCGACTGCGCGGTTGATAATAATCCGCCACCGCCGATACCCTGCACAAAGCGCCAGAAGACAAGCATCCAGAGATTGGTGGAGAGCCCGCACATGAGCGATGAAAAAGTGAAGATGACAACGGATGCAGTGAAATATGTTTTTCTTCCGAAGAGGTCGGAGAGCATGCTGGTAAGCGGAATGATGATCACATTGGAGATCGCATAAGCGGTGATCACCCAGGCGATCTCTGTTGTTGTGGCGCCAATGCTGCCGCTGATCTCGCGTAGCGACACGTTCACAACGGTGGTGTCGATGAGCTCAAGAATGGCGCAGGATACCGCCGTCAGGATCAGGATCCATTTGGTGGCGCCGGTAGGGTAAACGGGTTTTATGTGTGCTGCTGTTTCCAATGTGATATTATTATTTATTCAGGCTCTTGCGGGCTGTCAGTTCGAGCGAAGTCGAGAACGTGCGCCGGCGTATTGGCCTTTATTTTATGAGAACTTTCATTTTTACACTCGGCTGCTATTTTTAACTGATCCCAATTCTCTTTTATTAATGCCTCTTTCTTCTTCCTGCTCCAGTCTTTTATCCGCTTTTCCCATTTGATCGCAAGGTCAAAATCAGTAAACCGTTCGCAGTAGATCATTCTTACAGGAAGCCTTGAAGATGTGTAGCTGCCTTTGTTGCTCCCGGAATTGTGCTCCTCCAGCCTGCGTTCAGGGTTATTGGTAACGCCTGTATAATAGGTTTTGTCAGAGCATTCTAATATGTAGACGTACAAAAATTTTAATGGCTTCATCAATCTTTAAAGGCGCTTATGCTTTCGCGCGTTCTCGACTTCGCTCGAACTGACAAGGCTCTACAGTCACTTCGAGCAGAGTCGGGAAGCAGACTTACACATTTGAACTTAGTGGTAAATTACTTCACATTCACTTCAACAAAAGCGCTCAAGCCCGGAAACAGCTCATCGGTTGCATCCTTCGGATACTCTGTCAGTTCAATGCGTACAGGGATCCGCTGAATGATCTTTACAAAATTTCCGGTGGAGTTATCCGGTGGAAGCAGGGAGAATTTTGCCCCGGTTGCACCAATGAACGATTCCACTTTTCCCTTGATCTTCAGGTCAGGGAATGCATCGATCTTTACATCAACTTCCTGTCCGGGCTTTATTTTCTTTACCTGCGTTTCTTTAAAATTTGCAGTGATCCATAAATGTGTTTTGTCGATCGTGGAGCACAAAGGCTGTGCAATGGTCACATACTGGCCTTCTTCAACCGAACGCCTGGTCACAATGCCATCGCATGGCGATTCAATTGTTGCATTGTCGAGCTGCGTTTGAGCTAATGCCAATTCAGCTTCGCGCTGTTTTATCAGTGCTTCTGCAAGTGTGATCTGCGCCTGCTGTGCGTCTGCCTGTGAGCGGATTCCCTGCGATTGTGCGGAAGATGATTTGTACTGGCTTACTGCTCCTTCGTATTGCGCTTTCGCGATGTCGAGCTCAGCCTTTGCTGCGTCGTACTGCGATTGTGTTGCAGCCTTTGCATTGTACATGTTCTCGATCCTCTTGAAATCTTCCTGTGATTTTGTTAAACGCGCTTTCGCGGAATTTACATTCTGCTCAACGGATGATGAAGTCAGCACCGAAGCATCCGCATTCTGGCTTACCGCATTGGCATTACTCTTTACGGAAAGCAGGTTTGCCTTTGCATTTTCAAGTGCAGCCTGTGCCTGTGCTACCTTTGTTTTCAGGTCGGTATCATCGATCGTCACCAGGAGCTGTCCTTTTTTCACATGCTCATTGTCTTTGAAGTGGATGGTTTTGATATAACCTGAAACACTTGAGCGGATCGGCACAATGTCGGCATCCAGCTGTGCATTGTCGGTAGTTTCATAGCCCGCAGCAATGATAAAATAAATGATGCCGATGATCAGCGCGCTTCCTAAAACACCCGCGATGATAAAAAGCTTTTTCTTGCTTTTCTTTTCAGGCGCATTTTCCATAGTTTGATTTTCTGTGTGTTCGTTTTTCATTGATGGACTTTATTAAAAATTGTTGATTCCTTTGCTTGTGTTGTAATTGCTGATCGCATTCATTAATTTGATCTCATGCACTTTTTCATTGAGTGTTGCCTGCATCTCCGCGTTCAGCTCGGTGAGATAATCCGTGGAGGTGATGCTGCCGTTCTCCAGCTGTTTGGATGCGGTTTCCCGGATACGGTGGCGTTTTTCAATGATCTGCTTGTCTTTCTCGAGAATCTCCCTTAGCGAATTGATCTGTGCAGTTTGCTGTGCCATTGCCGTTCTCAGGTTGAACTCGAACACTTCCTTCTGCACATCCACCATCTGCTTGCTGATGCTGATGTTCTGCTTTTCATTGGAAAGGTTGTACAGTGCGCCAATGTTCCATTTCAGGCTTACAGCTGCCTGCCCGAAAAAGCGCAGGTCCTGGTTCAGGAAATTAGGGCCCGGCCTGCCGTATGCGCCTTCCGCGCTTAATGCGAGGCGTGGGAATGCCGATTTTGTATTGAGCTTGTGGCGCACATCGAGCATCGATTTCTGTGATTCGAATAGTTTCAGCTCCGGGCGGTTCAGCTCGTTGCCTGCGCTCACCGACATGATCGGCTGCGAGCTCAGGTCTGTGCTGTCGTCCATTGTTTTGTTGATATACATCGCCATTGTCTGGTACAATGCCGCAATGTTCTCTTTTGCTTCGATCAGCGATTGCTCTGTTTTCAGCTCTTCCGCTTCAAGCGCATCCAGGTTGCTTTGCAGGCTCAGTCCGTTTGCTACGGAAGAAGCAAGGATCTTCTTTTTGTTAGTGATATCATCCTTGTAAATGTTCAGTGTTTTAGTGTTCTCGCGAAGCAGCAGGATATTGCTGTACAGCTGGGTGATGCGGTCAGCAAGCTTGTACAGCTCCACCTGGTTTTTCAGCAGCTCGGTTTCGCCGTTGAGCCTGTCGAGGTTCTTTTGCTGTTTGATCTGTCCGCCGTCGTAAACAGTCTGCTCAAGGTCAAGTGCCGTGATGTAGCTGTCGTGCGGGAACGATTTGCCAAGGAATTCAACTACTTCCGACTGGTAAGTTGCTTTACCGATGAAGGAGATTTTCGGAAGCCAGTTCTTGTTGTCGGCTTTCAGCGTGTTCTCTTCACTTTCGGAGATCAGCCTGTTTTGCTTGATGAGCGGGTAATTGCGCTTCGCCATTTGTATGCAGGAGTCGAGGGACAATGTTTGCCCGAAGCACATGCCTGAAAAAAGGACGAATAAAAATGTAAAACGTTTCATATAGGTTTGTTAATAGTATGTCTGTTATTTTCCGAGTGTTAGTTCAACAAAGTTTTTTGCCGATTGTTTCAGCTTTTCGGTGGAAAAATCTTTTTCGTAATCTTTTCCATTCGCCTTCAGCGCATGCTTAAATAGAGGCGCTCCTATGAATGGATAGGTGCAAAGTGAATGCAGGTTGATCATGAACATGACGGAATCGACCTTTTTTATTTTTCCTGTGCTGATCTCTTCCTCCAGTGCCTGGATAAAGCGTACGCCCCTGCCTTTTTTCAGCGGTTGTACTTTTTCCTTGAACATTTCCGGGTTGATGCTGATCTCCTTGATGATGAACATGGTCATCTGCGGGTATTCCGAAAGAAAGTTCACGATGTTATCAATGTACCTGAAAATGCGCTCTTTGATCGGGAGCGTCGTGTCGCCGAATACATCCATCTGCGTGAAGTATTTTTGCAGGGCGCCTTCAAACACCTTGTCGAACATCTTTTCCTTGTTCCTGAAATAATAGTGAAGAAGCGCCTTGTTAATGCCTGCAGTATCGGCTATGTCCTGCATGCGGGCGCCATAAAGCCCGTATTTCATGAATACCTCCTTGGCGGCTTCCAGGATCTTTTCTTCGGTAGAGGTATCTTTTAACTGTTTCATTTAATTGAATGGTTTAACCGTTTGGTTAAATGCAAAAGTAGAAAGAAAATTGATGCGGGATAAGAATTTCGACGAATTATAATTTATGGGATATGTTCAGGTTATTCCGTGCCATGACCGGAAAGTTCTTCTGTAATTTTTAGCAGGTAGAATTCTCTTAGCGTTGTGATTTTACAGAGATGCCGTGTCGTAGAACGGCAGACGGTGTATTGAGTTGGAATTGATCAATTGCCCGGTTTCTTCCTTCTTTCTTTTTCCTTGATGATCAAACTCAGCTCTCGGCCGGTTTGTCCTTTAACAGAAGTGTTTTCCTGTGCCCTGCGGATCAGGTAGGGTAATACTTCACGTACGGGGCCGTAGGGAACATATTTCGCCACATTGTATCCTTCATTGGCAAGGTTGAAGCTGATATGGTCGCTCATGCCGAGCAGCTGGGAGAAATAAATGTGCTTGTTGCCTGCAGGAATGTTCATTTTCTGCATGAGCTCTGCCAGCTTCATCGAGCTAAGTTCATTGTGTGTGCCGGCACAAAAGGCAATGCGCCCGATATGCTCTGTGCAAAACTCTACTGCCGCATCATAATCGCGGTCGGTGTTTTCCTTGCTATCCTGGATGGGCGAGGGATATCCTTTCTCCAGTGCGCGCTTGCGTTCTTTTTCCATGTAGGCGCCGCGTACCAGCTTTGCACCCAAAAAATAATTGTTCTCTTTTGCTTTTTCAAAGGAAACACGCAGGTAGGAAAGCCTGTCCTTGCGGTACAACTGGTAGGTATTATAAACGATCGCTTTTTCGGTATTGTAGAGCACCATCATCTGGTTCGCCAGGTTGTCAACTGCCTCCTGGATCCAGCTTTCCTCCGCATCAATGAAAATGGGGACTCCCGCATCGTATGCTGCTTTGCAGATCGCGCTGACGCGCAATTGCACGCGGCCGTATTCTTTTTGCTCTTCGGGACCCAGTGTTGCTTTTGCGCTTACTTTCTCCAGCAGCTCAAAGCGTGCAAGTCCTGTTACTTTAAAAACACAGAACGGGATATGCTCATCGTTCTTTGCTTTCTCAATCGTTTCAATGGTTTCTCTCTGGCAGGCATCGAAATCCTGTTCGCTTTCTTTGCCTTCCACCGAATAATCGAGGATGGTGCCCACGTTGAATTTCCCCAGCTCCTTTATTGTCCTGTCGCATTCATGAATCGTTTCGCCGCCGCAGAACTGCTTGAAGATCGTAGCTTTGATCAGCGCTTTGATCGGCAGGTAGGTTTTGATCGCAAAAGTGGTAAGAGATTTCCCGATATTCACAAAAGTGCTGTTGGAGACCAGCTTGAAGAGCCAGTAAGAACGGTTAAGGTCGTTATTGGATTTCCCGGAAAAGGCAACTTCTGTATTGTTGAATGAAAGCATAAATATATTTCAGGTTGAAGTACTTAGTTTATAAAGTTTCAGGTTTATGTCCCGATGGTAAGTCCGATTAACAGTGTTCCCGGATTTCCATAGCAAAGATAATTGCTTATTACGATAAATAAAATGATTTTTCAGCATAGGCCTGCTAAAAAAGACAATATCTCGGTGGCTCTCGGTGTTCTCCGCTTCTCCGTGGTAAATTGAACAGCTTTGATTATATTTGTGATAATTAAATTATATGCCAGAGATAAAGTCAGCGGGCTATTCCGTTTATATAAATACAAGCATAGCAAAGGAGATCAACCGTTTTTTCAGGACGGCAAAGGATAAGTATTCGAAGCTCTTTATCCTTGTTGACGAAAACTCCCTGAAGCATTGTTATCCGCGGCTGGTAGAGCAGGTTGAGTATTTTAAGGATGCTGAGCTGATCGAGATCGAAAGCGGGGAAGAGAACAAAAGCCTGGAAGTGTGCGCCCAGATCTGGAGCACGCTGAGCGAGCTGGGCGCCGACCGGCATTCGCTTTTTGTAAACCTTGGCGGCGGCGTGATCAGCGACATGGGCGGCTTTATTGCCTCCACCTTCAAGCGCGGCATCGATTTCATCAATATTCCCACAACTTTACTTTCGCAGGTGGATGCCTCGGTTGGCGGAAAGACCGGCATCGACCTTCATCACCTGAAGAACGAGATCGGCGTATTCTCCAATCCTGCCGCGGTTTTTATCAACAGTGATTTTGTACGCACACTCGACCGGAGGCAGGTATTATCCGGCTTTGCGGAAATGGTCAAGCATGCGCTGATCGCGGATGCAGCATACTGGAAGAAGATCATACAGCACAAGCCCGGTGACCCGGATGAGCTGGAAGAGCTGATAAAAATTTCCATACAGATCAAAAATGAGGTGGTGCAGGAAGACCCGAAGGAAAAAGGAAAAAGGAAGATGCTAAACTTCGGACATACCATCGGCCATGCCATAGAAACATATTCACTTGAAAACGATGCGAAGAAGCCCCTGCTCCATGGTGAAGCTATTGCTGCGGGCATGGTTTGCGAAGCCTGGCTTTCTTACAAGGTTTGCGGACTGCCGGAAGGAGAGCTGGAAACAGTCACCCGCTTTATTTTAAAAACATACAAGGGCATCTCCATTGAAAAGATGGGGCAGGAGCGGCTGTTGGAGCTCATGAAACACGATAAGAAAAATGAGAAGGATGGTATCAGCTTTTCGTTGCTCGCAGGCATTGGCAACTGTGAAATAAACAGATCTGCAAATGCGGAACTGATTAAAGAAGCGCTGAACTACTATACAAAGGAAGCTAAACTCTTGAAGTAATATGAATTACAGGATCTCTCACCCTTCAAAAAAAATAACCGGCACCATTGAATTGACTGCTTCAAAAAGTGAAAGCAACCGTGCACTGATCATACAGGCACTGTGTGAAGATGAGTTTGAGATCAGGAACATTGCAAGCGCGCAGGATACGCAAACCCTGCAGGATATTCTTTACACTCCCGGGATGCAGACCATTGACGTAGGGCCCGCCGGTACGGTAATGCGCTTTTTAACAGCTTACTATGCCACAAAGCCGGGCACAAGGATCATCACCGGTTCCGAAAGGATGAAGCAGCGCCCGATCGGGATCCTCGTGGATGCGCTGCGGCAACTTGGCGCTAACATTACTTATATGGGGAAGGAAGGCTTTCCCCCGCTAAAGGTGGAAGGGAAAACATTGAAAGGCGGCGAAGTGGAAATGGACGGAAATGTAAGCAGCCAGTTCATTTCGGCGCTGCTGCTGATCTCTCCGGCCTTGCAGAACGGGCTCGTGATAAAGTTCAGGGGAGAAGTAACATCGCGCCCTTACATCAACATGACCCTGAAAATGCTGGAGGAATTCCGCGTGTATGGCGTGTGGCACGGCAATGCGATCTCGGTGAGCAAGCAAAGCTATCATAAAAAAAGCGATGATGAATATGTATACAATGTGGAAGGCGACTGGAGCTCGGCATCGTACCTGTACGAAATAGCAGCGCTGGCAGAGGAAGCCGACATCACCATCAAAGGCCTGAAGAACCCAAGTTTGCAGGGCGATGCGATCATTGCCGATGTATTTACATTTTTCGGGGTAAGGACCGAATTTATTCCCGATGGCATCCGCCTTACAAAAATGCGCGTGAAGGATGAGCACTTCGGATTTGATTTTTCCGATTGCCCGGATATTGCGCAGACAGTTGCCGTAACAACGGCAGCATTGCAGATCCCTTCTTTTTTTAACGGCCTGCATACCTTACGGATCAAGGAAACAGACAGAGTCGTTGCGCTGCAGAATGAATTAAAAAAGATGGGCGTGGAGCTGGAGATCAGGAACGACAAGGCTGTGAAGATCATGCCATCACCTGTTTTAAATGCCCCGTCCTCCATTCATACCTACGATGACCACCGCATGGCCATGGCATTTGCACCGCTTGCACTGAAGTTTGATCCGGTGCTCATTGAGCATCCGGAGATCGTAAAGAAATCATATCCCGGTTATTGGAATGATCTGAAGAAGCTGGGGTTTGTGATCGAGGAGGTTTAGTGTTTCACCACAGATTACACGGATTTCACAGATCTGTTTTTATCTTACTATAATGTTCCGTCATCCCGTGTTCCCGCATCAGGTCCGGGACAGGCGTAGCACGGAATAACGGTAATCCTTAGCACAGGATGGAAATGATTCTACTGCAACAGCTTATCAAAATGCTCCACAAACTCCTTCGGATACAAGCGGCTTGCCATGATGTGGCCGCCTTTCACTTCCCAGAATTCCTTCGGCATGATTGCTTTTTCATACAATGCTTTTCCCATAACGAACGGGCAGGTAGCATCTTCCGTGCTGTGAATGATCAGCTTCGGAACAGTTACCTTATCAATGTAATTGATCGCTTCGTATTTGGTGCGCACCAGTAATTTCGCCAGCCATTTCGGTGCGCCGTGCTGTTTGCCGACATACATCGCCATCAGCTCATGCCCTGAAAATGCACCTTCCACAACAAGCGCATCGATCATTGCACCTTCCTTAGCTGCAACCACGCATGATAAATGCCCGCCCAACGATTGCCCGAACAGGATCAGCTTTTTGCCGGCCACATCTTCCCGCTGCCGGATGTATTTCAATGATTGAATGGCATCATCCAGCACTTTTTCCTGTGAAGGGCTGCCTGTGGAATTTCCATAGCCTTCATAATCGAACACCATCACCTGGTAGCCCGCTTTCACCAGGGGCTCTGCAAATTGATATTGATAAGAGATGTTCCCGCCGTTGCCATGCAATTGCAGAACGGTCGCTTTTGCCGGGCCTGACTTCGGTTTCAGGAACCATCCGTTCAATGTATTGCCGTTGCCCGATTTGAAATTGATGACCTCCACATTGTAAATACTTGTGTCAGGAGAATGTGCCAGTGCCTTTTCAGGCGCGTAAAAGAAGGAAGAAGTGCTGCAGGATAAAAGCGTGCATACGATCAGGATCGGGAAAAGAAATTTTTTCATTTGGGATTCAGGGCTTCTGGATGTGTGTTCCTCTTTCAAATTTACTACAATTTGTAAGCCGCGAAAACTTTTAATATATTTGTTTTAATGGCAGAAGATTACTTTCAACGCCCGGATGTTTAAAACGCATACTATCAGGAAACTCTTCATATACCTCTTTATTGTTTTTTCGGCGCAGTCCCATGCCTGCATCAATGCCTATGCAGTGGATGTGTTCGGGAATTACCCGGCCCTGCCGCTTTCTGAGATCCGGGGCCTGAAGCTGAACAACTACTCGGGAAAGGTGCAGGAATGGAAAGCGTTTGTGGAAGAAAATTTCCATAAGGGGCCCAATGATTGGGAATACCTGAATGAACTGGCCGTGTGTGATATTTTTACAGGCGATTATGCAGCGGCTAAAAAGAAACTGTTCAGCGCAATGGCCATCAAAGGGTTAAATTACAGGATCAGTGCGAACCTTGGTGTGCTGTACGAATTGACCGGCAATACAGACTCTGCTTATTATTATACAAAGAAGGCCTATGAGCTGGACAGGTCATCTCACAATGGCTCTGAATGGATCCATCTGAAAATACTGGAAGCGGAAAAAAAGGAAGGGCAATCACCGGGATGGCTGAAAACGCACCCTGTGCTGGATGCGGGCACAGCACTCAGCATGGAGGATCTCAACAGAGTGATCTACCAGCTGAACTTTCAGCTGCACGAACGGATGTTGCTCGTGAAGCCTCAGAATATTTTTGTGGCTGACCTGCTGGCCACGCTTGGCAAACTGAATGAATTGACGTATGCATATCAGTCTGCGGCGGAACCATACCGGCTTGCGGGCGAATACGATCCTTCCATTAAAAGCCGCTGCGATTCGGTGGCAGCAAAGACGGCAATTTGGAGCAAGGGTGATTATACAAAAGCGATCGAAGGAAGAAAGCTGGAAGAGGAGTTAAGGCGCTCAGCAAAAAAGGCAACTGCGAAGATGAACACTGCGAAAGTTATTGCTGCTTATGCCAGGCTCAGCTCATCAACAGCAAGGCTTGTATCATTGCGGCATAAGCGTTCATTCGCTCCATGGCTGCTTATCCCGCTTTTAGGTTTTGTTTTGATTGTTTTTGTGCGAAGACGAAAAAAATAATTAGTTAGCTTTTCTCAGCCAGCCGTTCGGTTTCTTCTTCCCGCCAACAGAATAAATTCCATTGTTGAATTTCAGTGAAAATGTTTCCCTTGGCGTCATGTAAATGTTCTGCTGGATCACTTCCACTTCGGTATCGCTTACATTGGTTACAATAGCCACATGCCCGTATTTCCCGCCAAAGACAAGAATGTCATCAGCTTGTGGCTTCGAAGTGCTGTCATTCCTGAATTGCAGCAATCCCCTTTGCTTGTTGAGCTTTCCGTTGCTTACAGCAGGATCATAAAAATCTTTCGCGTTGCCCATGCCGTCAGGCATTGTAAACCGGAGATGATCATAATAATAACGTTTGATGAATTCAACACACTGCCACTTTTTTCCATAATAAAAAGAGCTGTCGGAATTATAATGTTTGCCATAGCTTTTCGGATAGTCCATCCCGTTGTTGTAAACCACAACGCCGTTGTAGGAATCAACCGAATCGCCTACCGACATGGAATGGCTGATGATGCCCAGTGGATAACGCTTGCTGAAGAAAAGAAAATAAACTGCAATAAGAATGAGAATAAAGCAGGAGAATAGTTTGAGAAATTTTTTCATTGAGTTTTTTTACAGAGCGGTTCCTCCTGCCGGGCTGGGGTGGTTAATGTTTTGCCCCGCTGGGGCAAGTTTTTAATCACTCATGGTTTTTTCTAAAAATGTTTGGCCTCTCTGAGGCCGCATTCTCACATCTCACATCTCACATCTCACATCTCACATCTCACATCTCACATCTCACATCCCTTAATCATCATGCCCCTTCACCACTTTCGTCTTTCCCGTTTTCCACAGTTCTTCCTCCGCGGCATTCGCCTTTTTTAACGAATCGCTGACTTCCTTGCTGCCAAAGCGGTTGAGGTCGGGCTTTCCGGCATTCACCCAGGCGGTGTACCAAAGGCTGCCAACAGTGATGATCGCGGTGCGCATTCTCCGTTCCACCATTCCCGCGATCATTTTATCATAATCTTCCGTGTATTCTTTCGAGTACACTTTCATCAGTGTGGCACCACGGTTCTCGAAGCTGTATTTTTTATCCGGGGAGTACTTTGCATTCAGTGCCGCTTCAAATTTTAAGACCGAATCCACTGCGGCATGGCTTGCCTTCACTGTTTCCCATGCCTTGTTGATCGGCTTGTCAATATATTTTGCCTTTCCTACAAAATAATCATAGCCATCCGATTTCATTTCCGGGATGCGCGATTCCCAGAAGCCGTGGATCCCCTTTTGGTTGGTCATCTGCCCGTTGTAATTTTCGGTGGTGTGCAGCGGGACATGCGAGTCGGCAATGTAATGGCCAAGGTCGGCAGAGTAGTGGAGGATGAGGTCGAGATTTTCCTGTTTGAATGCTTCCGTTAAGCGGTACACCATTTTTTCGATGTGCCATGGAACAATGCCATAGGCCTTGAGTGTATCTTCCGAATATTTTTTTACTGCATTCTTCCAGAATTTCGGAACGGAGTCGAAGGCATACTCGCCGTAATGATCGATGTCGATGTAATGCCTCGGTGCTTCATCTTCGTTGGCGTAGCGGCGTTTATCCGGATCCACGGCATGTTCGGTGATGTATTCGATGTGCTGCTTATAAAATCCCATCATCTCGGAAGGCAATGTAAATATTGCCATCCTGTTGATCTTCTTGTGCGCGAAGAATCCCCATGAATATGCCGGCTCCTGCGAAGGAATAAAGAAAAAGGCAAGTGCAAGGGCAATGAGGACTAAAAAAACTTTTTTCATGGTGTGTTCTCAGAAGGCAGAAAGAAGCTTCCTGAACTCAAATTTACAAAATAAAAGAAGGGGAATTAAGATAATTTGATGAGATGCTTGCCATCCAGTACCGGGATCACTTTTGTCCGGTCCACCTGAAGGCAGTATTTGATGTCTGCCTTCAGTCCCATTGCAGCAAGTCTTTCAGCATGGGAAGAATTATGCAGGAATTTATAGGGGTTTGTTTTCGCCTGGCTGTAAAGCGAAGAAACTGCCAATGCTGCATCGCCTGTCCGGAACAGTCCGCCGGCTGAAAGACGCTCCGCCACAGCGCCTGCAAACAGGCTGTCTTCAAGGTTAAAGCGGTTTTTCCATCCGGAGCACAGCAGCAGCACATTTCGGTCCTGCGTTTGCAGCCAGTCGCACAAAGCAGAAATATTGGTGAATGCGCCGATCACAATTTTATACGCATTCCGCGCAGCCTCGATGGCCTGTGTTCCGTTGGTGGTGGAGATCACGATGGTTTGCCCTTTAATGGCATCCGTCATGTAGCTGTAAGGCGAGTTGCCGAAATCAAATCCTTCAAGGGCAATGCCGTTGCGTTCTGCACCCACGAGGAAGCCCTGGTTCTTATATTCGGTGGCTTCTTCCACGCTGGCCACCGGGATCATCTTGTCCACGCCATGTTCAAAAGCCGTGCACATGGCAGATGTGGCGCGGAGAATATCAATGACTACAACGATGTGGTCATCCTTGTGGTAAACAGGGTATAAATGCGGTGAAAGGCAAACATCAACAATCAGCTTTTTTTCCATACTACGTATCGCAGGATCATTTTATTTAACGTCAGTTCGAGTGTCACGCTTTTTCAGCGTGATGTATCGAGAACTGCGCATTGAAATTATGCTTTATAAAACGGGATCTTCACAACTTTTGCTTTGATCGCCTTATCGCGGATCATAACGAAAATCTCGGAATCAGCTTTCGCGAAAGCGGTTTGAACGTAACCCATGCCGATCGCTTTGTTCAGCGATGGCGACTGCGTTCCTGAAGTTACTTTCCCGATGATGTTCCCGGAAGCATCAGCGATCGGGTAGTCGTGGCGGGGGATTCCGCGGTCGATCATTTCGAAGCCAACTAATTTCTTAGAAACTCCTTTTTCTTTTTGTTCGAGGATTGCAGCTTTGTTGGTGAATTCCTTTGTGAATTTGGTGATCCAGCCTAATCCCGCTTCGATCGGTGAAGTAGTGTCGTCGATATCATTTCCGTAAAGGCAGAAGCCCATTTCGAGGCGAAGCGTGTCGCGTGCGCCCAAACCAATTGGCTTGATGCCGAACTCAGCGCCTGCAGCAAAGATCGCATCCCACATTTTATCAGCCACTTCATTTGCAAAATAGAGCTCGAATCCGCCTGCGCCTGTGTAACCTGTGTTGGAAATGATTACGTTGGCTTCACCGTTGAAGGTGCCTTTTTTGAAAGAGTAATAAGGAATTTCGGAAAGGTTGATGTCTGTTAGTTTCTGTAAGGCAAGGATCGCTTTTGGCCCCTGTACGGCGAGTAATGAAACAGAATCGGAAATGTTTTTCATCTCCACATTCTTTGTATTGTAGTTGCTGATCCAGTTCCAGTCTTTTTCAATGTTGGAAGCATTCACCACCAGCATGTATTCTTTTTCATTGATCCGGTACACCAGCAAATCATCCACGATGCCGCCCTTGTCGTTTGGAAGGCAGGAGTACTGGATCTTGCCATCGGCCAGCACTGCAGCATCATTTGATGTCACGCGCTGGATCAGGTCGAGTGCATCATCGCCCTTTAAAATAAATTCGCCCATGTGGCTCACATCAAAAACACCCACTGCGTTGCGCACGGTCATGTGTTCGTCATTCAGCCCGGTATAGGAAACCGGCATGTTATATCCTGCGAAAGGCACCATTTTAGCGCCTAATGAAACATGTTTCTGTTCTAATGCTACGTTTTTTAATTCTGCTGTTGTGTCCATGTATATGATGTTTTTATTTCGTAATGTCAATCGTTTTTGAATTGTTTTCAGCGCCTTTTACAGCTGCCTGCCTTCAGCACAAATGTACGTTTTTATCGGTTTAATAATTCATTAAAATAGCGCACATAATTGTTTTGCTGAGAGCTTACGGAATAGCCTGTTTCCACCGTGCTCCTGCCTTCCCGGCCGACCTGCTGCCGGAGCTCTTCCGAATCAACCAGCTTCGAGATCTTCTCCACCCATTCCTCTTCACCCTTCGCTAAAAAGCCGTTCTTTCCATCGCTGATGATCTCCGTATTCACTCCCACCGGCGACATGATCGTGGGAATTTCCAGGGCCATGTACTGCAACCCTTTGAGCCCGCATTTGCCTTTTGTCCATTCATCATCCGGCAGCGGCATGATCCCGATGTCGATCTCCGAAAGCTCTTTCACTTCATCCTGTTTGATCCATGCAATGCCTTTTATTTGCAATGCTTCGTGCATATAGGAGCTGTCGCCGATCACTTTGATGGAAACTTTATCGCCGTATTTTTCTTTGATGCGCAGTAAGAACGGAATGGCATATTCGAAATGCTTGATGGTGGTGATGCTTCCGCTCCAGCCGATGCACACCGTATCTTTTTTTACCTCCGGGATGATCCTTTTGTATTCATTGGTATCAATGGTCGTTGGAATGATCTTTACATTTTTATTGAAGCGCGCTGCATAATCCGCCAGGTATTGGTTGCCCGCAAACACCATGTCCGAAAGGGCAATGATGCGGGATGTCTTTTCAGCATCCTTTAAAAATTCCCATTTTTTATTGGCATTGGAAGTATCGAGGATCCAGATCGAATCATCGAAATCGAAGATCATTTTTGTGCCTGTGCGGCTCAGCTGCTTTTCAAAATAAGTGGAGCCTGTCATGAAGGCTTCCCGCTGAACGAACACAATATCGTACTGTTTGGCGTCCCGTACATCTTTTTTTCGTTTGAAGAAGCTCCTGGAAAGGATCGCGATCTTTTCCATAAAATGTCCGCTGCCGTAAAAGGCTTTGTCATCTTCTGCAGATAAAAGATTGGAAAGATGGCATTCGAAACCGTTCTGCTGCAGGTGCTCAAAATACTGCTCGAAGCGGAAGCGCTGGCTGGGAGAGCGGTCTTTGCGGTGTGATGCTATGAATAGTACTTTCTTCATAGCATTAATCTTCCAGCCAGACCTGTGGAAGCTTTTCCAGTATTTCTATGTCTTTGAAGCGGCTGCTTTTTCTTACGCCCGATCTTTTCACCCATTCCGCCATCCTGCGGAGCCCTTCGCTGAGCGGGGTTTCCGTTTGTATGCCGAAGATCCTTTGTGCTTTCTCATGGTCCGAATGCGCATGCAGCACTTCATTGCGTGCAGGCAGCCTGCGCAGCTCGCCTTTTATTCCCATCGCATCCATCACCGCAAGTGCAAGCTCATCCACGCGGTAATCCTTGTCAGCACCGATGTTGAACACCTGGTTGTAAGCAGCAGGATTGTTCACACAATTGGCGATGGATGGTGCAATGTCGCCGATATAGCTGAATGCGCGGGTTTGAGAGCCATCGCCGAAAACGGTCAGCGGCTTGTCCTGCATTAACTGGTTCATAAAAATGCCCACCACATTCCTGTAGCGGTCGCCGATGTTCTGGTATTCGCCATACACATTGTGCGGGCGGAAAATAATGGAGTTGAGCCCGAACATTTCATGGCTTGTTTTCAGGTCCTGCTCCACGGCATATTTTGCGATTCCATACGGATCTTCCGGCTGCGGCACCATGTCTTCCTTCATTGGCGGCGGCAAAGCGCCATACACGGCAATGGAGGATGTGAACACAAAGCATTTCACTTTGTGCTTAATGCTTTCATTGATCAGGTTCACGCTGCCGATGAGGTTGTTGGTATAATTGAAGCGCTTGATAAAATGGCTCAGTCCTTCGGCAGCATAAGCAGCAAGGTGATATACATAATCGAACTTGTATTCGTTGAAAAGTTTTTCAAGAAGAGCCGGATCGGTGATCGAACCCTGCACGAAAATGGCTTCAGAGTTCACATTGTCGGCGAAGCCTCCGCTGAGGTCGTCGAGCACAACCACCTTGTGGCCGAGGGCGATCAATTCATTGGTCACATGGGCGCCGATAAAACCTGCGCCACCGGTAACAAGAGAAACTGTCATAGGTTTTGTTTATCCTGTAAAAATAGCAATTAAACACAAACAGGGCGGGGGCAATTGATATTTTTTTGGTAGCCTTTATCCGCTGAAATCTTTATCTTTGAGCATTGCATTACACATGAAAGCACTCGAATTATTATTTCAGCGCAACCTGCCGCGATGGGTCATTTTACTGATCGATCTGTGCATCTGTTCCTTTTCGTTGCTGCTTGCATATCTTGTGCGTTTCAACTTTTCCATTCCGCCTGTGGAAGTGCAGGCATTCCCTATGGTTTTTTCGATTGTGCTCGGCGTAAGGCTCATTACCTTTTACCTTGCCAAAACATACCAGGGAATGGTGAAATACACCAGCTCCAAGGATTCCCAACGGATCTTTCTTATTGTTACGCTGGGCACACTTATGTATGTTTCAGTAAACATTATCTCTTACAACTTCAATGAAACATTCCCGGTTCCGTTTTCGATCATTATCATCGAGTACATGGCCACCACCTTTTTGCTGATCAGCCTGCGCATTATGTACAAAGCCCTGTACATGGAGGTTTCGAACCCGAACAAGGAAAAACGCAGTGTCATTATTTTCGGCGCGGGAGAATCAGGGATCATCACAAAACGTACGCTCGACCGCGATGCCGGAACAAAATACAAAGTGCTTGGCTTTATAGATGATGACGAAAAAAAGCAGGGGAAAAAGCTGGAAGGTGTGAGTATTTACGGCTTGTCGAAGCTGGATGGCCTGTTAACGGACAATGATGTTTCCAACCTCATTATTTCCGTACAGGGCATTTCGCCTGCGCGGAAGCAGGAGCTGGTCGACATTTGCCTGAACCACAATACAAAGGTGCTGAATGTGCCGCCTGTAACCAACTGGATCAACGGGGAGCTGAGCTTCCGCCAGATCAAGAAAGTGCAGATCGAAGAATTGCTGGAAAGGGATGCGATCCAGCTTGACAAGGAAAATATAAAGAAGCAGTTTTATGGGAAGGTGATCCTGATCACGGGCGCTGCAGGAAGCATTGGCAGCGAGATCGTACGCCAGGTGATCCGCTTTCAGCCGGAGAAGATCATCCTGCTCGACCAGGCCGAATCGCCTTTGTACGAGCTGGAGATGGAGCTGCATGACAAATACAAATCGCTGCAGTACGAAGTGGTGATGGGCGATATCAGGAACAGGGAGCGCATGGAAAATGTGTTCCGTACGTATTCCCCGCAGATCGTTTTTCATGCTGCAGCCTACAAGCATGTGCCGATGATGGAGAACAATCCTTCCGAATCGGTTTACACAAATGTATTCGGATCAAAAACGCTTGCCGACCTTTCGGTACAGTACAAGGTGGAGAAGTTTGTGATGGTGAGCACCGATAAGGCGGTGAACCCTACCAATGTGATGGGAGCAAGCAAGCGCATTGCGGAGATCTACACGCAATCATTGAATAAGGATTCAACTACTAAATTCATTACCACACGCTTTGGAAATGTGCTTGGCTCGAATGGTTCGGTAATTCCGCGTTTCCGCCAGCAGATCGAAACGGGAGGGCCTGTTACGATCACGCATCCCGACATTACGCGCTTTTTTATGACAATTCCTGAAGCCTGCCAGCTGGTACTGGAAGCAGGAGCAATGGGCAAGGGCGGCGAGATCTTTATTTTCGACATGGGAAAATCGGTGAAGATCACCGACCTGGCAAAAAAGATGATCAAGCTGTCGGGGCTGGTGCTCGACAAGGACATCAGCATTGTATATACAGGATTAAGGCCGGGAGAAAAGCTGTACGAAGAGCTGCTTGCGAATGAAGAGAATACAATTCCGACACATCATAAGCAGATCATGGTCGCGAAGGTGAAGGAGTATGATTTTCCTGTTGTATCGGCAGCCATCCAGGAGCTGATCGGGCTGTTCCACTCACAGGATAACAACGCGATCGTGAAGAAGATGAAAGCGCTGGTGCCGGAGTTCAAAAGCAAAAATTCGGTGTTTGAAGAACTGGATGTTTAGTGGTGTATGATTTTTACAACGGGATTTTGTGCGGCTGTCAGTCTGAGTCTGTCGAAGACCTTGCGCAGGCTTCAGTGTAATTTATGAAGACAATGTATGTTTATGTTTTTCGAATGTTCAGATGGCTTTTATTCTGCAGGGTGTATGATTTTACAACAGAATTTGTGCGGCTGTCAGTCTGAGCCTGTCGAAGACCTTGCGCAGCCTTAAATGTATTTTATGAAAACAATGTATGTTTATATTCTTAAGTGTTCGGATGGCTCTTATTATACAGGAGTTACAAATGACCTTGAAAAGAGATTCCTGATCCACGAGGAAGGGATAAACAGGAATTGTTATACATTTCTCAGGAGGCCTCTCAAAATTGTATATTATAAAATATTCAATAATCCGATTGATGCTATTGCATTTGAGAAGCAAGTAAAAGGCTGGAGCAGAAGAAAGAAAGAAGCACTGATAAATGAACAATACGAATTGTTGCCGCAGTTATCTCTTAACTCTAAAAAAGCCAGCACACACTCTTCGACAGGCTCAGAGTGACCACGCACGCATCACAAACCAATGAGATCAACACTTCTGCTGAATATACAATTCTTTGTTCTTTTATTCTCCTGCAGTTTATTTTGTACTGCTCAGATTTCTGACACCATCCGCTATGATAAGGACAGCAATATCATCGCTGTCCGGGAAAAGCCTTCAGATGGTGTTTATACAAAGGACCGCTCTCACAGGACTGTAACCATTTACCCATGGCAGCTGAACACGCCTGTTTACCTGTACGATACAGCAATGATCCGGAGCTCCGAGCAAAAGATCACTTATTATAAAAATAAATTTTCATCTCCGCCGATCAGGCTGGAAGAATGCCTGTATGTGAATCCGGCGCTGAGCATACAGTACAGCCTTTATAATACGATTCTGCAGCGGCATAAGAGTTATCTCGTGGATCACCTGTTGCCCGCTTCATTTTTGTTTTACTCCGACACGCTCAATTATTATGATAAGAGCAATTACGCATCCGGCTACACTACTTATTTAAAGCTGAAGCGGCCTTTGGAGGATTTTTACCAGCCCTTTTATTTCAAGCGTACGGAGGTGACGAATAAAGAATACAGGGAATTTATAAATGCGGTGCGTGATTCTATCCTGCGGACAATGCTTGTGGAGAGTGGTGACAGGCGCTTTGTTGCAAAGAAGGTAGAAACAGATAAAGGCTACCTGCTCAATTATGCTGTAAAGATTGACCTGCAGGATACAAACGTAGTTAAAATGATCGAACCGATCTACCGTCCGGTGGAAGAGCGCTATTATCATAGAAAGGAAATTGATACACGAAAGCTGAATTATGTTTATACCTGTCCTTCCGGCGAAAAGTGCATCATCAATGTATATCCTGACACATTGAAGTGGGTGGATGACTTTCCGGAAACGGAGATGGAGTCGTACACCAATATGTACAACTGGCACAAAGTGTATGATAATTATCCCGTGGTGGGAATAACAGCGCTGCAGGCGGAAGCATTCCTGTACTGGAAAACAAAGCAGAAGCAGGCAGAGCTCGACAGGAAGCACATCGGCTATACTGTAAAGTATGAGCTGCCGGATGAAATGGAATGGGAGCTGGTGGCGACAGCAGACAAAAAAAATAATTATGCTTTTCAATACATGCGCTCATACGACAGAAGCTTCATTACTTCCTTGTTGCTGAAGAATGATACCGTTGGTTATTCAAAGATCTCGGTCTTTCATGATACGCTCGCAGGAGAGGGAGATAAATACAATGACAGCGAAGGCCACCCGCAAAATTACAAGCTGGTGTTTTCAACCGGCGCGAAGCCATACAGGATCACCTGGCCGGGGGATTCTGTTTCCCGCCTCTGCCTGTTCAATACCCGTCTGAGAGAATTCAAAAAAAGCTACCCGGAAATGATCATCAGCTCCTCGAAAGATGAGAATGGCGTATTGTTCATGGGGAACAATGTTTCCGAATGGATGAAGGATACCTACAAGGAGAATTGGTTCCCGGTTTACACTTACCGCCAGGACAAACTGAAAAGAATAAACTCAGCTTATTTTAAACAATTATTGGAGCTGGAACGTTTTTATAACAATGCAAATGACCTGAATGGTTACCTCATCAGGGGCGGGAACTGGCGCGATGTTTCCATGACAGCCACCGGGAATAAAAATTTCGAAGGGATGAATAAGAAAGTGTTTAAAGATCCTTCAAAATCATTTGCAACGGTAGGGTTCAGGTATGTGGTGAAGTTTTATAGGAAAGATTAGATCTTCCGTTGTAATCTTTTCAGTTAGGTCATCCCGTGCCACGACACAGGACCTGTTAAATAGAATCTGTTAACATTTGTGAGATCCCGTGTCGGGGCACGGGATGACGTTACGAATAAAATCCGGTTTATCAATATGAACTCATTTAAACAAAAAACACCCATCCAGATCCGCTTTAAGGATGTTGACCGCCTGGGCCATGTGAACAATGCCAACCACATCACTTATTTTGAATTGGCCCGCGTTGATTATTTCAATATCCTGATGGGTGATGTAAAGATCGACTGGGAAAGCGAAAGCCTGATCCTCGCAAAAATGGAAATGGAATACAGGCAACCGATCCTGCTGGATGATAAAGTTTTTGTCTATACGTGGATCTCGCGTATCGGCTCCAAGAGCTTTGACATGAGCTGCTCGATCGTTCGTGTGATCGATGGAGTGGAAGTGGAGGCTGCCAAGGGATTAGCGGTGATCGTATGCTTTAACTATAAGATCAATCAAACCATCCCGATCCCGGAAGAGTGGAGAAAGAAAATGATGGGCGAATAGTTTTTTACCGCAAAGGCGCGAAGACACAAAGAAATAAATTAAGAGCTTAGCGCCCTGGCGTCTTTGCAGTGAAACTAACCGTGTATTGTTTCGGATTTTCCGTAATTGGTAATGATCGAGGCCTCAAACTCCAGCCATTCTTTCCAGCGTTTGTCCACATCAATGTCGTCCCCGTATTTGCGGGCAAAGCCAATGAATGTGGTATAATGCGTAGCTTCGGAGATCATCAGGTCGCGGTAGAATTTCGCAAGCTCCGCATCCTTAATGTTTTCCGAAAGCACCCTGAAACGCTCACAGCTGCGGGCTTCTATCATGGCGGAAAATAAAAGCCTGTCCACCAGCGACTGTTTCCTGCTTCCACCTTTCTGCATGAACTTGTACAATTCATTCACGTAATTGTCTTTGCGCTCAAGTCCCAGCGACTTGCCACGGGCTTTGATCAGCTCGTGCACCTGCTCAAAATGCTGCAGCTCTTCTTTTGCAATTTCGATCAGCGCAGTCACCATTTCCGTATAATTCGGATTGTTAACGATCAGCGAAAGTGCATTGGTTGCAGCTTTCTGCTCGCACCAGGCATGATCCGTAAGGATCTCATCGATATTGCTTTCTACGATATTCACCCAGCGCGGGTCAGTGGCGAGTTTCAGTCCTAACATTTTTTGTAAATTATAAACAGGCTGCAAATATACGAATAGTAATGCGTTCGCAGCGAAGTGTGGAAAACAGGCCGCTCCTACGGAGCTTGATTAAAGGCGGGAACAGAGTGTGTTACAAACAGGTAGCTCCTATGGAGCTTGCTGCCAGTCTTAAAACAATTCGCTCCTCCGGAGCTCTGAAGGTGTTGAAGATGTTTTTTTGCAATTAATAATGTGTTCCTCCGGAGCACTGACTATAAACAGGATGGAGCAAACAGATATAAGGCTCCGTAGGAGCGGCCTGTTATAGGCCTGGGAAATGGATTGCTCCGGAGTGAATGACTCGATCTTTAGGAACACAAATGTATAAGTCATGCCATGCCACGACACGGTATCTCTACGTAATGTTCGGTGCGCAGGGATTTGTTTCACCTTATGATTGGAGAGAGATCCCGCGTCGGAGCACGGGATGACGGATCAGTCTGCAAGCTTATTAATCCGTGGAAATCTGTGGAATCTGTGGTGAATACCTAATCAATGAACCGCTTCATCAGCGGCCCGCTGATCATGCTTGTCAGCAATGCCATCACAACAAGCGCGACAAACATTTTCTGATCGATCAGCCCGGCATTCAATGCCAGTGTACCAAGGATAATTTCCATTGCACCGCGTGCATTCAATCCAAAGCCAACGGCAAGCGATTCACGTTTGGTAAGCCCGCCGAGATAGGCGCCAAGTGAAGCGCCGAACACTTTACAGATCATGGCGAGGAATAATACAAGCGTTACAAGCTGCCAGTCGAAATTGGCAATGAAGTTCACTTTCAGCCCGATCGAAACAAAGAACAGCGGTGCAAATACGTTCGTCACAAACTGGTGAATGATCTCGCGTTCCCTTTCCTGCAGGTGCACGCTGTCGCCAAGGGCAATGCCCACAATGAAAGCGCCTAAGATCGCGTGCAGGCCGATGTACTCTGTGAAAGCTGCGCCAAGAAAGCAGAAGCCGAGAGAAATGGAAAGCACGCCGCCGGGCCACGACATATTTTTTTGGATCCAGGGCAGTACGTGATTGATGATCCATCGTCCTACAATAAGCATGAACAGGCCGAAACCAAGGATCATCCCAATGGTGAACCACATGTTGGTGATCTCGCCTTCCTGTCCCATTAAGCTCAGGACAAAGGAAAAGATCAGCCAGCCGGTAAGGTCGTCAAAAATGGCAGCGGCAATAATGACCATTCCCACTTTCGTTTTGAAAAGATTAAGGTCCATAAGGATCCTTGTGATCACCGGCAAAGCAGAAACAGCCATCGCGATCCCGAAGAACAATGCATACACCAGTTTGCGGTCGGGCGTGTAGTGAAAGAATCCGGGGAAGAACCATACGGCACAAAATCCGAGGATGAAGGGAATGACCATGCTGGTGAAGCTCGTGTATATTGCTGTTTTCCCTTGTTTCAGGATGATCTGCAGCTGCACTTCCATCCCGGCAACGAACAGGAGCATGATCACGGCAAGGTTGGTGATGCCATCCATGGCGATCTTTGCAGCGCCCACTTTCGGGAAAAAATAATCGAAGGTACCAGGAGAGATTGATCCGAATACGGTGGGGCCGAGAATGATCCCCAGCAATATTTCACCCATGACGATCGGCATCTTGATCTTTTTGCCAAGCTCGGCAAAGATCCGCGCCAATATCAATACCGCTCCAATACTGGAGAGCAGGATCATTAACTCATTGTGTCCTAATTTCATAGGTTAGTCGGCAGATACGCGTGAATGAACGATCAGTACATTGCAAGGCAGATCGGCCAGTATAAATTCAATATCGTGTGTGAAGATCCGGTCAAATAAATTCAGGTTTGTATCCGGTGAGTTGATCACCAGCAGGTCTGCTTTCTTATCGCTTGCATATTTGCTGATCGCATATCCCGGCTTTCCTTTTACGATCTTGTCAGTGATCCTGATATCGCCCGCATCGCATTTATCGATAAGCTCATGCAGGCTTTCAGTGAAATCTTCCGTGATGGTCCTTTTGATCTCTTTCGCTTCGGGTGCAGTGCTGTCATCGGCAATGGCCATCGCCAGCCCGGGAAGATGCACTTCATTCACGATAGTAACATCTTTCACCTTTAAATGTTTGGCAAGGTAAAGCGCGGTGTTGATGGTATGGATCGTTTTCGGGTTCTCCACGCCGTTCACAATGATCTTTTTAAATTTTTGCGGCTCCGAAGAAGGATTAGTAAGCAAAAGCACGGAACATTTCGCTTTGCGGCTGATGTTGCGGGCAATGGAGCCGATATAGAATTTCAGGAGGTTCTCTTTTTCGAGTGCGCCGAGTACAAGAAGGTCGACAATGTTGAGCTTGCAGAGGCGAAGGATGGTGTCTACAGGTTCTCCCTCCATCCAGATCACGCGGGATTTGTTAGGATTTACGCCTGCTTTGGCCATCATCTCATCCAGCTGCTGGTCTTTTTCGCCCGACTTTTCGCCGATGTGCAATAATAATAGCGCCGCTCCGCAAATATCAGCAAGCCTTTTTGCTTCCATTAAAATAGGAAGGCAGCTTGGGGAAAATGAAATAGCGACGGCAATTGTTTCAAAAGGATAGGACGGACGTCTCTTTAATTTGCTTAAATCCATTTTAAATCATTTGTTTTCAGAACAAAGATACTAAATATAGGAGAATGCCGAAATCCAAAACCATTTGGCATTCCGCTACGTTTATTAGCCCGGACAAGCACATTTTTTTCGTACCTTTGTACCATATTTATTAACCCGTTTACCCAACATGATCATATTAGCTTTTTTCCTTTTGCATTGGTTCCTTTCCTTATTCTGCCAGACATTCTTTTTACACCGGTATGCCTCTCACAAAATGTTCAGCATGAACAAGTTCTGGGAGCGTTTTTTTTACTCTTTCACATTCATTACACAGGGTTCATCTTTCTTAAATCCCCGCGCTTACGCCATCCTGCACCGCATGCACCATGCTTACAGCGATACCGAAAAAGACCCGCATTCGCCTCATTTTTTCAAGGATGTATGGCAGATGACCATGAGCACCAAAAACATTTACCTCAATTATGCGAAACACAATGTGGAGCCTGAAAAGGCATTCCGTGGCAACTACCCGGAATGGAAGCTCCTCGATAAAATAAGCGACATGTGGCTTGTCAGGATCCTTTTCGCTGTGCTGTACACGCTGTTCTACATTAAATTCGCCACTGCCTGGTGGATGTTCCTGCTGCTGCCCATTCATTTTGCGATGGGCCCTTTGCACGGTGCGATCGTGAACTGGTGCGGGCATAAATACGGATATTCGAACTATGACAATGAAGACCACAGCAAAAATTCACTGCCGCTCGATTTTTTAATGATGGGCGAGCTGTTCCAGAACAACCATCACAAAAGCCCGAACAATCTCAATTTCGCAAGGAAATGGTATGAGTTCGATCCTACGTACCCCGTGATCGTGGCGATGAACTGGCTCGGGATCATCCACATCCGAAAGCCGGCCAAATAATCCATTCCCGGAAATCCTCTTCAGTGCGGTTCTCGTATATATTTGCTATTTTAGTAAACAGAACTAAAACATTTATACAATGAGCCCCTTTCTACAATTGCCGCTGGTTTCACTCGCTGCGGTCTCCGCAGTTATGCTGATCGTCTGGATCTGGGCATACCGGATCAACAATGCAGGCGTTGTCGATATTTTCTGGGCGTTCAATTTTCTCGTCATTGCCGTTGTAATCTGGCTCATGGCCGGTGGATATGAAACAAGAAAGCTAATCGTCTGCGGACTTGCTTCGCTGTGGAGCCTTCGCCTTGGCATTTATTTACTCATCCGCGTAGGCTCTCACCTCGATGTGGAAGAAGGACGTTACAAGCAATTGCGTGAAGAATGGGCGCCGCATACCAACCTCAAATTCTTTGTTTTTTTCCAGATGCAGGCCCTGTCGAATGTGTTCCTCGCCATTCCTTTTTTTATCATCGCCTTAAATCCTGATCCTCATATTTCCATGCAGGAATGGACCGGTGCAGGCATGTGGCTGGCCGCGATCATCGGTGAAGGGGTATCCGACTGGCAACTGAAACAATTCAAAAAAGACCCGGCGAACAAAGGAAAGGTTTGCGAATACGGCTTGTGGAATTACTCGCGCCACCCCAATTACTTTTTTCAGCTGATGATCTGGATCTCCGTGCTTGTGCTTGCTATTTCAAGCCCTTACGGCTGGATCGCTATTATTTGCCCGCTTGCGATCGGCTACCTCATTTTTAAAATTACCGGGATTCCCATGACGGAAGAACAATCGCTCCGTTCAAAAGGGGGGCTGTACAAGGAATATCAACGTACCACAAGTGTGTTTGTTCCATGGTTCAAGAAGCAGTAAGCAGTTGGCAACTGAATCAGTAGGCAATTAGGAACGTCATTGCGGGGGCTTCGCCCGAATCAATCTCTTAATAGTTGACAGTTGGCAATGAAAAAGTAAACAATAAAATCTATGCGTGCTTTGCGTCTTTGCGAGAAAAAAATAACAGTTGGCGAATAGCAGTTGGCAAAAAGTAAATAATAAATCTCTGCGTGCTTTGCGTCTTCCGATAAACCGGAACAAGTGCTGCGAGAAAAATAAACAGTTGGCAATAAGCAGTAGGCAAGGGAGTAAGTAAGCAATAAAATCTTTGCGAGCTTAGCGTCTTTGCGAGAAAAAATAACGGTTGGCAATAAGCAGCAGGCAATAAAAAAGTAAACAATAAAATCTCTGCGTGCTTTGCGTCTCTGCGAGAAAAAATAACAGTCGGCAATAGGCAGTAGGCAAGGAATAAGTAAACAATAAAAACTCTGCGTGCTCAGCGTCTTCCGATAAACCGGAACAAGTACTGCGAGAAAATGCGAGAAACAAATAAAAATATGTTCTACGATAAACTTTTAGAAAAGAACCAGATCCCCGATTCACTGATCCGCGTCGGCATCCGTAAATTATTAAAGCAGCGTTTACAGCAGGAGAAGAAAGAAAATGTGGAGCTGCAGCAGGCACATCTCATGACGCTTATTGAAGAGCTCAAAGCCTCACCGATCGCGATAAACACAGCGGAAGCAAATGAGCAGCATTATGAAGTGCCGACAAAATTTTATCAATACTGCCTCGGCAAAAATCTCAAATACAGCAGCGGCTACTGGAAGAACGGCGTAAACGATATCGATACCTCGGAAGATGATATGCTGGAGATCACTTGCAACAGGGCTGAACTGGCTGATGGGCAGGATGTGCTGGAACTGGGCTGCGGCTGGGGCTCCCTTTCGCTTTACATGTCGAAAAAATATCCGAAAAGCAATTTTACAGTAGTGTCGAATTCCCGCACGCAGAAGCTGTATATCGATGAGCAGGCAGCATCACGCGGAATTAAAAACCTTACTGTGATCACGGTGAACATCAATGATTTTAATCTCGACAAAACATTCGACAGGGTTGTTTCCGTAGAGATGTTCGAGCACATGCGGAATTATCAGAAGCTGATGAAGCTCGTTGCTGACCGCCTGAAACTGGATGGAAAATTATTCGTCCATATTTTCACGCATAAGGATGTTGCTTATAAGTTCGAGGTGCTCGATGAAAGCGACTGGATGAGCAAATATTTTTTTACCGGTGGGATCATGCCGAGCGATGACCTCCTGCTTTATTTTAATGAGCATCTCAGTATTCAGCGTCACTGGCATGTGAGCGGAATACATTACAGCAAAACTTCTGAAGCATGGCTGCAGAATATGGATCAGCATAAAAAAGAGATCATACCGCTGTTTGAAGAAACGTATGGAAAAGGCCAGGCACTGAAATGGTGGGTGTACTGGCGGATCTTTTACATGGCCTGCGTAGAGCTCTGGGGATACAACAAAGGCGAAGAGTGGATCGTCAGTCATTACCTGTTCACAAAAAAGTAACCGATGCTGCGCCTGCTTTTTTCTCTCCTGTTATTGCTGCTTTCCCTGCTCGCTGTGTTTCGCGCACCCACTAATTTTTTGTGGCGCAGTTCAGTGGCAGTGACTGAGTTTCCTTTTATTTTTATGTTGGCCTGCCTGCTCGTTCTTCTTTCTTTTTATTGGCCCGGCAGTTATCGTATTCCATCTGCTCTTATTACTTCCGCTGCATTCGTCCTCTTTGCCTTGCCGGTGATCACCGCGTATCAGCGCGCTTCCGGATTGCAGGAAGAGCTGGAAAAGGAATTTAAGACAACAGATTTAAATAATCCTTTACAATCTCCCTTCAGCTTTTTCAAAATGTTCAGCGGTGTCGGTATAAAACCAGTAGATTACAAAATCATTCAATATAAAAAACTGGATTCGGGGAAAGAGCTTGCATTTGATTATTATCCGTCCTCTTCCGGAAATAAGTCACCTGTTGTAATTGTGATCCACGGCGGCTCCTGGGCGGAAGGCGACAGTAAGCAGCTTCCGGCGCTCAACAGCTACCTTGCCAACCGCGGATATAACGTAGCAGCTATCAATTACAGGCTGGCGCCCGCTTTTCAGAATCCGGCGCCGGTGGAAGATACGCGCTCGGTGATCGATTTTATCACAACTCATCATGCTGAATTGAATGCGGACACATCCAGCTTTGTATTGCTGGGGCGCTCTGCCGGCGGACAAATTGCATTGCTCGCTGCATACACGTTCAATGATCCGAAGATCAAAGGCGTTGTTTCATTTTACGCTCCGGCCGATATGGTCTGGGGTGCGCAGGTAAAAACCAACAAATGGGTGCTCGATGTGGACAAGGTGCTGGGTGATTACATCGGCGGAAGCTACAGGATGGTGCCTGATAAATACAAAGCCAGCTCACCTTTCGAATGTATGACTCCGCAATCAACACCAACCCTGCTCATTCATGGAAAGAACGATGCGATGGTCTCTTATCTTCATACAGAGCACATGCGGGAAAAGCTTAAAGCGAATGCCCTGAAACATTTTATACTCGACCTGCCACTGGCGACACATGGCTGCGATTATAACATCAGCGGCCCAAGCGGACAGCTCAGCACGTATGTGATCGAGCGATTTATTAATTCAGTAACTTCCCGGAAATAGATCATGGAAAAATTAGCGATCATAGGAACAGGTATAGCCGGCATGGGATGCGGGCATTTCCTGCATAAGAAATATGAGCTCACGATATTCGAGCAGGATAATTACATTGGCGGGCATACCAATACGCTCAGCATTGATGAGGACGGAAGCCCTGTTTTTGTGGATACAGGATTTATGGTATTTAATTTCGAAACGTACCCGAACCTTTGCAGGCTGTTCGAAGAAATAAAAGCGCCGGTCAAAAAAACGGAGATGTCGTTCAGTGTGCAGCATGTTCCTTCCGGCCTTGAATATTGCGGTTCGGGGATCAACGGCTTGTTTGCACAGCGCAGAAATATTTTTAATGTAAAATACATCCGCATGCTTATGCAGATCACACGCTTTAATTCCGAAAGCGTAAAGGTGCTGGATGACCCTAAATTTGAAAATTATTCGCTCAAAGAATACATTAAGAAATTCGGCTATGGTGATGACATGCTCTGGAAATATCTCATCCCGATGAGCTCCGCCGTATGGTCAACACCGATGGAAGAGATGCTCGATTTCCCGATCGTTACACTCGTCCGCTTTTTTAAGAACCACGGCTTCCTCGGTCTCAATACGCAGCATCAATGGTACACCCTGCAGGATGGCAGCCAGTCGTACCGCAAGCTGCTGATCGAACCTTTCAAAGAGATGATCCAGGTCAGCAACGGCGCTGTAAGCGTGCGCAGGGAAAACAATAAAGCAATTGTCACCACTGCAAATGGCAGTACACAGGGATTCGATAAAGTGATCTTTGCATGCCATGCCGACCAGGCCTTAAAGCTCCTGCAATCGCCAACAACAGATGAGAAACGCCTGTTGTCATCCTTCAGATACCAGGCAAACAGCGCAACCGTGCATACCGATGAATCGGTCATGCCAAAGTCGAAGCTGACCTGGAGCAGCTGGAATTACAGGATAGAGGAGCGGAATGGGCAGCTTGTCCCGACAACCATTTATTGGATGAACAGCCTGCAGAGTGTTTCTGAAAAGAAAAATTATTTCGTTTCCATCAATGCAGTTCCCGGAACGGTGGATGAAAAGAAGGTCATTAAAGTGATCGGTTATGAGCATCCTTTATTTGATGTTTCCGCCATGCAGGCGCAAAATGAATTGCACAAGCTGAATGAAAACGGGCCGCTGTATTTCTGCGGAAGCTATTTTAAATATGGCTTTCATGAAGATGCGTATAAGAGTGCGGTTGAGTTGTGCGAAAAATTATAACAGCATTTTCTACCAAATACCAATTTTTACTAATTTGCCAATCTGAAAATTTTAGATTGTTTTATGAGTAAAAAAATAATTGATGATTTAGTTTACCCTGAGCTAAGCTTTAAAGTTGTTGGTTGCGCTTTTGAGGTGTATAATGAGTTAGGGTTTGGCCATGCTGAAAAATATTATCAGAAGGCGCTTGCTGTAGCTTTAAAGAATAAAAGTATTCCTTTTAAGGAACAGGCTTATTTTCCCCTTAAGTTCCAGGGAGAAATTATTGGTAAAGGCTTTTGCGATTTTGTGGTCGAAGACAAAATAATTGTTGAGTTGAAGAAAAATGCACACTTTTCGAAAGCAAATATTGATCAGGTAAATCAATATTTAAAAACAAGCGGTTTAAAATTGGCCATACTGATCAATTTTACTTCTTCCGGCGCCATCTTTAAGCGACTTGTCAATTTAAATGCAAATTAGTATAACATATAGCAAACGAAGTACTTCAGGGCAAGACCCACACCCAGATTAGTACATTAGTATTAGTAGCTTATCCAGTACGTCACACGCAGATTGCGCACCCAGATTAGTATATTCGTATAAATTAGTTAGCAGCTTATCCAGTACTTCACACCCGGATTAGCACAGCCAGATTGGTATATTAGTATAAATTAGTATTTAGTAGGGTATGAGTAAGATCCCTCGGGCAAGCTCGGGATGACAACAATTCGCAATTCGTATATTAGCAGGAATTAGTATGTAGTTTTCATGAATTAGTATTTAGCAGCAATGAATTCATCCCTGTACAAAGCCACCGTAATGCACAACCGCCTCTCTCCAAAGAAGCACCGGTTCCATTACAACGTATTCATGTTCTATATCGACCTGGATGAAGTCGACATGCTTGCAAAGAAGCTGCGCATGTTCAGTAAAAATAAATTCAATTTTTTCAGCTTAAGGGATAATGAGCATTTGCAATTGCCGATCGATCATCCCGATAAAACAAAAAGCATCCGCGAGCAGGTCACGCGTTATCTTTCTGAGAATGGCGTCAGCATTGGAAATGGAAGGATCATGCTGCTGACCAACCTGAATGTGCTGGGGCATAATTTCAATCCCGTTTCCTTTTATTTTTGCTTTGATGAGAACAATTCACCGCTCTGTGCTGTTGCTGAAGTTGGAAATACATTCGGGGAGATGAAACCATATTTGCTGACAAAGGAAAATCTTTCTGAAAATAATTATCATCTGAACACCACCAAGTATTTTTATGTTTCACCTTTCATTGACCACGATACCAATTTTGATTTTAACCTGGGCATCCCGGGAGAAAAATTAAACATCCGCATCGATGATTATAAAGAGAAGCAGCGCTTTTTTATCAGCACGCTCACCGGAATTAAAAAGCCGCTTACAAATGCAAATCTGCTGCTGTATAGCATTCGTTTTCCGTTTATTACGCTGAAAATTATAACTTTGATCCACTGGAATGCATTGCTGCTCTGGATGAAAAAGATCCCTTTTCGCCGCAAAGGGGAAAACCGGGAGCTTCAAAAGGACGTATATCGGAGGACAGACGGATAAAAACGGCTGCCGTTTTTTTTCATATTGAACAGCTAAAATTTCAGACAGATTCGTATATTCGTAATGGATACAACGAAGCTTTTACAGAAGCATTAAAAAAACGTTTACATTTCATGTCAACAATAGCGATCAGCACAACCAACAGTGGTTTTTATGAGAAGGTGATCCTTGGCCTGCTCTCAAAAATGAATTTGGGCACGCTCAATATTTCACTGCCTTCCGGCGAAATGCTGAAGCTGGGCGATGGCAGCGGCATTGAGGCGAACGTGGAAGTGAAGAACGCTGATTTCTTCAGGCGATGTGTGCTTTACGGCGATATCGGCTTCGGGGAATCGTACGTGGATGGCGACTGGGATACCGATAACATCAGCAATGTGATCAAATGGTTCCTGCTGAATGTGGAAAACGCACCGACCGTTTCGGGAAGCAATACCAAAAATTTCATCCTGAACATCCTGAAAGTATTCAATAAGATCTATCATTTTAAAAGGACAAACAGCGTAAACGGCTCGCGAAAGAATATCTCCGAGCATTACGACCTTAATAACGATTTTTTCGCTTTGTTCCTCGATCCTACAATGACCTATTCTGCAGGTTATTTCAGGGAAGAAGGCATAAGCCTGCAGCAGGCACAGTTCGAAAAATATGACCGGCTCTGCAGGCAATTACGCCTGAAGCCGACCGACCATGTGCTGGAGATCGGCAGCGGATGGGGCGGAAACGCGATCCACATTGCTAAGAATTACGGCTGTAAGGTTACAACAGCAACGATATCCGAAGAGCAGTACAAGCTTGCAACAGAACGTGTGGCCAAAGAGCAGCTGAGCGATAGGGTAAACGTAGTGCTGAAAGATTACCGCCTGTTAGAAGGAACTTTCGATAAGATCGTTTCCATTGAAATGCTGGAAGCAGTTGGAGCAGAGTTCTATGATGTGTATTTTAAAAAGTGCAACGACCTGCTCGCCAGGAACGGCATCCTTGCGATACAGGTGATCACCTGTCCCGATTCACGCTTCGACAGCCTGCGCAGCGGCGTCGACTGGATCCAGAAACATATTTTCCCCGGCTCGCTCCTGCCTTCTGTTGCGGCGATCAACAAGGCAATCAATAATACAGGCAACCTGACAATGATCGATCTGAAGGACCTCGGGCTGGATTATGCAAAAACACTGGCCATCTGGCAGGAAGAGTTTAACAGGCGCTTAGCTGATGTAAAAAAGCTGGGCTTCGATGAGCGCTTTATCCGTAAATGGAATTACTACCTGAGCTACTGTGAAGCGGCATTCGAAATGCGCAATATCAACGTGATGCAGATGGTATACGCAAGGCCGAACAACACCCTGAGATAATGTAAGGTGTATGACGGAAGATGTGAAACCAACTTCTTCACCATCACCTGTTTTTTTCCTCTTTGAATCTTGAAAAGATGAGTGCCGCTGCAAAGCAAAGCACAAATCCGAGTATGCCGTTCAGCCGGATGCCCATGTCGTTGCCCGGGTCTTCCCCGTAAATAAGCAGCATCGAGAACAAGGCGATCCCGAAGGTCTGCGCGATCTTCACAAAGAAGTACCGCACTGCAAAATAGATCGCCTCTTTGTTCGTGCCTGTATCCAAGCTGTCTTTTTCGATGATCTCCGCCAGCAATGCAACCGGGAGGATGTTCAGCGATGCAAGCGGAATGGAAGCAAGCCCGATGAGTATATAGATCTGAATCTCCGGCGCCATGCTGCTTTTTCCAAGAAAGAAAATACCGAGAAAAATAAAGGCGAGCAGCAATAGCGAACTGATCACCAGGATCTTCTTTCCAACTTTTTTTGCAAGGATGTTCACCACCGGGTAAAAGATAAAAGAGATCAATACCATGGTGATCATAAGCTTGTTGCCCATTGATTCATGCAGGCCGAGCAGCACCTTTAAAAAATAAAGCAAGCCTGTTGTAATGATCGTGATCGCGATGAAATAAGAAAAGTCGGCAACAATGAACAGCCTGAAATTTTTATTTCCAAGCGTCTCGCGCAATGCCTGTTTCAGCGGAACAGCGCTGGGTTGCCCTACACAATATTTTTTTTCATCAATGGCGAACACCGTTGCGGCTAAAGCCAATGCGCCCAGCCCGGCAAGGATAAAAACGGAATACTGCAATGCCGTGATGCGTTCCGTGATGTGAAAGGAATGCTGCAACAGCTCGCTGAGATTAAAAGCATTGGATGCGATCCCGATGCCGAATACATAGCCCACCGATTGCCAGGTGGCAAGCCTGACCTTATCTTCCGAGCTTGGTGCAAGCTCCGGCAGCAAGGCATTGTAGGGAATGATGTAGCTCGTGCTGGAAACATAAAAACCGATGAGCATGATCACCAGCCATACAATATTGGCCGTGCTTTCTTCTTTGTGCAGCGGATAAAAAACAAGGCAGCAGAATAGGAGTGAAGGAAGGATCGCACGCTTCATGATCGGGATCCTGCGGCCTTTGGGGTTTGTGCTCCGGTCGCTGGCCTGTGCAATTAAAGGATCATACACGGCATCAACGAGCCGCCCGCTGGCAGTGATGATCGCGATGGCATTGAACACGCCGAAGATCGTGATCCTTGTAATGAGTGCAGGAAGCCCGCTGTTTGCCGGCGGCAGGTACAGGTACACAATGATCACGCTGATGAGGTTGATCATAATGCTCCAGCCCATCATGCCGGAAGCATAAGCGATCTGTTTGCCCAATGGTAATTTTGAAACCTGCATGAAGATGCAATATCGTAAAAAAAATGCTCGTTATTCTTCCGGGTCTTCCGAAATGTCAATGAGTGGCTCCTGCAGTGCTGCCCTGCGGCTTCTCCGCTTGTCGATCGACAGCAGGATGGCCGGCAGCATCACCAGGTTGGTGCACATGGCAACAAGCAGTGTAAGCGATACGAGGATTCCCAGCGCAACCGTGCCGCCGAAGCTGGATGCTGCAAAAATGGCAAAACCGGAAAACAAAATGATCGCCGTATACACCATGCTTAGCCCGGTTTCCCTGATCGTTACCGAAATTGCCTGTGCAACACTTCTTCCCTGCACTTTTAATTCCTGCCGGTATTTCGTGAGGAAATAAATCGTGCCATCGGAAGAGATCCCGAAAGCGATGCTGAAAATAAGAATGGTGGTCGGTTTGAAATTAATGCCTAAGAAGCCCATCACGCCTGCTGTGATCACCAGCGGGATCAATACAGGGATCTTCGAAAGGATGATAATGCGGAGCGAACGGAACAGCGCAAGCGCCACCAGTGTTTCAAGAATGATCTCGAGCGCAAGGCTTTCATACAGGTTCTTCAGCAGGTAGTCATTGGATTTTAAGAACACAAGGCTGTGTCCTGTGAGCGATACGCGGAATTCTTCCGGCGGGAAAATACTGTCGATCCTCGGCTGCAGCTCTTTCACCAGCGACTTGATCCGCACCGATCCGATGTCCGCCATCTGGAAGCTGATGCGTGTGAACTGTTTGGTGCTGTCGATAAAAAATTTCAATTTGCTCTGTTGCCCGGTGAGCGTTCCTGTATATTCCGAAAGTGTTTTCAGGTCGGATGCTCCCGGAACTTTGTAATACTTTGGGTTTCCGCCGCGGTAGGCCTGGTAGGAAAATTTCACGCCTTCTGCAATGGAAAGCGGCTCGGAAAATTCAGGATAGGTCGCCATTATTTTCTGGAGCTTGTTGATCTTGTAAAGGATCACCGCATTCTCTGCAAACACGCCTTCCGGCTTTTTTGTATCGATCACCACCTCGAAAGGAAGCACGCCTTTAAAATTCTTTTCAAAAAAACGAAGGTCGTCGTACACCGGATCTTTCTTCGGAAGGTCATCCACCACGTAGCCCAGTACATTCATTTTGGTCATGCCCCAAAAGTCGACCAGGGTAATGGCGCCGATCACGATGTAGATCTGCGGACGCCTGTTGTGCACCCAGAAGTCCACTTTGGCAAGCAGCTTATTAATGAACTTTGCTTCGAGGTGCGTTGTGTGCTTTGCTTTCGGAACAGCAATAAAATTAAGGAAGATAGGAGCAATGATGATGCTGATCAGGAAGGTGAGCATTACACCGATCGCTGCAACAATGCCGAACTCCACGAGCAGCGGGCTGTTTGTATAATACAGTACGCCAAAGCCGATCGCGGTGGTAACATTGGCAAGGAAAAGTGTTCCGCCCATGGAAGAGATGGTGCGTGCAAGCGCTTTCATCTTGTTATTGTGCTTCACAAATTCCGCATGGTATTTATTGATGAGGAAAACACAGTTGGGGATCCCGATCACGATGATGAGCGGCGGGATCAATCCCGACAGGATGGTGATCTTGTAGCCGAATAGCTGCATCACGCCCAGCGACCATACCACGCCGATCGCAGCAACAATGAGTGAAACAACAACAGACGACAAGGAGCGGAAAAACAGCCAGAGAATGACTGCCGTTACAATCACTGCCAAAGCCATGAACAATCCCATTTCGCCGGAAACCTTTTCCATCACATGAGAGCGGATGTATGGCATTCCCGAGTAGTGCATGCTGATGTTATTCTTTAGTGCAAATGCATCGGTGGCGGTGGTGATCTCCTTTACCATTTCGAGGCGGCGCGCACTGTTGAGGTCCTTGCTGTTGAACGTGATCGCCATTAAAGTAGCGCCTGTTTCCTTATTGTAAACAAGCCCTTCGTAAAAAGGCAGGGAATAGATCAGCTCCTTCAGCGAATCCAGCTGCGCGGCAGAATAATTACTGCCGGCTGAAACAGGCCGGAACTCGAACTTGCTCAGGCTGTCGTTCCTGTACACATTATACAGGCTGGTAATCGAAAGTACATCCTTGATCCCGGAGATCGCTTTGATGTCCTTGTTCAGCGTGTTCCAGTCGTTGAACAATTGCGGCCTGAACAATGCAGGGCTGCTGAAGCCCATCACCATTACATTTCCATCCTCCCCGAATTTTTTCTTGAAGCTCATGTACTCCACATACGCAGGGTCATCCACCGGGAGCACCCTTGCAAAATCGTATGAAAGCTTGATCTGGCAGGTTTCATAGGTCATAAAAGCGGTGACAAGCCCCACTGCGATAAGGCAGGCCAGCTTATTTCTCAGGATCTTTCCTGCAATGTATTTCCACATAATCTTCTGTTTTATTAAAATTGCTTAATGTTCGAGCGGCCTTTTTTTAATGATGCCACCCTTGGTATCTTTCACCCTGTTCATCACAATGAACGCATTCGTATCGATCTTTTCCACTTCGGTTTGCAGCTTTGCTATTTCGAGCTTGGTCACCACTGTATAAACAATGTCAATTTCAGCGCGGTTATCGCCGCGTTTGCCATATCCTCGTTTGCCGGAATAGATCGTAACGCCCCTGCCCAGTTTTTCAGTGATCATCAGGCGGATCGAGTCGCTGTGCGGCGAAACGATAGTGACGCCAATGTATTCCTCCACGCCTTCAATAATAAAATCAACGGTTTTGGCCGCTGCCATGTAGGCAAGAATGGAGTAAAGCGCCGTTTCAACGGAAAGCAGGTAAGCTGCAACAGAAAAAATAGCGATGTTGAAGATAAGGATAATATCTCCCATGGTGAGGCCTGTGCGTTTTGTAAGGAACACGGCGAGGATCTCCGTGCCATCGAGCACTGCGCCGCCTCTTACGGCAAAGCCAATTCCGGCACCGATAAAAAATCCGCCGAATACCGAAACAAGCAGCTTGTCGGAAGTGATCACCGGGTAATGCACCATGCTGATCACGAGCGCCAGTCCGCAGATAGCGAGGATGCTCTTGATCGCGAATGTTTTGCCGATCTGCCTGTAGCCAAGCACAACAAATGGCAGGTTAATGAGAACGATAAGAATGGAGAGGGAAGTGTTCGTAAGCTCGGACGTGAGCAGTGAAATACCCGTAACGCCCCCGTCGATAAAGGAATTCGGGAGCAGGAAGCCTTCCAGCCCGAAGCCTGCCGACATAATGCCAATAGAGATGAGTAAAATATCTTTAATAAGATGGATGCCCCCGACTTTCAGCCTGTGAAATTCCTTCGCCAGGTCATAATCGTTTAAAGAACCGGATTTGTCTTTCCGGTTCTTTTTTGCTGCATCTATGATCAGTTGTTGAAATAGCGGATTCATTTTTTTTGATTAGCCCATTACATATTTCAATACTATAATTATTCCAATGAGCGCGGCCGAGATGATGACCACAGGGCCGATGCCGCCGCCTTTATGCTCTGGTGGCGTGTTTGTTGTGTTTTCCATTTTTTTATAATTGAATAAATTAATAATTGCGGGCCGATTTCTCCGCCTGCTTAATAATAAACTAATAAAAAAAGGGAAAGATCAAATGATAATGCTCCGGTTGAAAAGGTAACGAGGAGTTTTTGCAGTTTCAAAATGCGCAATATGGATCAGCGCGATAAGTGCCGTGGTAACTTTAAGCCGTGATGAAAAGGAGGTATTGCCTCCAAATGAATTTTTAAGCTTGAAGATGCTTTGCTGGAAAGCGCCGCCATTGCAAATTTCCGGTGCCGCCGCAATAATGCCCTTGGCCTCCACGAGCAATTCAGCCTTCAGGATGTCGTTGCAGCGGTTGCCGGCATCCGGGCACACGGTAGCATATACATTGCCGCGCAGGGCAGATAACAGGATAAATGCCAGGAGCAGGGATGATCTTATGTACTTGCGCAGGAACATGCGGCAAAGGTAAGAAAAATTAGCCGGGCGAAGTATTAACATGAATGCAAGGCAGATCCCCGTCATTCCGGGCTTGACCCGGAATCTCTCTCAAATCATAAGGTGAAAGGAATCCAGCAGGAATGAGCATTATGGAGAGATCCCGGTTCCCGGATCAAGTCCGGGACAGGCGTGGCACGGGATGACAATGATAATGGAAAATAAATAAAAATAAGCCCTTGGAAACTTTTTAATGAAAAAACGTTTCCGTACTTTTATGCCCCCGCCATTTTCGGGTGGGAACAATATCTTTCGGGACTTGTTTCAATATAGACTAAATTTGCATCCCGGTATAAAGGCCCTTTTTTAATTCTTTCCTTCTATGAGTCCAACATTTTCAAAATTTATCATCCCTCTTTTCTTTGCGCTGTTTTTTTCATCTGCAGGATTTGCACAGGAAAAACAAAAATTCACCATCAGCGGTTATGTTAAGGATGCCTCCAACGGCGAATACAGCATCGGTGCCAATGTATATGTGAAGGAGCTGCTGAAAGGCGGCAATACCAATCAATATGGCTTTTACTCGATCACGGTGGAAAAGGGCACGTATCATCTTGTCGTATCCTATGTAGGTTACCAGGATTTTGTAAAGGAGATCGTCCTCGATAAGGACCTGCGCATCAATGTAGAGCTCAAGCCGGTTGCTATCAATGCAAAGGAAGTGGAGGTTACCGCGGAAAGAAGCGACAAGAATGTTTCCAGCAGCAATATGGGCGCTGTGAAGCTCGACATGGAAGAGATCAAGAAGATCCCTGCATTTTTAGGCGAGGTGGATGTGCTCAAAACGATACAATTACTTCCAGGCATCAAATCGAGCGGGGATGGAAATACAGGTTTTTACGTTCGCGGCGGCGGCCCGGACCAGAACCTTATCCTGCTTGATGAAGCAGTAGTTTACAATGCTTCCCACCTGCTCGGATTTTTCTCTGTATTCAATGGCGATGCCGTGAAAAGCATTAACCTGATCAAAGGCGGAATGCCTGCACAGTACGGCGGCAGGCTTGCTTCCGTGCTCGACATTTCCATGAAGGATGGTAACAATAAGGAGTATCATGCAGAAGGCGGCATCGGGATCGTATCCTCCCGTTTAACGCTGCAGGGACCGATCGTAAAGGATAAAGCATCTTTTATTGTTTCAGGAAGAAGGACCTACATCGATGTATTGGCAAGGCCTTTCGCCAAACCGGGCTCATCGCTCAAAAACTCAGGCGTATATTTTTATGACCTCAATGCAAAAGTGAATTACCGCTTGTCGGACAAGGACAGGATCTTTGCCAGCGGTTATTTCGGCCGCGACATTATGAGCTTCCAGGATAAAGGTGCCGGCTTCAAGCTGGGGATCTCCTGGGGAAATTCCACCGGCGTGCTTCGCTGGAACCACCTGTTCAACGACAAATTATTCATGAACGTATCCGGCATTTTCAGCGATTACAAATTTTCATTCGGCGCCGAGCAAAGCGGCTTTGAGTTCAAGCTCTTTTCGGGCATCCGCGACTGGAACGCAAAAGTGGATTTCGGTTATTTCCCATCCGTGCGCCATGAAGTGAAATTCGGTGTGAACTATGTGTTCCACACGTTCACGCCAACCAGCGTTTCCGCGAAGCAGGGAGAAACGGAATTTGATTTCGGCCCGGTGAAAAAAGAGCGTGCGCATGAAGCTGCTGTTTATGTTTCCGATGATTTTGATGTAACAGAAAAATTCCGTATCCATGCAGGCCTGCGTTATTCCTATTTCATGAAGGTTGGCCCTTTCGACCGCTATGTGAAGGATCCGATGACCGGCCAGAATTCCGGGATCATCCATTATAACTCCAATGAGAAGATCCAGGAGTATGGCGGACTCGAGCCCCGCTTCAACGCACGTTATACGCTCAACTCGAAATCATCCGTAAAAGCATCCTACACCTATAACCTGCAGTACATCCATCTTGCATCATTATCTGCAGTTACCTTGCCGACAGATGTGTGGGTTCCCTGCTCGGAGCTGGTGAAGCCGCAGAAAGGCTCACAGTATGCGCTTGGTTATTTCAGGAATTTCAAAGACAACTCGTATGAGACTTCTGTTGAAGTGTATTACAAAGACCTGAAGAACCAGATCGAATACAAGGATGGATCATTGCCGGGAGCAAGCGTTAACGACAATTCGGATAACAGCTTTGTGTTCGGAACCGGCAAAGCATACGGGATTGAGTTCTTCCTGAAAAAGCGCGTGGGCAAGTTCAACGGTTGGATCGGCTATACATTGTCCTATACAAAGCGTTTGTTCCCCGACCTCAACCTCGGCAAGGAATTCTATGCGAAATACGACAGGCGCCACGATGCTTCGCTGGTGCTGTGTTACGACCTCAACAAGCAATTTAACTTTGCTGCGATCTGGGTGTACGGAACAGGCAACGCGATCACCATCCCGACTTCCTATTACGTGATCGACGGAAACATCACCTATGATTACAGCGAACGCAATGCTTACCGTATGCCGCCTTATCACCGCCTCGATCTGTCGGTTACCTACAATCCCGACCGAACAAAGCACCTTGAGCGGAAGAAGCAGCGCCTGGTGGCGAAATACCAGCGTGAGGGAAAAGATACCACGTCCATCGAAGTGCCGAAAAAATGGCTGAAGCATTACGAGTCGAGCTGGAACCTCAGCATTTTCAACGTCTATAACAGGCATAACCCGTACATCATTTATTTTGCGAACGAAGGCAGCGTCACTACCGGCGACCTGAAAATAAAAGCGAAGCAGGTATACCTGTTCCCGATCCTTCCATCGGTCACCTGGAACTTTAAATTTTAAAAACACAAGATCAATCAACAGATGAAACAACTATTTTTTATAGCGCTTGGCTCTTTACTCCTGATGACTTCCTGCGAGGAAGACCTCAACGTTACGCTGCCGGGCTCCAGCAATAAAGTGGTGATCGAAGGAACCATCGAGAACGGGAAGTATGCGGAAGTATTGCTGACAAAGAACATTCCCCTGTTCTCTTCACTAAGCGGCACCAGCCTTTCTGATTTTTACATCACGGATGCAAGCGTGTATGTGTCGAACGGGATCACAACTGACACACTCAGCCTTGGTATCGACAGCGCTTCTTCACTCGGAGTTGCATACATGGGCCATTCGATCATTGGCGTACCGGGCGGAACCTATTACCTTACCGTGATCGCGCAGGGAAATACCTACACGGCAGTAACTACCATTCCTTCACCGATCGCGCTTGACTCCACATGGTGGAAGCCGCAGCCGCCGGAAGACAGCCTTGGCTATGCCTGGGCACATTTGTCGGAGCCTGCAGGGCTTGGGCATAATTACCGCTGGTTTGCGAAGCGCCCGGGCGACAGGCGTTTCATTGCACCTTACGGAGCCACATTCGATGATAAATTTATTGACGGAAAAGGATTTGACTTTGCCTATTCAAGAGGCGATGATCCCACCAATCCGCCACCGCAAAATGATCCGGAGGCTGACCGCATATCCGGCTATTACCTGATCACGGATACCATTTACGTGAAGTTCTGCACCATCGACCGTGAGTCGAAAGACTTTTTCACTACGTTCGAATCGGCGCTCGGGAACAATGGAAATCCTTTTGCATCACCGGTAACCATCCTTACCAATATAAAAGGCGGAGGCCTTGGCGTGTGGGCAGGATACGGTGTTACGTACGATACGATCTATGCACATTAATGATTTGTCATCCTGGATGCAGCGTGGCGGAATAAAGGATCTTGTTGAATAGCTGTGGATAAAATCAAAAAGGCCTCAAGGGATTTAATGTTAATTTTGAACAAACAATTTTAAAAAGACAGATTTTTTATGAGCGAAAAAGTTGAACATGTGACATGCCTTATCATCGGCAGCGGGCCGGCAGGATATACCGCAGCGATCTACGCTGCACGTGCTGACCTTAAGCCGGTTTTGTATACCGGGATGGTACCGGGCGGACAATTGACCGAAACTACCGAAGTGGATAATTTTCCGGGCTACCCGAAAGGGATCACCGGCCCTGAGCTGATGGAAGACCTGAAGGCACAGGCAGAGCGATTCGGCACGCAGGTGCGTTTCGGGATGGCAACAAAAGCAGACCTGAATGCCAGTCCGAAAAGGATCTGGATCGATGAAACAATTGAAATGACAGCGGATACCGTGATCATATCCACAGGCGCATCGGCAAAATGGCTGGGCCTGCCGAATGAAACACGCTTAAGGATGAATGCCGGCGGTGTTTCTGCATGTGCCGTATGCGATGGATTCTTCTACCGCGGGCAGGATGTGGTGATCGTTGGTGCCGGGGATACCGCTGCTGAGGAAGCGACCTATCTTTCAAAACTGTGCAAAAAAGTGTACATGATCGTACGCAGGAGTGAAATGCGCGCAAGCAAAGCGATGCAGCACCGCGTGAAAAATACAGCGAACATTGAAATATTGTGGGACAGCGAAACCGAAGACATCCTTGGCGCAAATGCAGTTGAAGGCGTTGTGGTAAAGAATATCAAAACCGGTCAGCTCCGCACGCTGGATGTAACAGGCTTTTTCGTAGCCATCGGGCACAAGCCGAACACGGATATTTTCAAAGGGCAGCTGAACATGGATGAGCTTGGCTACATCGATGTGATTGGTGCGTCCAGCAAAACAAATATTCCCGGCGTATTTGCAGTGGGCGACTGTGCAGATAAAACCTATCGCCAGGCGGTGACTGCTGCCGGCAGCGGCTGTATGGGCGCACTGGATGCGGAACGTTACCTTGCTGCAAGCGGCGTACATTAATGGCCGGTTTCCTTTTACATCAGCTGATCGGCACCTGGTTCATCATCGGCAGCAATTTCCCGATGTGGCTGAAAGGTGATAAGCTGTCGCCCACATTCAACTATACGCTTACTGAGAAAAAAGGCGAGCTGTATGATGAAGTGCGCTACCTGCAAAAAGGAAAAACGAAAGTGATCAAAGGATATGATCACCGGGATGCAAAAGATGAGAGTGCATTCACCTGGAGAGGAAAGGGCCTGCTGTTCATCGCGAAGAGCAAATGGAAAGTGAAGCTGATGGATGAAAAAGGGCAATGGGCGGTGATCTGGTTCTCAAAGACGCTGTTCACGCCGGAAGGTGTTGATATTATCTGCCGCGACAAAAATCCGGATCCCAGATTAATTGAAGAGATCAAAAATAAAATGCTGCAGGATGAGTTATTGAAAAATTACGTTCAACGCATCGTGATCCTCAAATGAAAAAATACATCCTCCTTCTTTTCCTGTTTTGCCTTTGTACTTCCGGCCTGTTTGCTCCCGCAAAAGCTGATGAAAGCGCCGACCAGGCAGCGCGCATGAAGAACAAGGCTGCAGAGGCGCTCGCCTTCTGTAAAAAGAACAACTACAATACTGATTTCTGCGTGCTTATTGATATGAAGATCCATTCCGGCAAGAAGCGCGCATACCTCTGGAATTTCAAAAGTGATTCGGTGCTGCTGAAAGGTATGTGCAGCCACGGCTGTGGACAAAATCCATGGAGCGGCACCAGCACAAAAGAAAAGCCTGAGTTCAGCAACGTGCCCGACAGTCATTGCTCTTCACTCGGCAAATACAAGGTGAGCAAACGCGGCACCAGCGCCTGGGGAATAAAGGTGAATTACCTGCTGATCGGTTTGGAAGCTACAAACAGCAATGCTGTAAAGCGGGAGATCGTGCTGCATTCCTGGGAAGATGTTCCGGCTTACGAAGTTTATCCTTCAGGTGTACCGGAAGGATGGGGATGTCCCGCAGTATCCAATGCATTCATGACTGTGCTGGACGAGAAATTAAAGGCATCACAAAAGCCTGTATTACTCTGGATCTTTAACTGAACCGGGAAGAGGGATGGAGCGGGAACAGCAGCCACCGATCGCCGCAATACCGGAAATTTTGTACAGTTGAAGGGCTTATTCCTTTTATTAAATGCCCGGATAAAAAAACACCTTTTTTAGGCAAAACCTTGTGTAAAAGGCAGACTGTTCATATATTCACATCAAATTAGGACAAGATAAATTCCCTTAATGAAACATATTGTAAGCATATTTATTTTTCTTGTTACGGGCAGTCATTTTGCGAATGCCCAGTTTTTCGGACAGGTGCCCGAGCCAACCAAATACAAGGCAGAAAAGGTCATCGATCCGGATTACGGCATCACTATGTATGAAAAACTGAATTTTGCCATCGGGGGCGATTCGGTGCGGAATGACAAGCGCGGATATGCGGCCCAGGGATGGATCCAGGATATTTATGAAAACGGTGCGGTGCTGCATAAAGGCTTTTACGAGGACGGACATTTGAAGATCTACAAGAATTTTTTTCAGAACGGAAACGTGGAGCGTGCTTTCAAAGTGATCGATTTTAAAAAATCCAACCAGCAGATCTTTTACCCGGATGGAAAGCTGAAGGCAGACATTACTTATTATGATGGCGGAACGCTGATGGAAACGGATTATTACCCGAACGGACAGATCGAATACACCGAGGAAAATTCAAAAAGCATGGAATACCTGGTGCAGCGGAAATCGTATGCGCAGGACGGAAAGCCGCAGGAGATCTTTGAGCTCATCGATCCTAAGAAAAAGATCTATTCCAAAAAAGAATATTACGAGAATGGGACGCTGAAATCAGAAGGCACCATGAAATACAATGCCGCCATGATCGATTATCAAAAAGATGGCATCTGGAAGAACTACGATGAAAGCGGGAAGCTTATTTCCACCGAAACGTGGCAGAGCGGCGAAGAGCGGAAGTAGAAGCCATTAGCCGTCGAACCATTTTTTTCGCAGCCTGATCACATTCTGATCTCCTGCCCTTACCACTTTATACCTTGTACGATATCCCTTCTTTTCAAAGTATACTTTTGGTATTGAATATTGCAATTTTTTTATGCGTTTGACATATTCTCAAGGTATTCATTCTCTGCTTTCAGCATTTGTGTAATGTGCCGTTGTCCGTGCTGGGCAAGGAAATAAATGTATTCGTAAACATCGATCTTTCCAAGGCCGTTTACCGACATCGTGGTTTTGTATAATACTCCTTCGCCATCTTTTAATTTATCAAGATAGCTGTGGCATTGCCGCAATTGCATTTTCAACTGTTCCCTTACTTCTGCAGGTGTTTTTTCGCCTTTTGGCTCCATATGTTCCGGCCGGATCCAGTCAAACGATCTGTGTAGTCCCACCTCGGTCAGCTTGTCGCGGTGAAACTCATACGACTTAAGCTCTTCCTGCAGGTCAAGCTTATTCACATTGTTGAGTGCTTTGCCGGTGCCTTTTTCAACCAGGATCAGCAAAAAATGATTCGTCAGCGCGATGTGCTCGAGCACCTGGCTGATCGACCAGCCACCGCCTGCAGGCTTGTAATCGTGCTCTTCTCCTGCTTTGTCAAACCACAGGTCAATGTCTCCAAACGTTTTGTTTAAGAATGTTCTTATTTCAGTGATGAGGTTTTTTATATCTGTTAGTGTGGCCATTCTTGAATTCTATTTTTTATCGTAGGTGTTGAACTTAAAAGAAACCTGCTTGGTTTCAATGTTTACAAAGGCTGTGAAATAGCACTTCTGATCGGCCATGCCCAGTACCCAGGTCTTCAGGTAGAATTCTTCCGGCTTTTCAAGACAGGCGCCATTGATATAGATCACAGTTCCCATTTTAATGGAATGATAAACGAGATACTGCCTGTTGAAGCTTTCCCATGCAGCATCTTTCACCTGCTCCTTCCAGTACTGTTCAAGGATCTTTTTAGCCTTCTTCATGCTTTTCTCTGAAATAACCTCACAGGTTTCTCCATTTCCAAGCTTAACCTCTGTAGCCTTCGGATAAATGATGTCCTGGTTTAAGAGCGGGTTCCCGGCAATTGTAATGAACAAAACGCTGATTATAAAAAGTGCTTTCATAGAAGTATTTTAAATTAGCTATTCAACTTTTTGAATCTCCGTTTTTGATCCTCCACTGATAAAAAAGAAGAAGTTTTTTCATCTTCACAGTAAATAATTTTTTATTCCGTTTCATATTCCAGCTTCACCGTGATAGTTGCGGTCTTCCTTTTGGAGGATGTATTGAAAGAGCCTCCCCATGAATATCCTTCAGAAGAATTCTGCGCGACGATCTGGAAAACCCCCATATCCGCATTTTTCAGCCGTCCTACATTGCTGCCTGCATTCTCCGCGATCTTCATTGCGCGCGTATTGGCATCCTTTGTTGCTTCCGCGATCATCTCGATCTTCAGTTCCGCCAACTTTGTATAATAATATTGTGGCTTATCAGAATAAAATTCGATCCCTGAATTGATCAGCTCACTTACCTGCCTTGAAATATTTTCTACTTTGTCAACTTCCCCTGACTCGATCTGTACGCTCTGGCGGAGGCGGTAGCCGGTGAACACCGATTTTGTTTTGTTCCCGGAATTGTCGTAAACGTCATCAAATTCCTTATCAATATCGATAGCCGAGAACACAATATTATCAGCTTTGATCCCTTTCGATAAAAGATAGTTCTTTATGTTTTCCCTGTCCTTGTCAAGCGCTGCATAGGCATCTTTCAGGTTCTCACTCTTCTTAATAAAAGAGCCGCTCCACACAATGAGATCGGAAATAAAGTCTTTGCTGCCAAGCCCTGTAACTGAAATGGAATTGGCTGCCTTGTTCCTGTTCCTGAATGCATTGGAGAAGGTGGCCGCTGTTACTACGATCGCGATAGCAATGATGATGCTGTTTAAATGTGTTTTCATACGATGATTTTGAGATTTTCTGTGGCAATGCGCACATTAAATATACAAAAAATAACAGATCACTTCAGCCCCGGATCAGCAAACCGCGCATCGTACAGGAATTCCTTATCGGTAAGGGTCAGCAGGAAGGCAATGATATCTGTGCGCTCTTTGTCGCTCAGCCTCCCGATCCTGGTTATGTCAGCATCGGCAGTTGTAGTATGGCTTGCAGCATTGGAATAATGATTCAGCACATCCTTCAGCTTCCGGAATCTCCCGTCGTGCATATACGGGAATGTCATTTCGATGTTCCGGAGTCCGGGTACCCTGAATTTATAATTGTCGCTTTGCAGGCCTGAAACTTTCCCTCTTCCGGTATCATTCAGGGAAGTGTCGGGCTTCAATCCATTGCTGCGGTAGGAGTTGTCGCTGAACAGCGGCTCTTTGTGGCAGGAAGCGCATTTTGCCCTGAACAGCTGCAGCCCGCTTTTTTCCTGCATGCTGAACGTGTCCCTGCCGGCGATGTACCTGTCGTAGCGAGAATTTGCGGAGATCATCAATCCCGTGAACTGCGCCAGCGTTTTTAACAGCCGCTCCGAATTAATGATGGTATCCCTGTACACTTTCCTGAACAGCTGTACATATTCCGTGTTCTGCTTCAGCTTCGCGATCACATGCGCAAGGCTTTCGTTCATCTCATCCGGGTTCGTGATCGGGTTGATGGGCTGCACTTCGAGGTTGTTGACGCCGCCATCCCACATGTACGTGGTTTGCCAGATCAGGTTCTGCAATGCAGGGACATTCCGCGTTCCGATCCTGCCATCAATGCCATGGCTCAGTGAATGGTCGATGTGCGCAAATGCTGCAACACGCTGGTGGCAAGTCTGGCAGCTGATGCTGCTGTCTTTTGAAAGGATAGGGTCATAGAATAATTTCCTGCCTAATGTAAACCCTGCCGGACTGATCTTATTGTTTTTGAAGTCATAAAGCGGCTTTGGAAATCCTGCAGGGATCTTCAATTCAACATCTTTCTTCGAAATGGAATTTCCCGGGAAACGTGCCGCAAATCCGAACAGAAGAATGCATGCGGTAATGCTGAAGAATATGAGGAGCTTATTTTTCATCCGGTTTTGCTATACTGAACATATCCGTGTAATTATCCGCGATCATGGACGCATTGTGAAAACCGGTGACCGATGAAAGTGTAGAAAAATCAATTGATGCAGGTGATCTGAGAACTTCTGCTGCATTTACTTTAATAGTAAGGTAAGCTGTGTTCTTTTGCTCGATGTGCAGATTTTTTTCAAACCTTAAGTTCACTTTGCGGATGCAGTTCGCCGGTGCTTTGTACCCGCCGATGTGATATTCAAAGATCTTTCCCGGCGATGCGGAAGCTGCCGCTTTACCTTCCAGCTTCAGGAAAATATAGCCGCTGTTCCATGCCCAGAACATTCCTTTCGCAGGATCCAGCGCCCCGGATTGTGCGCCGCTGCAATTGTGCAGGCTGTCTACGCCAATGATAAAATGCAGGGAAACATATTCTCCCGCCGGGATGGAATTGAACATTAATTGCTTTGATGCTTCCTCATCTTCATTGATGAGAAAATATCCCGGTACCGCGATCTCTTTCCCATCCGCCTTTACCAGTTGAATGTTGCTGATATAATATTTGAAATTACTGACCGTAAATGGTTGTCCCATTGCATTCTTATAAACGGCACTGTCGAGCTGCAAAACCTGTCCGTCCATAAGGTGCTTAAAAGCAATGCTCAGCATCCCGGTGGAATGCTGAGCGCTTGAATGGAGCTGACTGATCAGTAATATGATCAGCCCGATGATCAGTCGGAATGTTTTTCTCAATGAGAATGCTATTTGCTTACAATAATTTTTGTGGTCTGTGTACTGCTTTCATCGCTGATGCGGACAAAATAAATTCCATCATAAACAGTTTGCAGGTCAAAGTAGCACATGGTGCTGCCCTGGAAGAGTGTTTGTACCTGTACCACTTTCCCAAGCTCATCGATCAGCTCCACTTTCCTGTTTGTTTTGCCTGCTAATTTCGATTGCACCAGCAATACATCGCTTGCAGGGTTTGGATAAACAGAGAGCTGTAAATGCTGATCGATATCATCAATGCCTGCCGTGGATGTGTAGGTGGTAAGTCCGCCCGGGATGGACGGCACCGTCGTCACTACTTTTGTTCCGTAAAATGCAGGCCCTACAACATAAGGATAGTAAGAGTTCCAGTTTGCATCCACCGTTGCGAAATAACAATATGTTCCTGCAGGATATTCGGGCGTCACACAAAAGCGCCCGTTGTGCTCGTCGAGATAATCCGGTGTTGCTGCGGAAGTAGGGTTGTATTGATAATCTTCCCGGTACATGCCCAGTGGAAAGCTGCTGCTCACCGCGGGGCCGTCGGTCACATTGGTGCCATCCGCGTAATGCGTCCTTACAGTGATGCTTCTCAGGCTGTAGCTCGATTTCATTCGTGTGATGCCGCCGCTGCCGTCTGCGTTCTTGTAGCCATAGGCTCCGTAGATCGGGAAGCCATCGTACGCAAAACCGATCAGCGGTGAATGCACTGTTGAATCGATCACGTACAATCCATCCGCTAAATAAAGATTACAAACACCGGAGATCACAGCGAGGTCAAGGTTGAATGCGCTTGGATTCTGATGGTGATGATAGTTTGTTCCGGCCGGATGCCCTTTTGCACAGTCAAAGCCGTTCTTCTCATAAACAACAGCATCCCTGTTCCAAACGCCGTCGCCCATGCCTCCAAGCGGACCGCCTGCATTTGCGCCTGTAGAGCTTTTGTAGGAAACGCCATCACGATAATCAAATAAGGAAACACCATTGATGAAAATACCGATCGTCCCGCCGGTTGTGGGAGTCGGGGTTCCTGTGTTCTGGACAGGGGTAAGCGGAATCTTATATTTATTGTTATTGTTCCCGCCCTGGTTCGGATTTCCGTCAAGGTAAGGCCCGATCACATAGGAAGGAATGCCGCTGCAGCTGATATAAACGTTGGTGGTGTTGTAAGCAACAGCCTGCACATTGGCCGGGTAGCTTGCATCAACAATCGGAATGGAGTTCCCGCTCACATAATGCCTTCCGGTGATGCCGGTGGTGTTCTGGATCCAGCTGGAGATCGCAGGATTGGTTTGTGCTTCAAGTGAGGCGGAGAAGAGCAGGGCCATTGCTGACGTAAATTGTAGAAGTTGTTTTTTCATGGTTGATGTTTTGTGATTGCGTTTAATGCTGCACGATAAATTTTAAAACCTTCTGATCATCGATCTTTATAAAATACACTCCGTTCGGGTAAGAAGAAATATCAAGCGGCAATGAAGTTGTTTTTCCTCCGTAAGAATAGATCAGCTGCGAAAGTGCATTGTACACTTCGGCTTTTTTGAATGCTTCATCCGAATCGATCTGTATAAAGCCGTTTGCAGGGTTCGGGAATAATTTAAAAGAAGCGGAGCTTTCATTTTCTTCAATCCCGGTAATGCAGTTGGTGGTTCCGAATGTTGGTCCTGCAGTAATGAACGGGCCTGTTCCGTTCGGACAACGCTGGTAAGAAATATCCGCTGTTTGTGTTCCGAAGCTTACGCTGTCCACAATGCTTCCGCTGGCGTACGAGAGCATCAGCTTTTCTCCCGTGCCGGAAATTTTGAAATTCGTATGAAGCCCTGCCTGTGTTGTGTCCTTATCAGCCCATACGATCAGGAAGGAGTTTGGTGCTATCGTAGCCGCATCCGGGAACTGCCATTTCAATGGATTGGTATAGGAATCCGAGAGGTAGGCATTTTTCAGGCTGATGTAATTCGGGGTGTTGTTATAAAGCTCTACCCAGTCATCGTTCTCGCCGTTCTGATCCTGCGAGGTTGTTGTGTTGGTTGCCAGCACTTCATTGATCACCAGCTCGCCGGCGTTAACCGTGGAGATGGTCGCAAGCAGCGTATAATATTCGTATTCCGCCCTCTCCGGTGAGAACATGCCTGCATTGTTATTCTCAGCATAGATGTAATAATGAATGTATGAAGAGTTCACGGGAATGTCCGTTCCGAATGTTCCGTCAGCAGCAGCGCCATCGTTGTGAAGGCCGTCGTCATACATCAGGATCCTTTTGAAGGGATCATAGATCGAATACCTGTAGCCGAGGTACACGCCGTTCGGATTGGCATTTGTTACATTGGCCGTGATGGTAACATTGCTGTTCAGTGCAGGGCTTGCACTGGATGGCACAATGGAAGAGATCAGGGGATGCGTGTAGGTGAAATCGGTTTGTGTGTTCAGCCAGGTATTGCGTGCGTTCATCAGGTTGCTCAGGCCCGGGGCGTTGGTCATCCCGGAACTTACGTCGGTGGTAAGGTTGCTCGTGAACTGGCTGTAAGTGAAAAATTTATTGGCATCCGTATTCACGGAAGTGCCGATCAGCGTTTGTAAGGATTGTGCTGTTGTATAATAAGTTCCGCTTGCAAAATTTTCGCTGAGGATGGTCCTCATGTGTGCGATGTACATGCGTTTGTACATGGGAACAGCCAGCAGCTTTTGCACCAGCGGCCAGTTGGCATCAGCGCTGTGCAGCGTAGGTGTCATCTGTTGCTTCGAGAGGGTGGTGTTGAGCATCACCGTGCCTGTCTGGCTGAAGGTTCCGAAAGATTCATTCAGGTCCCACACTACAGGATTGAAGCGGCCATTGTGGTCTTTGTACAAATAATAATTCTGCGTAAAGCCACCGAGATAACTGTCGAGGTTCACGAGTGTATTGTCGAATGCAAGCATCCATACCGCTTTGTCAACATCGAGGATCTTTTCGATGTTGTTCATGTTAATCGCCAGCGTATCGCAGAGCGCGAGCAGGTCGCTCCAGCCATGAGCCGAGTTCATTTCATAGCGGGCATAGTACAAGGTGCTGTCGGTTCCGAGATACACAAGGTTCGGCGTTCCGGTAGTGCCCGGCCCTGCGCCTGCAGGCGGATTACATTTAAAGAACGCATTGTTCTTTGAGTAAAAATGATCGTTGATGAATTTTTTAGAAACGGACTCGGAGTTAACGTACAGCCCGATGTATGCCCCGTTCACATATACTTTCGCGTAATTCGACAAAGAGGAATTCATGTACTGGTGCAGGATGGTGTAGGAGAGCACTTCGCGGACAAAGGAAGGATCCTTTGCAACATTGCTCAGCTTCACATCGGTGTATCCCTGGTAATCCTGGTTCTTGAAGGCATCCAGCGAAATGTGAAACGGATTCTTCACCTGTGTGGCGCTGTAGGAGCTGTTGCCTTTGTATTTCACGCCGGCACTGTCGAACTGTACACCATTGATCTTTACCCAGTTCGCCATGATATAGCCTTCGCTTCCGGCAGTAGCCGTATCCAGCATGTAATCCCAGTTGGTTTGTGTGAAATTGATCTCGATGGTCTGGATCGTATTCACATCATAGAAGCTTTGTGAAAAACAAAATGATCCGCTCAGGGCGAAAAGGCAGGCAAATAATTTTTTCATAGATGTGATGTTTGTGTACTGTTAGACGACAGCTTTTTTCAAAACCTGCGTTGATGCAAAAAAAATATTATCTCCCCGGTGGCGGCGGGCCTTTTGGAGCGAATAATTCGGAAAGCTCTTCGCTGAGCCGGTTAAAATCATTGAGCTGTTCCGGGCGGCACACCGCTTTGATCTGCCGGAAATGATCGAAGTTAAGATGGTCGGTGGCTTTTTGATTTTCTGCGATCTGCAGGATCAGCGCATCGGCTTTGGCTTTGTCGGCAGTATCGGCAGCCAGCAGTGAATACAATTCCTTATGCAGGTTTCGTGAAGCTTCATGCAGCTCAGCTGTCCGCTTCCTGTGATCATCGATCAGCGCTTCGTATTGTTTCTGCTGTGCTTCATCAAAATGCAGCCGCTCTATGATGATCCGCTTTGGGCCTTCTCCCGGTGGGGGCGGAGGCATGTCCCCATGCGGATGATGTGCAGGGCCGCGCAGCAGCAGCATGCCAAGCGTCCCGGTATTCAGTACCAGCAGGCCAAGCACGGCAATGGTGAGTAATTTGGTTCTGTTCATCTTAATTGTAATTGATGGAATTATCGTTCATTAAGTTATAGGATGATGCCACTGATTTAAAATCGCTGCTTGTTGCGCTTTCGCCTTTTGTGATGCTTTTAATTGCTGTAAGGTTCAACAGTATCAATACCGCAAAGGATGCTGCAGCCAGCCATACGAGCCGCGCAGGCGTGTATTCCCTTGCAGCGGTCTCAACCTTGTTCATGATCCGCGTATATAAAAAAGGATTGGCCTCAGCCCCCCGGATCCCATCCACGCTGTTCATCACTTCATCGATTCGTTTTTCGGTGCTCATACTTCTTTTGACGATGGTTTAAATTAAAACTTGCGCTCATTATTAAAATAACCGGATAATTTTTTTTGAAGGTTCTGCTTTGCGCGGAACAGCAGCGATTCAACAGAGGATACACTCAGCTGCATTACCTCCGCGATCTCCGCATAGCCAAGCCCTTCCAGCTTCGACAGGATGAATGCCGTTCTTTGGTTTTCCGGAAGTTCATGGATGGTTTTAAACAGCAGCGCTGCATTTTCCTTCTGTTCCAGCTGCACACCCGGGTGATGAAAATCGGGCTGTTCGTGTTTAACCGCACCTTTTTCATCGAACAGGCTGCTGAGGAATGCAAAGCGTTTTTTGCGGTTCCTGCTTTTTATAAAATCGAGGGATTTGTTCACTGCTATCCTGTAGATCCAGGTGCTGAGCGATGATTTTCCTTCAAAGCTTTTCAGTGAGCGGTGGATCTCTACAAACACATCCTGCGTGGTTTCTTCGGCATCTTCCGTGTTTTGCAGATAGCCGAGCACCGTATTAAAAACCTTGTTCTTATACGTTTCATAAATTTCCGGGAAAGAGGGAAGCTGCTCTGCTTGCATTGAGGCAAATATCGTACTTTTTACTGTAAGCCGGCGAGTTGTTAGTTCGGGTGTAGCCGGAAGTGTGTAAGTGCTTTCTCGCAGAGGCGCAGAGGTCGCAGAGTTTTTATATCTTGGATTTGAGAGTGATCTTGCTTTTACTGTAAGCTGTGTGCTGTCAGTTCGGGCGATTCGAGAACGTGAGCGGGCTAACTCAGTACCTTCATCCCCGACACGGGATCTCATAAATGTTTGCAGTGATTTATGTGGATTTTGTTGACGTGCGCTGTGCTTTTTTACCACGGAGGAGCGGAGAACATAGAGAAACACGGAGGATTTACCAAAAGGCACTGAGAACACTAAGAGCACTAAGAATGTATTATTGCAGAGAACACGGAGGAAGCTTCGCTTCTGTAGAGTGTACGTGCGGCTGTCAGTTCGAACGAAGTCGAGAACGTAGGAAGTTAATGCTTAGGAGAACTATCTTTGCGTTCTTTGCGAAAAGATCTTCGCGCCTTTGCGGTTAAATCAACTGTGTTTAACCTCCCACACCATCACAGCCCTGTCATCGCCCGTAGAAACAAGGTAATCATGATGCCTGCTCCAGAGCAGCTTGTTCACCGAGTTAGCGTGCCCTTCGTAATTTTCCTTGTTGATCCTCACCAGCAGCTCAAATGTTTCTGCATCCCAGATCTTCAGGGTTTTGTCGCGGCTGGCGGTAGCAATTAATTTTTTATTTGGGCTGAACACGATATCATAGATCGCAAAGTTATGCGCCGGAATACTTTTGATCAGTGTATAGCTTTTTGCATCCCAGATGTTCAGGTGCGCATCGCGCCCGCCGCTAAGGATCAGGTTTCCGTCGGGAGAATAACGTGCAATGTTCGCAGAAAGCCGGTGGGCGCTGAAGGAATGTTTTTCCTCCAGGCTTTGCAGGTCGAAAATACGGATCATGCAATCTCCCGAAGCAACCGCGATCTCATTGCGCTCCTCATGAATGTCGATGCTCCTTGCTTTTTCTTCGCAAAGCTTTTTGATCTTTAACAGTGAAAGGCTTTCCAGGGAGCAGACAGCGAAATTGCCGTCAGCGCCGGAAGTGTAGAAACAGTTCGTGGTTTCAGAATATTTAATGTCGAAAACGGGCAGGGTATGGTGCTGCAGGATCTTCAGCTCTTCTTTTTTTACAAGGTCGAGCACATGAATGCTCCCCGCCGATGTGCCTGCAAGCAGAAGGTTCTTTCCGGGAATATGGCAAAGCGCATAGATAATGGCAGGGAACTTTGCTGCAAAATGCTCCTGCTCCATCTTTTCAAGGCTCCACAAAGCTGCAAACTTGTCGCTGCTGCCCGTAAAGAAGGTGGCTTCCGAAATGCCCTTTTCCAGCGTATACACCGAACCATTGTGCCCTGTAAATGAATGTACTTTTGTAACCGAGATTGCCATACTCTGCAAAATTAGGATATTAATCGGATCAGTTGGCAGCAGTAAATACAGTTAGCAGTTAGTTGGCAAGCATCCTGCGCGAGATAGCTTTGTTCTTTACGCCTTTGCGGGGATTACCTCTGCGTCCTCCGCGTCTCTGCGCGAAATACCCTTGCGTTCTTTGCGCCTTTGCGGGAACCATCTCCGCGTCCTCCGCGTCCCTGCGAGATAGCTTTTGTTCTTTACACCTTTGCGGGGGCTGCGTCCTCCACGTCCCTGCGCGAAAACCTTTGCGTTCTTTGCGCCTTTGCGAGAACCATCTCCGCATCCTCCGCGTCTCTGCAAGAAACACCTTGCGTTCTTTGCGTCTTTCCGGGAAATCGAACACGCCTCCGCCAACTTGGCAGAATTCCCCCGCTGGCACATGCTTTGAAAAAGCCTTTCGCCTGATATTAAAACAAATATTAACCTTAACCTGAATACTATGTCAACTGGAAAAATTAACGTACAAACTGAGAACATTTTCCCGATCATTAAGAAATTCCTCTACAGCGATCACGAGATCTTCCTCCGTGAGCTCGTTTCCAATGCCGTAGACGCCACTCAAAAGCTGAAAACGCTGGCTGCGCTTGGTGAATCCAAAGCCATCCTCGACGGCCTGAAAGTGGAAGTGTCGATCGACAAAGCTGCCAAAACCCTTACCATTAAGGATAAAGGGATTGGTATGACAGCGGAGGAGATCGAAAAATACATTACACAGATCGCATTCAGCGGGGCGGAAGAATTTGTAAACCAATACAAGGACAAAACGCCTGAAGCCAATGCAATCATCGGGCATTTCGGCTTGGGCTTCTATTCAGCCTTCATGGTGGCGAAAAAAGTGGAGATCTTCTCCTTATCCCACAAGGAAGGCGCAACGGCAGTTCACTGGGAATGCGATGGCAGCCCTGAATACAAGCTGGAAGAAGGCACAAAAACAGATCGCGGGACAGAGATCGTGCTGCACATTGCAGAAGATTCCGAAGAGTTCCTCGAAGAATCACGCATCAGCCATCTCCTCACAAAATACTGCAAATTCCTGCCGGTGGAGATAAAATTCGGAACACGCAAAGAAGGTGAGAAAGACAAGGAAGTTGAAGTAGATAACATCATCAATAATCCAAGCCCGGCATGGACGAAAAAACCGGCCGACCTCAGTGATGAGGATTATAATAAATTCTACAGGGAATTGTACCCGATGAATTTTGAAAATCCGCTTTTCCACATTCACCTCAACGTGGATTATCCTTTTAACCTTACCGGGATCCTGTATTTTCCAAAGCTGAAAAAAGCCTTCGAGATGCAGAAGGATAAGATCCAGCTGTACAGCAACCAGGTGTTCGTGACCGATTCGGTGGAGAACATCGTTCCTGATTTCCTGGCCCTCCTGCAGGGTGTGATCGATTCGCCGGATATCCCGCTGAATGTGAGCCGCAGCTATTTGCAGAGCGATGGGAATGTGAAAAAGATCTCTGCGCACATCACCAAAAAAGTGGCGGATAAGCTGGAAGAGATCTTCAAAAAAGATCGCGCTGATTTTGAATCGAAGTGGGAAGACATAAAAGTATTTGTACAGTACGGGATGCTGTCGGAAGAAAAATTTTATGACAAGGCGCAGAAATTTGCCCTGCTGAAAAATGCAGAAGGAAAATTCTTTACGCTGGAAGAATATGCTGAAAAGGTAAAGCCGGTGCAGACCGACAAGGACAATCGCGTGATCTACCTGTACACTACCAATACGGAGGAGCAGCACAGCTTCATTGAAACTGCAAAAGAGCGCGGCTACGATGTGCTGGTGTTCGACAGCCCGATCGATTCGCATTACATCAACCAGCTGGAATCCAAGCTGGAGAATACTTCTTTTGTGAGAGTGGATGCAGATACCATCGACAAGCTGATCAAAAAAGAAGAAGCGCAGCCATCCAAATTATCGGAAGAGGAGCAGAACAAGCTGAAGCCGGTGGTTGAATCAGTTGTTCCGAAGGAGAAATTTACCGTAGTGTTTGAAAGCCTCAGCGAGAAGGATGCACCGATGCTGATCACCAAGCCGGAGTTCATGCGCCGGATGAAGGACATGAGCGCGATGGGAGGCGGTATGAATTTTTATGGTTCAATGCCGGACATGTACAACCTCGTGGTAAACAGCAACCATCCGCTGATCACGAAGATCCTGAACGAAGAGGACGAGTCCCGGAAAAAGGAGCTGACAAAACAAACTGCTGATTTGGCAATGCTTTCGCAGGGGCTGCTGAAAGGCGAGGAGCTCACCCGCTTTATCAGGCGCAGCGTGGAGTTGATCGATTAGGAAGCCGGGAGGGGTCTGACAAAATTCGTCAGCCTGTCATTACTGCAGATATGGTATGTGCTTTGACCAAACAGGCGTACTAACCTAAAAACAAAAATAAAAAATGAAAAAAGGAACAATTATTCTTTTAGTGGTGGTGGGATTTTTCCTGCTGCTTGGCTTCAACGGCTGCAGTTCTTATAACTCCATGGCTACCATGGATGAAGGAGTTACCGCACAGTGGCAGCAGGTGGAAGTAGCCTACCAGGCCCGTATGGATAAAACCAAGAACCTGTTTGCGATCGTGCAAAGCTCCGCCGACTTTGAGAAGGAAACGTTGAAAGAAGTGATGGAAGCGCGCAGCAAGGCAACAAGCGTGCAGATCAATGCTGATAACCTTACGCCGGAAAAGATCGCGGAGTTTGAAAAAGCGCAGAATGCATTCGGATCTTCCCTCGGAAGGCTGATGGCAGTTGCTGAAAATTATCCGCAGCTCCAGTCTGTAGGTGCTTTCAGGGATTTCCAGGCACAGTATGAAGGAATGGAGAACCGCATTGCAACAGAGCGCAGGCGATTCAATGAAGTGGCGCAGCAGTTCAACACCTATATCAGGAGATTTCCTAAAAATATCTGGGCAGGAATGTTCAACTTTGAAAAGCGCGGATATTTTGAAGCGCAGAGCGGTGCAGAAACTGCTCCCGACATTCAAAGCATGAGGGAAAAGGAAAAGAAATAAAACAAAGAGCCCGGGCCGGATCATAAAATACGCCCGGGCTTTTAAATTGTTACCATCTCAAATCTCATATCCCACGTCTCAAATCTCATCTCTCACGTCTCAAATCTCATCTCTCATCTCCCACATCACCTATGAAGGCAAAACAATTCTTTACAAATGAGCAACAGCAGTCTATACAGGATGCAATTGCTGCGGCAGAGCTGAACACTTCCGGCGAGATCCGCGTGCACATTGATGATGCCTGCAAAGGCGATGTGCTCGACCAGGCGGCCCTCGTTTTCGCAAGGCTCAAAATGGACAAGACAAAGCTCCGTAATGGCGTACTGTTCTACCTCGCAGTGAACGACCAGCTGTTTGCCATTCTTGGCGACAAAGGCATCAATGAAAAAGTGCCTGCGGATTTCTGGGATAACATCCGTGATGCAATGCTGGCTCATTTTAAGGAGCAGCAATTCACCGAAGGCCTTAACAAAGGAATAGAGATGGCGGGCGAAAAGCTGAAAGCCCATTTTCCTTTAGAGAAAGACGATACCAACGAGCTGAGCAACGAAGTAACCTTCGGAAAATAATTCTTACTAACCTCACAACACATCTTCCATGTTCAGAAAATACATTACCCTGTTATTTATAAGCGTATGCTCGGTGTTTACACTGTCGGCACAGGACGACGGAATTCCGGAAAGGCCGAACCCGCCGAGGCTGGTCAATGACCTGGCCGGTACCGGCTTTTTAAGCCCGGATGAGACTGCAAGGCTGGAGCAAAAGCTTGAAAATTTTGCCAATCAAACCTCCAACCAGGTCGCTGTTGTGATCGTAAACGATTTCGGCGGGCTGGAGCCCTGGGATTATGCTGCCCGTTTAGGCCATAAATGGGGCGTTGGACAGGCTAAGTTCGATAATGGCGTTATCATACTTGTTAATCCGGTTACGCACGACCTGAACATCCAGGTGGGTTATGGGCTCGAAGGAGCTATTCCCGACCTCACCACGAAACAGATCAGGGAAAATGAAATGAACCCTTACCTGAAGAGCGGTGAGAACTATAAAGCTCTTGATAAAGGAACAGATGCGCTCATCGCTCTTGCGAAAGGAGAATACAATTCATCTGAATATGGGGCGAAGAACAAGAGAAGCGCCGGCGGCTGGAAAACAGCTATACTCATTGTCTTCATCATTATCTTCATCATCCGTATGATCAGCAGGGGCGGCGGCGGAAGAGGCCGGGGGGGCATGAGCATGGGAACAGGCTTTTTCCTGGGCTCTATGCTTGGCGGCAGGGGCGGTTTCGGGGGCGGAAGCTCAGGAGGCTTTGGTGGCGGCGGATTCGGTGGCTTCGGCGGAGGTGGCTTTGGCGGTGGCGGCTCAGGTGGCAAGTGGTGATGCAGGAAAATAAAGCACAAAAAAAACGCCTTTCGTTTGAAAGGCGTTTTTTTATAATCAAAAACTGACTATTTGATAGAACAATCAGCAGTAGTTGTAGTAGAACCACCAGTGTAAGTGTCAGTAGTTGTGTAGCTCAAACAAGCAGCACGAGCATCACCTTTTTTAGCTTTTGTGTAAGTCACAGTGCTAGTACCAGATGTAGTTGTAGATCCACCAGAATAAGTAGATACTGAAGTAGTTGTACAAGTACAAGTTCTGTCTTTTTTGCAAGATGCTAAAGAAGCAACAGCAACTGCTGCGATAAATAATACTTTTTTCATTTTTTTTATAAGTTTTATTGGTTTGTTCGGCAATATTAGGAAAATTAATCGTTAGTCCGTACAGATCAGTAAGTTTTTTAGAAAAATAATTTCTTAATGATCTGATAATCAAAAACATAAAATTGCTATTGTATCATTTATTTATCTAACGGTTATCCGAAACTGCCTGTTTTGCCTGTTTCCAGAGTAAACAGAAGCAGTTCAGGTACTTACTTAACGTCCTTCACCGGGATCGCACTGTATACATTCATTCCGTCTACAGCCTCTATATTCACAGGTATCCCGCTTGAGCTCAGCGAACTTCCGTTCATTTCCTTCAGGTTGATGGGAACAGAGCCGTAAAAGCTGCTGCCGCCCACTTCTTTCAGGTTGATCGGCAAGGCGCCGTAAACACTGCTTCCTCCAACGCTGTGAATGTTCACATCCATATCGCTTGTCATGCGCACATTGATGGAGCCATCCTCATTCACAGGCACGGAAGCGAATTTATTGAAGTTCACCGCACCGGCCTGCGCTTCATTTAAGGGCTTCATGTTCTGGAACACCAGCGCAACAAGCGCCACTGCGATCACGCTCAGCACTCCCTTGGTATAAAGATCTGTTTTCATGTTTGTGTTTTTAAGGTTTGTTCAAAGCTACTTTAAAAACAGGGAATAACAATTCCGGTTTTTAAAATTCTTAACTTCGTGGCCTTAAATAAAAGGTATGGTAAAATTAAAGTTCGGGAAATGGGTTGGAAGCGGCCTCGGTTGGGCATTTGGAGGGCCGCTGGGTGCGGTGCTTGGCTTTGCGCTCGGATCCATGTTCGATGCGGCAAGCATCACAGTGCAGACAACAACCGGCATTCCAAATCCCGGCAGGATGAATGCCCCGCATGCCGGCGATTTTGCCGCCAGCCTCCTGGTGCTTTCCGCTGCAGTGATGAAAAGCGACGGCAGGACGCTGAAGAGCGAGCTTGATTATGTGAAATCATTCCTGGTGCGCCAGTTTGGCGAAGCACAGGCACAGGAGCAGGTACTGATGCTGAAAGAGATCCTGAAGCAGGAGATCCCGCTGAGGGAAGTGTGTGCGCAGATCAGGCAATACATGCCGCATGCCGAGCGCCTGCAGCTGATCCATTATTTATTCGGCATTTCAAAGGCCGATGGGCATGTGCATCCTTCCGAACTGGAAACGATCTCCATGATCTCGGAATACCTCGGAGTGAACATCGCTGACTTCAATTCCCTGAAGGCAATGTATTTCCGTGATACGAACAGTGATTACAGGATCCTTGAAGTGGAGCCGGAGGCTTCTGATGAAGAGGTCAAAAAGGCATACCGCAAAATGGCAGTGAAGTTTCATCCCGATAAGGTAGCGGCATTGGGAGACGAAGTGCAGCATGCAGCCAAGGAAAAATTCCAGAAGGTGCAGGAAGCCTACGAAAACATTAAGAAACAGAGGGGATTTTAATTATTTAAAATCGGTTTCGATCGCTTCGATCAGTACTCCCGGAACGATCTCCACGTATTCGTTGCTGTGTGTTTCAGTAAAAAAAGGGATCGATTCATTCGGAATAAAGAAGTAATTATCCGTGCCCGGCTTCTCATCCACCAGTAAACCATATTTTCTTTTCCCGTTCTTCAAATGGATCACCGCATCGGTGGTGCTTGCAATAGTTGTTGTCATCATATAAAATTTATGATGCAAGGATATGCAAAGCGTATTACTATAACTTTAAGAGTGGATTACCGAAGGATTAACCTTCAGGTACGGGTTTCACAGGCACTACTGTGTGGGAGTTGGATGTGCGTGCCACGCTTCCCGCTTTTTTCAGGCTTTTGCCGGTGGTGGATGCCGGTGCAGCAGCAGGAGAGGTGATCATTTTGAAAATAGCAATGTTGCTTCTAAGGCTTGCAGAGCTGTCTGTATCTTTCCCTTTCACAGGGGCAGCCAATGATCCGGACGTATTCGCGATGAGAGCGAACAGCACCAGGAAAAGAATTTTTGCGAAATTTTTCATTGGAAAATTCAATTTGCTTTTCAAAAGTAAAAAAAATATAATTGGAAAGCAATATTTTTTTTAATCCACCGGTTTTTTAACAAAAAAGTACCTGTTGGAGAAAAATGTGTCATTCAGGTTATGCAAATACAATCCACAGTACTTTTTGCAAAGTGCTTTTTTCTGTATATATTTACATTGCTTTTGTAAAAAGGCAAGGATCCGCGTTCAGCCCCCCGACTGAACGCGGTTGCCTTTTACACCAAAATCGCCGGCAGGAAAAACTACTAATTCCTGCAAGCTCCTTCGGATGGGAATTCTCCCGGAATGCTTCACTCTTTGCTTATTTATGGAAATGGACCAGATGGCATGATCCGCGTTCAGCCCCCCGACTGAACGCGGTTGCCTTGATCACCAAATTTGTTTTCCAGGGAGTACTACTAAACCCTGTTAACACTTTCGGATAACATTAACGATAAATAAAATAAAGATGGATTGATTTCCCGGAGAACAGCTTACGCTAATTCAGGTGGTTGAAAATTTGCTTCAATAAGAGCAAATGTATAATTAGAAAAAAACGGTGGAAAGGAATTGCTGTTTAAGGTAAGGGCAGCTGCATCGATCGAATAGGAATGATGTTTTACGATCTTTACAACATTGTCGGCAATGGTTTTTGCTGCTGCATCCTTGGTTGATTTAACAGGGGTAACATGGTTTTTTACATGTTCATCCATGTTGCTGAAGAGAACAGATTCCTTGCTGTCGTTGATACAGTATAAAGTGGTGCTGCCGCCGTTTGATGATTTGTGAAGCACATCGTAGCGTTCATTGTTGTATTCAAATTCGTCATCTTCGAGCCAGTTGAGCGAGGCCATCTTTGAATTCTCTATGACGAGTGTTGAAACCGAATTGTGCAGGATGCCATTCTCGATATCTTCCCTGATCGCTTCTTTGATCTGCAGCTGGCTGATCTTAAACGCAATGAAATAGCCCATTGTGTTGAACAGGAAGATGGAAAGTAAAAATATGGCTGCGGCCTTTTTCATTGTACAGGAACAAATCTATAAAAATAAATCAGGAAATGCTAATCCTTTAAACTAAAATTCCGGCCTGCCGGAAAAGCAAGCCGGAATTTTAATTTACTTATTTAATGATATTGATCTTCTTCATGAAGGTGGAGCTTTCAGTCCGTACTTCTATGAAGTAAATTCCGCTGGCCTGGCCGTCAACTGAGATGCTGAATGTGCCGTCAATGATGCCATTCACAGTTTCGCTCGTCACTTCCTGTCCCATCACGTTCAGTACGCGGATAGTGACATCGCTTTGCTTATCGAGGCTGAGAGAAACATTGAACTCGCCGTTGTTCGGGTTCGGATATACGCTGATGCTGCTCGAAGGCTCCATGGTACTGATCCCTGTGGCAGTGCATGGTGAATAGGATCCATTGAGCGAGCTCACACCCGAATTCAAAGGGTCGAGCCATGGCTTCAGCTGGTTGGCTGCCGCAGTGCCGTTGGAAGTCCAGTGATAGGATAATTTACCGTATGCATCCGGCTGGTTTTGTCCGCCTGCAACAACACTGTTGCAATATGATCCTCCGCCGGTAAGCGTTCCGATCACCTGGCTGCTGGTATTGAAAAGCGCAGAGCCGGATGAGCCGCCTTCTGTTACGCCCCAGCCGTTGGTTGTTCCGCCCCAGTGGATCTGCCAGTGGGTACCTGCAACGGTTCCGCCCCATGAAGTGGAGCTGCCTGTTCCGGTGGTCATGGAGATCTTTTTATTGGTGCCTGCCGGGTGGTGGATCCCGATAGAGCCAGCCGGTGGAGCAGTGGCATTTTTGTTCCAGCCGTTCCAGTATACACTCGGCCACCAGGATGGAGATGCGGTAGAGGTCATTTGCAGGAGCAGGAAGTCAGAGCCCGAATCTCCTCCGTTATCATTACTGTCGGCTTTCTTTGTACAACCGGTCATAACATGCGTTGTTGGCCCGCCATCGCCGCCGCCGCAGGTAGTCACTTCGTAGTCAAAATAAAATTTCCATGAATTGAAATTGGCAGTGCTTGCGCTTACGCCGCAGTGAAATGCCGTGAGGATATAGCGTTTGCAATCCAGTGCTGTGTTGTTCATCAGTGTGCCGGAGCAATAACCTGCCGAGCTGCCTTCTACTACATATACACGGACCACCCCGCGCTTTTCATCCTGCCAGTTGTCGCCTTCCGGGGAGCAGATGATGTTTACCTCACAAGGGTCTGCCATAGCGAGAACACGGTATTGGTGTGACATCTGCGTAATGCGTAATTGTCCCTGCCCTCTTACGGATGCAGGCTCGTAATATTCGATCGTCTGCTCATCGCCGCTTAAAAATTCGGTGGAGAATAATCCGTTGCCCTGGTTGTCGGCGGAGGTGTAGGAGCCGGAAACCTGCTTGTGGTCGGGTGTGTAGACGTGCAGCGTTGCTCCTTCGGGAAGAAAGAAGCTGTCGAAGAAAAGGCCGGTGGACAATGCACCAGCCGATCTCAGGTCGAGGCGCCAGGTGCGGTCACCGTTTCCAAGCTCTGTCCATACGCCTGAATTCAGCATCGTCACATTCACATCGAAATGGCGTGCGAAGCGCGGATAGTTTCCCATTTTTTCAAATGCGGCAGCATCTGCGATGTCTGTTGTAAAATCATGCTCCGGCATGGTGATCACCGGTACTGTTCCGGGAATGGCATGTTCAAAGCTGTAGGGGCTGATGCCTCCGTTTTCCTGTGCGTGCAGCATTGCAGAGCAGAAGAGCGCTGATGCGACTAAAAGTGTAACTGTTTTTTTCATGGTGCTTGTATTGTTGTTTAGAGATTTTTTAATTGTTAATGGTGTAATTGATTTTTTTGTCACCGATTTTCAGGACCACCGTATTGCCTGTTTTGTAGCGGAGCTCCGATACATCGAACTTCAGCTCCTGCATCACCAGTTTTTTGCATTGGTCATCGTTTCCGGAATGTTTCAGGCAAAGGCTCAGCTGCGGGGGCATGGATTTGGCGTACATGCCGTTTGATACCAGCTCGAATGAATGTTCCTTGCAGCCGCCGGAATAATTCACGAATACGGAAAGTATATTTCCGCTGATGGCGAGGCTGTCGATTTTATAGGCACTTCCGGTCGAGCCCATATCGGCACCGGGATCCACTGTTGCTTTTTTAACTTCATTCATTTGCTGGGGGGAGGCTGTTTTCGGGGTCGGGCCGCTTTCTTTCACCATGGCTTTTTTATGGCAGGATGAAGCAGCGATCAGGGCGGTTCCGAAAAGCAAAACGATAATTTTTTTCATAAACGGGATAAATAAAAACGATAAAGCAGCTGTTTAAAAAATTAATTTAAACGCTTTTTATATGTCTTCAGTACGGGGGGAGAATCCGGTTATAGGGGGGAGGTAACCGGATTTCTTACAAAAAAGATATAAAGTGGCCTGTTACTTTACATTGCTTGTATGAACAAATATAACGACAATTATCAAAAAAGCAAAAAATGAGCTCATGTCTTTCTGGCACGAACCTTTTTTGGTATAAACATTGACACCGGAAGGAACCTTATTTTCAGGAGGAATGAGAAATACAACATCAAAATTATTCACCAGCTTATTTTATCCCTTACTGTTCATTGCCCTTTTATGGGGGATCAAAATATATGAGTGGCTCAGTAACGACAGTCTTGCCTGGTATGGGATCTACCCGCGCACCGTTCACGGCCTAGTCGGTGTTATTGCTGCTCCTTTGCTGCATGCTGATTTTGACCACCTCATCTCCAATACGGTTCCGCTGCTGATCCTCGGCAGCATCATCTTTTATTTTTACCGTTCCATTGCATTCCAGGTATTCTTCTGGGTGTATCTCATGACAGGCATCTGGGTATGGGCTGCTGCACGTGAGTCCTATCACATCGGCGCAAGCGGCATCCTGTACGGTTTTGTTTTTTTTTTGTTCTTCAGCGGGGTGTTCCGGAAAGATACGCGTTTGCTTGCGCTTTCCATGTTCGTTGTTTTCCTGTACGGCGGAACCGTATGGGGCATTTTGCCGCTGAAGGAAGGCATTTCCTGGGAATCGCACATGCTAGGCTCGCTTGCGGGGTTGATCACTGCTTATAATTTCAGGAAGGAAGGCCCTGCTCCGCGTGTGTATGACCTGGGAAGCGAGGAGGAAAATGCGCTCATTGATGTGAGCGGCGAACAGGAGAGTGAGATCCCGCTTCCCGATGAAAATACGATCCATATCACCTATACCATTGTTCCCAAAAAGGAGGATGATCTTCCTCATGATGGTGCTCCCAAGCAATAATTTCGCTACCTTTGCGGCCTTTTTAGAGGGTAATGGTGAATTGGAAAGGAGTAAAGCAGGCAACGTAATTTCGCCCGCCTTGCCCCGCTAACCGATCACCAATTACTCAATTAACTTATTTAACTAAACTATCACATTGAATTATCTATCAGTAGAAGCGGTTTCGAAAGCATACGGCGCAAAAAAATTATTCGACAAAATAAGCTTCGGGCTAAACCAGGGACAGCGGATCGCGCTGATCGCGAAGAATGGTGCAGGAAAATCGACCCTGCTCAAGATCATCACCGGTAAAGAGATTGCCGATGAGGGAAGCGTTACATTCCGGAAGGACATTACTGTGACCTATCTCAACCAGAATCCTGTTTTTAACGAAGAGGATACCGTAGTGGAAGCCATTTATAAAACAAACAACCCGGCACTGAATGCCGTAAGGGAATACGAATTTGCATTGGAGGCTTTTGAAGCGGAGATGAGCGATAAAAACTCTGACAGGCTGGAAAGGGCGACGGAAGCGATGAACGACCTTGATGCCTGGCAGATGGATGCGAAGGTAAAGGAAGTGCTTCAGCGTTTGAAGATCGCCTTCCTGGATAAGCAGATCAGCGTGCTTTCCGGCGGGCAGAAAAAGCGCGTGGCCCTTGCGAAAGTGCTGATCGATGAGCCGCAGCTGCTGATCCTTGATGAGCCTACCAATCACCTTGATGTGGAAATGATCGAATGGCTGGAAAATTACCTCATCAACAAAGACCTGACACTTTTACTGGTTACGCACGACCGTTATTTTCTTGACAGCGTTTGCACGGAGATCATCGAGATCGACAATACGAAATTATACAGCTACAAAGGCAACTTCCAGTATTACGTGGAGAAAAAGGCAGAGCGTGAAGCAATTGAAGGCAGCGAGATCGACAAAGCGAAGAACCTCTACACACGGGAGCTGGAATGGGTACGCAAAATGCCAAAGGCGCGCGGCACGAAAGCAAAATACCGCGTTGACCAGTTTGAGGTGACGAAGGAAAAAGCATTCAGCGCAAAGAAAGAAGAGAAGCTGGAGCTGGGTGTGAAGATGAACCGCATCGGCGGAAAGATCCTCGAGATGGTGAACATCAAAAAGGCGTTCGGTGCAACACCGATCATCAACGGATTTTCATACGTATTTAAAAAAGGTGAGAAGATCGGCGTGGTTGGAAAGAACGGTGCAGGAAAATCAACCTTCCTGAACATGATCATGGAGCTGGAGCAGCCCGATGCCGGAACTATTTCCACCGGGGAAACCATTGTGTACGGCTATTATTCGCAGGAAGGCATGACGCTGAATGAAGACAAGCGCGTGATCGAAGTGGTGAAGGACATTGCAGAATACATTCCACTGGCAGATGGCTCCAAGCTGAGCGCTTCCGGTTTACTGACGAAATTTTTATTTCCCCCGGATGTGCAGTACGGCTTTGTTTCGAAATTAAGCGGAGGTGAAAGAAGGCGTTTGTTCTTAATGACGATCCTGATCAAAAATCCGAACTTCCTTATCCTGGATGAGCCTACAAACGATCTTGACATTGTTACCTTAAGCGTGCTTGAAGATTTCCTGACCAATTTCCAGGGCTGCGTACTGATCGTAACGCACGACCGTTATTTCATGGACAAACTGGTGGATCACCTTTTTGTGTTCGAAGGAAACGGCGTTGTCCGCGATTTCCCCGGCAACTACACCGAGTACCGCGATAAGAAAGAATGGGAAGACAGGAACAAGCCTGCGGAACAAATTGCTGCTCCTGTTGAAAAAGCGGAAGAGAAAAAAGCAGCGCCTGTTATAACGCCTGAGCCTGCAGCCAATAAAAAGAAGCCGAGCTTCAAGGAAAAATTTGAATACGAGCAATTGGAGAAAGAGATCGCAGCGCTTGAAAAAGAAAAGGAAACACTTTCCGAAAAATTAAACAGCGGCATCAGCGATCATGCGGAGATCACCAAATGCTCGCAGCGCATTTCACAGATCATTGCCGAGCTGGATGAAAAAGGGCTGAGGTGGCTGGAGCTTGGGGAGATGATGTGAGTGCTTTGATATAATTGTTTTCTGTTGTGCCTGTATTAATTCGGGTCAGCTGATCCCTTACGCGTTAGCAGGGAGCTGTTGCCTGTGGATAATAATGATTTTTTTGTCTGCACTCCTATTGTGAACCCTAAGAAATTGCCCCGGGATTCAATGCTATCCATTTGTTTATAACTCTGGCTTCTCCCGTATTTTGTTCCATTGTTTGTAATCCTGTTTTTGCTTTAATTAAGCGAAGGTCTGCTGTGATTGCATTTTTAAGACTTGCATCTGAAGTGGCTTTGTTTTCACGATAATTATCATCAAGAAGAATGTTGCAATATGCCCTGTTGTATTCATAGATGAAAAAACCATCCACTTTTCTGTTGACGATTGCCTCCCCAAAAAGCTTTATCGCTTTCATCAGGTTCTGTTTTTTGTCTTCCTCTGTTTTTAAGATAGGGCGAATATCTTTATAGATATAAGCTAATTGTGCTTGTTGCTGATACAGATTTTCCTGGTTTTCGTCATCAATCAGGGCCTGGAAAACAGGGATTGTTCTCATCATGTCTTTTAAATGACCATTTTCTTTACATTTTCTCCGGAAATCACGTGTTTTTTCAAAAATCATGTTTTTGGCCAGTGGCGGACTGTTTTTAATAAGCTCAATCAAATTCCTTGTGTCAAGGCTGGTTTCATTGATAGATGGATTAAAAAGAATGTCGAGCTTATTCAAAGCTTTATAAGCTCCCATCGATTTAGCATCATAAATTTCACCGACTTCTCTGAGCATGCGGTCTGCATCAGCCAGCATATTGGGAAGATACATCCGTGTATATATATATCCATAAATAAATCCGACAGGAACAAAAAATAAAAACAATACAATGCCAAATATTTTTGCATCAGTGGCAGGAGGTTCACCACCAAGATATGGCGCGAAGATTTCTCCCAGCCGGTAGATCTTGTGTGGGATCGTATACAGTTGGGTGAGCCCTACACCAACAATGATCTTGGTTAACCAATCAGAAATTTGTTCTAAATTGGTGTTAGCGTTAAATGATGTGCTTTGTTGGTCATCACCGGCTTTGCTTTCCTTTTGAAGCGTTTTGGGAATTCCGAAAAGAAAACCCAGAACACCACCAATCATCAGGTACGCAAATCCCAGGAACAGAGATGTGGTAATTACTTTTATTATTAGATGCGTGCCATCAAACCGAAAACCGTAAATCACCAGAAGTACCAGGCCAAGTGATGTCAATGTTTTCAGGAGATTTGTGATCACGGCATGAGCTTTTTGATTAAAGCCCTTGGGTAAAGCATCGTTTTGAAATCTGCGTAGAATACTGTTTTTAATAGCTAAAGTAATATCTTTCATGATAATTGATTTTTAAATGGTGTTTTCACTTTTTACTGCATGGTGGGGATATGTAAAATGATTCACGTACAATGAGCGCACCTGTGGAATAAGGAATTTCAAGAAATGTAGCCGTACCGGGTTCATTTCCGAATTCCCCGACATTGCTTTTCTTTTTTATTTTGTGCACGCAAATCATGTAATTTTTCTCGTCGTGTAATTTAAATTTAGGATTCATGTTCTGTCTACTTCAAAAGTATCCGGTTGCTTTTTTAAAGTCAATCCGTAAAATCACGGTTTTTCGATGGGTGAAATCACACATCAGGATAGATTTTTATCAAAAGTGAATGATAAAAATACTCCTGCAATGGACACTTTGTGACTTCTGTGACATAGATTTTAAAATGTATAGAAAGGAATTGTTGTCGCTTTATATTTTAGAGAAGATTCCGTGTTGTGACACAGAATGCCGGGACATGCGAATGCCTATGAGCGGAATGACAGAACGGATCTCTATTACGGAACTACAGTTAAATAATTAGCCAAAGGCATTATTATCTCATGAATAAATTGCTCATGGAAGAGCAAAAAGATGGGTGCAAAAAGACAAACCAGCACCCAAGCTGTTTTAATGAATTTGTTTGAAATGTTGTTGATGAAATGCTTTTCAACGGTCATAATTAAGAAAGCCTGGATGATGAAATAGGCAAATGGCTTTCCATACCCGCTGTTTACAGGCAGGCTGATGGCAAGCTCATGCAGCAGGCCTGAAAATACATAGGATGACCAAAAGGCTGTTTTTTGTCCGAAGCGCTTTTTCAATGGGCGCAGTACAGCAATCGTTGTTAATTCCACGAATGCGATGTTCCAGCGCCTGCTCCAGAATTCCTGTAATGATTTCGATTTGAGCGGATCCTTGAATAGGGATGTTACAGGGATTCCCATCCTTCTTAAATTTCCGGCAGAAATACTTAAGAGTCCGAAATGCAAAATAAGGCTGATTGAAATTAAATACAACAGCTGAGGGATAAATTCAAATTTGCCGGCTACACCTGCAAAAGCAAAGTTGGTAAGGGCGATCAGGAGCAGGCCAATAAGGATCCGTGAAATACCTTTTAGAATATAAGAACGGTGATCCGGAAGTGAGGGTGCCGGGAGCAGCTTAAATGGCAAAGGATTCATCCCAAACCATGTGTAACAGAACAGGAGCCACTGAGCAAAATTCAACTGCTTCTCCTTCCCAAGATGATTGTTGGCAACCACTATTTTCAGCGAAAGAAAAGTGCTCATGATGTACAAAAGCATTAAGAGCAATGGATCGGCTTTTATGCAAAAGCGGATACAGAGAATAAAGCCGATACAGATGAACCAGCCAAAAGCTGTAGGATTAATTTTAGCGTTCTTTAAAATTAAATAGCCCCAGAGCGGGATGCTTAAAATGACCGGAAGAAGGATCAGCAGGCTCAACATTCAAAATAATTTAAAGCTGTGACCCATCCGTAAACGGCGGTAAAAAAAATGAACAGGCAAATCAAGGCAATCTCCCCGAGCTTGTATATAAAGCCTTGTGGTGCAGACTTCGTATCAAAATAAAAAAACTGGATGATGATCCTTGTCAGCCAGTATAAAAAGATAAAAACCGAAATGGCTTTGGAAAAAAAACTTTTTTCGAGAAAGGCAGCAGCGCCAAAAATGGAGATCAATCCGAAAAATAAATTAATGACAAGGATGTATCCGGCATAGGTCCAGAAGATCTGTGAAATTATTTTGGAAACATTGGATAATTCCGCTTTCCAGTTTAACAATTTTGGGATCAGTAAGCTTCCGATGCACAGAGCAATTTGCAGGAAGCCGGCCAATTGTATGATAAGGATAATATGTGAGCTCATTATGGTTCTCTTAATAAATAACAAATGTAGCATTCTCATTTGTTTATATCAGTTTACATAAAAAAAGCCCTCTGCATGAATTGCACAGGGCTTTTTTATCTTCAGTTTTTTTAATTTTTCTCCTTATCACTGACAATATTGATCACAACTTTGTACACTTTGCCCGAGGCATGTGATATTACGGGATTGTTTCCGGCACCATTGTAGTTGGACACGATGCCGCCGTAGATGCGTCCTACAGTTTGGCCATCCGTAAGCTTTGTGTAGTCAATGATCTTATAATCCTTGTTATAAAAAGCAACGTTATCATCCGGGATGAAAACACCTTCTGCGCCAATAAAGCCCGGCATGGGGTTCGGGTTCATGATCATAGTGGTTGAATCGCCGGAATTAGCATAGGACCGCATGTTTGTGCTGATGTTGGTTGTCCAGTTGGCAGCTGCAAAATTTTTCAGTGAATCTCCCAGTCCGCCGAAGAAGCTGGTCAGCATCGCATTTGCATCGCTGCTGTACATGCTCATGAAAGCGGCAGAATAGATATTTGAGAATTGTGAAAAGCCGTTATCCACCCGGTGCGAAGTGTAAGTGGTATAAATAGGATGAGCAAACGGAGTACCGTTGGTCGAAGCCGGTGCATCCTTTCCGCTATACGTAAATACGCCTCCGTAGATCGCAAGGCCTATGTCTGTTCCGTTTGACTGTACGCAAGGAGCCACAACAAGATCCCTGCGATGGAACTGCGTAGTGCTGTCGGGCAGGCTGTCGGTGATCGTTCTTACAGGCAACAGGGAAAGGCTGTTAACACCGCCAAATCCATTTACTTTCAGGCTGAATACATTGATCTGGTCGAGGTATACCTGTTTGGCCGTGCTGTCGGAATACGAGCCGGTGAAATTGTGGCCAAGGGCCATGTAAAAATTTCCGTCAGGCAGCGCGTACAATTCACCCCCGGTGGAGCGCACAAGGTCGCTTTTGCCCCAGTTGACGGCCTTTTTAAATGCGGCCTGGTCATGCGCCTTTACTGCAGCGATCGCATTATTCAGCTGCATTCGCATAAAATACGAATAAGTGATCTTCGCAGAATCGCCGCCGGTTGAAATCCCATAACCTCCGCAGGCATAGAGGTAATCGCCCTGCTGTGTATGCGCCAGGTTGGTGCTTAGGAAAACATTTGCCGTATCGCCGCCATAGGAAGGTACTGGCATGCTGTCGATCTTTGCTGAAGCCACATCGTATACATAGATCTGCTGGTTGGCTGTGAGCTTTGGAAAGTTCATGCCCGGAGGCGCGAATCCGTGAAAGCCATTGGTGCGCCCGCTGAACATGAGCCAGTTCCCGTCTTTGTTTGCAAAAACAAACGATTGAAGCGAGGGCAGCTGTGTAAATGAATTGTCTTCCGTTACGGTAAGCGTGAAGGATGGTGTGGTGTTCTCTTTTTTATGATCAGGCCCGCAGCTGTACAATGCTGCAAGGCTCAATACAAGAGCAAGGGAGTTGGTTTTCATAGTGTAGCTGTTTTGTTTGTTTGGTTTTTTGTAATAGGCTTCCTGTTTGAGCTTGGCATGGAGGATCATTTTTAGTTCAGACAGGTTTGTCCCCTGATCATTCGATTAGGTTTTGCGAAGATGGCAAAGCCTTAACAAATTTTCATGGACACTTTATGACTTCTGTGACATGCTTCGCTAAATTGGAGTAGAATTTGGCGGAGAAGATAGGAAATAAACCGGAATGTGAAATTAATAGCAGATTGAGGCCGCAGATATGGCAGAATAAAGTGGGCTCCCCGGTTCAGATCCGGCGGCTCACGTAATTAAAGCGCAGGAACAGGCACACAGCAGCTATCGTCAGTCCCAGCGAAAGCCCATACCATACGCCTTTTGCGCCCAGCCCCATTTTAAAGGCAAACACATAGCTCATCGGCAACCCGATCACCCAATAGGCGATAAGTGTAATGATTGTGGGAAGCTTCACATCCTTCACACCCCGTAAAGCGCCAAGCCCGACCACCTGCACGCCGTCGCTCAGCTGGAAGAATGCTGCAATCACCAAAAGGGAAGAAGCAATGGAGGTCACTTCCTGGTCTTTCGTGAACAGGCCGGGAAGATAATTTCTGAACACAATAAAGCCCAGCGCGCAGCAGCCCATGAACAGCAGCACCATGATGAATGCGCTGAACCCTGCCGTCCGCACGCCCTCGCGGTAGTGAAGCCCCGCCTGGTTGCCCACGCGCACCGAAGCCGCAGCGGAAAGCCCGCTGGCCATCATGTACGTGGTGGCGGCAAGGCTGAGCGCCACCTGGTGTGCAGCCTGCGCTTTCGGGCTGATCCAGCCGATCATGATCACGGCAAATGCAAAAGCACCGACTTCAAACACCCATTGAAGCCCGGAGGGAACCCCGATGTTCAGGATCTTTTTTGTGAGCTCCCGGGAAAGGTTCCTGAAGGAAAATCCCGCCCAGTATTGTTTGAACTGCCTGTTGTAATACACATACGCGAACATTGCAAGTGCCATCACCACCCTCGCAATAAAGCTTGCCCAGCAGGAACCCATCAGCCCCATTTCCGGGAAGCCCCAGTGCCCGAAGATCAGCAGGTAGTTCAGCAGGATGTTCAGCAGGTTAGCGCCAATTGTGATCAGCATGGCAATGCGTGTAAAGGAAAGCCCTTCGGTAAATTGCTTGAACCCCGAAAAAATGCACAAAGGGATCATCCCGAGCATCATCACATTCAGGAAAGGTATGGCAAGCTCCACCACTTCCTGTTTTTGGTTAAACAGGTTGAGAACAGGCGACAGCGAGAACAGGAGCAGGAAAAGAAGGATCCCGAGTATGGTATTGATGACGATCCCGTGCCTGAGCAGATCCGCGCTCTGGCGGATGTCTTTTGAGCTGTCGGCTGCAGCCACGAGGGGAGTGATGCCGTAGGAAACGCCCAGCCCGAACACCAGCACCAGCGTATACAGGCTGTTGGAAAGGGCCACTGCAGCCTGCTGGATCGTGCCGATCTGCCCTACCATGGCCGTATCCACCACGCCCACCATGATGTGGCCAAGCTGGCTCATCACCACGGGATAAGCAAGGTAAAAGGTTGCTTTGTAGCTTTTTATATAGTCTGACGAAAGAAGGGCTCCCATAAATAAGGCCGCAAAGATAGGCTTTTAAGTAAAAGGTAAGTCCCGGCGGCCCGAAAGTCCAGTATTAAAAAGGTTTTTTTTCAAAGGATGCAACCCCGAAACCTAAAAATGGGTCTACTTTATAGATTTACAGGGCTCATTATTTTTTACATTTACACCAGCATTCAAATAAGGAACATTCAAAATAATTTTTTTAAAATGAAAAAACACATTTTATCATTCTTTTTTACCGGGACAATTATCTTTTCCGGCATTGCGCAAACAACAAAACCGGTTGTGGTCGACAGCAAAGAATACGAGCAGATGAAAAAGAGCGGGCAAATGGGCCCGGGAGTGAAGCTTAGCAATCCAAAATCATTTGCGCCTACGCTGGAAGACCTCAAGAGGCTCGGAGCAGTGCATAAAATGCCGACCTCCGGTTCCGGCTGCAGCTGCTACATCACACCCGATGCATCGTACACAGTAGCAATGGCGCCGAACGACGACGGAAGCTCCGGCCTGATCAACATTCCCTTCAACTTCTGTTTGTACGGAACAAATTACACCAACCTGTACATCAACAATAACGGGAATATCTCTTTCGGTACACCTTATTCAACATTCTCTTCCAATCCTTTTCCCGATCCGTCTTTTATTATGGTTGCACCTTTCTGGGGCGATGTGGATACACGCGGAACAGGTGTTGTGAAATACAAGATCACACCTTCTGCCATGTATGTGAACTGGGAAGCCGTGGGCTATTATTCCATGTACACGGATAAAGTGAACACCTTCCAGCTGATCATTACAAATGGTACGGATCCGATCCTTCCTTCCGGGAACAACATTGCATTCTGCTATGGCGATATGCAATGGACTACGGGTGATGCATCCAGCGGTGTGGGCGGCTTCGGCGGTGTTCCTTCCACTGTGGGCATCAATAAAGGCGATGGTGTGAACTACATCCAGATGGGACGCTTTGACCAGCCCGGAATTACCTACGATGGCGGTTACGGGGCAAACGACGGAGTGAGCTGGCTGGATTATCAATCCCTTTATTTCAACTCCTGCGGAAGCACTAACATTGCGCCGATCGCGAGCGGGCTGAACAATTGCGATACGATCCGGATCTGCGCGTCGGGCGATACGCTCATTCTGAACGGTTTGTTCCTTGCACCGGAGATCGGGCAGAACACAACACTGAACATCAATCTGAATTCAACACCGGGCGCGACCATCATTTCCAACACGCCGGGCAATTCCGCCAACGGGCAGGTTCAGATCATTGCCAGCCCTGCCAATGCAGGGAATAACATTATCACTTTTACAGCTACCGATGACGGAACTCCTGTTGGAACCACTGTTGTGAATGTGAATGTGTTTGTGGATACAACCGGGCTCTTCGCCTTTAACCCTGTGGTTTCAGGTACAACCCACTTTTGCCAGGGAAGCACTTCTACCTTAAGCGTTTCTCCAACTACGTTCGATGCTTATTTCTGGAGCACCGGATCTACCGCCACTTCCATCTCTGTTGATTCATCCGGGCAATACTGGGTGACCTCGGTGGAGAACGGATGCTATAAAACAAATACGATCGATGTGGTTGTGAATCCTTTGCCAACACCGGTGATCGCGGGTTATGCCTACGCATGCGGCGGCTCTACCGACCTTTATTCCGATTCGCTGATCTACACTTCTTATGTGTGGTCAAACACGAGCACCAACGATTCGGTCAATGTGGGGCTCGGGACTTACACGCTTACTGTAACGGATACGAATGGCTGTACTGCAACATCGGCGCCTGTTACCGTTACTGCTCCTGTTCCGCCGGTGATCACAGGGACAACCGCTTTTTGTAACGGCGATTCTGCAACACTTACAACAACGATCCCTTACGTGAGCTACAACTGGTCAACAGGAAGCACGAACGATTCCATCACGGTCGGCACAACCGGCCCGTACACTGTCACCTGCGTGGATATCAACGGATGTACGATCACATCGGCACCATTCTCGGTATTCCCTTTCAATTATTCACTCACGGCAAGCGGGATCGTTCCGTTCTGCTCGAACGACAGCATCCTGCTTACTGCATCGGGCACGCCTTCTGCCGGCGCCAGCTACTCATGGTCGAACGGGGATAACACCGCATCTTCCTACATCAACGCAGGTGGCCCTGTAACTGTGACACTCAGTTATGCAAACGGATGCTCGATGGATACAACACTCAATGTGCCTGCGCCAAACCCGGCTCCGACACCGGCTATTTCAGGGCCTTTGTTCACCTGCAGCACCAACTCTACAACCATTTATGTTGATTCAGCAGCATTGTACACCGGGATCACCTGGTCAAATGCAAGCACGAATGATTCCGTGACAACAAACAGCGGAACCTATACAGTAACGGTGACACAAAACGGATGTACTGCCACATCGTCCCCGGTTACAGTGGTGAATGCAAATCCGCTCGTGGATATTATCGGGAACCTTGCTTTCTGCCCGGGCGACAGCACTTCGCTGTTTGCAAGCCTGAACCTGCCATCGGGTGCGAACTACACCTGGTCTACCACAGAAACAAGCTCTACGATCAACGTGAACTCGAACGGAACATACATTGTTACGGTGAACTATTCTAACGGATGTTCTACGGCAGATACCGTGACGGTAACGCAGTACGGACAACCGGTAGCGGCCTTCACAAGCTCGCCTTCAGGCTCTGCATTCCTTGGAACAGTAACACAGTTCACGGATCAGTCGCATGTGGCGCCGGGAAGCATCGTGAGCTGGTACTGGAACTTTGGAGATACGGCAACAAGCTTTTCGCTTCTTCAGAATCCTTCACACATGTTCCCTGCAAACGGAATTTATCATGTAACGCTGGCTGTGCAGTCCAACAATGGCTGCTGGGACACGATCCAGCACGATTATGTGATCATCTCCGAGCTGGAAGTGCCGAATGTATTTACGCCGAACAATGATGGCAAGAACGATTTCCTTGCATTCAGGAACATCGAGTATTTCCCTAATACGGCATTAACTGTGTACAACCGCTGGGGAAGCAAAATTTACAGCAGCTCCGATTATCATAACGACTGGAATGGCGGCGGACATTCGGATGGCGTGTATTATTTCGTCCTCGACGGGCCGGAGCTGAAGGAACCGAAGTATGGCTTCGTTCATATCTTTAATAATTAAAATGAGCCATTGCGATCCGCCACGGCGGAGAAGCAATCTGCTCCAAAGAATGGGATTGCTTCGTCGTACCTCCTCGCAATGACGCACTTCGGGAATCAATAAGTTAAAAACGCCCTGTTCTTTTGAACAGGGCGTTTTTGCGGGAGGCCTTCTTTAAGGATATTCTGTTTCGCTTGTTCTCGATATGCTCGTACCTCGCACTCGAACTGACGCTAATGTAAATGTCGTTCGGCCGATAGAGAGTGTCGTGGAGCGTAAGTTACTTAAGTCACTTCGAGTTCGACCGGAAGGGAGAGTATCGAGAAGTAGACAAGAGATAAAACCAATTTTAGTAATTTAGGACTGCGAATATTAAGCGATCGCATTAATATATGATAAAGATCATCGATTACAAAGAAGAGCTGAAAGAGTACATTCGCATTCTCAATTATGAATGGCTTCAGAAATATTTTGAAGTGGAGCCGAATGATGTGATCTCGCTGGCGGATCCGAAAGGGGAGATCATTGATAAAGGCGGCTTTATTTTTTATGCATCTTATAATAATGAAATTGTGGGCGTTGTTGCGCTGCTGAAAATAGATGAAGAAGCATTCGAGCTTGCAAAGATGGCGGTGACGGAAAAGTACCAGGGACTGAAGCTGGGAAAAATATTAATGGAGCATTGCATCTACTTTGCAAAAGCGAATGCGATCAAAAAGCTGGTGCTGTATTCGAACCGGCAGCTTGGCCCCGCGATCCACCTCTATGAAAAGTATGGCTTTTACGAAATACCGCTGGAGCCCGGGCATTATGAGCGGGCGAATATAAAGATGGAAAAGGTTCTTGAATAAAGGCCGGTTTAGCTTTCCCCGGCCTTATATCCTTTCGCAAGCTTTTGCCTGACCAGCTTCTGCATTTCATTTTCCGCCATTGTTTTTGTGTCGAAGGATTTGATGATCCTTTGTCCTTTCGTATCCACCTTGCCATAGCGGATCACTAAATTATTTTCTTCTGCATGGATCTCCCAGAATTTATTGCTGTTGTTCTCGCTGTTGAACAGGCGCACAGCCCCGGTGGCTGCTGAATTCACATCTGCTGTTTCTTCTGCCGGAGATCCCGCTTGTATTTCATCCGCTTGTTCTTCTTCAGTAAAGCCGGTTTCCTCTTCCGGCGCTTCTTCAATTAATTCTGCGGAAGGATCCGTTTCAATAAAGCCAAGGATGCGCTTCATCACTTTTTCAGGGTCATCATACCAATCTTTTGAGTAAACCTGGATCACCTTCCATCCGCTGGAACGCAGGATCTCCGGCTTGAACAGGTATTGTTCCAACAGGTCGTTGTTCGAATAATGGAACATGTCATCCACGAGAATGCCCGCGGTGTATGACGTATCGCCCGGAGATTTTTTGATCCCGATATGGCATTTGAAATAGGATTGCCCGATCAGCTTTGTGGTGCTGTAACCTTTTTCTTCCAGCATCTTCACCAGCTGGTCGGTCACAACGGTATTGTACAATTCCTGTTTTGTTTTTTTCTCTTCCGCGATCACCGACTGCAGCACAAGGTTCGCCATTTCCATATTTCCTTTGCTTGCATGCTCTGCGTATTGCAAATACTTCCGGAAATAATTCGCACCTTCATTATATTCATTCTTAATATCTGTGTATTTGATGGAGCTCACCACGCACATTCTTTTTTTTGCGCGTGAAAAAATAACGTTCAGCCTTTTTTCACCACCACGCCTGTTGATCGGCCCGAAGTTCATGATCATCTTGCCTTTCGGATCGTAGCCATAGCAGGTGCTCATGATGATGATGTCACGCTCGTCGCCCTGCACATTTTCCAGGTTCTTGAAGAAGATGCCGACAAACTGGTTGTCCTCCATGCGCTTGTATTCTTCTTCGATCACTTTTTCAAATTCCTTGTCTTCTTTCGCAAGATTGGTCACTGCGCTTTCGATCTCTCCCTGCTGCTCCATCGAGAAAGCGACCACGCCGATGCTCAGCCCTTTTTTCTGCAGGAGCAGTGTGCGGATCATCTCCGCGATGTATTCCGCTTCGGCAATGTTGCTTCGGCTTTCATAAACACCATGCTTCAGGAAATGATAGCTGATCGGGCGTTCGAGCAATGCATTCATGTTCGCGACAGCGGCATTTTTATCTTCTGCAGTAATTTCGCTGAGCTCATTCTGGTTGTCGAGATTATCGGGGATCGTCAGCAATTCATTTTTATAGAAAGATGCATTGGAAAAACCGATCAGCGATTCATGCCTGCTGCGATAGTGCCAGCCCAGCATCACGGAAGGGAATTTCCGTGCGCCCTGTGTCAGGAAGCTGTCGGCATCGAGAGAAAGCAATTTCGAATCCTCGTCATCCTCTTCCCAAAGGTCATCAGGATCAGAAGAGGAGCTGCTGAAATAATTGCTCGGCGGCATCTGCATCTCATCGCCTACGATAATGATCTGCGAAGCGCGGTACACCGGCGGAACACCTTCTTCAAGCGTGATCTGGCTGGCCTCATCAAAGATCACCACATCAAAATAATCCGTGCGCAGCGGCAATGTATCCGATACGCTCAGCGGGCTCATCAGCCATACCGGCTTTAGCTCCCGGATGATCTGTCCCGACTCGGATGTTGCCATCTCGCGGATGGATTTGTAGCGCATGCTTTTTCCGAACTCATTGTCAAGGATCTTTCTTCCTTCCACGAGCAATCTTTTTTCTTCCTTTTCCTGGTTGCTTTTTCCGGCCATCGACATTTCCGATCGCTGGATCAGTTTGTTGAAGCGCTCCTGCTGCTTCGCAATGATGTACCTCGAATTGAGCGCTAAAAATTTCTGGTAAAGCTTTTTGATCTTCGCCACCTGGTGCTGGATCTTTTCTCCTTCGATCTTTCTTGCATCGAGGTTGGCATTGTAAAATTTCGTAAGGCTTGATTTTGCAAGAAGCCCTTTCACCTGCGAAGGAAGAAGGTTTTCCTGCAGCACAAGTTGTTTCAGTGAATCGTGAGCGCTGTTCAATTCCCGCATCAGTGGCGCGAAAGCGGAAAGGTCTTTTGTCCGGTCGATGATGCCCTGCATGATCTCAGAAAGGCCTTCGAGTGTTTTGCCGGAAGTTTCGCGCAGGTTTTCCTGTAAGGAAGCATCCAGCTTATTGAACAGGCTTTTGATCTCGGCAAGGTCTTTTAATTTGCCAAGGCCTGTTTCTTCATTCTTCACGTAGGCGAATGCAGCTGAGCCGGATTTGGGTTCGATCTCTTTCAGCTTTTTGGCCAGGCTGAACAGGTCGCCGAGCCTGAAGAACTGCTCCATGCTTTGCTTTTCCTTACTGAAGCTGTTGCGTACATCGTATTCGGCCTTGAGGTTGGAAACCACCTGTGTAAGCGGTGGTTTTACCTGGTGCATCGAAAAGTTATAGGATTGATGGATCGCTTTTTTGATCTTTCTGAAATTCGAATTAAAGAAAGAGAAAAAAGATTTTTCATGCTTCTGCACGATCTCCAGTGCATTTTCCGCATCGGTCTCCGAAAATTTCTTAAGCCAGAAGTTATTCTTTTTAGCAGCCTCTTCCACTTTTACATTCAGGCCTTCCAGGTTGGAAACAGCATCGGAAAGTTTTTTCTGCAGTTCGCTGTTTGCTGTCAGTAAGCCGGTGCGGTCCTGTTCTTTGAACGGCAGCAGCATTTCGGTTTGCGAAAGAAACTCCTGCAGCTCAGCAATGTTGTTCATGCAGGACTCCGGCACATCCGCCATTTCAAGCCTTTCGGAGATCTCAGCGATCAGTTCCACCGATCGTGTAAGTTCTGTTTTGAGTTCTGTTCCGGGCTTATCGTTACGGATCACCTTTTCGCCCAGGTACCTGAAAGGATGGTTCGCATAAAAGGGACTGCCTTCCAGCTCGTTGCTTGTGCTGGATATTTTCCGGATCAGCCCGCCATACGAAAGCCAGTCCTTGTAACCGATATTGCCTGCGATCTCTTTCCCTTGCGGAATGTGCTGTTTGGCCTGGATCAGCACTTCCATCAGTTCCCTAATCTTCAGCTGCGCATCTTCGTAGTAATGCTGCATGGAGGAATGAAACTCTTTGATAACGCTGAGCTCCGAATTGATCTGCGTAACAATTGAATTCCGTTCCTGCTCCGCTTCTTTAGCGGAAAGCGGTTTCTTCGTAAATGTTTCGAAGGTCGCTTTCAGGTTCTGGATGAATTCTTTTTTGTCGGTCTGCGAATCATGAATAAGGCAGCACAATTGGTCAAGCTGCTGCTGCTTCAGCCTGTAAAACACCACATCGATGGCGGCTCTTTTTTCACAAACGAACAGCACTTTTTTTCCTCTTGCCACATAATCTGCGATGAGGTTGGAAATGGTCTGCGATTTTCCTGTGCCCGGAGGGCCCTGGATGATATAGCTTTCGCCTTTGCGGGAATACACAACGGATTTGTTCTGTGTCGGGTCCGACTGGATCACATTGAACTGCTCTTCGATCCTGCCTTCGGTTTCCTGCTCCGGCTGGATCTTTTTAGGAAGGCTGCTGAACAGCGATTCGAACACCGTGCTTTGAATGTTCTCATCGATGATCGAATTGTAATCGCGCACCAGCGACATTTTTTTATAATTGAAATTCCCAAGCACCATGTTGCAGGTGTCGAACTCCCATTTAAAAGGATTGGTATTTCCTGCATCGAGCTGGTAGAGCTCACGTGTTGTTTCCGAAATGCTGCTGTCGGTGAAATAGGAGGGATTCGCTTTTATATCGCTGTTGATGAGGAACTCGAGGGAGGAATGCTCCGGCTTCACATAATTGCGGAAAAGCTGCAGGCCCAAAGGCTGGAAGTTATCGGCATTGTAGGAGTAATCAAGGTTGTGAAAGGTCTGCACTTTCCTGTTCTTGTTCACCCTTCTTTTGTATTGCGACAGCGTTTGCTTTGCCTGCGCATGGATCAGCTTTATCTTGGGCTTGTTGTTCATCTCCAGCACAATTCCCGAACGGGCCTTTTCTATCTGCGCCTTTAAATTCTGAAATAGGTCATCGAGACTTGTTTCCGAAAGCTGGATGCTTTCCGGCAGGCGGATGTCGTACAGGTCTTTCAGCATGAACGAAAGCACCGGGTTTATTTCCGCTTCATTGTCTACGATCTCAAGGATATACTGATCCTTCACGCCTTTTTTCTTCACAAGGTTTACAGGCACAAGAATGAGCGGTGAACAGATCTTTTCGGTGGTTTGCTCCTTTGTATTGTACCAGTTGAGGAAGCTGATCACGAGCTTGAGCTGGCTGAAGCCATACTCATTCACATCCCTGTTTGCTTCCAGCCTGATCTTGTCGAGGGAAGGAGCGATGTAGGGATTGTCTTCAAAGCGGATATACTTTGAAAGGGAAATGTCTTTTCCTCTTGTCACCTTTTCGGAAACATCCTTGTTCCAGAAAAATAAAGATTCCGGGTCGATGTTCTTGTAATTCAGAACCGCAGGAACAGAAGAGACTGAAAGGTTTAAAAATTTAAGATTGGGCTTGAAATACAAAAGCCTGTTGCGGCGGCTGATATCGAACAGCCTGTTGCGCAGCTTGCTTTGAATGTATTGCTGCCTGTTGTTCTTGTCCTTGTTCTTTGCATTGGCAATGGTGGCAAGGTCATGCTCCGTTTCCGGGTTATAATCGCGGTAGTTCTTGAGGTTGTCGATGATCTCGCCAAGGTCTTTCCAGCGCTTCCGGCGGTCAAGCTCGGTCATGCCGAAAATGATATTTGCGATCGAAGGATGGATCTTGTGGTTGAGGAAGATCATACTTTCCCTGTTATCCACGAAGCTGCCGAGCTCATCTTCAAGTGTAAAATCGAGTCCCAGCGCCATGCTCCCGAGGATCATCCCGAGAATGTAAATGTCGGTAACGGCATCGTGATGGCCGAGCGCGGTTTCGTAACATTTGTAATTGGTGAGGTACACCGGGATCACGATCTCTGCATTCAGGTCGGCCTGCACTTCGCGGTTCTCCACTTCGGTGGAATTGTATTCTCCGATCTCGGTCGATTGTTTCAAATGCCCGCTGATCTCAAACACTTCATTTTTTGTTGGAAGGATCGCTGTTACTTTAGCGAGATTATCAGCTGGCCGTCCGGCGAGTGTTTCATCAATGTCGAGCTTTTCATTCGTAACAAGGATCGCGCTGATCCTGTCAAGAGGCGCAACGTTTCCTGAACTATGGAAGGAATGCACTTCTTCAAGCAGCGGCATGATGATGGAAACCACGTCGTCATTGGTAAAGCCCCCTTTGCTGATCCCGTCGGTAAGAAATTTATAAAATTCCGTTTCTTTTATCGTAAGCATATCAATATGATTTTTCCTGCTCTGATTCCAGGATATTGTTTAAGGCTGTTGCTGCATTCTTTGAATACTCATTGAATTTCTTATCGCTGAGGTTCAGTTCTTTTTTGAAGACCTTCGCCAGTGGCTCCTGCAGTTCCATCTGCTCTGCAAGGTCGAGCACGAGGCCGGAAGCGGGCTCGCTGATCTCTGCATCGCTCAGTGCGAAATCGAGCATCACGTAGGCGTAATAATCTTTGAGCGAATTATTTCCGCTGAGCAGTTTTTCTTTCAGCGCCGGTGTGAGCATGGCATTGCTGTCGGTTTTGAATTCCCTGAAATACTGCTGGTAATGCGCTTTGTTGTGCTCGCTCTGCATCCATTTGGGCTTCATGAGCAGGTGGATCAGCTCTCTTGTTGTTTCGTAGATTTCTTCCCGCGAAAAAATATTCAGCGTGAAAAGCCCCTGTTTTCCAAGGATGATCTCGCTGATCTCTTTAAATGATTCTGCGCCTTTTTCAGCGTAAAGCGCAATGCATTTTGCGCGGATGAATGATTCGGGATGCGAATCGCCCAGGGAGCCTTTTTCGATCTTTTCAAGGATCTCGTCTGCCTGCTTCAGGTAATTTTCCGCAGAGATCTTATCAAGCCCGGTTTCAATCTTAACGAGCGTGGAGATCACCACATCGGAGCTTCCGCAAACCTGGTAAGCGCCAATGTCGCAATACAGTTCCGTGAACAGGCTGAACAATCTCGATGTTTCCGTAAAGGCCTCTTCGCTGCGGTAATCGTTGCCGATCGCATTGATGATCCTGCTGGTCACTTCAAAATCCCCGCTGTCGATCGTGTACAGCAGCACATGTGAAAGCTCGTGTGCGATCAGCGCCAGCAGCTCTTTATCTTCGAGCAGGCGCATGATCGGGCCGGAAAGCACAAGGTGCGCTTCGTTCTCAATGAAGATGATCCCGGCGTTGCTTGCCTGTGACGACTGCGATTGATAAATGGTTACCGGGATGATGATGCCCAGCTTTTTTTTCGCTTCTTCCAGCAACGTATAGATGTTCGATTCGGAGCTCGGATCCAGGCGGTATGTATTCTGCAAAAGCCCGGCTTTGAATTCCTCGCTTTGTTCGTTCTTTACTTTTACTTCCGAGAACCATTTCCAGGTCTTATCCTGTTTTTTAAAATGATCCCTTAAGCGGAACTGAAATTCGAATGGTTTGAGCATAAAACGGGGTGTTGGATTGAGTAGTTAAAAATAAGGAATTTCCGTGGGACGAAGAAGCTCAATCAACAGATCTTGCTAATATTATGAGATCCCGTGTCGTGGCACGGGATGACGGAATTCGATGAAGATTCTGCATGTTTTGAGATTCTGTCAAACTACACGCGTTCGACTCGTTCGAACTGATACAATCGAAGCAGGGTTTTGTGCGTTGTCATGTTGAGCCTGTCGAAACATGTGGGTCGGCCTGCGCATACTCTTCAACACTTCGCCAGGCTCAGTGCAGGCTGAGCTCAGAGCGACCACCGGGCTTCAGCATTTTAACCCTTCAACTGGCAGCGCACAGTGCTTTGCGTCTTCACGCCTTTGCGGTTAAATAGCAAAGGGTGCCTGGAATACGAACTGACGGCGCACATCAATCGTCGCAGACGATCAATCCTTTAAAATCTGTGAATCTGTGGCTAAACGTATCATAAGCTGGCGCACGTTCCCGATACATTCTTTCCGAAAAGGGAAGAATACTCGAACTGACGGCACACAACACTCAACAGAAGCCAAGCTTCCTCCGTGTTTCTCTGTGCTCTCTGCTCCTCCGCGGTGAAAATAACACACGTCAACAACACAGGGAGGGATTCTGCTAACATTCATGGGATCCCGTGTTCCCGGATCAAGTCCGGGACAGGCGTGGCACGGGATGACGGGACAGAGTTAGTTTATCCCGCGCACGTTCTCGACTTCGCTCGAACTGACAGCGCGCATAACCCAAACAGATTCGTAAATTCGTTTAGATTCGCTATTCGCATTTATGGGAGCTGCTCTGGCGCTTCTTCTTTCACCGCTTCAAACTCAAGTCCGCCACCTTTAGCGAAAAGCCGCAATGCCAGCTCTTTCCCGGTTTTTTCTGCATCCCTGAAGATCATTTCCCCGCGTGATACAATGGTCTTACCGCTTCCGCTGACCACATTGAACAGCACCTGGTAGTTCTTGCCTTTTTTCACAAAGCTTATGTTGGCTTCCGCAATGTTGCTGCCGCCTTCCACCCAGTCGATGTTGCAGTCTTTTAGGTCTTCCATCACTTTTTTTGTCACAGCATCATCATTTCCGGCAACAGTCAGTTTCATTTTCATCGGAAGGTCCGAAAAAGGTACCAGCTGCGGGAATTCCTCAAAGAAACTGTTCTGGTAGCGGTCATGGTCGGCCTGCCTGTCGTCATCATCGCTTGTAGTGGAAAGGATCTCATAAGCTCTTGCGAGGAAGAGTTTTTCATTGGCCGTGTCGAGCTGAATTCCTTCCTGCGCATACACTTCCTGTAAAAGTGAATCTGCTTCCATGTCTGCATCTTCTTCATCACCGTCTTCCAGCTTTAATTTTGCAGAGAACAATTTAAAATATTTCCGGATCCTGAGCCGCTTGTCGTTGCTTTTGCTGTAATCGCAGCGCTTTCGGAAATAAGGAGAGTTGAAATCCTTTAGCAAATACATGATCTCATCGTAGCTTACTGTCGATTCACCACAGAACAGATCATAAATGATCCGCTGCCGTTCCGGATTATTGGCAAGCTCGTTCACCACCACGTATTCCATCATCAGCTTCTGAACCTTCAGTGAAAACAGGTCGTACAGGCTGCCCGGCGAATACCACCATCCTTTGTCAAGGAATTTCACTTCGTCCATTTTTTTATCGAGCAGCTGCACCCTCAGCAGGTTGATGGTGAATTCGTACTGCGATTGCGTGAGTGTTGTATGCAGGTGAAGCTCTTTGAAATTCTGTGCCTTGTCGAGGAAAAATCCGGCGCTGTCGAGCTGCCCGTCGTACAGGTAGCTGCGTGCAAGCGCAATGTTGTACCAGCCGAAACCGGGAGTGGAGCCGCTTGATTCGATCTTTTCGCGCACCATCGTGATCGCGTCTTTTGTGCGCCCGCCGTACACAAAGATCTCCGGCAAATAATAATCAGGCTCGCTCAGTGCATGTTCCCTTGCACTCTGCGGCATTGAATAATACGTGATCGCACTGTCGATGTTCCCGATCTCGTGCTGCATGTTCGCATAATTTCCCCAGAGGATGCGGTCGCCTGCAATGAGGTTCTGGTAATGGTATTCGGCGCTGTCGTAATTTTTATTATAGCAATGCAGCAGCGCGAGGTTGTGCTCCACGCTTAAAATATCATCTTCGCTTTGCTGCGGCCCGTACCAGTAATCGTTGACGCTCCTGTTCTGCTGGATGAGGTCAAGCTGGTGGTAGCAGCAGCGGAAAGCCATGTCCTCGTTCTCTTCCACGGAATTTTTCAGAAAGCTGAATTTTTCGGAAGTGAAGAAACGGTTCCTGTGATAGATCCAGGCGCGCTCATTGTACACGCCGAAATAATCTTTCTGAAAATGATAGCTTTCTATTTTGTCGAGGATCGCCATGGTGGAATCCGGCATTTCAATGCTGTTGTAGCAGTTCTGCAGCGCATAGGCGATCTCGAACAGGTCACTCATGCGGTTCCTGTTCTGTTCGTAATACATGAAGGAAGAATAGATATTTCTCAGGCGGTTGCCGTAATCTTTATCAAGAAGATCGAATGCTTTCTTCAAAGGCACAGCCGCATACCTGTACCCTAAATAATCGGCACTGCGGTCAAATTTATAAAGGCCTTCGTACATCCAGCCGACATAATACGTGCTGTCGAGGCGGATGAACTCACGGCTCCGCGGCAGCGCATCCTTGTCAGTAGGAGATACGCCGATCCGTTTTGCATCGATCTCGTAGCGTGCCGATGCATTGCCCTGTGCGCTTGCTCCTTTGTGAAGGAACAGGCTGCAGCTGAGCAGCGCAAGTACCAGGAAAGATCCGGGCTTAGATATTTTGTACAGGTGGTGCAAAGGCTGTTCTGTTAATGGTGATGTTCAATTTGCTTAAGCGGTCAAGCTCCTTGCTGATGATCAGCGGCAACGCTTTCTGGCGTGCATCCCTGTTGCGGTAGATCAGCCTGTGATCCAGCACGGCGAAGGTAATTCCACGGATGTCATCTTCCGTTACAAAAGTCCTTCCGTTCACCAGTGCAAATGCTTTCAGGCATTTTAAAAAGGTGATCCCGCTGCGGATGGAAGCGCCCAATACGATGTCCGGGTGGCTCCTTGTATCGCGTACAATGTTTTTCACTGCAGTGATCAGCTCTTCATGAATGAATACTTTTTCTGTTTCTTCCTGCAGGAATAAAATTTCATTCATGCTCAGCACCTGCTGCAGGTTGTCCTGGTTGTGCTGGATGCCGAGGTAATCCTTATAAATGTTGAGCTCCGTGGCTTCGTCAACATAACCGAAATAGATCTTGATGAAAAAACGGTCGAGCTGCGCAGCAGGCAATGGATAGGTTCCTTCCATCTCCACGGGGTTTTGCGTTGCGATGGTGAAGAACAATTTTTCGAGAGGATAAGTGGTTTCGCCCATCGTGATCTGGTGCTCGGCCATACATTCGAGCAGCGCCGACTGCACTTTTGGCGAAGCGCGGTTGATCTCATCGGCCAGCAGAACGTTGCAGAACAAAGGGCCTTTCTTGAACACGAACTCTTTTTTCACATCGTCAAAAATGTGAGAGCCGATCAGGTCCATCGGGAGAAGATCGGGTGTGAACTGGATGCGCTTGAAGTTGGCGCCGGAAGATCCATGTGCGCCCGAAATGCTTTTCGCCAGCGTTTTTGCCATCACCGTTTTTCCCGTGCCCGGGTTATCTTCCATCAGGATATGTCCTTTTGCAAGCAGGGCAGTAAGCACGAACTGGATCTGCTGGCGCTTGCCGCGGATCACAGTTTCGATGTTGTCCACCAGCTTGCCGATGTTCGCGAGGGCCTGTTCTATTTGAATATTCTCTTCCATTTTCAGTTGATTTTAGGTTGTGTGAAAAAATGAATTGTGTTGTAAATATTAAGGAATTTGCTGATGCGTGTTTTCAAGGGCACCTGCGATCTTACTTTTTTAATGAAGCCGTTATACGAGTTGTTCAGCACTTCTTTTTCAGAAGCACTAAGCGGTACCGAGCTGTATTTCGCTTTCTGGTAAGCCGTGTTAAATGTATTGAATGAGCTTCCGAAACGATTGTCGATGCTGTATGCATATTCCTGCGGACCCATGTTCTGCCGCTCAAAGCCAAGCTGGTTGAGGTAATAAAGCGAAGCCCTGTAGCTGTGATAGGCTTTTGAATTTCCCTTTCCTTTCGCTTTTGCATTGAAGTACATCCAGGTAAACCATGGGCTTAGGAACACCAGCACCAGCAACCCGGCCAGTCCGATCAGCAGATAAAAAATTGTTTTTGCCCAGTCGACCGGCTCTTTTGCTTTTTCCTCTTTTTGTTTTTGCTGTTCTTTAACTTCATCTTTTAAAAGCAGCTTCACTTCATCAACAGGTGTTGGCACAGGCAATTTTTTAAGAATGGAAGCAAGGCTGTCATCTTTATCAGCAAGAATATTTTTTAATGCTTCGGAATAGGAAACGGCCGTAATGTGCAATCCGGGTGTAAGTGCGGAAAGCTGCACTGTGCCTGTATCAGCGCTGATGGTTGCGATCGACACATCGATGCTCAGCTCTTTGGCCACTTTTGTTTCATAATCCTTATCATGGTAGAGCAGCTTGGTGATCGTCATGCTGATCTGTTTTGCTTTTACATCAATGGATTTTATCTCACCGTCAGCAACCAGATACGTCTGTGGAATGTTCATCGGCGGTGTTCCATCCGGCTGCGGCGATTGCTGTGTATTCACATCCGGCACAGTGGTATCAAAATCGATCCATCCGTATTCGGGAAAATACACCTGCACCCATGCATGTGCCTGGTCGGCGTAATACCAGTACCAGCCCGGATTTTTGCTGCTGCGGTCTACCGTGAGATAGCCTGCTGCCACACGGGAAGGAATGCCCAATGAACGCAGCATGAACAAAGTGGCTCCCGCGAAATAGGCGCAATAGCCTTTCCGGTTCTCAAAAAGAAAATACGTGAGCTTGTTGGCGCTCGGTAGTCCCGGAATACCGGGATTGTCAGAGTATTTGAAAAGCGGCTGGTCGAATTCATCCTTGCTTAAAAAATAATCCCTGATCGCGATCATCTTGTCGATCTGCGTTGGAGCATCAGCAGTAACTTTCCTTGCCAGCTCTCCGATCTTTTTATATTCCTCATCCTTCGGCATGAAGGTGTAGTAATCCATAAATTTCTTATCCGGCCCGGTTACTTTTTTAACCTCCCTTAATTTATTGAAGCGTAATTCCTGGAAAGCTGCGAGCTGCCTGTTGCCTGCGGGATTGTATATGAAATAGGCGCTGTTCAGATCGCTCACCCACATTTTCGCGCGGTAGGAGCTCTTGTACTGATCCTTGAACTCTTTCGGAACAGACATCGGCTGGCAGAAGAAAGCCGTAGAAGGCGCAAGGTAAACATCGGGAGAAAGCACCACTTTATAGATGTCGGCAGTCACCACTTTTCGGTTCTTTGTCGCGAAGCTGTTTTTAAGGACGGAAGAATCGGATTTTGAAAAGTACAAAGGAATTTTTGAGGGATCCGGGCTGAACAGGTCGTTGTATGGCATCAGGCTGTCCTGTTCAAAGGTCTGCGTAAGCGTATCAAACTTACCGTAATAGAAGGCTGTGAAGTAAAGAGGATTTGGTGTGATGTTGTCATCAAAATAATTATCAAGCTTCGCGACAAACACAAGCTGCTTGTCCTTGCTCAAAGAGCCGGTGAGCTTTGTCTGGTCTTTGTTGCTGACATTTCCCTTCCCGTCCTTCTTATTCATGTTCTCGCTCTTGTCTTTCCCTTTCTCGTACTTTGCCTCGGAGCCGCCCCATTCACGCTCTACGGCCATGAAATCGTTTTTAAAGAAACTGAAGATCAGGAGGAAGAGCAGCATTACCACCACTGCGAAACCGGATAGGCGCTTCAGGATGAACCAGCTGAATTTCGGTTCGTCATCGTTCATATTGCGGATCAGCTCCGCGGTATAAATAATGTAAAAAGCATAGGCGAGAATAGGAACAAATGCATTGATCAGCACATTCACTTTGATGTCCGTTGTTTTGCTCACCACCACGATCTGCGCTACCAGCAGCAATACGTTCCAGGCAATGGTAAAGTACCTCGACCTGCTGAAGCCGAAGCCTGCAAGCCATCCTACAGAGAAGAGAAAGCTGAAGATAAGGAACTGAATGGAAAAATAAAATGCGTCGAACTCCCCGAACGACATGCTGCCCACAAGCTTGTAGCAGGCATAACAGAAAAGGAAGACGACAGCTGCCGTGGTAAAAAAGCGGAAACGGAAAGCATAGAATATGATTGCGGCAACAATTCCCGTGCTGAAATAAATGCCCTGCCTGATCCAGTTGTTCTCGAGGATGTCGTAAAAGCGGTTGATGTCCCATAAGAGATAGAAAAATAAAATAGCCGTAGGAACCGCCAGCAACACAAGCTGCGCAACCATCTTCTTTATGTTATGTACTTTTCCTATGCTCATTTTATTTTTTCTCCAGTACTGATGAACGCTCATATGCGTCCAGTAATTGCTTCAATGCTTTTTCATTTTTCGCGATCTTTAATCTCAGCAGTGAAAGGCTCCAGTTTGTTTTATGCACCGCCATCGAATCCTTCTCACGCTGCACGAACAGCCATTGCAGCCAGTCGCCCAAATGTTGCTTGTTCAAGCCTTCCGTAAGGGGAATAAATACAAAAGAGATCTCATTCCCGCTTGTTTCCAGTAATTGCTGCACCTGTTCCGGATCACTCAGTGAGGAGATGATCACCACCGACGCATCCTTCAGCTTTACAAAATCACGCAGCTCTTTTTCCGAATGCCATTTGCTTACGCTGATGGCATAGCGTACCTGTTCGGAATCATTCTCCAGCTTGTTTTGCGGAATGTCCTGGTCGGCAATGTAACGCACATCAAATCCTTTGGCAACAAGCTGCCTGTAAACCGACCAGCAAACCGTTTTGTAATAATTGAGGAATGGGATCCCGATCACTTCATTATCCTTCACATCAAAGAAAGAAAAGAAGGAAGGATATAAATACATGTGTGAAGCATACGGATCGATGGTCTCCGGGATGCGCACCACCAGCTCTTTGTTCTTCGCGTAAATTTTCCAGACGATCCGTCTCACATCATCATTGCTTTCAAAATTTTTGTAATTGATCAGCTCGCCTTCCACGCGTTTTAGTTCCTCGATGCGCATGCTGGTTTCCTCCGTCTTCCGCGGAAAGGCGTTCAGCGTTTTTGAAGGGCGCGAAAGCGGGTAGGTGTGAAATTCGCTGCTGGTTTCCAATGGCAATGCAAATGAAAAGAACTGGAAAAAATCTTCAAAATAAATGATCGCTTTGTCGATACGGTATTCCTTGATCTCGGGAAGCTCCCAGTAATAAGTGCCATCGAGGTTGGTGGAGAATAATTTTTTATCGGAGCGTCCCACCAGTGAAAATTTATCCGAGAAGTGTGCATCGTCATACTTCAGGCGGATCTTCACAAAGCCGAGCAACGGCTTTAAAACAGGATGCAGATGAATGTTGATCGCCTGCCGCGCCTGTTCTTTATCCGTGCGGGAAGGAGTGGAGATGCTGAAATCGATGTCATTGCTTTTGCGCCTCATCAGGAAATAAACGAAGGGAAGCGCTACGGTGATAAAGCCGGTGGAAAGAAAGATGAGGCAGAAGCCTGTTGAAAAACGAAGCAGGAGCGAGAAAATATCTTTGAATGCCGAATCAGGGATGCCTGCCTTGCTTTGCAGCCATGCATAGCCAATGCCGCAGGCGATGCAGAACAGCAAAAAATAAAATGTGAACGGGATGTAAAAGCCGGTCCATTTCAAAGCAAGACGAATTTTTTTGAGCTTCGGACTCATAATTTAAATGATTATCAGAATTTAAACCGCACCTGTGCCTTGATCTCAGACTTTGTATTTCCTTTGATCTCCGTGAGAGCGCCTTCGGAGATGATCTTCTTGTTATCGTAAACTGTTTGCGCGTAACGCAGCCAGACTTCTATCCTTCGTGTTACATTGTAATCGAGCAGCAGGTAAAAGCGCGAGCCGCGGTCGTAATAAGCCGGAATGGAATAAGCGCCCGGCATGTCATTCTCATAGGCATATAGGCGCGCATCGTAAGAATCGGTCTGGAACAGCGCATAGCGCATGCTTGCGGAGAACTTGCTTCCGAGCTTGCTGTAGGTGATGTCCTGGTAAATAAGAAATCCCTTTTGCGTTTTGCCATCATCCACTTTATAATCCACCATTTCGATCCTGTTCTTCAGCTTGATGGAAGGAGTGATCGTGAACGAAGTATTGATGCGGTAATTGGTTTGTGCGTAAGGAACAATAAAATCAATGTCATCGATCGTGGCGCTGGTGTTCTTGAACTTGCTGCGTGTGCGGATCTTCACGTAGGCATCAAATTTTCTGGAAGGCGTATAATTCAGCTGCGCCATATAATCGGTTCCCTGCGAAGGCGCATTCACCTGGTATTTCAGCCATGGAAATTCAAAGCGGTCGTAATAAGCGGTAAGCGTGAACTTCGCGTTGGGCTTTGCAACAATGCCTGCGTACAGGCCTTTTTCGTTGGCTGCCGTGGTGCTTTCCGCAAAGCCATTGCTGAGTAAATTTTGAAAGTTACGCTGGTAATAACGGTGCAGCACGGTAAGTGTCAGGCGGGGATCAAGGCTCACGAGAACGCCGTTCAGGAAAGCCCTTCCGCCGTTTGCACTCATGGCTTCCTCGCCGAAGAAATTAAAATTGCGGAGGATGAAATTATAATCCACACCTACATTTGTATTCTGCCTCGAGGTGTATTCAAACTGGCTGTAGATGTCGAGGCTGCGTTTGAGGTCTGCATTCAGCTCATAATGCATCCCGGTAAGGCCTATGCTGAACTGGCTTCCCTTGTAAGCAACATTTCCACCGTAGATCGTCTGCAGGATCGCGTGCTTGTCGGCGATCTCGCTGACAGTGGTATGGTAGCCTGTTTCCTGCAGGGAGGAAATAGCGGCAGCTTCACCATCAGGCAGCGTATCCGTAATGTTTGCATCGATGTGCTTCTGTGAATAAAAAGCGGTCGCTTCAAAATTTTTGAACCCGATTGTTGTGGCGCCACCACGCAAAAATTTATTTTCATCAACAGAGGCATACGGCTTTATTCCCGCTGCTGATTTTTTTGTGCTCATGATGTCGGAGCTTTTGCCGAAGGAATAGCCGCTCCACATGGTAAGTCCCTGGCCGAATGTAGCCTGGTAATCGCCCAGCGCCAGCGATCTGATGAAGCGGATGTTGTGCAGGTAAAAGTGCGCGGAATAAAAATCAAAGCCGCTTTTCTGGTTTCCCTTTAATCCCTGTTCGTACCAATCGTAATTAAAGCGTTGTTTATTTTTAAAGAATAATTCACCCTGGTCTTTTTCCGCGGTGATGCCCCAGCTTACTTTATTGCTGTAAGTGAAACGGTAGCGTGCGTATAGCTTGTCCGGACTCCCTATGTAGCGCGAGTTCTGGCTGCTGTACAATTTCGCGCTGTCGATCGCGGAAAATCCGGTTTGATCTTCAATGTTTCTTCCGTAACGCAAGAGCACTACATGAGAGCCATTCTTAAACATTTCCCTCATTCCGAAATGCGAGTCATTGAACTTGTCGGAAACCCTTACATAAGGAAGGATCTTCTGGATCGTTTGCAGGTCGAAGCCGCTGATGCCCTGCAATTCGTAGATGGTAAGTAGCTTCCCGTTCTTCTTGATGTGGTTGAACAGGTTATTGATCTGGATATCCGTCAGCATCTGCAGCTGCCTCAATTCTTCCCTGTTTGTATTGTTCAGGTTGATCGGGTGCTCTTTAAATTGGTTGAGCGCATCAAGAAGCGTGGTGTAATCGGCATCTTCATCCTGGCTGTTTTCTGTGATATTCTCAAGCTGTTGCTGGATCTCGCTGTCGTCGGTTTTTGTCGGCGCGATGGTATCCTGGGCTTGCAGTGAAGAAGCCGTCAGCAGCAGGAAAAAGGCTGTGCAGAAAGAGAGGTATGAATGAAATGCTTTCAAAAAACGTCTTCGGATTCGTGGATCTCTTTTTTTGCTTTTTTGAAGGAATAGCTCAATCCGAGCTGAGGGCTGATCCCCAGCGTTTGGTGATAACTTGCGGAAAGGTCGATCTTGAAATTTTTCAGGTTAAGCCCGAAGCCGAATGTGCTCAGTGTGGGATTGGTGGAAATGCCAATGCGCAGGTATAATTCTTTGACAGGAAGGTATTCCAGCCCGGCCTTGAACTCTGCTTTGTATTTGATGTCTTTTTGGGCCTCAACTGCCACTCTTACTTTGTCAGAAAATAAATAATCAGCACCCAGGTGGATGATGGTAGGCAGTCGCTCATCATCGTAAGCGGAGATCTTCGCGCGTGTGGGATTGAACACATGCGCACCAATGCTCAGCCCTTTCATCGGCTTTGCAATGATCCCGGCTTCGGCCACCAGCGAGCCCCTGCTGCCATAGCCTTCCGCGATCTTCGTGCTCAGGTAATCCATCGCGATGCCCGCTGAGAACTTGTTGCTGAAAGCTTTTGCAAAGGAAAGGCTGTATTTGTTCTCGCTGTACTGCGAATAGCCGAAATTGGTGATGCAGAGCCCGAAGGTTCCTGCTTTTATAGGTAAGGCGACAGCACCGCCCCTCACGCTGATCTCTTTCAATAAAAAGCGGTTCTCGTAGGATACGCCGGCGGAAATATCGCGGACAAAGCCAAGCCCGGCCTGGTTATGATGGGCGCTCCAGAGGTCGCTCAGCGATACGGAAGCATTTCCCAAAGCAGCCGAGCGGGCACCGATGGGATAATCTTCGTTGCCGGCAAAGGCTGTTAACATCAGCATGCAGGAAAAGAGTGAAGCGAATAGTTTTTTCATTTGCATGTGTTTAAACGGAGAATGATGTCGGTTTATTCAGTTGATCTTTCAATAGGTTATTACTCTTCTGTTTCAGCACCGTTGACCACTGTTTTAATTACAGATAAATGTAGTTTTGTATAATAATCAACAATTTCCTTTATTTCATTTGTATCTAAGGATTCTTCGTAAAATTTAGAATAGGAAAGCTTTTGGGAATTGGTTTTAACAATAAATTTCGTCGGCTCGAATTCAAAAGTAATAATTATATCAAAATCGAATTTGTCAATACCCGGACGGTTAAATTGTTTGTAATCATGCACCAAATATATCTTCTCTGTATTGTTTTTGATTATAGAATTAAAAGTGCTGTTTATCTCATAAATAGTATTGCTGCCATCAATCTGAAGAACGGAAAATTGGTTTGAATAAAAGTGGTTAAATCTTTTACCTGATTCCGCCAATTGATTTGCAAGTGGGATTATTGAGCTTTCGTAAACCTTTCTGATTAAGCTTTGATCTTTTTGTTTTTTAGCTTTTTTGCTGATATACTCTATTTTCTGCTCCAATAAAAGAAACTCCTTATTAATATCATCATCTTCATCAATATTCTCACCCTTTGCACCCTTGATCATAATCTCAAGAGAGCGGACAAGATTCTTTGCAATATAATCAATGAATGGTTCAGGTATATCCGCATCTGCCTGCCGTAAGGCAGCAAAGTAATTCCCTTTATCCTCCGTTTTAATGATAACAGGAGGATAATGGAATTGCATCAGTATAAAATTCATTAAGATCCTTGCAGTGCGGCCATTTCCATCATCAAAAGGATGGATGCGGATGAACTTATAATGAAATTCTGCAGCCAGCAGGACAGGATTTACATTCTTGTTTTCCTTCTGCTCCCGGTGCCATTCCAGCAGATCATGCATTTTTGCCGGGGTTTCTTCCGGTGTGGCAAAATAAAACGTTTCTCCCGTGCTGGTCAGCACATGGTTGGGGCTTGTCTTATATTTTCCAACTCCAATAACCCTTGTAGTGGCTTTGCCATCAGGGGTGATTGCTTTTTTTTCAGAAGATTCTTTCAGTAAAAGGGTGTGTAATTCACGAATGAAGTTCTCTGTGAGAGGCCGCTCTTCCTTAATAACATCTTCTATCCATTTTATCGCTTCATTATGTCCCGTGATCTCAAAATGATCTTTTAAAGGCTTTCCCTGTGCAGTTAACCCATGGAGGATAAGTGCTTTGGTCTCGCCGAATGTAAGGCTGTTCCCTTCCAAATGATTGGAATGGTAATTCCAGTCAAGCCGGAACTTCTGCATGATCCGGGCTTCCTGCTCCCCGTTTAAGGGTCGCAGGCCATCCAGTTCCTCTTTCAGAAGTTCCGCCTTTCTTACATTTTCCAGTGCCATTCCTCTTATGGTTATATCATTCTATTAACAGGGTGTCCAGCTCCCTCTCCAAAGGAGAGGGCTGGGCTGAGGCCTAATTCGTCTTGTAATCAAACTTGATCTCCGAAAGCTCTTTATTCGCCTTCAGGATCTTGTTCTTCAGGTTTTCCTTGAACTCGACCACCTTCTGCAGCAATGCATCATCGCCTGCTGCAAGGATCTGTACGGCAAGGATCCCGGCATTCTGTCCGCCATCGAGCGCAACAGTAGCAACCGGGATGCCCGGAGGCATCTGCAGGATGGAAAGCACCGAATCCCAGCCATCGATAGAGATGGAAGAGCGGCATGGAACGCCAATCACCGGCAGTGGCGTGAAAGCGGCTACAACGCCCGGCAAATGGGCTGCTCCGCCCGCACCGGCAATAATTACGCGGATTCCTTTTGAATGTGCATTTTTTGCGAATTCGGCTACCTGCTCAGGTACCCGGTGTGCGCTCAAGGCATTGATCTCAAAGGGAATTTTGAATTCATTCAGAATTTTTGCAGCTTCCTGCATGATGGGCATGTCAGAAGTGCTGCCCATAATGATACTTACTTTTGGTGTCATAATTTATACGCCTGTTTTCTATGGTTAGGCTGTAAAAATACCTTTTTTGGACTTAAGAATAAAATAAAACAGCCCGTTTTTTGTCGGTATATTTTGCGTAAATTCGCAGTTCAAATACGGTGTATGGGCAAAGTAACATTAAAAGATAAAACATTCAGGGTGAATATCCCTGCCGGTGATATAAATAAGGCTGTTGGCGAAGTGGCGCACAGGATCAACACCGAGCTGAAAGATAAAAAGCCTTTGTTCCTTGCCGTGCTTAACGGCTCATTCATGTTCGCTTCCGACCTCATGAAAAAGCTTACCATCGATTGCGAGATCTCCTTCGTTAAAGTATCATCCTATCACGGCACCGAAACAAGCGGCTCTGTAAAGCAATTGATCGGGCTGAATGAAAATATCAAAGGGCGGACTGTTGTGATCGTTGAAGATATTGTGGATACAGGCCTCACCATTGAAGCAGTGGTGAAACAGCTGGAAGCGATGGAGCCTGCGGAAATTAAGATCGCTACATTATTATATAAGCCGGAAGCATACCGCAAGCGCATCGAGCTTGATTATGTTGCCATTGTAGTGCCGAATGATTTTCTCGTTGGTTACGGACTGGATTACGATGGATTGGGAAGAAACCTGCCGGATATTTATGTATTAGATAATTAGTTAAATGAGTTGAATGGGTTAAATAAAGCTTAACCCCCGGAAACTCATTTTTAATGAACCTGAATAACTTAATTAACCAATTTAACCCAATTAACCAATAACTCAATCCTATGTTAAACATCGTATTATTCGGCCCTCCGGGAGCAGGAAAAGGAACTCAATCCGAAAAATTAATTGCAGCATATCAATTGGTGCATCTTTCAACAGGTGACATTTTACGCGGCGAGATCGCTGCGGGAACGGAGCTTGGCATGGAAGCGAAAAAGTTAATGGACCAGGGAATTCTTGTTCCGGATGAAGTGGTGATCGGCATGATCCGTTCAAAGCTCGGCCAGAACAAAGATGCGAAAGGATTTATTTTTGACGGCTTTCCACGTACTACTGCACAGGCAGAAGCACTCGACAGGTTGTTGAAAGAGAACAATACCGGCATTTCCATGATGCTGGCACTGGAAGTAAGCAATGAAGAGCTGACCAAGCGCTTGTTGCTGCGCGGAGAGAACAGCGGCCGCCCGGATGACCGCGATGAGGAAGTGATCCGCAAACGCATCGATGAATATAATTCCAAGACCGCACCCTTGAAGGATTACTACCTGGCGCAGAATAAATACCGCGCGGTGCATGGTATCGGAACGATCGATGAGATCTTTGAAGGGCTTTGCAATGCGATCAATTTTTCGCAAAGTGAAAAAATACCAAAGGCAGCGCCTGTTGCTGAAAAAGAAGGTGTTGTTGCTAAGGTGGTAGAGATGGTGAAAAGTGTGTTCTCTAAAAAAGAGAAAGCACCGGTGAAAAAGGCTGCTCCACAGAAAGTGAAAGTTGCCTCCAAACCTGCCGCTAAAAAGGAAACCAAGTCGGCAGCGAAAAACCAGGTAAAGCCTGCTGCTAAAAAAACCATCGCTAAAAAGAAAGTAAAAACAGCTGCAAAAGCAGTGAAGCCGGCAGGTAAAAAAGCTGCACCGGCTAAAAAAGCAGCAGCTAAAAAGATCGCGGCTAAGAAAGTTGCAGCAAAGAAACCAACAGTTAAAAAAGTAACAACAAAGAAAACGGCTGTGAAAAAGAAAGTTGCTAAAAAAGTAGCTGCAAAAAAACCGGTTGTAAAAAAGACAGCGAAAAAAGTAGTTAAAAAAGTTGCTAAAAAAGTAACAGCTAAAAAGCCTGTTGCAAAAAAGGCAGCAAAGAAAGTAGCTAAGAAGGTTGTTAAGAAAACTGTAAGCAGGAAACCCGTAAAAAAGGCTGTGAAGAAAGTGGCTGCTAAAAAAACGGCTAAGAAAGCTTCGAAAAAAGCAGCACCTAAAAAGGTTGTGAAGAAGATCGCTGCTAAAAAAGCTTCTGCAAAAAAGGCAGTTAAAAAAGCTGTGAAGAAAGCAAGAAGATAATTTTCTGAGGTGCTTAGTGCGTTGTCATTTCGAGCGGAGTCGAGAAAGTGGGAAGGCTTGGTATAGATTGCTTCGAGCGAAAAGCCCCCGCAATGACGTTCCGATTCGTAATTCGTAGATTAGTATAAATTCGTAATTAGTAGGTGTGTTGAATAAGATCCTTCGGGCAAGCTCGGGATGACACACACAGATTCGTAAATTCGTACAGGTTCGTATTTCGTAGATTAGTATAAATTCGTAATTAGTAGATAGTAATTAGTAGTGTAGGGTATGGATACAAATTTTGTTGATTATGTGAAGATCTGTTGCCGCTCAGGCAAAGGCGGCGGCGGTTCCGTGCACCTGCACAGGAGCAAGCTCACGGCCAAAGGCGGCCCTGATGGCGGTGATGGCGGCAGGGGCGGACACATCATTCTCCGCGGGAACAAGCAATTCTGGACACTGATCCACCTGAAATACAGGAAGCATGTGATCGCTGAAGATGGTGGAAGTGGCGGAAGCGCGCGTATGACAGGCAAGGAAGGAAAGGATGAGATCCTGGATGTGCCGCTGGGTACCATTGTTAAAGATGCTGAAACCGGCGAGATAGAAGCCGAAATAACCGAAGAAGGACAGGAGATCATCATTGTTCCAGGAGGAAGAGGCGGATTGGGAAATGACCATTTCAAATCGTCCACCAATCAAACGCCGCGTTATGCGCAGCCGGGAGAAGATGGAAGAATGGAGTGGAAGGTCCTTGAGCTCAAAGTGCTGGCAGATGTCGGCCTTGTCGGGTTCCCGAATGCCGGCAAATCAACGTTATTATCCGTGGTTTCCGCTGCAAAGCCGGAGATCGCCAATTACCCGTTCACCACATTGGTCCCGAATCTTGGAATTGTAAAATACCGCGATTATAAATCATTCGTGATGGCAGACATTCCCGGGATCATTGAAGGGGCACACGAAGGAAAGGGCATCGGGCTGCGCTTTTTAAGGCACATCGAACGGAATTCCACGTTGTTGTTCTTAATTCCCGCAGATTCGGATGATATTGTAAAAGAATACAAGATCCTGCTGAATGAGCTGGACCAGTTCAATCCTGAGCTGCTCCATAAAAAAAGAATTCTTGCGATCTCCAAATGTGATATGCTGGATGAAGAGCTGCTCACTGAAATGAAAAAGGACCTGAACAAGCGTTTCAAAGAAAAGAAAAGCGTTCCCCTGCATTATATCTCTGCACAATCGGGACAGGGTATTGTTGAGTTGAAGGATGAGATCTGGAAGCAGCTGAACAGCAAGGAAAATTCGTTTGATTATTAAAAAGGAATAGAGGACGTGTTGTCATTCTGAGCGTAACGGAGTGAAGAGAAGAATCTAAAAAACTTTTTCTACAAAGGCATGGAATGGATATTATCAGTACCATAAAAGATTTCGATACCCGGCTCTTCCTGTTTCTCAACAGCAAGCACAATTCCTTTTTCGATCCCATCATGTTCTGGGCCAGCCACCGTTATTTCTGGATCCCGCTGTACCTGTTTTTCTTTGCTTTGGCCTGGAGGCATTACGGTAAAAAAGTCTGGTTGGTAGCACTGGCCGCTGTGTTGCTCATTGTGCTTTCTGACCAGATCTCCGTGCATGTTTTTAAAAATGTTTTCCTGAGATACCGTCCCTGCCATAACCTTATCATACAGCACCAGGTGCATCTGAATGACGGCCGAGGCGGAATGTATGGCTTCATTTCTTCACACGCGGCAAACACCTTTGCGCTCGCCATGTTCCTTAGCTTATTGTTCAGAAACAAAATTAAGTATTTCGGGCTCTTTGTTTTTACCTGGGCAACGTTCGTTGCCTACAGCAGGATTTACAATGGCGTTCATTATCCCGCGGATGTGCTTGTTGGGGCCATTGTCGGCATGGGGATAGGAGTCATTGTCTACAAATTGTTTGTACTTGCGGAATCAAAAATAAAAACGGAATGAAACGGTTTTTTTCAATGCTCCTGTTATGCTGTGCATACATTCCCGTTCTTTCTCAAAATATTGATATTAATATATTAAAGAGCATCAACAAGGGAAGGAACAAAAGCCTGGATGGAACATTTAAGCTGGTCACCAACTCCATTACCCCCGTCAGTATTGGGCTTCCGGTTGCCGTTCTTGCCACAGGCTTTATAAAGCACGACAGCGCTATAAAAAACAAAGGCCTTTACATTACAGGATCATTGCTGCTTGCGGCAGGAATCTCCACCGGGCTTAAATACAGTGTGGGCCGCACGCGCCCTTATGTAAGCTATCCCTTTATTGAAAAAGCGACCAGCGGCGGCAGCCCTTCATTTCCGTCGGGCCACACTTCCGATGCATTTGCAACAGCCACTTCTGTTAGCCTTGCTTTTCCGAAATGGTATGTGGCCGTTCCTTCGTATCTTTGGGCCTGTTCTGTCGGCTATTCAAGGATGCACCTCGGGGTTCATTACCCCAGCGATGTGCTTGGAGGTGCGCTGATAGGTGCGGGTTCAGCCTTCCTGTGTCACAAGGCAAACCTGTGGCTTCAGAAGCGAAGAAAATAAGTTGATGATTTGTTAAACTAAAGTAAACACATGAGTAACCTGCTTTTGATCTTTTTAGGCGGCGGATTCGGAAGCCTTGCAAGGTTCGGAATTTCGGAGCTTGTACGGACAAATTTCAAATCCTCATTTCCCGTTGCGACTCTCTGTTCGAATGTGCTTAGCTGCATTATACTGGCATTAACGGTTGTTTATGTCAACGGGAAAGAAGAAGGAAACCCGGCTTTCAGGACCCTGGTAGTCGTTGGCTTTTGCGGCGGTTTCAGCACGTTCTCCACCTTCAGCTATGAAACAGTGGAGCTGATGCGCTCGGGAAATATGCTCCTGGCGATTGCGAATATCCTCATCAGCGTAAGCGTATGTATTGTGCTGATCTGGTTCCTTGCAAAGCAAGCTGTGTAAAATGGATGATGTGGGATGGAAGAGGGAAGATGGATGGAACAAATGTAAGATGTGATTTTTTAAGTTAAACTATGATCTTAAGGTTTGCAGCGGCAATTTCCCTCTCGAGAGGGGCAAGGGGTGTGTAAAGCGAATGTAAATGGAAGTGCGGGATGCATAATGTAAAAACAAAAATTAAATTTTAATACAAATAAGAATTAAAAAATGAAGATCAAAAACCACCGCAAGCTGCACATTATAGTAATCACCTGCCTTCTGGCGGTAGCACCATTTATCATTTCCTGGGGCGCATTCGGGCATGAGCATATCGACAGGGCAGCGGTATTTGCATTGCCGGAGCAGATGCGCCCTTTCTTTTACAATCACATTGATTTCATTACACAGGAATCGACAGTGCCCGATCTTCGCAAATACACAATCAACGATAAGGCAGAAGGCCCGCGGCATTTTATTGACCTGGAAAATTTCGGTTCGGTAGACAGTCTCCCGAAGAACATGGAAGAGGCAAAGAAAAAATACGATGATAAGTTTTTACAATCGAACGGAATTTTACCATGGTACATGCAGGACCTGATGGAAAAGCTGACCAAAGCATTCAGGGAAAAAAAGAAGACAGAGATCCTGTTCATTGCTGCTGACCTTGGGCATTACCTCGGCGATGCGCACATGCCTTTGCACACTTCCGCGAATTACGACGGGCAGCAGAGCAACCAGAAAGGCATCCATGCTTTGTGGGAATCGCGCCTGCCGGAAATGTTCGGAAAGGATTATAATTATTATACCGGCGATGCAAAATACATTGAGGATATAAATAAAGAGATCCGGACTATTATTTTTAATTCCCATAAGCTGAAAGATACGCTGCTGGCGGTAGATTTGGGACTAAGGAAAAATATGACGGAGGACAAGCTTTTCAAAACCGAGAACGGAAAGATCCTCAAGAACAAATTCGGGCAAAGTGTTTATTCCGATGAATATGCTGCACAATTGCATACCGCTCTAAAAGGAATGGTGGAAAAGCAGATGAGGGCATCAGTTGCAGCCACAGCGAATTTCTGGTACACGGCATGGGTAAATGCAGGAAAGCCGGACCTCAGTAAGCTTGATCCGGAAGAGCTCACTAAGCAAAACAGCAAATCCATGAAAAAGGAAATAAAGCTCTGGCAAAAAGGAAAATTATTTGGCGTAGAAAGTGATAAGGAATTTTAAAAATTGCGTCAGTTCGAGTATCCTTCCTTTTCCAGGAAGGATGTACCGAAACAGGCGACAGTGATTTTGATATAAGAATAAAATTAACAATTAATAAAAACAATATGAAATTTACATTGGGTATTATCTGCAGCCTTTTCTCATTCACACTCACAGCCGGGAAAGTTCCTCCTGCCGCTGCACCTTCAAAACCGAAGCTCGTTGTGGGCATCGTGGTCGACCAGATGCGCTACGATTACATTTACCGCTACTGGGACAAGTTCGGTAACGATGGCTTCAGGCGCCTTGTGAATGAAGGTTTCTTCTGCAGGAATACAAATTACAATTATGTTCCGACCTACACCGGCCCGGGGCATACATCCATCTATACAGGCACAACGCCTGCCGTGCACGGGATCATCGCGAACGAATGGTTCGACCGGAAAACGGGGAAGTATATGTATTGCGCGGAAGACAATGCTGTAAACGGGGTCGGGACTTCCTCAGGAGAAGGCAAGCGCTCGCCGGTGAACAACCTTACCACAACGATCACTGATGAATTGCGTATTTCTTCCAACATGAAATCGAAAGTGATCGGGATTGCTTTGAAAGACCGCAGCGCGATCATGCCGGCGGGACATGTGGCAAATGCTGCATATTGGTACGATGGCAGCATCGGCAGTTTTATTTCCAGCACCTATTATATGACTGCGCTTCCGGGCTGGGTGCAGGAATTCAATAAAAAAGAATTGCCTAAGAAATACATGTCGGAACCATGGAATACCCTGCTTCCGATCGATCAGTATACCGAAAGCATCCAGGATGATAACAAATACGAAAGCCTTGCAAAAGGCGAAAGCAAATCAGTTTTTCCGCATGACCTGCCAAAGCTGATGGCTGCAAATGGCGGGTTGAACATGATCAGGAGCACGCCTTTTGGAAATTCGCTTACAAAGGATTTCGCTATTGAAGTGATCAAAAATGAGAACCTTGGAAAATCTGCAGCGACTGATTTTTTAGCGATCTCCTTTTCTTCGCCTGATTATATAGGACATGCCTGGGGGCCTAATTCTGTGGAACAGGAGGATGATTATTTAAGGCTCGACAAGGACCTTGCTGAACTGCTGAAGTTCATTGACACACAGCTTGGAAAAGACAACGTACTTGTATTCCTTACTGCTGATCACGCTGCGCCCGAAGTGCCCTCTTACCTTATGGATCTGAAAGTCCCTGCCGGGTATGTGGATGAAGGAAAGCTGAACGCCGACCTCAAAAATTATTTAAAGCAGATGTACGGCGATACATTAGTGCTTTCCATGTCCAACCAGCAGGTGTTCCTCAATCATAAAGTGATAGAGGATAAAAAATTAATGCTGCAGCAGGTGCAGGAAGATGCGGCGGCTTTTATACAGAAAATGGATGGCGTGTCGGAAGTGATCACCGCTACAACCATGAACAATGCTGCTTTTGTGGAAGGCTCGCGTTACCTGATGCAGAAAGGTTATAATGCAAAGCGTTCCGGCGATGTGCTCATCAATTACCTGCCTGCCTGGGTCGATTACCAGAAAACAGGCACCACGCACGGTTCGCCATACAGCTATGATACGCATGTGCCGCTGATCTTTTACGGATGGAATATCAAACAGGGCAGTTCGGCTGAGCAGGTATATATTACAGACGTTGCCGCAACGCTTGCAATGATGCTGAACATCCAGTTCCCGAATGGCTGCACAGGCAAACCGATCCCGTTTTTGGTGAAATAAACTACCTCAGCCCTTAATCGATGAACTCAAAGATCTTCACCCGCACCATCTGGATGCTGTCATTTATCAGCCTCTTCAATGATATCGGCAGCGAGATCCTGATCCCTGTAATGCCGATCTACCTCAAAACGATCGGCTTTACTGCATTGTGGATCGGAATTCTTGAAGGCATTGCGGAAGCAGTGGCAGGTATTTCAAAAGGATATTTCGGAAAATTATCGGATGAACGGGGCAGGCGGCTTCCCTTTGTTCAATGGGGTTATACGCTGAGTGCTTTGTCAAAGCCGTTGATGGCACTTTTCGCATATCCTGCCTGGGTGTTGCTGGTCCGCACAGGCGACAGGCTGGGCAAGGGCTTGCGGACAGGTGCGCGTGATGCAATGCTTTCGGATGAATGCTCGAAAGAGAATAAAGGAAAAGTGTTTGGCCTGCACCGCGCTATGGATACGGTTGGTGCAGCTATCGGCCCGGTGCTCGCGATCCTGTTCCTGTATTATTATCCCGGTGAATATAAAACCCTGTTCCTCCTGACTTTCATTCCCGGGATGGCTGTGGTGGCGCTTACCTTCTTTATCAAAGAGAAGAAGCTGGAGCCTGTTCTCAATTCAAAAAAGGGTAATTTCTTTTCATTCTTCCTGTATTGGAAGGTTGCACCTGCAGAATTTAAAAAGCTGGTCACGGGATTACTGCTCTTCACGCTTTTCAACAGTTCGGATGTCTTCCTGCTCCTGATGGCGAAAGCAGCAGGCATGGACGATCTTCACGTGATCGGAGTGTATGTGTTCTACAATCTTATTTATGCTTTGTTTGCATATCCTTTAGGCTCTATGGCCGACAGGATCGGGATGAAGAAAATGTTCATCATCGGGCTTGTTCTTTTTGTGATCGTGTATGCCGGCATGGCATTCCTGCAGAATGAATGGATGATGTACGCCTTGTTCTTTATCTACGGAATTTACGCCGCTGCTACCGATGGCGTTTCAAAAGCCTGGATCGCCAACACGGTTCCTTCAACTGAGACAGCCACTGCCATTGGTTTCCACGCAAGCTGCACCAGCATCGTTACGATGATCTCCAGTTCAGTCGCCGGATTGATCTGGGTGATGTTCAATCCTTCTGCAATGTTTTTGTTTTCTGCGGTTGGAGTGGTGGGTGTGATTGTATATCTGGCGGGGCGGAGGGAGAAGCGATAAGTGAATGTTCGAGGCGCAAGTGTAAAATTTAAAAGCCTTTTATGCATGTGCATAAAAGGCTTTTAAAGGTTTGGCAGCTGGTCTAAAGGTTATCCCTCAGAATTATTTTCAGCGTTACTTTTGATTCGAGGTGAGTGCCATCCCAATGTGTTGCCGATACTCTGTCGATCTCAAAATTGCTTATTGAAAATTCCATCACATAGTCCATACTAGCAGGCATTTCTGTGCCGCTGTAATAGCGCTCAACCGTCGACAGCCAGAAGCTATCCTTGAACACTTCTTTGTACTGCTCCGGCTTGCATTTGGTTTTAGTAATAAGTACCGCCTCGTTAGGTGCTTTATCACCGGGGTTAACTACCTCGCTTTTGAAAATAATAGTCCGCTTAGTAAACTGGGTATGAACATGGATTATACAGCTCCCCCTATCCATTTCCGCTTTTATGGTTTTCTCGGTCCCTGGATAAATTGTTGTGGATCTGTCGCCATAGGCTGTTTGATTTCCGCTATTCACATCATTGGCATTGCCACCAATCTTGCCGTCGTTTCCCAGCACGATATTTCTTGATTCGTTGGTTTCATTTTTGATGATTATATCGTAGGTAAAGATTGAATTCGGGCTTTTGGAAGGAATACCCCAAAAATCGACCTCGCCGGGCCCTAGCGGTTTATGGCCTCTAAGATTCCGGACAGAGTTTTGCTCATATGTATCGGGGATTGTATCGTGCTTGTGGAATACAGGATCCCCATAAACGTGCAGCCAATCCAGCTTTACGCAACCTTTCTCCTCAAGTGTATCGTCGTAGGCGGGTAACAACGAACAGTGAATAAAATCAAGGTTCATCAGGCTGATCCCTTTTGAATTGCCCGGGCCGCTGCCGCTATTGTATTGCACGCCATACAGGGCGTAGCTCGGATCAACTACGGCATTCCTGAAGTATTCAGACCACTCAGCCCTGTTGCCCAGCTTGCCCGAAGTGGAACCATCGGAGAAAAATACCTCCATGCTGATAATAATTGACACATCATATCCGGCTGCTGCACGCGACTTGGCGAAGCCCAGGTTCATTCCGGTAATGTGGGTGTTTTTAACAGGCTTAAGATCATGGGGCTCGCCTCCTTTGGGGTTGCCCACGCTATTCCCGTCATGATCCTGGTATTTTACCTGCATCATATCCACGCTGTTATACTCGCGAATGAGCAAGGATGTTACCGGACCGGGCTTGTCCACTATGCTTGCTTTGCTTATGTTGCTGGAACCGCTGCCTTCCCAGAAATAGGGACCCATCGTGATCGTTTTAAGTCCTTCCATAATTTCAGGTGCATTCCTTTCCGAGCCCGGCAAATATTTATTAAAAAGAAAGGTTGTGGCAAGATCGCCGGCCATTTCGGCATGGCGCTCATTATAATAGCGTTGCTTCGATCCCTCACACTTTGTTTTAAAATAGTCTTTGATCGTGCACCTCTCCGCCCGGTATTCGGCAATCGTTTTCCCGGTAAGCTTATCGTCAACTTTCCCTGTGGCGTCGCCCTGTGTACTGTGATCGTGCGTTACACCGCATTTAAACGTGATCTGTTTTTCACGCCATGTACACCATGCCAAATAATTTTTCATGAAGAATTTTTTATACTCCTCATGTCTTTCCCTGAGTCTTTTGTTCCATGTTTCGCTGCTGTCTTCCATATATAATTCAGCTCCGTGGGAATACCTTTCCCGTAAAACTGCAAGATTGATCTGGGCTGTAATGATAGCAAAGGGCATGAGGTGAATGGAATTGGCGGACAATGTGAATTTTATATACAATTGCTCCGACTGCATTAAAGCATCATGAAGAAAAAGACGTTTTTCATTCAGTTTTGCCTCGGCGTATTGATCT
>JAOQAD010000042.1 GCA_025963775.1 Bacteroidota bacterium | reverse complement strand
TTTGCTGAAACAGCGCTGAGCGGGGAGCTGAAGAATGCCACATTCTGCCCGGAAGCATTCTTTAAGAGCACAGCTGCTGCTGTGCCCGAGGATCCCATCGAAACCCCTTCTATCTTCCAGACCTTATTTGCCGGAACGGCAATGGCTTTGGTGCTGTCGGCATGAATGTCGTACAGGATGACCCTGCTGAATTTAAGGGATGTGTCCTGGGCAAGAGCCTTATTGTTAAAAATTGCCAAAGCCAGGAACAGGGCAAACGAGAGAATGATCTTTGTTTTCATGAGGTGTATTTTTAATTTTTTTTAACTGTCTTATAGCCCGGCATTGCTTTCTGTACAAGAAAAGTAAGGCTTATTAAACGGACAGCCAAGGACAGTTTTTCAGAAATGAGACAGCCTGTAAGAGGGTACTTAAACTTCCCGGCAGCACCTGCCTATGTCACAAAAGTGCAAAAGTGTCCAAGGACGGAGATGCTCAATTGCAGAATTTAGCGAAAGAACATCCCTCATTTCGTTAAAAAAACTTATGGACAGTATCATTCACCTCGTAAAGAACATGCAGGCGGGAGAGATCAAGCTATTGCGACATTTCCACAAGCTCCAGCAGAACAATGACATTAAAAAGAACCTTCTTTTTGAGAAAGCTGTCAAATGGAAGAACTGCAATGACCTTAAAAACATTGAGAGCAAAGCGCTTTTAAGTATTTACGGCTCAGCAGGAAAATCGGAAAGAAGCTTTGAAAAGCTGAAGCTGAGGCTAAAGGCAGACATCCTTAACATCATGCTGCTGCAGGATTCATCCATAAAATGCCTTTCGCGGCACGAGATGGCCGTATTTGAATGCAGGAGGTTCATCCTCCAGGCGGATGTGCTGTTGGGACGCGGAGTGTACAAGGAAGGGATCAGCCTGTTAAAGAGGGCGGCAATCATCGCCCAGAAAAATGAGCTGTATACCGAGCAACTGCTGATCGACAACCTGTTCAGCAGCCATAACATTGTAAAATCAGGTGAAAGCGAGCACATTCATTACAGCAGCAAGCTCAGGGAAATTACTGCCCTGATGGAAAAATCGCTGTTCGCGAAATATTTTCACGATGAGCTGATGGCCTGCAGCCTGTTCAAAAGCAATATTACACAACCGGTGAACGAATGGAGGGAAAAGCTGGAAAGGATCAAGCAGGATTACCAATCCGGCGGCTCGGTGAAGATCGGCTTTTATTATAATTTTTCAGCCCTTCATTTTCACCGGCACATCAGGGAATACGATAAATCGCTGGAATATGGGCTGGCATTGCACAAGCACAGCGAATTGTACGAGATCTACCAAACGCCGCCCTATCTCGGGAACATCAACAGGGAAGTGGCGAGGTGCTTCCTGTTAGCGGGGCAATACGACAGCGCGATCAAACATGCAAAGCTCTCCATAAAGCATTTCAGCAATGATCAGCTGAACACGCTGGCAGCCATTGAAACGCTGTTCTTCGCCCATGTGAACAAGCAGGATTACAGGGTAGCAAAAGAGATCACCGAAAAGGCCCTCGCTTATCCTTACCTGAAGAACAATCATTTTATCGGTGCTAAGTGGTGGTTCCTGCGTGCTGGCGCAGAATTTAAAATGCAGGAATTTATAAAGGCGATCCAGTGCCTGAAGAAATGCAACGAGCTGTTCAAGGATAAAAGCGGGTGGCTGCTGGGATATACATTCTTTGAAGTGCAATGCCGCGTGGAAAGCGGCGACCTTGAATGGTTTGAATACCGGCTCGAAGGAATAAAGAAACTGATGCTGAGGCATAACAGGAAAAAATCAGCCGGCCATAACCAGCGCTTCGACCTTATTTTCCGGGTGCTGAAGGCGCTCAACAAAAACAATTATGATTTCGCGAAAACCTGCAGGGAAGAAAAAGACAGTATAGCGCTGCTTTCAAAAGGGGAAGGCACTGCCGGCTGGCATCTAACGGGAATGGAGCCTGTACGCTTCGATGAATGGATGAAGGCAAAGGCGCGTTTGGCTTCATAAGCTTTGCCTGAAGGCGTGCCTGATCTTCTACTTTTCTTTTTGCCAGAGATGCCTGAATTCGGTTTCGAATAATTCACTTTCTATGATTCGCTTCCATTCAGCAGCCTTTGTAATAAAGCGGTAATAATATGTAATATCCGAATTGCCCATATCCCATTCTGAAGCTATAGGCATAAAATAATAAGCGGCAAAAGGATATTCTTTTTTTATACCCTGTACATGAATGGAAACAGTAACGTTTCCCGTTTCGATAGCCGGATCTATCTTTACAAGCTCAAACAATGTCAACCTGTCCTCAGAAATTTTCCGTTTCAGAGTATCATCCATCAGGTCTGTCAGGCTTTGCCCATCATCAATGATTTTTTTATTCCGGAAATAATAATCATAAACAGGAAAAGCCGTTCTGCGTTTTCTTTCTATTGTTTTATATACTCCCAGCTGATCAATCTTTTTCAGGAAGTAATGTCCTTTACTGATCCAGAATGTATAAACAGGCTCTATGATCTCCGGCAGGGGTGCCGGAGGTTCGACCGTGAGTTCACGTGCTAATTGTGGCTCAGCGCTGATCCTGAACATAGAATCAGTATAGGCCCGCAGTGTTAAGATCGTATCTACTCCATTCCTCGTAAGCGAATCGTATAACAAGCCGGATGCTCGTACCGGATCTGTTGCCACAATAAGCGCGGCATTGATTGCTTTATTTTGCGGAGCCGGACTGCAAAATTGCAGCAGAAAGGATACAGGAACAAGTTGTAAGAGCGGAAAAACAATTCTGAAGTATTTCATCGGTTCTTGTTTTTAAAAAAGCTGCGGTTTCTGTTTTAAACCAATTGAACAGTGCATTGTGATTCGTTTCAAGCCAGTGCGGATCATTCTCTTTGCCTATCTCCGGCTTAGGCTGACTGATGCTTGGGGAATTGTTTTTTTGATGGGTTTGCTGAAACATCTGCTTGTTTTAGAATTATAAGGTGCGTCCTTCTTTCGCCAGTTCTCTTGCAATACCATCCTGCAGCATCGTGAATGTTACCACACGTCCCTTTTCATGAAAGGCCCTTAAAGTGGTATGGGAAACAATATTGCTGATGAGCGAGCCGCTCAGTTCATATTTCCGGGCAAGCTCTTCAAGATCGATGCCCGCATCGGCGGGAATGGATTCCGAGAATGCCTTTTTCCACAAGAGCAACCGTTCTTCCTGCTTAGGCATCGGGAAATAAACGATGGACTGGAACCTCCGGAGAAAAGCGCTGTCGATATTATTTTTCATATTCGTGGCAAGGATCACAAGGCCCTCATGATATTCTATGCGCTGCAATAAATAGCTTACTTCCTGGTTGGCGTAACGGTCGTGGGAATCATTCACATCCGTCCGTTTTCCGAATAAGGCATCTGCCTCATCAAAGAACAGGATCCAATCCTTCCGGGAAGCCCTGTCGAACAGCTTGGCGAGATTTTTCTCAGTTTCGCCAATGTATTTGGAAACGATGGTGGAAAGGTCGACGCGGTAAACATCCCTTCCTGTTTTTTTTCCGATCAGGCAGGCGGATAATGTTTTTCCTGTGCCCGGCGGGCCATAGAACAGCGCACGAAAGCCGGGCTTTAATTTTTTGCCCATAACAGGATCGGCCAACAGCAATTGGTTATGAAGGATCCAGAGCTCAATCTCGCTGAGCTGTGAACGGGTGGTGCCTGTAAGCACAACATCGTTCCATTCCATTTCAGTGCTTAATAATTTTGCGGGAAAATCAGGGCGAAGGTCCGGCTTGCGTACCTTACCGCGCAGGGCAAGGTCTATAAAATCGGGAGAAGCAGTAAGCACGCCGCTCAGTTCTGGTTCACCCTGTGGGGCTGTTTCAAGATACACGAGATTATCTTTGTAAAACACATGATCTTTATCGAAGAGCTTTAGCAGCTCCAGTCGCAGGTTGAGGTCATTCCCGGCAAGCACAAATATGAGTGTTTCACCTGTAGGAATAAACCCGCGGTGGTTTTTTCCAGAAATCCCTCCGAATTCGGTACGTGGTTTGTCGAACTTAAAGGCATCAAACAGGCGTGGTACAATATGAATGGCCAGTGAAAAAATGAGCGTAAAACGCCCGGCGAAATCAAAATCGTACTTTTTTAAAAGTGAATAGTAGTCGGAGCGGCTTTCCGTAAATTCCGGCGGAGATATCTCATACAAACCGGCAATTGAAAGCGAGGAATCATTCTGCATCGTATTCCGGAACCTGATGATGTTTACTAACCATTCAAGCTCTTTCCTGATAACCCGTGCATTTATACTTTCATTTCCATCCACAACTTTAAAATAAAAAGCGGGGATTTCAGATTCATTGTCATTATTCATTTTCTTTAGGTTTAAGGCTAAAATTCGATTTCACGTAATTTATTTGCGATAATGGCAGGCTCAGTAATATCATCATATTTCAACCAATAAACACACAACAAACTGAATCAGCACTGAATCGCCTGGCAAATTTTGCCTGTGAAAGGTTGGTTCAGCCCCGTTAAATAAACAATATTTACAGTGGAACTCCTGTAGTGAGTCTTCCATAATGCTGAAAAATTCCTTTTGCAGTTTAGTATCTTGTCATTTTCCAATTTATACTGTCCCTAATGATTTCTTATTTGATAATAATATCTATTGGCCCGGCCTCGAGATTACCAATCCAGCTATCTTGCGAATTATTCTTCGGTTCGTACTTTAATTTTAATTCATAAAATCCAGGCTTGATTTCATAATTACCATTTATTTCTGTTCGCGACCAAAAGAGCAGATCAACTTTATGTATCAATACTTCTTTCTTAAGCAATAAATATATCGGAGAGGATTTAAGCCTGGCTCCATGCAATTGAATTTCTTTATAAGGCTCATTCGTATTCTTTGGTTTCAGAAAGAAAATGAAAGGGTCCAGGTGAATTTTATCTGCTTTTACATGGCTAAAAACAAGAATTGGCTCCGGGGTTTCATTTTTCAGGTATATACTTACATTATTATTTTCAGCATCCACACCCAACTGCAACCCTTTAACAGGCTTACTCCAGGAAATACTCACTGAATTTACGGCTTCAATACTTTTTATTTCATAATCTTTTTTAAGATCCATATTTGTTATAGTGTTAGAAACATTCTCCTTCTCCTGGCGGCCACTACCACAAGCGATCAGGAATAATATAAAAGGGCTAAATACTATTTTTTTCATCTTTATTTTCTTTCATCTTTAAGATAATAGCTTGGGACTGAAAATTCATAATTAGTATATGTGCCGTCCACAACTTTTATATTGGGTTTCTCCGGCACGTTTTTCGCGCTTTCCATATCATAATAGAAAAACGTCGGTTTTTGATTAATGAATTTGACCCTGGTTCCTTTTTTCAGAAGGGTATTTGCATATGGAATTTTTTTTGCAGGCACTACATAATCTGAAATAAGAACATAAACATCCACCACAGGCAAATCCAAGGAAGAAACAGCCGGATCACTTGTTGTTCCCTTATTCCAAAGTTCAGCAGATTTCATAAAACTGGATGAAGGTACACCATCCGAAACCTTGGATAATGGGATCAGTGAATGATTGCCTGCAGTATCCGTTTTCCAGCCCCAACGAACAGATCCATAATAAGCACCTTTTTGAACACCTTTAATTGCAAGGGCTGCCACCTCAAAAGTATTACTAGAATTTTTTTCTGTATTGGGTTGTGTTGGAGTATCTATCAACTCTGCATTTTCTTTTTGCAGCTTTTTATTCAAATCGATGTATCTCCATCCATGATGACCAAAATCATATTTGTTAGTATCAGGATTCTTTGCAGGCAAGGTATCATACAGATTTTTGTCCACTGCCGGTGCACCCTCAGCGGCATATAACGGATTTCTGTTATACCCGGCCTGATCAATGTGAGTACCCTCATCAGTCTCATTTGTTTTTGAATTGGTCACTATAGCATCTTTCGGTTTGATACCATGTGCCTCTCTTGTTGGTTCACCAATATATGTAACACTGTTATTGTTTATTGCTTTGGCAGTTTGAACTAAGCCAATTTGTTCCGCATTAACTACATCTCCCGGCTGAAAGAATAAATCAATATTAGTTCCTCTTGAAGTTCCATCCTTTGTTAATTTATACTCTCCTGTGTTCCATTCGCCACCCGAAGTCTTAACGCGTTGTATTTTGGTTTTTATATTGCCTCCCTGCTGCACCGTATGCGTCAGCTCATGTGCAAGCAAATGCTTCCCCTGGCTGCTGGAAGGGTTATACTGTCCCTGGTTAAAATAAATATCATTACCGTGAGTAAATGCCTTTGAACTCACTTC
>JAOQAD010000034.1 GCA_025963775.1 Bacteroidota bacterium | reverse complement strand
TCGCCAAGCCCGCTGAGGGTAATGTATTTGCCGGGATCAACAAGGCTGGTGCCCTGGAATTTTGCTTCACCCTGGATCTTTGAATAAGCGCTTTTTATAAGCTGTGCGTTTGACCAGTCGGTAAGGTCTGACGTTTCAACCGGCGCTGTGGTCTGCAGCTGGTAATCCGAAAGGCCTACCACTCCTGATAATGTTTGTGATGAAAGATTTCCGGGGCCGGCAACAGGGCCTGATGCTTCAGCAGAGCTGATCGCCTGGTTCTTATAATCCCAGCCACTTGCTTTTACGCTGCCGAGCTGCGTCACCGAATTAAGGTCGGCGTTGAATTCGAGAAGTCCGCTCCCGAAGCCCACTGCGAGCACCGGGGAAGTATCGGCATCCGGCTTGCCTACGGATATTGCACCGTTCAGCACCGTTACGATCATCCCGTTGGCATCTGCGCGTGCAAGCATAAAGTCCCAGTCGGTAACATAATACTGCACCTGCTGCGGCCAGGCCGTGGAAGTGGGAGCAACACTGGCCGATAAGCCGTATGTGCCGATGATGGAAGAAATGATATCACTGTCGGTCTTCGCCGAATAGCTCAGGCTCTTTCTGCCGACGATCATCTTCACTGCGGCATCGCGGCATTCTACCTCCAGCGCGGAGCCTACCAGCTCATCGATCCGGATCGACTGGCGCGTGATGATGCCTTTAAAGACCAGCACATTGACCGTATCATAACCTGCTTCAATGGTTACATCGGCGCCGGGGACGAAAGTAGCTGAGGAGCTTGCGTCAAACTTTCCCGTGTTCGCTTCCCCGTCAAGGATCACGATCCTTGCAGTAGGAATTCCGTTGACCTTCTTTTCGATATGCACGGAAAGGATCTGCAGGTCGTCCGGAACGGCGCTTCCCTGCACTTTTACTGTGAATGTGGCAATGCCACCGCTTTTAATTCCTGTTGCTGCCATTATGATGGTTGAATTATCGGTGGAAAGATCAGCTGCTCTGTTCCTTCCATATTCCTGAATTTATTAAGATCATTGTACTTCGCCACCTGTACGTAATAGTTGCTGTTTTTCCATACCTGCTGACAAAGCTGCGGAAGGGTAACTCCTTGCTCCACATCCACCAGGTGCGTAACGTCAGGTGATGCGTTGTTGTTCTGCCGGGCTGCCGTTTTTGGTGAAACGTAGGAGTTGAAGCTGAGCGAGATCTTTGCACGCAGCGGGCTTCCATCGGGCCTGAACAGCGTATAGGAAACATCAAACGATGTGAGCACTCCTTTAAAAGGAGGATTGCTGCCCCATTGGATGCTCACAAAATTAGGCCGGTGAATTTCGCCATTGTACTTCGATACAATATTTTCGAGCGCGGTAACCTCCTTGAACATACTGGTGCGCTTCGGATCAACAACCCCTGTACAATCGATCACAATATCAAAGCTCAATTTATCGCTCGGGCTGCTTTTGAATTTCTGCGAGGAAGAACTGGTATCGGGCGCCTGCACCGAGTTGTAATCAATGGTTCGCTGCTGCTTGATCGTATCCGGATTGATCATCAGCGAATAGGAAGAAGGGTCTTCAAAAGGTGTCTGAAACTCCTCATCCGTATAACCGGTGATCTTCATCAATTGTAAACCCATAATTCCTTACCGTTTATAACTGTTCTTTTTTGTCTTCCCGGAAATCATGCGTTTGCACTCTTCCAGCAATTGCTTCCTGAACATGCCCAGCTCTTTTTCATTCACCCGTCCCTGCCGGGTATGGCCGGAAGAAGTGATCTCTGTTTTAATAATTATTTCCCGTATTTCTATCGGCATATCAGTCGTCAAATAAATTTCCTGTGAGGGTACCTGGCACCACATCAAAATAAGTATAGGCCAGCTCTATCGATTCTATCACCAGTCCGTTCTCCTGCGATTTAAGGTCGGAGACGGAATACTTTACGGGATAGGCCTTGTGAAAGGTCCACATAATGCAAACATTCCCCCATGCATCGAACAGGCTTAACGAAACATCCTGCGTTATTATTCCTGCAACAAGTCCCGCATCAATTGACTGGGAACACCAGTCGATCAGCTGCGAGCCCTCGGGCACAAGCGCTCTTTTAAGCACCAGGTTCTGGCTTGTTGAAACGGTGGGGAGCCGGTATTTGAACCGGTTCTCTCCTCCGCAAACAACCTCTTCCACGCTTAGCTCTCTTGAAATGCCTGATACTTCCTGGAAAGCGGCATCCTCGCCATTGAACGACAGCTCAAAATAAAAGCTGACCGGGTAAGTATTACTTACCATTTGTTATGGTGAGCTGCTCATGGGCAATTTCAATAGTGTCTACAGCCACTTCATTACCATCCGATTTAAGGTCGGTGCTGGTGATCTTTGTCGGCCAGGCATTATCGAGCTTCCATTGCATGGTCACTGTGCCGGACTCATCCAGCAGCTTGATCAGCACGGTCCTTCTTTTTACAGTGTTCATTGTGATCTCCGCGTGCCATTTCCAGAACGTGTTGTCGTTCACGAACACACCTCTTTTCATTGTCACGTTCCCGTATTTTTTAATGCCGGGCATTTTTTCAGTTGAAAACTGAGGGCTGTTGCTTTTCCGGTATTCGATCACCTGGTTCTCTACGTCCATCCCGGATACTTCCTGGAATGCCACGCCTTTCAGATCCCCGAGATCTACTTCAAACCGGAACTTCGGCATGGGCCATGTTGCGCCTTCGGCACTTCCATCATCTGCCATAATTTTATATTTTTTTAGGTTAAATTAAATTGGTTGATTTCTCTTTTTGATTAACTGGATGCCGGCATTTGCTGCTGGAAGGTAAGCATGATGAACTCTGCAGGGCGTACAAGCGCAACTTTTACGGTTACGTTCATAAAGCCGTTCAGGATATCATCGTTGGTCATGGTGGTTCCCAGTCCGCAATCCACGCTGAAGGCAGTGGCAGCCGTTGGGCCGAACAGTCCGCCTTCTTTCCAGATCGATGTAAGGAAGCTGCCGATCATGGCTTTCACTGCCTCCCAGGTGTTTTTATTATTGGGCTGGAACACGTATGCCTGGGCTGCAAGTTTACAGGATTGCTCCAGGAAGATCATTGTCCTTCTTACAGGAAGATACTTCCAGTCCTGGCTATTGCCGTCAAGTGTCCGTGCTCCCCACACGAGGATGCCTATCCCGTTAAATGAACGGATGGCATTGATGGATTTTCCGGAAACCGCATCCATATTTAAATTTTCCTGCTGGCTTTCCGATAAGCGGATCGGCAGGGTGGCTGAATCTGCAATGGATACATTTGCAGGCGCCTGCCATACACCGTCCTGGTTGTCGATAGTGGTCATTATGCCTGCCATTGCAGCGCTCGGAGGAAGCGTATTTGCATCTGCGAGCACATGCTTGAGGATCTGCTGGTAGGTTTGGCTTGCATTGATCAGCGCATTGTTGTTTTGTAAAACAGTAAGGGTTCCGGCGCTGATGCTTGCCATGATGGAGGTAATGTTAGAATCGGGATTATCCGCAGGACTCAGCACCGAAGCAAGCTGGGACGGATTGTTTCCAAAAAAATTGGTATAATCAATATCCGAAGTCTGCATCAGCGAAGTGCCGATGAACGGATAATAGGCCGTACCGTACTCAAGGCCGATCGAACCTGTGTTCTCCCGGAAAGTTGTAATGTCATCTATATACAGGAACGGATCAGGAGCATTGCCACCGATCACATCAAAAATGCTGATGGCAGTTTGCATAGTCGAGCACTGCAGCAGCATTGCCTGCATCAGGTTGCCATTGTTGGCAACACTGAGCAGCGTAGCTTCCGGGCAAATGTACATGGTCGGCTCCACTTCGTTCTTAAGCAAGGCAAGGCCGTACTTCAGCTGGTTAACATCCACATTGGGGTTTACGAGCGGATCGCCAAGATTCATCGGTTTTCCTGAATTCTCACCGTAGCTGCCTACAGAAACGATGTACGCATCGGCGCCGCCATTGTCATAAAAAAGACGGATGCTGTTGTACATGTAATACACGGAGTTCGGATCGGGCAGGATTGAATAATACGTGCTGCCGAACTGCATGTAATCGCCGCTTGCCGGCTGGGTTTTCGAGGGCACCAGGTAATACTGGGGGCTGTACTGCTGTGGAGTGGGCGCCTGTGGAGCGGACCCCTGCGAAGCCGGAGGCTGGTAACAGAATATCGCCTGGAATTCTGCAAATGATGAGATCTTAAAAGGCACATTGGTGTACGATTTCCCTTCGTACAAGGCCTGGGGCGTGTAGCCGATGAAAGCCGGAACTGCAGTAGCTACAGGAACCACTGAATTCGGGAAGGCATTCATCTCGGTTATGTAGACACCCGGTGATTTGACGTTTGATGCGAGCATAAATTTTTTAGTTGTTAGTGATTGGTTTATTTATAAATATATATAGATGGGTGATGACACCTGATTTTTCATGGCTGCTGCAATCCCGGTCCGCTTCGGGTCTGCATTCGGCAATCCTTTGATGATGACCTTCGCGGATGTTTTTTTTGTTTGTTCAGCAGAAGGGTTATTGACAAGGTCGAACTTATAGTTCGGGAGCTCGCTTAAGGGAAGTAAGCTCCCGGAAGAGAATAGCAGCGCTTTCTGCCCATCGGGGATCAGCACATTTTCAGGGCCTTCGAAAGCAATGTTTGCTTTCCCGCTGATAGCCGGGTTTTCGAGCTGCACCCCGCTTCTGTTAATAATATAATACTGCCATTGGGTAGCTCGCGCATTGAAGCCGATCCTGAAGCATGCCGGCTGATCATTGAGCTTCAGCAGGTCATCGAAGCGGATAACAAGGCTTCCGAACTCCGGGAGCGCCGCCTGTGCGGATAATGCTGCGGGCAGCTGAATGTTCCCGTTACTGAGCGGCTCGCCGGAATGGCTGTCGTACACAAGCTGCCCGACCCAGTCAGCAGGCAGTTCAGTAAAATGATAAAATTCTCCATTCGAATTCAACAGCTGAAAATCAAAATGATCCTGTGCGCTTACTTCCTTCATATAATTAAAAAGCGCCGCAAGTGAACCGGCTGTATTGCTGTACAGGTCAAACCCGGAAGTCCTGCTCCGCACTATAAATCCAAACCGCTTCAGAAGAGCTGCAGTCAACTCGTCAGGGTTAAATTGCAGGCAGCTGCAGATGCCTCCTTCAAAATAGGAATGGGATACATCCACGCTGAATACGATCCTGTAACTTTCCCTGCTCATGCGCTTACGTTGTTTGAAGCTGCTGTTACAGCGGTTGTAAATCCTTTTGCTTCATTGCCCTGGATGGTCACTAAACGCATTTTGTAAATCACTGACGGCTGATATTTGGCGCCCATTGCCGTCCACAGGCTTTGCATATCCCTGTAGCTTATTTTTTCGATCTCAAATTCCAGTCTTGTTAAGCCCGCAGGAATAGCAGAAGAAAAAGCTGCATCCAGGCTGGTGTTCACCTGGAAGAACTGGATCACTGCCCCGAGAAAACGAAGGCTCTCATTATAGCTGTCGAAATTAGCGCTGATGAGCAGGTCGAGATTGTAGCGTTCGGACGGGCTCTGGTCTGCAAAATTTCCATTGGATAATTTTTCACTGCGCACATAAAATGGCCTGAGCGTTTCCTTCTCTATATTGATCAGCGAGATCACCACTTTATTCCTGTTGATCTCAGGCAGCGAGCCATTCCCTTCGATCAGGTTGTTCAACACTACTTTGTCCTCATCGAGGCTTAACCTGTTCTTTAAGAACTGGCCAAGTACATCACTGCTGAACTGTAGCGCTTTATTTATCATCCGGGATCTGTATTGTTCTGTGTCATATATGAGGCGATAAACCTGCTGCATGAATGAACGTGGTAAAAGTAGAGATCAGAATGGTAAAAAGAAAAAAGAAGCATGTACCTTTCGTAGACAAATTCTGTAAACCATAGACAAATAGTAGACGTGTCGGTTTTTACCCATTGAATGGACGTAACAAAGATAAACTATTGATTATGAAAAAAGGAAATGGAGAATTTAACCGACCGATCGCAGGTAGCAACCAAGGTCCTGCTCTTTGGAAAGCAGCATTTTCTTTTTCAGGCGGTACTTGTGTGTGCGCACGCTTTCCTGGTTAATGCCCAGCAGGTTCCTGATATCATCATTGGCCATGTTCATTTTGAGATAGCAGCAATACTTCAGGTCTTTGGGAGTGAGCTCCGGATGCTTCACCAGGAGGATGTACAAGAAATCCGGGTTGCTCTGCTCAAAATACAGTTTAAAATCATCCCACAGTTTATTGTTGCCTGCCGATGCCTTTATTGAATTCACGATCGATGTCAGCTCCACTCTTGTGCTGTCATCCACATGCGGATAAAGATGCGCGATGCGGTCCTTTACCTTTGAAAGCACTTCCATTTTATGGTCGAGCTCCATCACATAACGGCTGAGATCCTTTGTATTAGTAGCTGAAGCAGGCGAAACAGCCTTTGCTGCGAAAGAAGCAATGGGTGTTTTTGGAGATTGGCTGCGGAGAAGAAAAATAGAATTGATCCTTGAGCTGAGGTATTCCTTATTGCTGATATACCTGAGCGGATAGGAGAATACAATACTATCCCTGCTCCACTGCAGATTTTCATTTTCAAATTTTTCCGTAAGGCACACAACAGGCATGTCCTCCTTTTTCACAAAGGCATCAAGGCCATTTAGCACTTCCTGGTTATTCTTAAAACAAAGAATGATCATATCAGGCTTCATGGATCTCACAATGCCGGTGAGGTCCGACACGCGCGTGGCTGAAATAACAGAATGCGAAGAGGACGGGCTCTTTATCCCGTTCAATATCACAGACAATGTATCTGTATCATCACACCCGATCACTATAGATTTCTGATCCCTCATTGATCTCAATGCACTGTTAAAATTAAAAACTACAGGAGCCGGCAAATGCAGACAGGAATTCCTGCCGGCCTGCTGGCAACCGGGAAAGATCAGAATCTGCAGTGAAATAAGAGGGAGAAAAAACAATTTAAGCTACCCTGTAAAACACCGGCATTTTTATTATTAACCGACCTGTAAACTGATTGATTTGAGGGAGTAGCTCGTGGCTAAATTAGAACATGTTTTTTCAAAAGCAAATAAAATTGAATAATAATTAAAAAGGATCAGGAAGATTGTACCAATTTAAATACGGAGCGTCATTGCGATCCCGCAGGTGCGGGAGAAGCAATTTCATTCTTATGGCAGGTTGTTTCTCCGCCCTGACGAATAGCAATGACCTTCCTTTGTCCTGCTTATTCCCAACGCTTAATCTTTTCCAGGGCTTCCTCCAGCCGTTCATGATCGAAGCCGAGCAGGGGAAATGTTTTCACCCAGGACTTTTTTCTGCCGGCATCAAGATCATCCAGTGAAGCATCATCATCCAGGATCAGGAAATTCTTTACCGGCTCATGATCGAGAAAGGCGTTGATCCTTGCTATTCTTCCGTAATCATCCGTTCCGCTCACATATCCTTTCAGCTCCTGCTTTATTCCACGGTTGCTGAAAAGTTCATTGAACTCTTCCAGGCTTTTGTTCATACAACGCGAAGAGCTGAGCCAAAGCTCCGCATTTGCCCCTGCCAGGAGAACATTTAAATGAGCAACGGATTTTTTATCAAAATCAGAATAGCCATCGGCATGCAGCACATCCGGCTTCCAGGGAGGAGTAATGATGAGCACACCGTCTATATCCAGCAGGATCACATTCTTCATTTCTTAGTTGATTATTTGTCCGAAGTTGTATTGATGATGCTTGTCCTCTGCATCCCAGGCCCTTCCTTCAACCTGCCTGAATGAGCCTGCATCTGCTCCGGCAATTGAATCGTTCTCATAAAATACATGGCGGTCATCTTTTATATAATCCACCTGGCTGCTATTCTGCAGCAGCTGAAATTTGTTTCTATTTAAACCTTCTACAGGATTTCCCCGGTAATAGACCCTTTTGCTGTCCGCAGCCCAGTGATAACCCTTCAGCTTCCGGAATGTTGCCGGATCAGCATCAGTGACCACAAAGCGGAAACCTCCGTCGCTATTGTCGTAATAATAATAACAATTGTTCTTGTCTTTCGCATAGCATGAAGAATCAATACAGGTATATGTTTCAAGGTCAATCACAGAATCGAGCTCTTTTGGATAAAAATTATCACCGGCATAAAATGTCATGTACTCATCATAAAATGCCGCGTAGCAATAATTGCTGTCTGATTTATCAACCTGCACTTTTCTTTCGTACAGTTTCCCGTTTTTACCTGTATAAAAGCCACATTTGGAATGCTTATAATCTGCGCTATCCGCGGGCTCATGCGTCCTGCAATAATGTTCACTGTTGTTCTTACCTGCATTACAGGCATACAAAAGGAATATGGAAAACAGGATGGCTACGGGTTTCATGTATCTCAAATATAAACAATTACACGAACCGCCTAAGCATAAAAAAACCGGCCTCTGCAGGCCGGTTCTTTTAAAAACAATTTTAAATTTACCATGCATCATTCTCCCGGGAATTTCTTCTCCTGTTCCCATTGTCATTGTAACGTGAGCCCCTGTCGCCATCATAACGGTTTCCGTAATTACCCACATTCCAGTTGTCGCCTTCGCGCGATAATCCGCGGCTGGAATTCCTTTCGCTGTACCTGCGGTCCTCATCGCCACCGTTCCTGTAATCACCGTAATTGCTGCGGCCGGTCACATTTCTTCCATATCCTCCGTAGTTGTCATCATCCCTGTTGCTGCCGTGTGAAGCGCGGTAATTGCGCTCATGCCCGTCCTCATTGTGGTTGATCCAGTAGTTGTCCATCCTGCTGCTGCCATGGTAGCTTCGGTTATCATCATCGTAATCGCCATAGCGCCTTGCATAACGGTTCTCGCCATAGTAATCAACATCATCATCCCCGCGACCGTTGTATCCGCGGCCGGCTCCCCTGTAGCTGTTCTCATTATAGGCATTGTAAGTGGAATTACCGTTCATGTTTCTTTCATACGCATTGGAGGAATAACGTTCGTTGCCATTGCGGCCATACCCATTCCCTGAGCCATTCCGGGAGCCGTTGTTCCGGGAGCGATCCTGTTGCCGGCTCCAGTCATCATCATTGTGCTGCCTGTCCCAATCCCAGTTGCTTCTTCCTGAAGATGATTCCGTTTGCTGATTATCTCTCCTGTTGTTTTGATAGTTGTTGTTGTTTCTTGATCTCATAGTTATAGATTTTTAGGTTATTGTATAGGAAGTTCAGGTTGATCTGCTTTTTCTGATCGTAGAATTTTTATTTTATTAAACCGGCATAAAAGCACCGTTATTTATATGCCAGCCGGGCAAAAAACAGCTTAGGGAAGAGCAAATAGATCCCGGATTATTTTACAGGCGGGGAAAAGAAAAGGAGAAGAAAAATTTTCGGTATTAAAAAAGAGCAATGCTCTCAAACCATCCATGGAAGAAAATCCACATCCCCAAATATCGCAGATCCATGTGGCACTTTTTTTTCGTTACTGTTTATAAAATCAAAAGATGAAAACAAAAGCGATCTGTGTGTTTTTAATTGCTGCCTTACTCGAGTGCTGCGCCCCTTCTACCTATATCACAGGTTCCTGGAAAAGCCCTGCACCTCCTGCTCCATACAAAAGTGTCCTTGTGGCGGCGCTCACGGGAAATACCATTGCGAAGGCCATGCTGGAAAACGATATGATGAATGCGCTCGGCAAAAACATCACAACACTTAAAAGCATCGATGAATTTCCTCCCAACATCAGCAGCAATGATTCCAGCAAAACAGAGCTGATGGACAAAGTGCATAAAAAAAATGTGGATGCGATCCTCACCATTTCCATCATCAGCCGGGAAACAGAATCGAGGTATGTACCCGGCGGTAATCCTTACAACCCGGTGGGTTTTGGTTATTACAACGATTTCTGGGGATATTACGACCACTGGTACCCGAGCTTTTACGGATCGGGATATTATGAGCAGAACAAAGTGTATTTCATTGAATCGAACCTCTATGATGCAAAAAGTGAAAAGCTGGTATGGTCGGCACAATCGAAGACCTACAGCCCTGACGACCTGCAGCCTTTCTCCAAAGAGTTTGCAAACATCATTGCATCTAAAATGAGGGCGGATGGAGTACTGTCATCGCCTCCTGCCACAAAAGAGACTGAATTTACTCCGCATTAAGGAATGCAATCACCTTTGAAAATTTTTCAGACACACCATACCTGTACAAGCGGTGATCGGAGCCAATGGCCGAAAAATCAAAAGGCTCGTATAAAACAGAATTCGGATATTTTTCAAGAAACAATTGCTTCACGCCTGCAATGCAGCCTTTATAATTACATCCCAGTGCAGTATTCCCGTATTCGAGCGGGGAAGAGATAATATGCACCGCGCCGAAGGTGTACGATTTTAAAAGCACAAAATCATTTTCATTGTAAACGATCCCAAGCCTGTAATGATCTTTTGCCGTGTAATCATACATCCCTGTTCTTGAATAGTATTCACCGAACACATCAGGACTGATAGCCGGCTCAATGAGGCAAAGCCTTACATCTTTCTGCGAAGGACAGATCAACCCGCTTTCCTCCGCCAATGCCCCTTTTGAAGCATTGAACAATAACTCGCATCCCACTTTTGCACCGAGGCTGTGCGTGATGATGTTGATGTGCTCACACTGAATAAATGAGATCACCTTTCGCAGCTGGAGCCCCACATGCTCCGCATTCGGGATCCCGGCCTGCTCAAACAGCTCAAAGCCTTTGTATTTGTAGGAGCTTAGCGGCGTAATAAATTTGCTGTCCCAGTACACTTCCACAAACAATACAGATGCAGTATCCTTCGACAATACCTTTTCAAAGCTTTTGTAATCATCAATAGAGTACGTGGAGATCTTGTCTTTTTTGCCATATGCCTTTTTCCTGAAGCCGTGGATCAGCACATCAATGCTGCGGAATGCCTTTGCCTTCTGATTGACCAGCGAGAGATACTCCAATGCAATAGAATCATTCAGCGCTTCAATTTTTTCATCCACGCTAAGTGCATTACTTACCTTATACTGATCACAGAGCAGGTTTAACTTTTTATTATTTGACCTGTACCATTCCTTTAAGCTGCTGCAGTTATTTTCAAGCTCGGCATCGCGGATGAATGATTCGGGATAATAAAAGCCAGACTTATCCATGAAGATCCTTACTGTATTCGCAGGAGCTGCAGGCAATTGAACAGAACGTTCGCCAAAAAATGAAGAGCGGTTATTATAGCTGCAGTCCAGCTGTGAGAATGCCACAGCAGGAAAACAAAGAATAAAAAGCAGTAATCGTTTTTTCATAAAACAGGCAATTTTTCTTGGCGCCTTTGCGTCTTGGCGGTAAAACTCAAAACAAGCTCAACTGCTCATTTCCCGGCGGCTTCGCTTTTCCGAAAACAGTCCTTCCCCTGTATTTATAGGATTCAGCCCTTTCCTTCGCGATCACTTTATCAAATGCATTTTCATCCGGCTCAAAGCTTTGCTCCATCATCTGTGAAACCATCGCCAGGTTTTTAATGGCCTGCTGCTTGTCGGTATTGCCCAGCTTTGCCTTTGCGATCGCGTTGTTCAGCAGGGCAATGGTTTCATCATACGTATTCACCGGCACCGGGAAAGGATGCCCGTCCTTGCCGCCATGTGCAAAGGAAAAGCGAGCAGGATCGGAAAAGCGTGAAGGCGTGCCATGGATCACCTCGCTCACGAGCGCCAGCGACTGGATCGTCCTTGGCCCTACTCCTTCCAGCAACAGCAGGGATTCAAAGTCGCGCAGCTCTTTTTCATGCGCCAGTGCAAGCACACTGCCGAGCCTCTTCAGGTTTACATCTTTTGCCCTTACATCATGATGTGAAGGCATCACGATCTTCCTGATCTCCGGGAGCATCAGCTGCGGATCTTCCTTCACGATCTCCAGCATCGCTGTTTTAGCATCTGCAGCCTGCAGGTCGGCAAGGTTCAATATTACTCCCTGGTTCTTTCCATAAATAGAGGTATGCGGATTTTCAATAAAGGATTTCACCTGCTCCGAATGCCAGTGATACCTCCTGGCCATCCCGCTGGCATCGTTCATTCCCTGCTGCACCACTGCCCATTCGCCGGTATCGGTTACAATAAAAGTATGGAGGTAGATCTGGAAGCCGTCCTGGATCGCAGTGTTATCAACCTTTGCAGTAAGCCTGCTGGAACGCACCAGTTCATTTCCGTTCAGCCCCGTGCGTTCGGAAAAGGCGATCAGCTCCGATGGCGTTTGCCGGGAATATTTTCCCTTTCCGCCGCAGATGTAGATCCCCAGCTCCCTGAATTTCGGGTTCACCGCTTTTTTTAAAGCGCCCATCACGGAAGTGGTGATGCCGGAGGAATGCCAGTCCATGCCCATGACACAACCCAATGACTGGAACCAGAACGGATCGCTCAGGCGGCTCAGCACCGCCGATTTCCCGTATTCCATCACGATCGATTCCACGATGGCGCCGCCCAAAAGGCTCATTCGCTGGGCAAGCCAGGGAGGAACATGGCCGTAATGCAAAGGCAGGTCGGCGTGGCGCGTATTATTAAAATAAAGCTTCGGCATGAGCCTTTAAATTACTAAAAAATTTGCTCAGAAATTCACAGATTCGACCAACACAAAAAAATATTCTTTATATTCGTCCCCTGGGTACACAAGGCTGCCCCCGGCTGTTTCAATAAGCGCCCGGCACAAGCTTTTTACTCATTAAAATAACCAATAAAAATCACCGATCATGAAAAATACAGGAGTAAAAACACTTTTCGCTGCTGCCGTTGTTGCAGTAAGCCTTTCTGCCTGCCACTGCAGTGCTAACGATAATACTTCAAGGCCGGGAGTGAATGATGAGAACGGACGCAATGTAGGAAACAGTGAGATCACAGAAAATTTCAGCGCAGGCAGCGATACCAATCCGAACAACGATATGTACGATGGCATTTCCGGCAACCTGCACGGAGAGCCTAAATCAGAAGGCGGCCACGATCAGCACGAAGGCCAGCACGAGTAAAAACAAGACATTTGAGGGCCGCGTTCTGAACATCTCCACGGCAAAATTGTTATCTTTGTACAATCAAAATCCAATAAAATGCGATCTGTACTGAATACAATTGAAGAAGCCATTGCCGACCTGAAAGCGGGAAAAGTGATCATTGTGGTGGATGATGAAGGACGTGAGAATGAAGGCGACTTCCTTACCGCTGCCCGTAATGTTACACCTGAAGTGATCAACTTCATGGCAACACACGGCCGCGGCCTTATCTGCGCTGCTATCACCGAAGAGCGCTGCGCAGAGCTCGGCCTCGAAATGATGGTCAGCAACAATACCGCTGAGCACAGCACTGCATTTACCGTTTCTGTCGACCTGCTCGGCTACGGCTGCACCACTGGCATCTCTGCTTCCGACCGTTCCAAAACCGTACAGGCGCTCATCAATCCTTCCATTAAACCGGAAGAGTTCGGCAAGCCCGGGCATATTTTCCCTTTAAAAGCTAAAAATGGCGGTGTTCTCCGCAGGGCCGGGCATACCGAAGCCACGATCGACCTTGCTCGCCTGGCCGGGTTTGAGCCTGCAGGCGCCCTCGTGGAGATCATGAACGAGGACGGCACAATGGCCCGCCTGCCCCAACTGGTGGAGATCGCCAAAAAACATAAGCTCAAAATTATTTCCATTGAAGACCTGATCGCTTACCGCGTGAAGAACGAAACCATCGTCATCAAAGACGTACAGGTAAAAATGCCTACCAAATGGGGAAATTTCGAACTGGTGGCTTATCGCCAGACCACCAACGACCAGGAACATCTTGCACTCATAAAAGGGACATGGAAAAAGGATGAGCCTGTGCTTGTCCGCGTTCACTCTTCCTGCCTTACCGGCGATATTTTTGGCTCCTGCCGCTGCGATTGCGGGCCTCAATTGCAAAAATCGATGGAGATGATCGAGAAAGAAGGCAAAGGCGTAATTGTGTACATGAACCAGGAAGGCCGTGGCATCGGGCTGCTCAACAAGCTGAAAGCCTACAAGCTGCAGGAAGAAGGCCGCGATACCGTGGAAGCCAACGAAGAATTAGGATTTAAGCCCGATGAGCGCGACTACGGAGTTGGGGCACAGATAATAAGAGACCTCGGGATCACCAAAATAAAGCTGATGAGCAACAATCCGAAGAAACGCGCCGGACTTATCGGTTACGGATTAGAGATCGTTGATAATGTTGCGATCGAGATCGAATCAAACGAGCACAATAAATTTTATTTGCAAACCAAAAGGGATAAGCTGGGGCATTCGCTGAAACTGGATAAGTAGAAGGTGGGAGGTTGGAGTTGGGAGGTTGGAGGCGCAATGTGTTTCTTAGTAGCAGGATGTCATCCTGAGCGAAATGAAATGAAGCCGAAGGATCTTTATATTTTTCACTGAAATTCTGGTAACATGATGAAGATGTTTCCTGCCTCAGCATGACAAGCTGGAATCCTGCAAACCTCAGCATCGCGTAGAGATACCGTGTCGCAGCACGGTATGACGATCATTGCGGGCAATTTTAAAACTCTCCAATTCTAAAATTCTCCAACTCTCCAATTCACTTACTGCGGCAGCGGATCCGTATTTTCCGGCTTCTGCTTGTTCTTCTTCCTGTCGCGGAGATTCCCTAAATACCGCTGGTACAGCTGCCCGATCGTATCAAACTCTTCCCTGTATAAGATCCCGACGCCCTGCGTGTATGGGCCGGACGTATAGATCTGGTTATTGTCATTCGCCTTGTTAAAGGCTTTGATGCGGAGCTTCCCATCATCCGTGATCTTGTAATCCACATTCACGTCGCCCACAATGTTATTCGTATTCTGGTTGTTGTTGTTCACACCAAGATTTCCATCGATGCTCAGGCGGTCGTCGAAAAGCTGCGTGGAAAGCGCCACTCCGAGCTCCTCCTTGCTGATCTCATCACCCGGACGGTAGTTCACACCAATATCAAAATCGTTGCTGATCTTGCTGAGCATGTTGCTGAGCTGGTTCGATAATAATTCGCTCGTGTTGGCAAATCCTGCCGAAGCCACATCCGGCCCGGTACCTGCACCTGTGAGCTGCGGCGGCGTTACAAAGCTGTTTAAGATCAACAAAGAAAACACCTGGCGGTTCATCTCCGCATCGGTATTGATGTAGCTCATCACCTGCTGCCGAACGCCTGCATCCACGGTCGGGATGTTGATATCAAAATTGATCTCCGGCGATAACAGCTCGTTCCGCATTGCCAGTTTCAGATCCACCGGGTAACGGCGCTTGTAGGTGCTGGATGAATCACTCGGAAAAAATGGCTTTAAGGATGCCCGCGCCTTGTAAACGGCATTGATGTTCACATCCGCCTTATACGGAACGCCGCTCCATTTGATCACGCTTCCCTTTTCAATATCAAAGCGCTTGTTGATGATGTTCTGGAGCGTGAATAAATAATCACCGTTCTCGATCACGTAATCGCCGTACATTTTAAAATCGCCCGTGGAGCTGATCTTCAGCTTGATGTTGCCATCTCCCCTCGCCTTGATCACATCGCCGACCTTCTGGTCGAAGATCAGCTGTACCTCTGCATCAGGCGTTACTTCGAGGTCGAAATTCAATGTGAGCCCGCCCAGCTTCACATTGTAATTGTTCTTCGCTTTCGAGCTCGTGTCCTTCTTCACGAAAGTGATGAAATTATTCTCGCTCACTTCCGAAGGCCCGGAAAGAGGAATGAAAATTTTGGTGATCTCTGTTTTTGAAAGCAGGGAAACCTTATCTGACTTATCATTTGATGTGATCTTCTCTGTTTTCACGCTCGCATCAATGCGCAGCTCGTTCTTGATAAAGCCGAAAATATTGACGATCCCGGTCACATACGCTTTTCCGTAATACAGCTGGTTATCGGCCTCCGAAGTGTTGAGGCACATGAACTTGTTTGTACGGATGTCATAATCGAGCTGGAAATCCTTAAAATTATCGTGGTACACTTTCCCGGTGACATAGGCTTTGTTGTTGTTCATATCATACAGCACAAGGTCTTCCACGCCGAATGAATTGTTCTCGATGATGATGTCATGTGAAAAGCGATAGCTTGTATTGAGATAGGTTACGGTGATCTTTTTTGCGTTAACGCTGATCTTACCTGCGATCAGCGGCTTCTTCACAGAGCCTTTTATCGTGACATTCCCCGAGAACTGTCCTTTGAAATCGGAACAGAAATCCTTCACGTAAGGCTCCAGTATTTTCATCTGGATCGCCTGCAGGTTCAGCTCCATATCGAGATTGTCCTCGGTTTTTTTCGGGTAATAATAACCGGAGAATAAAATATTCGGGATGATGCCCAATGTAAATGTGCCATGCAGGTAAAGCGCTTCCTTCGATTTATCCCAGACGCTTTCCACTTCGCCATCACCGATCTCCTCATCGTTCACAAACAGTGATTTGAAATTGGTGTTGCTGGTGAACACCATGTTGTGATAAAGGTCCTGCACGCTCGACTGCCCGGTGATGTGGCCGCTGAGCTTCAGCCCGGAAGGCCGCGTAAGCACATTGAGGTTGGCAAGGTTAAAATTATTCAGGTCGAGCCGTACCTGGTCTTTCTTATCATTGGAGATCACACCGTTCACCGCGATCGATTGATTGTTATGTTCAAACATCAGCTCATTGATCGTGATGTGCGATGTGTCCACGATCACTTCATTGGCCCTGCTGATGTCCCAGAGTGAATCCGCGATCACAAACTGCGAAGGAAGGATCTTGAACTGCATCACGTTGTTCGGATCGAAATGCAAGAAGGCTTTTATATCGCCCTGGTAAAGCCTTGTCTTTGTCCTGTTGTCCCAGTTCATGGCAAGGTTCACACTGTCGGCATGAGAGCCCGAACGCAATGTAAAATCGGTCAGCCACAAGCTGTCCGTCAGGTAAAACCGCGAGGCGCTCATCTGCAGCTGCAGCTCTTTGTTCGCTGTTCCCGACTGCACTTTCCAGTCCTGGAACACATAGCCATACACTTCCAGCCTCGAAGAGCTTCCATCGAGCACAAAATCATTCTGCGTGGAATTGTAATTTCCTTTCAGCATCGTTCTCGGTGCAATGCTGATCTGTGGTGCAAACAGGCGGGTGACGGCTTCTGTTTTCTTGAACAGGAAGCTGTATTCAAAATTCTGCACCGGCGTTTTTCCTTTGGAGCGGCTCACATACGAAGGCAGGTAATTGCTCAGCACATTCTGCATGGAATAAGGCAATTCAAGGATCCTGAACGTACCCTTCACTTTCGCATCGCAAAAGTCGGAGAAGAGCCTGATCGATTTTACACCGTTCTCTTCCGAAGAGATCAGGTTGAACACGCTCATCTTATACACCTGGTCGTTTTCCCTGTACACCGTATTATCAAAGTTGATCTGCCCGATGAGGTTATCGATGTTATCGCCGGTAACATTGATGATCACCTGCGTGGAGAGATCGGTCTTCTTATCTGTTTTTATAAAATGCAGTGCACCCAGATCAGCCTTGTTCACGGTGGTGATAAAATCCAGCGCCGGCAGCCGGTTCGAAAAATCCACCTTCCCGATAAAATCGAAATCGATGTTCTCATCCTTCACGGCAAGCTTTCCCTTGAATATTTTTTTCGCCACATTTCCTTCGATGGCCACATTGCTGTATTCGTAATTATTAAAATAGATTGTGTTGATCGTTCCGCTCAACTTGGCTGCAACTTCTTCAAGCGTAAATCCTTCGCCGTCCACTTCCACATTTGCCGTTACCCTTCCAAGCAGGGGCGAACCGAAAAAGCTGCCAATGTCGAAGCTCGTGGAGCGCAGCTTTCCTTTGTAAAATTCCTTGTCCTTGTTGTAATCATGCTTCACCGAAATATCGGTGGAGAGCCTCCCCAGCGCCGAAGAGAAATCGCCATAAGCATAAAAATCGTTGTAAAGCCCTGTAAATGTTCCATGGAAATTGATGGTGCCCAGCTTTGAAATGTTCTTTGGAAGATCGATCCTGTGATGCTGGTCGAAAGGCGGAAGCGGGAATTCCCTGAGATCGGCGTAGTTGGTCGTAAGGCTTTCCACGTTAAGGTGGATCAGCGTTTCATCAAAGTTAGGCAGCCCCGTGAAGGTGAAATCACCGATGTAATGCGTGCTGCCGCCAAGAAAAATGTCCATGTTCTTCCCGCGGAGGTCGCTGATCTTACCGCTTACTTTCCCTGTTACGCTGATCTGTTTATACAAACCCTTGAGGCCTGGGGCAAAATATGCAAGGTCGTTCATCTCCAGCTCCGAATGGTCGAACTCGGCGCTCAGCCTTACTTTATCAATGAAATCGTTGAAATCCCGGTAGCGCTTGTATTTAAATGAAAGGTCGGTTGCAATGTTGCTTTCCGGGGTTTTTATTTTCAGCTCGTCCAGCTTCACGCCTACCGGGCTCACCTTTACATACGTGCTCAGGTTCGTCAGTACAAAGCCGCTCTTTTCGATCGCAGAAAGATATTCCACCGTTCCGCGGATGGTATCCTGCTCGATCTTAATATCCGTAAACCTTGCGTTGATATTGGAAGCTGCAAGGTCGATGAAATTAATACCTGTGGTAACCATCGTATCATGCTCATTGCGGTATGCAAAAAAGGTATTCACACAGGTCACTTCGCCAAAGCTGATGTCCCAGGGCGTTTGCTTTGTCCTTTTCGTAGTGTCGCCGTCATCAAAGGCATCGAGGATGAACTGCAGGTTCAGGTCATCGTCCTCCCGGTATTTGATGAGCGAAGCGCTGGTATTGAGCAATACAATGTCGCGGATGAAGATCTTATGGTCCTTCAGGCTGAATTCCCCCACATCCACCTTCAGCTTTTTGGAATAAAGAAGCGTATCTTTATGAAGGTCCTCGATGTACACATCGGTAAGCACAAGGGTTTTGATGAACTCGATGTCAACGCTCCCGATCTCCACCCTGGTATGCAGCTTTTCGGAAAGGTAGCTGGCAGCTTCATGTCCCGCATAGGTTTGCACACTTTTCAGCTGGATCAGCAAAAAAAGCAGCACCGATAAAAATACAAGTGCAGCAACAAAACGGAATAATATGTATGCGAGTTTTTTAATACCTTTGGTTTTTAAGAGCCGTCCCGCTCTGCAAGCGGGACGAAGTTAATGATAATGAGTAAAACAAACATCATTTTAGGGATCGAATCCTCCTGCGACGACACCGCTGCTGCTGTGATCCGTGAGGGCAAATTACTTGCCAACATTGTCGCGAACCAGCACATCCACAAAGCTTACGGAGGTGTTGTGCCTGAGCTTGCATCGCGTGCGCACCAGCAGAACATCATTCCTGTTGTGGACCAGGCCATAAAACTGGCAGGCATCCGCAAGGAAGAGATCAGCGCTATTGCCTTTACGCGGGGGCCCGGACTGATGGGCTCACTGCTTGTCGGCACTTCTTTTTCAAAGGCCTTTGCCATGGGGCTCAACATCCCGCTCATTGAAGTGAACCACATGCAGGGGCATGTACTGGCCCATTTTATTGATACTCCCGAAGATGCGCCAAAGCATCCTTCCTTTCCTTTTTTATGCCTCACTGTTTCGGGCGGACATACACAGATCGTTGTAGTGAAGGATTTTTTCGACATGCAGGTAATCGGCGAAACCATTGATGATGCGGCGGGCGAAGCATTCGACAAAGCCGCAAAGATCATGGGGCTGCCTTATCCCGGCGGGCCGCTGATCGATAAGCATGCAAGGAACGGCAATCCAAAGGCATTCAAATTCACAAAGCCGCAGATCCCGGAGCTGAACTTCAGCTTCAGCGGGTTAAAGACGGGCTTTATGAATTTCATTAACAACGGATCAGCTAAAGATCCCGGTTTCGTTGAAAAGCACAGGGACGACATCTGCGCTTCCATCCAGTTCACCATCATCAGCATCCTCATGGACAAGCTGAAAAAGGCTTCACAGCAAACAGGGATCAGGCAGATCGCGATCGCAGGCGGTGTTTCAGCCAACAGCGGATTGCGTGAAACATTGATGCAGCTGCAGAAGGAACTGGACTGGGAAGTGTTCATCCCGAAGTTTGAATACTGTACCGACAACGCTGCTATGATCGCGATCACCGGATATTATAAATTCCTGAAACAGGATTTTGCTTCGCAGGAAACAATACCTTTGGCAAGGTATGAACTACGCTAAGGAATGAATAAAATACGCACATACTCCATTTTATTGATCGCCCTGCTCTATGGCTTCAGTGCTGCTGCCATCGAAACCGATACCATCATCAACAAAAAGCCGGTAAAGAAGAATGATCTGAAGCAGAAAATGTTCGTACCGCCTATTGTCATTAAAACAAGCCCTACCGCCGTGCTCTACGGCGCTATTTTTCCACCCTTCACTGCCGAGTACCGCCTTATGATGGAGATCAGCTCCGGAAAACGGCAATCGGAACAGCTCGGGATCTCTTACCTCGGGGTCAACCTTCTCCTGAATGCCATAGAAAAAGCAGCGGGTGTTACCACCGATGATATTTACAAAGTGGAAGGCTGGCGGATCCAGTATGCGCACAAGTTCTACTGGATCGGGCGCAGGCATTATGCACCTTTCGGGTTTTATGTGGCACCTATGTTCTCGTATTCAAATGCGCGTGTTGCGATAGGATTGAAACGTTATTACCAGGGTGCTTATTTCGATTTCAGGCATTTCAATATCAACGGGATCATAGGCGTGCAGGCCGGGAAAATAAACCGTGTGACCTTTGATATTTACGGCGGGCTTGGCTACAAGTCCAACAAAGTTTACTATCACTTCACTTCCTATAAGATCCTGCCGTATGATACGAAAGACTTCGGCCCCCTCTACAACTCCCACCTGAATGGTGTTTTCGGCATTAATATCGGTTACGCTTTTTAGGCCATAAAAAAACCGCCCTCCATTTGGAAAGCGGTTTCTCTCATCCTGTTTTTTTCTTATTTCATCTTCACGATCTTCACCGGTGAATACGTTTCATTTCCATTGGTAATGCTTACGAAATAAATGCCGGAGTTCAGCGTGCTCAGCGTAACTGAACCTTTCGGCTGGCCGATCCTGCTTCTTTCGATCACCCTTCCTGTAATGTCCCTCACGGTGATCTCGGCATTGGCCGACAGCTTTTCTTTTACATCGTATGAAACAGTTGTTTCCGATGTGAAAGGATTCGGATACGCATGAATGGAAGTGGCGCTGCTTTCATTCTCTGCAATGCCGATCACATTTCCTTCGCTGATCATGAACTGGTCAAAGCCTGCTTCCACGAGGTGCCCGGGAGCATTGTCAGCCGTCCTCACCATTATTTTCATCGTTGCGGTCGGCGTAATGAAGCTGGAGATCTGGAATGATTTATACACCCACGTAGAGTTGTTGACCGTGTTGTATCGTGCGAAATCAACAACTGCACTGGTGATCCCGTTGTTCAGGAGGATCGTTAATGAATCGTTCGGAACGCCTGTGCCTCCTGCATTGTAGAACCAGCGTGTAAAATACACATACGGGTTGGTGTATGTTGAAAGGTCGAAGATGGGCGAAGTAAGAGTTGTGGAACCGTTGTCCACATCATCCGAAGCCGCTGCTCCTCCTGCATTTCCTGTTACATACGCTTTGTTGCTGCAATCAAGGCTGTCGTCCGCTCCCGGGTTTGCATCCACACCGGCATTCACAGTCCCGGCCGGAACGCCCCTTTCCCATGCCCCTGTAGCTGCTGTGCCGGTAACGGTCCAGCCGAAATTAAAGGAGAAATCATCGTAATATCCCGGTGAAAGCTGTAATATCATCGGGCCTGCACCATAAGGAATAGTTTGGTTCTGCGCACAGTTGGTCATGAAGCCCCAATGCCCTGCAATGATCTCGTAAGTATCTGAATAAACTCCCGGAAGGCTGAAATTCCCTGACGCATCTGTTGTTGCCTGGTAATTGAAATTGCTGTTCGAGATCGAAACATTTGCATTTGGAATTGGAGTGCCTGTTCCGGATGCAATAACCTGCCCGCTCAGCGTAAAGGTAGGGATCGGCGATAAAGCCACATTGCGGATGGTCACAGCTGCCGCTGCCAGTGAAACACCGGTTAATGTTTTCGGGTAATAGCCCGCTTTGGAATACGTAACACTGTAGCTGCCTCCCGGCGAAGGAATGCCTGTTGCATAGCTTCCGGAAAGATTTGAATTGTCGCTTACCGTTGTGGAAAGGATTTGGATAGTGGCGCCGTTAATGGCTAAGCCGGTGAGCGAATCGGTAACGGTACCTTCCAGGTAGCAGGCGCGTACATAGGTTGGTGTGAACACGAACAATCCGTCTTCAATGTTGGAAGCGATGATAGTTCCGGAAGGCAGGTAAGGATAAACTCCCCAGGTACCTTCAAACCCGCCGCCGCTGGCTGCATATGTATCGTAATTTCCAACCTGTACGAGGTTGGTCGGACGGCCCGCATCCACGATCGTGAATCCATCCTTGTACCAGGATGTCACTGCATAATCATTTCCGGCAACGCGGATAATGTGTGTGTTGTGAACGATGGATTGTGATCCGGGATTCGACTGGATCTTGTCCAGCTCGATAATGTTGGCCGGGTTCGAAACATCGTAGGCGGTAAGATAGGAATCATCCACCTCATCGGTTGTGAACAGGATCCTGCTGTTTGTAGAAAGCCATGTATTGTGTGTAAAGTTGTTCGGCGTGTTCTGCGTCGCGATCTCAACCGGGGCAGCTTTATTGGTGAAATCCACGATGGCAAAATAGCCGGAATAAATGTGCCCTGCATACATTGTGTCGTTGCGCACATACCCGTCATGCACATAAGCCTGGTTCCCCACACCTACCTGGTATTTTCCGGCGTATGTCGGGTTCCAGGGATCGGTAAGGTCTGCAGCAATAGCGCCGCCGTTGAACAGGTTGCTTCCGTACAGGTAAGCGAAATGCCCGTCGATGTGCAACGCATGGATCGTGTTCAGTGTTCCGGCAATGGCCCCGTCGCCGGTCCAGTTATGGTAAACAACTCCTGCCGTATCCGGCAGGCTGCTGAGGTTCACGATCTGCAAGCCGCCGCCGCCTTCGGTTGTAACGTACGCATATTTGCCGTATACTTTTATTTCCTTCCAGAGGTTATCCACATTCGGGATCTTTTTCACTTCCACGGGCAGTGCAGGATTGGTCACATCCACGATCGACATCCCGGTGGCAACACCTACAAGGGCATATTCATTTCCGAGGGAATCCACATAACCGGTAAGGTTGGCGCAGGTATGGCCAGGATAAGCTAATTGTGAGCGAAGCACCACGTTCAGGTTTTGTGCAAAGGCACCTGCTGTGGTCATGCAGGTAAGTAAGGCACAGGCAACTAATTTTTGTAATTTCATTTCAATAGGGTCGATTTAGTTTTGGGAGATGATTAATACTCTAAGTACGGTATTTTATTCCTTAAACACAAAAAATAAAATGCCCCCGCTTTTGCAGAGGCACTTTATAAATGCTAACCGTTTACGAATTCTGATCTCCCGGATCCGGACCTGGCTACAATACGCCTTCATCATACGCCGTTTCTCCGTGCAATCCTTCATCCAGCCCCCTGTCTTCCACATCTTCCGGCACACGCACTTTCGTTACTTTATTGATCACGATGAGCATGATGTATGTAAATATAAATGCATAGGCTGCTGCTCCCAGTGTGGCAACCACCTCTTTTATAAAGAAACTGCTTCCGCCGTGGATCAGGCCATCGGCGCCTGCGGGATTCACCTGCTTCGATGCAAATACACCAAGCAATATGGTTCCGAGCACGCCGCCCATTCCGTGAACTCCCCATACATCCAGCGCATCGTCCCAGCCGCGCTTGTTTTTAAAGTCGACGGCAATGTAACATACCGCACCGGAAAGCACACCGATCACGGCGGCATAAGGAAGTGAGATGTATCCTGCGGCCGGTGTTATCGTTGCCAAACCTGCAACAGCACCGGTAAGCAGGCCTACAAACTTTGGCTGCTTTGCGCCCCTGCTCCACTCGATCACCAGCCAGGTAACAGCCGCGAACGATGCTGCAATATCCGTATTCAGAAAGGCAAGGCCCGTTACTGCATTTACATCCAGTGCGCTTCCTGCATTAAAGCCGTACCAGCCGAACCACAGCAAGCCGGTCCCCAATGCGATCAGCGGAATGCTGTTAGGCTTGTTCTCAGGGTTCCTTCTTTTACCAAGGTAGATGACCGATGCCAAAGCTGCGAAGCCTGCCGTTGCATGCACCACGATGCCCCCTGCAAAATCAAGCACTCCCCACTGCGCAAGAAAACCGCCGCCCCATACCATGTGAACAAAAGGATAATACACGAATACCTGCCAGAGCACAAGAAAGATCAAATAGGATTTGAATGTAACACGGTTCACGAAAGCCCCGGTGATCAGCGCCGGTGTAATGATCGCGAACATCATCTGGTAAGCCATGAACACAAACTCGGGAAGCTTCGGATTACCGGAATATGCAGAATTCAGGTTCACTCCGTGCATCATCACCTTGTCGAAATTCCCGATTACGCCGCCGGCTCCCCCGCTGAAGCAAAGGGAATACCCGAAAATAAACCAGAGGATCGTAGTGATCCCCATTGAAACAAAGCTCTGGATCATGATCCCGAGGATATTCTTTTTTCCTGCCAGTCCTCCGTAGAAGAATGCTAATCCTGGCGTCATCAGCATCACAAGTGATGTTGCCAATAACATAAAACCGGTGGTGCCTGTGTCAAACATGTTTTTTAGTTTAGAGGTTAAATTATATTAGAAGGATATTCCAAGATTAACTAATGCTTCGAAGCGGGAATAAGTATAGTCGTCGTCCCAGCGAAAGATCTCCTCGTTCTTATCCATCGTGATCTTTCTTCCTTCGAGGCGGATATAGCTGTTATCCGTTGGCTTGTACTCAACGCCGATTGTGGCGCCCCAGCCTTTCAGGCCTGTAAGTATCAGGTCCCTATCGAGGATCACGCCTGACAAAAAGCCTTCGGAATCATTAAACATATCGCCTCTCCCATAAACAAACACCCTTGTAGCAAGCTCATATTTAAGGCTGGCCAATCCGCTGTACATAGCTGCACTTTTTTTATTGTCAGTAATTGCCGAATGGTCCTGTATGCCGTAATCACCTCCGATCTGGATCCTCAGCTTTTTAATCGTGTAATTCAGGTAGAGGTTGTGCATCATCCTGTTGTGAGAAACAGAATCGCCCTTTGGCGTATCATCACCGATATAATTGCTGTAATTGATATTGCCCTTGTCGCCAAGCGCATAGCTCACCAGTATTCCGAATGATTTTTTATCATTGTTGTCCTCGTACATATTATAGCCGTTCAACAGGTAAAGATTGATGGAAAGCTTTGCAGTTGGATTGTAATTCAGACGGATCCCGCTTTCGTAATAAGGCTCAAAGTAAGTAGGTACAGAAACCGAGCTTGTAAAATTTTCTTTTGGAAGAAGGCCTTCCGTTCCGAAATGCGTGCGGAAAAATCCTGCATCCAGCCAAAGCTTTTTAAAGACCCTGACACCTGCATGCGCTTCCATAATGTAATTGTAATTGGCCGACCAGGTGCTTTTCGGAATGTCGCCGAACTGAAGTGTGCCTACAGCCCTTACCTTTTCCGCATCATAGCTGAATGTAAGCATCAGTATATTCATTCCGAACTGGTTGCTTCTCGGTGAAACTGAAGGAAATTTCTGGTAGTCGGTGGTCCCCATTGAATCGGTGTAATAGGCATAATCCGCATCCACATAACCGGTAATAGAGATCGGGAAGCTCTTCGGGATCAGGGAATCAAGTGTTTGTGCCCGGAAGGAGAATGGAATAAGGAAAATAACAAAACAAACAAGTGTAATTTTTTTTGCCATGAGAATAATAAAGGGAATAATTATTAACCAAACTTAGAACAATTATTTGAAAAAGCAAGAACTCAGGGCTTTATATTAGTTGATTTCCATCCTGCAGTTGCTGTGGCAGGTTCTTTAGCTTCCATGTCATTTCCCGCTGGTCAAATGTTAATTCCTGCACATTCCGCGTCATTTCCAGCGGGTGAAATGTTAATCCCCGCAACTTCCATGGCATTTCATACAGATGTCACGTCAATATCGAATAATGTACTCCTCCGGAGTACCGGATCTCTTATAAAATGCTTGTGAAACAGGCCGCTCCTATGGAGCTTGAAGAACATACAGGTACATTGCTGTTACAAACAGTTCGCTCCTACGGAGCGATAACGGAACGCTGAAAAAATAAGCTCTTAGGTCTAACGAGAAATCTTTACAATAAAATAGCCCCGGCGGGGCAACCTGTTTGTAGCCATAATCAGCCACCATTCTATTCAAGCTCCATAGGAGCGGCCTGTTTTATAACAACACAGGGATACTCCGGAGGAGTATATTATTAATAACCCCATGATAAACGATACACGCGCGCTCCGGAGGAGCGCATTATTAAACATCACCATTTATGAAATAAAAAAATCCCGCTCAGGGCGGGATTTGTATTATGAATCAAAATCAAGAGTGAGGTCTTTACCATCATCCGTCCCTTTTTTCTTTTTCTTCTTTTCTTCCGATGGCAGCTTGATCTCAGCATTGATCTGCTGGTCGATCGAGAGGATATTTTTTTCCTTTACAGGCTCCTGTGCTTTTTTGATCGCTTCCAGGGGCGACATGCCGCTTTCTTCAAATTCATCCAGCACATCTTCCTCGATGTGCACCTCCACAGGTGGCAGCAGGTTGATCTCTTTCACTTTGGCGTACGACAGTTTATTTCCTTTCGCCTTCATTCCTTTCACCTCGATGAACTCATTCAGTTTGATCTGCTCAGGCGGTAATTCCTTATCCTTCACTTTCGAAAACTTCAGCTCCACCACTGGCAGCTCTTCCGTTGTAACGATCTCAATGCGGGAGCCTTCAGCTTCCGAAATGAACAGCACCTTTTTATCCGTTGGCTCAACAAGGAAGCGCTTCACAAAATAAGTTTTGCTTTCGCCATCCAGGTAAATGGCTGCGACAGGCTTTTTCGGGTTGAACTTTTCGATCAGCACCATGTCCTCATCAAAATGCGTGGATACATCAAAGCCTGTAAGCTTGTAATGCCCGTTCTGCATGATGGTGAGGATCTTGTCCTCAGGGCCGAAGCTTCCGAGGAAAGTTCCGCGCTTATCAGTATTAAGGCGCTGAACAGTATCATCGAACCAGATATCCCGGGCGCCAAGTGTGGACACGCCTTTTTCTTTCAGGATGATCTTTTTAATGGAATATTTGGTCACCACGTTCCCCATGGAATTGCGGCCTTTCACAGCAAGCTCGGAGAAGTTCAGGTCCCACTGCACTTTGCGCAGGCCCGGCATCGGCTTCAGCTGCACCTCTACAATTTCCGCTTCCCCGTTCGGGTTGGCAGTAAAGTAAAGCACTTCCGAGCCTTTTGTTCCTTTGGTAAGGTCATATTGCTTGTCGCGGGTTACGCCCGTTACCGGGAAACGCTTCATGAACACGCTGCCGGATTTCCCATCGCGGTAGATCATGTTGTACACAGTGCGCTCGTCGTTCTTTTTGAAAACGGCAATATGGATCAGGTCTTTCCCCACAAATGCCTTGTCGGCCACCTTGGAAACCTGCATCGTTCCATCCTTTCGGAATACAATGATGTCATCAATGTCGGAGCACTCGCCTACGAATTCATCCTTCTTCAGGCCATAGCCGGCAAATCCTTCTTCACGGTTCACGTATAATTTTTCGTTAGCAACCACAACGCTGGTCGCAACAATGTTCTCAAACGATTTGATCTCGGTCTTCCGCTCACGGCCGACACCGTATTTCTTTTTCAGGTTTTTGAAATATTCAACGGCAAAGTCAACGAGGTTAGCCAGGTGATGATCAATTTCCTTAATGCGTGCTTCCAGCGCCCTCATTTTCTCATCTGCTTTCGCGGAATCGAAGCGGGTGATGCGGATCATCGGGATCTGCGTCAGCTTTTCAAAATCCTCGTTGGTGATCTCACGGATGAACTGCTTCTTGTATTTTGCAAAACGTCCGTCGAGATAACCGAATAAGCTTGGCTTGTCGGAGTAATTTTTAAAGTCGATGTACATCTCATCCTTGATGAAGATCTTCTCCAAGGATGCGAACATGTACGATTCCTGCAATTCACCTTTTTCGATCTCCAGCTCGCTTTTCAGCAGGGCAAGGGTCTGGTGGGTGGAAAGCCTGAGGATCTCGTTCACGCCCACAAATCTCGGCTTATCGTTCTCGATGATGCAGGCATTCGGTGAAATGGACACTTCACAATCCGTGAAGGCATACAGCGCATCAATGGTCTTATCCGGCGAAATGCCCGGTACAAGGTGGATCACGATCTCCACATTTTCGGAAGTGTTATCCTCCACCTTTTTGATCTTGATCTTTCCTTTGTCGTTCGCGGCAACAATAGTATCAATGAGGGATCCGGTGGTTGTACCGAAAGGGATCTCGTTGATCACGAGTGTTTTTTTGTCAAGCTGCGAGATCTTCGCACGTACCCTTACTTTTCCTCCGCGCAATCCATCGTTGTAATTGCTGAAATCCGCCATTCCCGATGTCGCGAAATCAGGAAGTATATCAGTCCTCTTGCCACGTAAAATGGCAACGGATGCATCACACAATTCATTGAAATTATGCGGCAGCATTTTACATGCAAGGCCTACCGCAATCCCTTCAACACCCTGTGCAAGGAGCAAAGGGAATTTCACAGGAAGCGTTTCCGGCTCTTTGTTCCTGCCGTCGTAGCTCAGCAGCCAGGTAGTTGTTTTGGGGTTGAACACCACTTCCAGCGCAAATTTGGAAAGGCGCGCCTCGATGTAACGAGGGGCAGCAGCCCTGTCGCCGGTAAGAATATTCCCCCAGTTTCCCTGCGTATCAATAAGCAGGTCCTTTTGCCCGAGTGCTACCAGTGCATCGCCAATACTTGCATCACCGTGCGGATGGTATTTCATGGTATGCCCTATGATGTTCGCCACTTTGTTGTAGCGGCCATCATCGAGGTCGTCCATCGAATGCAGGATCCTCCGCTGAACAGGCTTCAGCCCGTCTTCCACGTAAGGAACCGCACGCTCTAAAATAACATAGGAAGCATAGTCGAGGAACCAGTTCTGGTACATTCCCGACACATGCGTAATGTTGTGAAGCTCTTCACCTTCACCGTTCATTTCTTCATTTATAATTTCGTCGCTCATATTTTTTTACCTTGTCATCCCGGGCTCAGCCGGGAGATCTTTTTATTTTTTACTTTCCTGTTCAAATAAAAAGATTTCTTCCGCCGCGGCGGATCGGAATGACATTCATTACTATTTATTTGCTGTTATCTCAGCAGTTATTTCCTTTTCAATTTCTTCCACGAGGTCTTTTTCCACCACGAGGTTATCAATGATAAAATCCTGGCGCTCCTGCGTGTTCTTGCCCATGTAATAGCCAAGCATGTCGATGATGCTCCTGTCCTTGCCAATGATCACAGGATCCTTGCGCATGTCTTTCCCGATGAACAGCTTGAACTCATCCGGCGAGATCTCTCCCAAACCTTTGAATCGTGTGATCTCCGGCTTTACGCCCAATCTTGCAATGGCACTTCTTCTTTCCTCTTCACTATAGCAGTATACTGTTTCCTTTTTATTCCTTACCCTGAACAATGGTGTTTGCAGGATGTACACGTGGCCGTTCTTCACCAGGTCGGGGAAGAACTGCAGGAAAAAGGTCATGAGCAGCAGGCGGATGTGCATACCATCCACATCGGCATCGGTAGCCACCACAATGTTGTTGTAGCGCAGGTTCTCGATCCCGTCCTCGATGTTCAAAGCAGCCTGCAGCAGGTTGAACTCTTCATTCTCATAAACGATCTTCTTGGTCAGCCCGAATGCATTCAGTGGTTTTCCCTTTAAACTGAACACAGCCTGCACGTTCACATCGCGTGTTTTGGTGATGGAACCGCTCGCCGAATCTCCCTCGCAGATGAACAGCGTGGTATCCAGCTTACGCTCATCGTTCGAGTTGAAATGCACGCGGCAGTCGCGTAATTTCTTATTATGAAGGTTTGATTTTTTTGCACGCTCACGCGCCAGTTTCTGGATGCCTTGTAAATCTTTCCTCTCCCGCTCGCTCTGCTGGATCTTCTGCAGGATGGATTGCGCCACTTCAGGGTTCTTGTGAAGGAAGTTATCCAGCTCCGTTTTCATGAAATCGCCGATAAAGCTTTTCACGGAAGGGCCTTTCGGGCTGATCTCCTGTGAGCCGAGCTTGGTCTTGGTCTGCGATTCGAACACCGGCTCCTGCACTTTTATACTTACTGCGGCAATGATGGACGTACGCACATCCACTGCCTCAAAGTCTTTCTTGAAAAATTCACGGATCGTTTTTACGACCGCCTCGCGGAATGCGCCCTGGTGGGTTCCGCCCTGCGTGGTATGCTGCCCGTTCACGAAGGAATAATACTCTTCGCCGTACTGCTGGTTGCTGTGGGTCAGCGCCACTTCAATGTCAAAGCCTTTCAGGTGAATGGTCGGGTACAGGATCGGGCCGTTGATGTTTTGCGTAAGCAGGTCAAGCAACCCGTTTTCGGAGTGGAATTTCTGACCGTTGTAATTGATGGTGAGCCCGGTATTCAGGTAGGCATAATTCCAGAGCATCTTCTCCACGTACTCATTGATGAAGTGGTAATTGCCGAAAATCGTTTCATCCGGCGTAAAGGTCACCAATGTTCCCTTGCGTGCTTCGGAAGGCGTAACCTTATCCTCTTTCAGCAGTTTCCCTTTCGAGAATTCGGCTGATTTGGTCTGGTTGTCACGGAATGCCTGTACGCAAAAGTGGCTTGACAATGCATTCACCGCTTTTGTACCCACACCGTTCAGTCCCACGGATTTTTTAAATGCTTCTGAATCGTACTTCGCACCGGTATTGATCTTCGATACCACATCCACGAGTTTTCCCAAAGGGATCCCGCGGCCATAATCGCGTACGCGCACTGTTTTATCCTTGATGGTGATGTCGATCGACCTTCCGTTCCCCATCACAAACTCATCGATACAGTTATCCAAAGTTTCCTTTAGCAGGATATAAATCCCATCATCGGGCGATGATCCGTCGCCCAGCTTTCCAATGTACATTCCCGGGCGAAGGCGGATGTGTTCATTCCACTCAAGCGTCCGGATGCTGTCTTCGTTATATTTTACTTCCTTTTCTGACATTTTATCTGCGAATTACGAATCTTTACTAATCTACGAAATACTGATTTTACTAATCTTGTTGCTGTTGCGTATCAATTTGTTACTCCATTTCCATGATTTATTTCACTTTCAAGAATATCGTTTAGCAATAGATGGACTTCTATATTTCCAACAAAGTATTCTGCCGCACCTTCAAGGCCAGATGGCGCAAACCTTACTTGACGAAAATTCAACAAATCGCTTATCATTATATTTTCCCCATCATACTTAATTGAATCAATTTTCGAATCTTTCGAAAGATTAAAATAAATTATCGGATTTGAATAAATCTTATATTCCTTTTTATTTTTATAAGTAATTAACTTTTTTGATTTGAACTTATAAACGAATCTAAAATCATTTGCTTCTTTCTCTTTCCATTCTACATCATTTTTATCTATTCTTATCCTGATTTTTGATATCAGGTTGAAATCTAAATCTGTTTTAAGAATATTATCTTCCTTTTTTATGGACTTATGACTTTTTAAAGAATCGTTTTGACTTAAAGAAGTCGATGCCTTTGGAGATACGGTTGCTGGATTAGGCTCCTTTTTAGAATTTGATTGACAGCCAAATAAAAATAAGAGGCTAAAAAAAGTTAAATGAAAGAATGATGTTTTTTTGATTACCATATTATCAAATTCGTTTCTCGCTCATCTAATATCTCACATCTATTATCTTATATCTAATTACACATTAAACCTGAAATGCATCAGATCCCCATCATTCACCACATACTCTTTTCCTTCCACACCCATTTTGCCGGCATCCTTGCAGGCAGCTTCCGACCCAAACGTCACAAAATCATTGTATTTGATCACCTCAGCGCGGATGAACCCCTTTTCAAAATCGGTATGGATCACACCTGCAGCCTGTGGCGCGGTCATTCCCTTGTTGATCGTCCATGCCCTTACCTCCTTCACACCTGCTGTAAAATACGTCTGCAGGTCCAGGATACGGTAAGCGGCTTTGATCAGGTAGTTCACACCCGGCTCCGTTAATCCCATTTCTCCAAGGAACATCTGGCGCTCCTCGTATGTTTCCAGGCTGGCGATCTCTGCTTCCATCTGTGCAGTAATGATCAGCACCTCCGCATTTTCATCCTTCACCGCTTCCTTCACCATGTCCACATATTTATTTCCTGTTTTTACAGAAGCTTCATCCACGTTGCAAACGTAAAGCACCGGCTTTACCGTTAACAGGTGGCAGTCAGCAATGTATTGCATATCCGTTTCGCTCAGGTTGGCGGCACGTGCCGATTTTCCCTGCTCCAGCAGGCTCTTCACATGCGTCAGCACATCGAATGCTTTTTTCGCTTCCTTGTCGTTACCGGTCTTTGCCTGCTTCTCCACGCGCTTTAATTTCGTTTCCACCGATTCCAGGTCCTTCAGCTGCAGCTCCGTATCTATAATTTCCTTGTCACGGATCGGGTTTACCGAACCATCCACATGGATCACATTGTCGTCATCAAAGCAGCGCAGCACGTGAATGATCGCGTTGGTTTCACGGATATTCGCCAGGAACTTGTTCCCGAGGCCTTCTCCTTTGCTTGCCCCTTTCACCAGTCCGGCGATATCTACGATCTCCACCGTGGTAGGCACTACCCTTTCCGGGTTCACCAGCTTTTCCAGCACCGCAAGGCGCTCATCCGGCACGGTGATCACGCCCACATTCGGCTCGATCGTACAGAACGGAAAGTTAGCAGCCTGCGCCTTTGCATTCGATAAACAATTAAATAAAGTCGATTTCCCTACGTTGGGTAATCCCACAATTCCACACTGTAATGCCATTTTTTAAATTATTGATTTTAAGAATTTTTGATTTTCAGAATGCTGAAGTTTATCGCAATCATTTTAGATTTTTTAATTCCGGATTTTCAATTCTCCGATTGAAAAAATCTCCAACTCTCCAGTTTCCGTTTCAGCCCGCAAATATAGCTATCTGCAAAGTTTTATAAAACCCTTATTCTCCTTAATTTCCTTGAGTTTTCAACAATACCCGTATATTTTCAACAATACATGAAAGGCTTGCAAAAAGTGGTACTTTTGAACGCTTAATCTAAAAAAAAGACATTTTAATCAACATACGTATGGCTTCAACAGCAGAATTAGAAAAAATTGTATCACAGGTGCGCAGGGACATCGTGAGGATGGTTCATGCGGTTAATTCCGGCCACCCCGGCGGTTCTCTTGGCTGTGCCGAATACTTTGTTTCCCTCTATTTCGAGGCCATGAAGCACAATCCTTCCGGTTTCAGCATGGACGGTAAGGGCGAAGACCTTTTCTTCCTTTCAAACGGGCACATTTCACCTGTATTTTACAGCGTATTGGCACGTTCCGGCTATTTCCCGGTAAAGGAGCTGGCTACCTTCCGCAAGCTGGACTCACGCCTTCAGGGCCACCCAACCACACACGAAGGGCTCCCGGGCGTTCGCGTGGCTTCCGGCTCGCTCGGGCAGGGGCTTTCCGTTGCCCTCGGCGCAGCACTGGCAAAAAAACTGAATAACGACAACAGCATTGTATACACACTCCACGGCGACGGCGAGCTCCAGGAAGGCCAGATCTGGGAAGCAGCCATGTACGCTGCCGCGAAGAAAGTGGATAATATCATTTCCACTGTCGACATGAACGGGCAGCAGATCGATGGCTCCACCGACCAGGTATTGCCAATGGGCAGCCTTCGTGCGAAGTTTGAAGCATTCGGCTGGGATGTGCTTGACCTTGAAAAAGGGAACACGATCTCTTCTGTTGTCGCGATGCTGAAAACAGCAAAAGAGCACACCGGGAAAGGAAAGCCGGTTATGATCCTGATGAAAACCGAAATGGGACATGGCGTTGACTTCATGATGGGAAGCCACAAATGGCACGGTGTTGCGCCTAACGATGAACAATTGGCACAGGCTTTGACCCAGAACCACCTCGAAGATGAAGCTGACTACTAAATTTAATTCAAAAGTTTTAAAGTCAAAATTCAAAAGTTAAATCCTCTGTTATGCATCTCAGAAAAAAGCCTGTATATTTCAATAAGTTGAAATTTGTTTTTCTTCTGACTTTTGCCTTTCTCTCTTCTGACATATCATTCGCGCAGCAGACAAAGCCGCTTACACGGATCGAATTCGTGTTCGACGCCTCTTTCAGCATGTTCGGGCAATGGCAGAGCGGGATGAAGATGGACATCGCCAAAAAGATGCTCACCGAGTTCCTCGACAGCCTGAAGAATGTGAACAACCTCGAGATCGCCTTCCGCTGCTACGGCCACCAGGTCCCTCTCCGCCCCGAAAGAAGCTGCACCGATACCAAGCTGGAAGTGCCTTTTAAGCCGGATATCCGTGCAAACATCACTGCCATCAAGAACCGGCTCAAAAGCATTGTCCCGAAAGGAACCACTCCCATTGCCTATACGCTGGAGCAATGCGGCAACGACTTCCCTACCGCCTCCAATCCCAATATCCGCAACATCATTATCCTCATCACCGATGGCATTGAAGAATGCGACGGCGATCCCTGCGCCGTATCGCTCGCCTTACAGAAAAAAGGAATTGTGCTCAAGCCTTTCGTGATCGGGATCGGGCTCGACCAGAGCTACCTCAACTCCTTCGGCTGTATCGGTAAATTTTACGACGCATCCAGCGAATCCAGCTTCAAGAACATCCTGAACATTGTGATCTCGCAAGCCCTCAACAATACCACCGTACAGGTGAACCTGAACGACCAGGTAGGCAGGCCAAGCGAAACGGATGTGGACATGACCTTTTACGATGAGGCTACCGGGCTCATCCGTTACAATTACATGCACACGATCAACAACAAAGGCGTTCCCGATACGGTTGTGATCGACCCGATCGGCACCTACAAAATGGTGGTGCATACCATCCCGCCGGTGGAAAAAACAGGCATTGAGCTGGTTCCGGGCAAGCACAACATCATTGCTGTTGACGCACCGCAGGGTTTCATCAACCTGAAGACCATCGGCTCGAACCCGGCCTGCATTGTGAGAAAGAACGGCGAAATGCAGACCCTGCACCTCCAGCAGTTCAACACCACCGAAAAATTCATTGTCGGCAAATACGATCTTGAAATTCTTACGCTTCCACGAATTAAGGTAAGCAAAGTGGATGTGGCACAAAGCAAAACAACAACCATCGAGATCCCGCAGGCCGGCAGCGTTACCATTGTAAAACCAAGCGAAGGCCCCGGCAGCCTGTATGTGGAAGAGAACAATAAGATGGTCTGGGTCTGCAACCTCAACAGCAACCTTACCCAGGAAACGATCATACTTCAGCCGGGCAGATACCGACTGGAATACCGCCCGCGAAATGCAAGGGAATCGATCTATACCATTGAAAAAAAGTTTAAGATCGAGTCAGGAATTTCAACCCCTGTAAAATTATACTAAACTAATTATCAACAAACTACAACAAGCAAGCAAATAATCAATTAAGATGAAAAAATATACCTACACAGAGAAAAAAGACACCCGTTCAGGTTTCGGGGCAGGATTATCCGAATTAGGAAAGAGCAACCCGGATGTGGTTGCTTTATGTGCCGACCTAACCGGCTCCTTAAAGATGGATGCATTCGCTAAGGAACATCCTGAACGCTTTTTCCAGGTAGGGATCGCTGAGGCCAATATGATCGGGATAGCGGCAGGATTGACCATCGGCGGCAAAATCCCATTCACAGGAACTTTCGCTAATTTTTCCACAGGACGTGTGTATGACCAGATCCGCCAGTCGGTAGCTTATTCCGGCAAAAATGTAAAGATCTGCGCATCCCATGCAGGCTTAACGCTTGGTGAAGACGGTGCAACACACCAGATCCTCGAAGACCTCGGGCTTATGAAAATGCTCCCGGGCATGACCGTGATCAACCCCTGCGATTACAACCAGACCAAAGCTGCCACCATTGCCATCGCATCCCATGAAGGGCCTGTATACCTGCGTTTCGGTCGCCCGACCGTACCTAACTTTACCCCTGCTGATCAGAAATTCGAGATCGGGAAAGCAGTGATGCTGAACGAGGGAACCGATGTCACCATCTTCGCTACCGGCCATTTGGTATGGAAAGCCATCGAAGCCGGAGAGCTATTGGCAGCAGAAGGCATCAGCGCTGAAATAATAAACATCCATACGATTAAACCTTTGGACAATGCCGCTGTCTTAGCTTCGGCTAAAAAAACACGCTGCATCGTTACAGCCGAAGAGCACCAGATGAACGGCGGGCTCGGCGACAGTATCGCGCAGCTCCTGGCACGTGAATTACCTACGCCTCTTGAAATGGTTGCGGTGAACGACAGCTTCGGCGAAAGCGGAACTCCTGACCAGCTCATGGTGAAATATGGCCTCGATGCGAAAAACATTGTAGCTGCAGTAAAAAAGGTGATCACAAGAAAATAGCTTCCCGTCTCTCCGGAGGGAGGTTTGGTTATAAAGACCGGAACTAACAGATGGGTGACAAAGAGCTTTTACAACAATTCCGCAATCCCGATACGCGCAACTACGCGTTCAACCTGCTGGTGCGCGAATACCAGAAAAAGCTGTACTGGCACATCCGCAAGATCCTGATCGACCACGATGATACCGATGATGTGCTCCAGAACGTGTTCATAAAGGTATGGCGCGGCCTCGATAACTTTAAGGAAGAATCGCAGCTTTACACCTGGCTGTACCGCATTGCCACCAACGAATCCATCACTTTCCTGAACCAGAAGAAAAAGCGCGCCGGCGTGCCGATGGATGAGGTTTCCCATTTTTTAGCAGCGAACCTCGAAAGCGATCATTACTTCAAAGGGGATGAGATCCAGGCGAAGCTGCAGAAGGCCATTCTTACACTTCCCGACAAACAGCGCATTGTTTTTAACATGAAATATTTTGATGAGATCAAGTATGAAGAGATGAGTAAGATCCTTGATACTTCCGTAGGTGCACTGAAGGCATCCTATCATCACGCGGTAAAAAAGGTCGAAGAATATTTGAAGAGACATTAAACCTTTATGAATTAAACAGCTCAAAGCAGCAATGAATCCTCAGAACATAAATAACAAAAATCCTTTCGGCACCGGCGCTGATTATTTTGAAAGCTTCCAGGCGAAGCTTAGCGGTCGCATTGAAGAATATGAGGAATTAAAAACTGAAGCGCCTTTTTTAAGCAACATCCCAAAATACAATCCCTTTGAAGTGCCTGCACATTATTTCGATGAGCTGCCAACGCTCATCCGGGAAAAATGTGCGGCACCGGAAAGGACTTCCGCCTTCGAATGGCTGAAGATGCTGTTCCGCCCGAACTTTGCTGTTCCCGTGCTTACAGTCATCGTTATTGCCTTTGCAGGCATCCGTTCGCTCGAACAAAAAACGGAAAGCAGCAGCCCGATGGCTGAGGAGATCAACGTGGAAGAGCAATTGCAGGATATTGATGAAACAACGATCATCGAGGCGCTTGCTTCCGCTTCTGTAAATGAAAGCGAAGCCGGGGATGAAAATGAGAACATCAAAGAGTACCTGCTCGACAATCATATTGAAGATATAAACACCGAATTGTAAGACCATGAAAACAACAACGATCAGCCGCATCCTGCTCAGCGCATTTATTTTTTTATCAGCATTTTCATTTGCCCAGCAAGGCACTCCTCCACCGCCTAAGAACAAAGAGCGCCGGGAAGCCAAGCGCGATAACATCGAATCGATGAAGATCGCCTTCCTGACCAAAAAACTTGACCTTACACCTGAGGAAGCGCAGCTGTTCTGGCCGGTATACAACCAGTACACCGATAAGCTGCAGGAGCTGCGTAAAAAGCGCCGGATGGAAAGCAAGGATGCCAAGCACAATGTGGAGGAAATGAGCGACAAGGATGTGGAGCTGGCTGTCGACAATGAAATGGCTTTCCGCCAGAAGGAGCTTGATATCCAGAAAGAGTACCATGCAAAATTCAAAGCCGTGCTGCCGATCAAAAAGGTAGCAAAGCTCTACCAGGCTGAAGAGCAATTCAAGCGTGTGTTGCTGGATGAACTGAAAAGGGACAAGCCGCCGGTGAAGGAAGGGAATTAGATTTAGTGATTGGGAAATAAGGGATTCTGGCTGTATTAAAATTAAAGACAGGACACACCCCTAAGATCTCGGGTGAAACTGAATGATCGCCGAGCGCAGGTATTCCCTGTCGAGATGCGTGTAGATCTCCGTGGTGGTAATGGATTCATGCCCCAGCATTTCCTGCACGGCACGCAGATCTGCGCCACCTTCTATCAGATGTGTGGCAAAGGAATGCCGGAAGGTATGCGGACTGATATGCTTTTTCAATCCTATCTTAAAGGCAAGCCTCTTGATGATCGTAAACACCATTACCCTTGTGAGCTTCGCCCCGCGCCTGTTCAGGAATAAAATATCCTCGTGCTCTTTCTTCACCTGCTGGTGCACGCGCACTTCATCTTTGTAAATAGTGATTTGCTTCACCGCCGCACTCCCGATCGGCACCAGCCTTTCCTTATCGCCTTTGCCGGTTACCTTGATGAATCCGTCGTTAAAATACAAATGCGAGATCTTCAGGTTCACCAGCTCGCTCACCCGTAAGCCGCAGCTGTAAATCGTTTCCAGCATGGCTTTGTTCCGCTGTCCTTCGTTCGTGCTCAGGTCGATCGCATCGATGATGCCGTTAATATCCTCCAAACTCAATGTATCCGGGAGCTTGCGGCCCAGCTGCGGCGATTCCAGCAAAGTGGTCGGATCATTGTTCAGCACATTTTCCAACAGGAGGTATTTGTAAAAACCTTTGATGCCGCTGATCACGCGGGCCTGTGTGCGTGCACTCATGCCCAGCTCATTCACCCACATAAGGAATTCCTGCAGGTGCTCCAGCTCCACTTCTTTCGGTGAAAATTCATGTTTTTTCGTTTCGAGGAACTGTAACAGCTTTTCCACATCATGCAGGTATGCTTCCACCGAATTCTCCGAAAGGGAGCGCTCCAGCTGCAAAAACGATTGATATCCCTGTATGTATGGCTTCCAGTTCATTGATGGTACTTGTGATCCCGTTAAAATTACAAAACGGAATTTTCAGTTATCTTTACAAACGAATAAACAATTAACAGTGTTGTGTTACTTACTTGCAATAAAGCATGAAGATCATTATCATCAACGGCCCCAATCTTAACCTATTAGGCACACGCGAAACAAACGTATACGGCGCGCAATCCTTCGACGCGTACTTTGCTTCGCTGAAAGCAAAATATACAGGGCTTGATCTTTCTTACTATCAAAGCAATGTGGAAGGCGAGCTGATCAACAAGCTGCATGAAACGGGATTTGATTTTGATGGCATCATCCTCAATGCAGGCGGTTATACACATACTTCAGTCGCTTTGCGCGATGCCATTGCTGCTGTAAAAACACCCGTCATCGAAGTGCACATCTCCAATATTTTTGCCCGCGAGGAATTCCGCCATACTTCATTGCTTGCTTCTAAATGCAAAGGCTCTATTTCCGGCTTCGGAATGGATTCGTACCGTTTAGCGGTGGAAAGCTTTCTTTAATTTAATCAGTATTTTTCGCAGAGGCGCAGAGATCGCAGAGTTTATGTTGAGGCTATGCGTGCCAATTTCGAGTATCCTTCCCTTTTCGGGAAATGCCGTGGATTTCTCGCAAAGGCGCAAAAAACGCAAAGTTTTATGAAGACTATACGCGTTGTCATTTCGGGTATCCTTCCCTTTTCGGGAAGGATGTATCGGGAAAGGGCGGTGAGGTTTCGCAAATCCAACCGCGTTCCCGACTCCGCTCGAACTGACTGAATCGAAGCGGGACTTTGTGCGTTGTCATGCTGAGCCTGTCGAAGCATTTGCGTCGGCCTGCCCACACTCTTCGACAAGCTCAGAGTGACCACCGCGCTTCGACATTTCAACCCTCCGCCTGACAACGCGAAAAAGCCTCCGTCCCTCTGCAAGAACACAATTGCACTAATAACCGGAATGAATTTTGTCCTGCATTAAACCAAACGGCTTTAATCCCGTCATATCATCAAATTAAAAAGCAAGCTCATGAAAACCCTGAAAAAACTTTGCGCATTGTTCCTGCTTACCGGCATCAGCGCTTCTGCTTCTGCCCGCGTGCTTCCCGATTCACTTGGGCTTCCCGGTGACAATCTCGACCTTTACGGCGTTCTTGAGCTTTTCAAGAAATCAGAAAATCCTGAAGAGTTTGAAAAAGCGCTCAACAGCAAGGATAACCAGCTCAACAACCTCGACCTGAACGGCGACAACGAGATCGATTATATTCACGTGATCGACCGTACTGAAAAAGATGCGCATGCATTGGTGCTGCAGGTAGCCGTTAATGACAAGGAAACACAGGACGTTGCCGTGATCGAGATCGAAAAGAAAGCGGACGGCACAGCTGATGTACAGATCGTGGGAGATGAAGACCTTTACGGAAAGAATTACATCATCGAGCCGCTGGATGAAGCTTCTGCAAAAGCACCGGAGAACAGCCCTGCAAGAAACAATACAACTGTTGTTGTAAATGTATGGCATTGGCCGGTGGTTCAATACGTTTACCGCCCTTCCTATGTAGTATGGGTATCGCCCTGGGGATGGCATCATTACCCGGGATGGTGGTCGCCATGGAGGCCGGTATATTATGGCGTATATTACCCGCACTGGCATCCGTACCATTACTATCACCGACGTGTGTATGCACCCCGCATGACCGTTGCGCACAATGTATATTACGGGCACAGGTCAGTTTCAAAAACGGTATACGACAGGCGAAGCACTACTACTGCTCCTGTACGATCAACAGTTCAGCCGGCAAAAAGAGGAAGGCATAATTCTGAGGCGCAAAAGGCCAAGCCACGGTCAGAGAAGGCTGCTCCGAAAAGCCAGCCAAGGCAGGAGAAGCCGAGACAAAATAACAAGCAGGGCGGACAAAAAGGAAGAAGAAGATAAAAAATACAAAGGGAAGAGCGATCTTCCCTTTTTTATTCCTTTTACTTAAAAAATGTTGATTACTATAAAAACTAAGTCACTTCTTTGCGAAGCGTATCGAGAAGCAGACCAGTTTTCGATACTTTCACCAGAAAAGGTAAAAACCCGAACTGACGTAACTCTCCGGCATTTCTTACAATATTATTTCATAAAATTTTCCGGATGGTCGAGTTCGGTGAATGTCCTTTTTTTGCGGAAGTAATAATCGGCAAGAATGGAACGGAGATACACAGCAGTAGTGGTATGCTTTACTATTTCTTTTTTTAGCTCCCTGCGCTTTTTCATTGTTGAAGAGAAAGAGCCGTAAAAACTGAAATGCGCTTTCAGGATCGCTTTAAAATGATCAAACTGCCCGGAAGCAAGGTATTTTGCACCCGCCACTCCATCGAGGATCATTCTCCATAAAAGCTTGACAACAAAATACTGCGGCGGATGATTCTTTGTGATCAGCGCAAGGTTGTTACGGAAATTAAGATAGGTCTTCTGCGGGCTTGTTTTGTTCAGCGTTCCTCCCCCAACGTGATAAACAACCGAAGAAGGGCAATACATCACTTTATAGCCAAGGTTCTTCAATCGCCAGCAAAGATCGATCTCCTCCATGTGCGCGAAAAAATCAGCATCGAAGCCATGTACCCTGTGAAAGCATTCGGCGCGGACAAACATACAGGCACCGGTTGCCCAGAACACTTCGCGTACATCATCGTATTGTCCTTTGTCTTCTTCCAGCGATTCAAAGATCCTTCCCCGGCAGAATGGATATCCGTATTTATCAATGAAGCCGCCTGCTGCACCGGCATATTCAAAAAACGATTTATTATGAAATGACTTTATTTTAGGCTGGCAGGCTGCAATATTTTTATCGCTGTCCATGAGGCTGATCACTTCATCGATCCAGCCCGGTGTTACTTCCACATCCGAATTCAGCAGTACATAATATTCTGCATCCACCAGTTGCAGGGCATCGTTATAGCCTTTGGCAAAGCCGCCATTCTCAGCATTCACAATGACCTTCACATCCGGGTATTCCGCTTTCAGAAAAGCGATGGAGTCATCCGTAGAAGCATTATCCGCTACGATGATCCCGGAAAAAGAAGCATTGCAGGAAATAACGGATGGTAGAAATTTCTGAAGAAATCCTTTTCCATTCCAGTTTAAAATAACGACTGTAACCTTCATAAAGAATGTTTAACGGGGATTTGAAAAACTGTCGTTGGCATTTCCGCCGAAGTGATCCGGCGCCTTGTCGGCATCGAGGTCATTCGTCTGCGTATCGCGCTTGTGAAGCAGTAATTCCCAGTTGGTATTGTATATCTCGCCTTTGGCCGTTGAATGGATCAGCTTGAATTTATTGGAAACCAGGTCGGGGTTATAGAACACAAACTTTTTGTTGGACTGCTTGTTGTTCGGATTGGTGAATACCTGCTTTTTATCCGTAAGCGTATAATACTCCCAGATCTCATACGGGTAAGCGCTTGGCTCATGCTCGGAAACGCTGCGCTGATCGGGCGCGCCATATTGAAGGTATACCCTTCCCCTGTCGGTATCATAGCCTTTCAGCCCGTAGGTCCCGAATTCCTTGTTCACTTTCTGCACTTCCTTGTAATACTCCAGCCAGCTGAGCTCAGGGTTTTCGGTGCTGCGCGTTTTCCAGAATACATAAAAGAACTGCTGCATCAATGCAAGGTTCTTCTCTTTCAGCTGGTGTTCCTCGAACTCAACTTCGGAAGAGCTGGAGACCGGGCGGAGACAACGCATGTAAGCCACCAGCGTATCAAGGTTCTTGTAATTGCTGACGAATGTGTTGCTTACATCGAGAGACTTCAGGTCTTCGCTGCTCATCTGTGCCGCTTTATTGGTACGCTGCACAAAGCATTTTTGCTCCGCCTGCAGCAGATTGTCCTTGTCCCGCACTTCGATCACAAGATTGTAATTGCCAGTTGGCAGCGATGCGATGTTGAACTCAGCAAGCACGATGTTCACCTCATTTGCATTCTGCTTTGAAAAAGCGCTGTAATCCACCAGCTTTGTCCTCGATTCATAATTCTCAATAAAATAGCTCAGGATCAGCTTTTGCCCTTCACCCAGCACTTTCTTCGCATTGTAAAACTCTGCATAGAACTTCAGCTTCGTTGCATTTTCAGGGAAATAGGTGGAAACATAAGGCACAAGGTCGAAACCGCTTTTTGTAAGCGAAGTTGGCTGTGCAGCTTTTGTATAGGATTCGAGCAGCTGGATGTCGGAAGCCGAGATCACTTCTTCCGGAAAACGAATATTAATGGGCATTTTGGTGACCAATGGCTTATCGGAAGGCACATTTTTATCGGTGATGGTGATCTCCACATCGTACATCCCGTTTGCCAGCGGATAGCGCTGCTGGTCAATAAAATTGGGAAAGCCTTTGGTGGTATCGGTGAGTTCCGGGCTGTTCAGCGAATATTTCTGTGCATTCTTCAGTACGCCGTTCTGCATGAACTGGATGGAGATATCAACCGTTCCCTGGAATTTGCCATTTGAATTTTTAATGAATTTCACCGAATTGCCGATCACGGAAAGATACGTTTCATAATACGGCCCTTTTCCCGGCACATTGAAGGATGCGGAGGTCATATACGCCAACACATTTGCCGGAGCTGTATTATGAACTAACAAACAAGCAGTTAGCACCAATAAGATCAATAATTTTTTCATAACCCGTCTGTTTTTAATGGATACAATGGCAATGGGGAGTATTACAAAGTTAAGGAATAAATATATTTTTTTATAGTTTTTTGAGCGGGAAATAAAAAAAATAGTACTTTCGCAGCGGAGAGCTGGCAGAGTGGTCTATCGCGGCAGTCTTGAAAACTGTTGACTGTAACAGGTCCTGGGGTTCGAATCCCTAGCTCTCCGCTGAAAGGGACTTAGGCTCAAAAAGAGAACTAAGTCCCTTTTTTATTAAAGCCAAATCGCCCGTGTGTCGGGCGATTTGTGCAATTATAAAGTTGATTTCAGAGGTTCGAAATGCTCCATTTTTCTTGTCATATACCAAACCGGACGGAAAGATCAAATTTTGCAATCCTTCTTTCATTGCAATACCGCCATCTTCCCACAGTTGGCGCAGGTTTAGGCAAAGAATTACCGCCTCATTTATCATTTCTTTTAGGTTCGAAATGGAAATTCCACAAGTAGCCATTTCCTTCCTGATTTTATCAAATTCCTTAGCGTATTTTACCCTAAATCGTTCGTAGGTTTCCTTGGGCATCTCCTCTTTTATGAAGTGTTTTTCTTCAAGGGTTTCAATATCCTTGGTTAGTTCCAAACCATTTCTTTTAAAATATGCCATTTGCTTGCAGTTGTCGCTACAATATTTTTTACTCGACCGTATTGCCGTAAAATACTCTCCACAATGTATACAGTTGCTTTCCATGCTTTTAAATTCTAATCAATATTCTTCATCTTCTTCATCTAACATTAAAACCGTATCGCCAAGCAAGCCTTTCATGTACACGCTGTAATCAGTTAAAATGCCTTCCATGTTTTCCTTGGCTTCTTTATTCCTAATAGAGATTAGATCAAAATTCACATTAAGTAATACACTATTTTGTTGCTTTTGAATTCCGGTAATTTTATGTTTGATGTTATTCTTAAATAATATGCGTAAAATATCCATGAGTAGATCTTCAGGTACTTTATAGCGTTTATCAATTAGTTTGTTTTCCATTTCTTTAGTTTTATAGATAAGCGGTTTCATATGTTTTCTTTTTCTCCGGTTGGGTTATTGGAATTACAGATCTGTTGGCTGTACCAAGTCCTAAAAGCGGATTCTCCGTTTCTGCTTCAGTCAACGTTTTAATCTTCTTGTATTTTCTCTTTACTTTTTCAAAATCTTCTTCAAGCACAGTGTAATTGTAATTTAGCTTTAGGTTTTCCGCTTTCAGTTTTTCTATTTCCTCTTGTTGCCCCTTAATTTTAATAAAGGCATATATCAACAATCCTACACCTACTAATAATGTGATTGGACTTAATACAAGCTTTAAAACTGTTCCCATTAATTTATTGTCACCAGCAATCGTTTCTGCTGCTTTTTCCCAAACACCTTTTTCTGCATCTGTTCCTAACAAAGTCTTCCGGTCTTGCTTGAGTTTTGTTTTTGTTCTGTTTTTTCTTCTTTCTCTTCTTTCATGGCTATTGTATTTTACGTTTAAAAATTCAAAGGTCGTTTACTGTATTTTATTGTTTGCCGACTCCCAAACGTATTGGCACTTATTGGTGCTAATTGAAGGGTATTGGCGTTTATCGTTTACAAAAGCAAAGGTGCAACAAGTGTATTTTACGCTTGCCGCATTTTTGATGTTCATTGCAATCTTTTTCATTTGTTTTGTTGTTTTTTAAGAAGTTTTCTGATTTTAGCGTAAAGTAACGACACGGATTTGATCCACCTTACCGATTTGGGCGGCAACTGCCGACAAGTGCTTCCAAATGCTACATAAAGATGTTATGGTAAAACAACTCGTCCTACTATAAAGACTCAACTTGCCTAAGAGGTTAAAAAGTAGTTGAAAAAATAAACACCCAAAAAATTGTCTAAGATTTGAAAATTGATATATTTGACTAATTATGACAAGTCAATACTGTTCAAATTGAATGCACTCGGAGAAAAAATAAGACAGTCTCGTGAAAGCCAAGGTTTGCTTTTGCGACAGGCTGCTGCGTTTCTTGAAGTTGATACAGCATTAGTAAGCAAGCTGGAGCGTGGCGAACGCAGACCGCAAAAAGAACAAGTAATCAAATTGGCAGCGTTTCTTAAAATGAAACCCGATGAGTTACTTATGCTTTGGATGGCGGACAAGATCACAGATTTTATAACGGATGATGAATTAGGAATGAAGGCTCTGGATTTAGTAAAAAAGAATTTAGCAAAAAACAACTTTACGGAAGAAAAATAGGATGCAAATAAAAGTTATAGATCAGAATGATCCAATTTTAAAAGAAGTAGTTGCCCTTGGTAAGAAGAATGCAAAAACTTTGGGAATGTTTCCAGAAGGGGCATTTATAGATCACGCAAAACGGAAAACAATTATTGTCGCCTTAGATGGTGAAACTTTGCTCGGTTATATTTTGTTTAGAATAACACAATCTAAACGGATGGTAAGTATTGCGCATTTATGTATCGATACCGACCAAAGAAATAAAGGCATTGCAAAAACATTAATAAATACTGTGCGTGAAAAGTATCAGCATTTATTTAAGGGAATAACACTTAGTTGTCGCAAGGATTATATAGAGGCTTCAAAATTTTATGAAAAGTATGGTTTCAAGGCGGCTAAAGAAGTAAGAAGTCGAAGTAAAGAGGAAAACTACTTGGTAAAGTGGTATTATGATTTTGGTAATGATGATTTATTTTCCTCTACATTATTATCACCAAGTAAGACAAATGCGTTACTTGATGCAAGCATATTGATTAAATTAAGAGATTTCTCAGAAGGCGAAAATATTGAAGTTAGCGCATTAAACGCAGATTGGTTAATGGACGAAGTTGAATATTTCTATGCTCCTGAAATGTTTAATGAAATTAATAGGGACACAGATAAGAAAAGAGCCGGAGAAACAAGAAAGTTTTTAGGAAATTATAAGGAAGCAAGGTTTACACCTGAAGAGAGAGATGCGGTTTATGAAGACTTATCTTCAATATTTACCGGAACAAAGGATAATGATATTTCGGATAGGAAGCAACTATCAGAATGTATTGCTTCCGGGATTGATTGTTTTGTAACTACAGATGATGAATTAATTAATGGTTCGGACAAAGTGTATGAAAAACACTCAATACGCATTTTGCATCCAACAGAATTAATATTATTGATCGATCAACTAAAAAACAAGTCAGATTATAATTCCGTAAGGTTAGCAGGAGCAAATTATGAATCTAAAAACATAGGCGCTAAGGATGTGAATACACTATCGGATGTTTTTATATGTAAGGAGTTTGATGAGAGAAAGCATGGATTTAATAGCCTTATTACAACAATAATAAGTGATCTGAAAAATTCCTTTTTTAAAGTTGTTAAAGATTCCGTTGGTAATTACATTGGAATTGTTGGTGGTAAAATTGATGGGGCAAATTTATCCATTTCAATACTTAGAACTAATAAGAGTAAAATATCTGCTGTGTTATTTTATCAGCTTGTTAACGATATACTAAGTTATGCCGTTGATAGTAATATTACAAAGGTTAGCATAGATGAAAAATATCTGAATGAAATTCAACATGAAATTTTGGATAATTATGGGTTTGAAAAAAAGGGCAATATTTGGCTTAAACTTGTTATTAAAGGGCAATTCCTTACAGATGATTTTTTAAATCAAAACACATCGATAAATGATATTTGGGACGTTTCATCGCTTAAAAACAAATTAAGTGTTCTTAAGGATGAAGAAAAGAATTTGTTGAAATTTCAATTAGAACGAAAACTAAGTCCACTAAAATTTCTTGATATAGATATTCCAACCTATGTAATTCCAATTAGACCATATTGGGCAAGTCAACTGTTCGATTATCATCAGGCAAACCAATCTTTATTTGGATCAAAGCCAGAATTAGCATGGCATAGGGAGAACATTTATTACAGAAATGTTAAACCCGTTTCTGAAAGATGCCCTTCTCGTATTCTATGGTATATAAGTTCGGAAACTAAAAGTGCTACCGGCAGACATATGGGTATTATAGCCTGTTCGTATTTAGATGAAGTTAATACCGGAACAGCAAAAAGTCTATTTCAAAAGTTCAAAAACTATGGCATTTATGGCTGGAAAGATATTTACGATGCGGCAGGTAAAGATGCTTTCAAAGAAATGAAAGCGATTAAATTTAGCGACACCGAGGTTTTTAAAGACGTAATTACAATAAAAGAGATTGCTGAAATATTTGAGCAAAACGGAAAACCCAAAAACACATTTACTTCACCAGTTGAAGTTTCAAAGGAAATATTTAATCAGATTTATAAAACAGGAAAAGCATTATAAAAGTGGATAGAGCATTGTTTATTTCAGTTAAACCTGAATTCGTAGAAAAAATATTTAATGGTTCAAAAACTATTGAGCTAAGAAAGTCAGCTCCGAATATTAAAAAGGATGATGTGATTATAATTTACAGTACAAGTCCTGTTATGGCAGTGATTGGTACATGTAGAGTAAAAGAAATTATTTCTCTTAAACCTACAAATCTTTGGAACGTCTACTCTCATAAGTTTGGAATAGAAAGAAAACGGTACTTTGAATATTATGAAGGAAAAGAGATAGCGATTGGAATTGTTTTAAAGGATGTTAAAAAAATCAATACGCAAATTCCGCTTTCAAAATTGAGAGCAAAATTTAAAAACTTTCACCCCCCTCAAACTTTTAGGTATTTTGATAAAAAACAATTTAATCTTTTAATGCAATAATGGATTTATTCCTACATCCAAGTAAAGATCTGTGGCTCCAGCTAATGAAAAAACGCTATTCAAAAAATATTTTTTTTATTACACTGTTTCTTTTTGCAGGAAATTTCCAATTGCTAAAAGCAGGTAATCCAGATAGCTTAAAGCAAGTATTAAAATACGCTAAAGAAGATACAAATAAAGTAAATACGCTAATTGTGCTTTGTTCACAAAAGGGACAAATAGATGGAGACGAGAGCTTGAAATATTCAAAGCAAGCCCTGGACTTATCGACAAAATTAAACTATCAGCAAGGGAAAATTAAGGCCTGTATCCATTTGGCGCAATATTATTCTGCTAAAGGAGAATACGAACAGGCTTTAAAGTTCTTAACTGATGCCTTGAAGTTTTGTGCCGAAATAAAAGAGAAGGGGCCATTATTAGCAAAAGTAAATGTTTGTATTGCAGCAATATATTCTGGCAAAGGTGATTATAATAAATCTTTAAAGTTATACCTCAGTAATATAAATATATTAGATAAAACAAATCAAAAGCCGGAATTTGCTAAAGCGCTCTACAATATTTCAATAATCTATTATTATAGTCATAAGTTAGATGAATCAAAAATATACGCATTAAGATCTAAAGCCCTATTTGAGGAATTAAAAGACACTGTTAGTATTTCTACATCTTTTAGCCTTTTAGGAGCTATTTGTTATGACAAAGAAGATTATTCAGCAGCATTGGTTTATTATAAAAAATCTTTAGAGCAAGCAGAAAAACTAAAGGATAAAAGTTATTTAGCTGTTGCTTTGAATGGTATAGGTATAGTATATGCCGATACCAAAGAATATTCAGAGGCAATAGTCTATTTAAAAAAAGCTTTAGCTGTAGGTGAAGAAATAGGTGAACAGCAGACTGTAGTAACCTGTCTTTTGAATTTAGGAATTTGTTATTCGGGGTCAAATAATCAGACGGAAGCAATAAAGTTATTTAACCAAGCACTGACTATTGCAAAAAAAATTGGAAGTAAGCATTCCATAAAAGAACTGTATTACTTTATGACTGAAGCTCATGAAAAACAAGGTAATTTTAAAGCAGCATTAGCCAGTCTCCAACAATTTACAATAGTAAACGACAGTATTTATAACGAAGAGAATAGTCAGCAAATAAATGAACTTTCGGCAAAGTATGAAAGCGAAAAAAAAGCCAAAGAGATTGCCATCCTGAATAAAGAATTAATAACGAAGGAAAAAGACCGGGAACTACTAAATGCCCAAGTTCAACAAAAAAACAGTATAGTTTTTGGAACGATTGTCGGCACCATATTTTTAGTGCTTATTTTAATATTGTTATTTAACCGTAAGCGATTAATTCAGTATAATAAATATCAGGCGAATATGAATTTGCAAAGAGAAAAAAATGCAGTAGATATACTACATGCTCAGGAAAATGAGCAGGTTCGCATTGCCAAAGATTTGCATGATGGGGTTGGCACTTATTTATCAACTCTTAAAATAAATTTACAATTATATGAAGGTTTTGTTCCAAAAGAAAAAACAGATGGTTATCAAAATGCATTAAATTTAATTGATGTAATTTCAATTGAGTTAAGAAACATCATGAAAAATCTTTCTAATGAGACTTTGCATGAACATGGACTTATTACTGCTTTTGAAGAATTAGTAAGCAGGGTAAACAACCTCGGTGTAATTCAAATCGATTTTTATACACACGGTTTAAATAAGCGTTTGAATGAAGTGATTGAATCAAATCTATATAGAATTGGACAAGAATTAATTACGAATTGTGTAAAATATTCTAAAGGTAGCCACGCAACTCTTCAATTGTTAGCGGATGATACAAGTACAACTTTAATGTTGGAAGATAACGGTGTAGGTTTTGATGCTGAAAAAGTTAAGGATACAGCTGGCATGGGTATAAAAAACATTAACGATAGAGTCAGTTTTATTAAAGGAACCGCTAGATTTGAGTCCAACTCGTTAAATGGAACCTTGTGTTTTGTAGAAATACCAAATTTTAAATAATGAATGCGCCAATTAAAATACTAATAGCTGACGATCATCAAATGTTTATTGATGGAATAAAAGCATTACTTAATGAAATAACTCATATCCAAATTGTTGGCCAAGCTATTAATGGTAAGGAGGTAATAGAAAAATTGAATAATTACTCGCCTGATATTGTCTTAATGGATATTGGTATGGCCGAATTAAACGGGATAGAAACCACTGAGTGGATTACTAAAAATTATCCGAAAATAAAAGTGATTGCATTAACCATGTACGATGATCATAATCGAATTATGAAAATGTTAAAAGCAGGAGTTAAGGGATATATTTTAAAAAACACTTCAAAAAACGAATTGATTGAAGCCATAAATGCAGTGTCTTCCGGAGAAACATACCTTACAAAACAAGTTACTGCCAGTATTATTAAAGAAAGTTCAAAACCAAACCACAATCCAATATCGTTATTAACCAAAAGAGAAATTCAGATTATTAAACTCGTTGTTAAATCAATGACCAGTAAAGAAATAGCAGATGAATTAGGCTTAAGTGAATTAACTGTGACCACGCACCGTAAAAATGCTATGCAAAAATTAGAGCTTAAAAATGTTGCGGCTTTAGTTAAATTTTCCATCGATAATAATCTATCAGAACTTTAACTTTCTACACCTTTTTAGGTAGGAATAAATACACACAATGGTGTATTGTTTTGTGCGCTAAATTCAACAATTTTGGCTTTACTAATAGGTTACACAAAAAAGTATGTTTAAATTTATTTTCAGGTATGTGCTAAGGCAATGCCCACTTTGAAAATGATCATGAAAAAAATGTTATTTAAACTTACTTGTATTGCACTATTATTTTTAGCCTCCTGTGGTTATCGCATTATATATAATGCAGATAAAGAGTCTTTAATAAATCAAAAGCACTATACATATAATCAACCAATGAATTCAAAGGACTTCCTCGTTATAGACACCGGAGCAATTTACAAAAAAGACCATTCCATTGCGAATAATGAGACATTCTACCCTCAACCCCACGATTATAATGAGTATTTAAAATTTTACAGTGATGGAACATTCTTGAAAATTTATAAAAAAAACGTGTTTGCGAAAAATGATTTATTAGCAGACAGTAATTCAACTTGGCGTGGACATTTTGCCGTAAATGGCAATCAAATAATATTAGAACAATTTTATCCAAGACAAGCGCCTGAAAAAAGATATGACAGAAAAATATTAAAAGGTACAGTTATGAATGAAACATTAGTAATAAATTGGGAAAGAGGCAACTTGAAACAAGTTTACATTAAACAATCAATTAAATAAGGTGATAAATAATTGACATGAGGCTATGTTTTCTAATCCTATTTTAAATTATATTTAATTTAATTTAATAATGAATGCTCACATATATAATAAAAAACCATTTTCAGGTTCAATTCATACCGACTCTGCTTTCGAGAAACGAAATTTATCAAAAGCATTTGAAATCGAGCTAATGCCATTAAAGATAAAGTAATGAATATCGATAAAGTAAAATTGCTCATTCAACTATTGAAAAACAAGGGACTTATTTTCGAAAAAGGTCTCTCTGAAAATGAAATCTTAAAAATTGAAAAAAACTTCCATTTTAGTTTCCCTCCCGATCTCAAATTGTTTTTACAAATTGCTTTACCTACTTCAGATAGTTTTATTCACTGGCGTAGTGCTTTGACATCTAAAGAAGAGTTTGACAAAATACTATGCAGACTTAATTGGCCTTTCGATGGTATGTTGTTTGACATCCAATCTAATGATTTTTGGTATAATGCATGAGGAGACAAACCTAAAGACCTTGAATCTCAAGTCCAAATTGCAAAAAGGTATTACAACTCTTATCCTAAGTTAATCCCAATATATTCACATCGATACATTCCAAGTCGTCCGAACGAATCAGGGAATCCAATATTTTCTGTTTATCAGATGGATATTGTTTGCTATGGGTTTGACTTAACTACATATTTTGCTAATGAATTTAATTTAGTATTACCTTCCAATTGGGAAACACTCAAAGAACCAAAATTAGCTATTGAATTTTGGAGTGATTGCAACAATTTTTGAATTAGATAAATGAAAACTATTATTAGAACTGTATTTATTTGTTTGATTGTCGGCATTCCAACGGGGATTTACTGTCAGGTAAAAACTGAAGACGAATCAATCCTGCAAATGCTTAAACAACAAACCTGGAAAATCAATCATGATTTAACTACACTTAAAAAAGGTGATTCAACTTTCATGTGGTCAAATTATGGAGACAAAGATATTTGGAAGTATTTAAATAAGAAGGAGCACCAAATAATAGATGGAGACTTTAGATTTACAGATAATGGAAAGGATTTGGCGACAATTGTGTTTCTGATTCTAAATTCTCCTTTGACAATTGGAATTATTATCTATAATTATCAAGACATTATTGGACGTCTAAAATTATAAATAAGTGCATAATTACAGGTTGACTAAATAATTGCACTTAACTATTAAATCAATGACAAATGTTCTATCGAAGCTTTAATTTTCTACCCCTTTATAGGTAGAAATAAGTACACACAATGGTGTATGTTTTTGTGTATTTAATTCTGTAATTTTGGCTTTACAGATTAACGGATAACCGGATCCATAAAATAAAAATGTATTTATTAAATTATACTACTTGTCTTAAAAACATATATATCGAAAAAAACTACTTAGAGAGAAAAACCGTGATAGTATTTCTTTTTTTAAGTATTGCTATTTCAATTTTAGGGCATGGTCAAACAACTGATTCTGTTTCAATTTCCAAAAAAATGCATAACGCAGACTATAGTCAATGTGGACATAATTTCATTATAACTGCTGGTATTAATAGGACAAACTATACGTCTTATGAGTTTTCAGTTGGAAGGAGTTATTCCGCTGAATATAATGCATCTATACCGGAAACATTTAGTTTATATGCCCTTGGCGCAGAAATATTGTCCGATAATGCAACGCTTGTAATTGCTCCAAAATTATCTTGTGAGTTGGATTTTATCAAATCCCGATATGCATATCGCGACTAAATATTCTGTATTATATTAACCCAAACGGTGAAGGGAGCCTTAAATACAGACACGAAATAGGATTAACATATCGTGGGTACATCAATCTTAATTACTCTTATACTTTTGGTTTAACCAATAAAGATTACTATAAATTAGGCCATGGAATTAATCTACAATTAAATATTCCAATAGGGAAACGCAAACGAGACAGAGTGCATTAAATGATGATAAATATTTAATCGATCGCAAGGAAATATATTTTACTAATAATACTTTGGGGGAGCGCTTCATTTGTAGTTTCTCAGAGCAATGTTGAAGCCTTGACAAACAAGTTGGATACAGCAAGATTAGCTGTTCACGGTCGAACTATTCACGGAACTACATTCTATAAAACATCCAATGAGCCATTCCCATTTGTATCAGTTGAATTAATTGATTCTGATAACGGAAAAGTTTTAAGAACAGTTGAAACCGACTTTGATGGCAATTTCAAATTTGAAGATGTTGCAAAAGGACGATACAATATAAAAACTTTTGAAACAACTTATGGTGATTCTACCTTTTCAATTGTTGTTGATAAAGACGTGGCGCTTAAAATAATTATACTAAATAAAAATTGTATTTATAACAAATCGCTTAACGATAACACCTGCCGAATTTGTCATAAAAATGATAAAACAGTTCCAATCGTTTATGGATTAGTAATTGAGGCCGGAAAGAAAAAAAGAAAAATTATTTAAGCGGGGGCTGCAAAATAACAAATTGCGATCCAAACTGGTTTTGCGAAAGAGATAAAATAAAATTTTAAAATTTGGATAATGAATACTCACTCAAACTTTCAGGAACAGGCTAATAAAAGTAAAACACTTGCTTTTCTATTTGCATTTTTTCCCATTGTGAAAAAAGTAAGCAGTCTTTTACATTGATTTGTTTAAACTATTGTATCCAATTTTTCAGGTTACAGCTTGCTAATGAATTGAAAATATAACATTTAAGTCAGGAAATAACAATAAACCAATAAACCTATGAAAAAACTATTTATTACAATTGCTTTGGGCATTTCGTTTTCAGTTCAAATGACAGCACAGATCTCCACTGCGGGACTAGATAAACTTCCACAAGCAAAATCAGGGACAACATATTTTGTAATGCCTGATCCAAATTCTGCAGATGCAAAGGCATACAAAGAGGTTTTTACTAAAAACTGGACCATTTCAAAACCAGAATTCATCAGTTATTCCGAAGTTGATAAACACTTAGCCAAAGGAAATTCATTTTTAAATATTACTCTTACTTCTATTACTGGTCAGTTATCAGGTATGGCCAAAACAGACAATGCCGGGAAAACAACAACCACCGAAGGAATGAAAACCGAGCAGAAATTTATTTCCCTTGAATTTTGGACACCGAGCGATGAATTTATTGAAAGCAAAAAAACAAGGTTAGAATACGGAATCACTTACAAGGACCAAATTGCTAGCATTTCTATGCATGCTGACTTTGAAACCATCGTTTCTACAGAAGATGTCTATGCGCCATCATATAATCTTTTTTCTCACCTTAAAAACTGGGGACCCGGGATTTTCAAAAACTACATTCAAACTTTGAATTCCTTTTTTGCATCTGGTGAGAAACGAGGGCCATATCAGGAATTTCTTAATAATGCAGAACTTAGTAAACTTAAATCAAGCATGCTGTATGCGCCTGATTACGTGTTAACTAAAACAAATGTGTTCAACGGAAATGAAACAAAGACGTCAGAGAATGAAATGTTCGATGGTTATAAATTAAAATACAAGGTTATTCCCACGGAGGAATTAAACAATAAAATTCAAACAAATGAGACTTTTTACTATTTGATATTTATCAGAGATAGTAACCAGAAATATGTGAATGTGGTTAATTCATCCAGTGGCGAAATAATCTATTCAACACATGTTTCAGGTGCTTATAATATGAAATCAAACGACTTGAAAGATCTCTATAAAAAAATTATGAAGAGCTAGTTACCAGGCTTTTTTATTTGAATTTTCGTTTGAATCCTCAACTCATTTTTAATTTTAATGCGTAAAATTTTAAGCCAAACTAAAATTTCAAATATGAGAAAAACATTTCAGGTAATTGTTATGTCTGTTCTTATTTCAGGATGTTTAACATCTTACCCAACGGTACGTTATGAGGTGGATAATGGGAAACAATGGAAGAAAGAAAATAAAGCGACAAGGTATTTCGGGATTGAAGAAAAAGCTTTTTATGTTTATGTCGAACTGGCAGACTCCTGTATAATTATAAGCCGTTTTTTGCATACAAAAGCGTCAGAAAAATTAGTGGTGGATGATATCAGCAAAATAGAATTTATCGAATTCATTCCAACTTTAGTCGACACAAAAACAGGGATCAGAACGATTTTAATTAAATATCTAAGCACGCCACACTATAGTTGCATGAATTTTCATTCCATTGCAGAAAAATCAGATGCTATGGTTTTAGTTGTTGCATACAATCAGGATTCATTAGGCATAATTACTAATCATAGAAATGAATACCATTTAATAAAGAAAAAATATAAGAATTTATATTTTGCAGTTCACTAAGAATATGGACATTACAATTAGAATAAATTTATGTTTTCAAAAAAATTAACCTTTTAAAATCTAATTATATGACGAAAATCATGAATACTTATTCAGCATCTCCAGAACCAAATATGAATACTTGTAAAATACTGGCTTTTCTATTTACATTTTTCCCAATAATTTTTTTCGGGCAAACTTCTAAAGATTACATAAAAATGGGGGTTGCAAAATTTCAAGAAGGGAAATATGAACTTGCTCTCGGGGATTTCACAAAGGCTATAGAATTAGACTCATTAAGTGACAATGCTTATAATAAGAGAGGAAGTGCGAAAGCCAATTTAAAGGATTATAACGGTGCCATAGAGGATTTTAACCGGGCTATTGGATTGGATTCGACCATAGCCGTTTACTATTATAACAGAGGGACTTGTAAAAACAAATTAAAAAACTACAAAGAAGCTCTTTTAGATTTTTCCAGATCAATTGAATTGAATTCCAAAGATGAAAATTGTTATATAAACAGGGGAAATAGCAAGGCCGCAATAAAAGACCATGCCGGAGCAATAAGTGATTTTACAAAAGCCATTAAACTAAAACCGAAGAATTCGCTTGCGTATTTCGACAGGGGTATTTCGGAAGATGCACTAGGAGATTATAATGGAGCGATTATCGACTATACAAAAGCCATTAAACTAAAATTCGATTATACCAATGCCTATATCAACAGAGGGAATTCTAAAATCAATTTAAAAAACTACATTGGTGCATTGGAAGATTTTAATATTGCTATTGTATTTGATTCCAGTAATGCCAGTTTGTATTATGATTGCGGATTTGCCAGGTATAAATGGGGCGACTATAGTGGCTCAATCGAAGATTATACAAAAGCGATTAAGTTAAAACCAAACTATGACACAGCATTCAATAGCAGAGGAACTTCTAAGTCCCTTTTGAAAGACTACATTGGCGCACTTCAGGATTATAATAAAGCCATTGAATTAAACGCTAAAAATAGTTCAGCCTATTACAACCGGGGAAGTTTGAATGACGACCTAAAGAAATATGAAGATGCTTTGAAGGATTATGATGAAGCAATTAAATTGACTCCGGCTGATTGGCAAGCATATTATTGCAGAGCCAGAGTTAAATATACACTGAAAGATTATACAGAATCAATAGAAGACGGCAACAAAGCAATTTCGATAAATCCTGAACATGTAGACGCTTATTACAACAGAGCAAAAGCCAAAGAAAAGATAAGTGCGTATGCTGGTGCAATTACAGATTATAGTAAAGTAATTGAATTAGACCCAGGTTATGTGGGTGCTTACTATTACAGAGGGTTTTCCAAAAATGAAATAAAAGATTTTGATGGAGCGATTCTGGATTACAATAAAGCCATTGAATTAAACCCTAATGATGACAAAGTATACAACAACAGAGGAAATTCAAAAAAAAATTTAAAAGATTACGATGGCGCACTTCGGGATTTTAATATGGCAATTAAAATTAATCCTGAAAATAGTGAAGCGTATTTCAACAGAGGGAACGCGAAAGATGATTTGAAAAATTATGAAGGAGCTATTCAGGATTATGATAAAGCTATTTTATTAAACTCTGATTTTTGTGATGCCTATTTCAACCGTGCAATTGTTAAATTTAAATTAAATGATTATAAGGGGTGTATACAGGATAATAATAAGGTCATCGAATTAAATTTAAAATTCACCAATGCCTATTTTAACAGAGGAAATGCTAAATATCAATTAAATGATTATGAAGGTT
>JAOQAD010000025.1 GCA_025963775.1 Bacteroidota bacterium | reverse complement strand
CGGCAGCATTATTTGTGAAGACAATGGGAAATATTACAACCGCCTGGTATGGATGGGTGCCGATGGAACGTACTCTTTTTATGACAAGAGGCACCTTTTCAGCATGGGCGATGAGAACAATCATTATACAGCGGGAACGAAAAAAATAACAGAGGAGATCAAAGGCTGGAAGATTTGTCCGCTCGTGTGCTACGACCTGCGTTTCCCTGTGTGGAGCCGCAACACCGAAATGTATGATGTACTCATTTATGTTGCCAACTGGCCCGAAAGAAGGTCGCATCCATGGAAAACATTGCTGCTGGCACGTGCCATTGAAAACCAGTGTTATGTTGCCGGCTTGAACAGGGTAGGGAACGATGGACATGAAATTTATCATTCCGGGGATTCGGCCATCATTAACTTCAAAGGCGAGATCATCAGCAGCATTCCTGCACATGAGGAAGCTGCGGAAACAATTTCTTTAAGCTATGAAGAGTTAGTGGAGTTCCGGAAAGTATTTCCTGCGTTTAAGGATGCCGACCGCTTCGAGATAAGGCCTTAACAATCCTGCGAAATGATCCTTAGCAATTGGCAGGGCATTTTTTGCAGCGCTTTTCCGTCTTGAATTTTTTACAGCACTTTTTCTTTTTTTTCAGCTCGATCACCTGCGGATAAAATCCCCAGAGCCCGTTGGGCTGCTCGGTGATGGCGGGCGATATGTAGAATGGCTGCTGCATTGCTTTAAAGGTACAACAAATATACCTGTGGAAGGAAGGGTGTGCAATACCTATTAGAGGGTATTTTGATTATAAGCCCGCGGTCAGAATACGATCTTCTTTCATTTGCTTTTTTCGCCATTTGTTTTATCTTTATGGTAGTGGCTTATCCTTTACAATTTACGCCAACTTTTATGATAAGGAAATCATTATGAAAAAAATAAAATTAATATCAGTACTTATACTTTGCTTAATCCAAATAACCTTTGCACAAAAGCAAGGCAATATTTGGATGTTTGGGCAGGGTGGCGGGATTGATTTTAATAGTGGAATACCCACGGCCTTGATTGGATGCCAGATATTTGGTAATCCTACACCACCTGGTGATTATTTGTATAGTGAGGGTTGTGCATCGATTTCCGACAGTAGTGGAACTTTATTATTTTATTCGAATGGAGAAAAAGTTTGGAATAAAAACAATCTTGTCATGCCGAATGGTGATAGTTTAGAAGGATTTTATTCATCTACATCGGCAGCATTTATAATTCCAACTCCTTTAAGTGATTCTTTATATTATCTTTTTACAACCGATGGGATAGAAAGAAATCTTCAGAAAGGTTTAAGGTATTCACTAATTAATATGTGTATGGATGGAGGAAATGGAGATGTGATTTCGGCGCAAAAGAACATATTGCTTTTAGATACTGTAACTGAAAAATTATGTGCCGTTGCTTATCCCAATGGAACAGATGTGTGGCTAATTGCTCATAAACATTTTTAAGATGCTTTTTATTCTTACAAAATTACATCTGCTGGAATTGATAGCCCTGTCATTACTCATGTTGGAAGTGCAATGTAATGACGATGTGGCGCGGCTCAGCAGAAAACATTACCAATATTTTTGTCGGCGCAAACACAGACGCAGCTAATACAGCCGGAATAAGAAAAACCTTTGTCGGAACAAACGTGGGTGCGATAGAGGGAACTGACCATTCATGAGATAAGATAAAATCTACAACCCATTTCATTTTTTATTTCACCTGAAATCTTTAGCAAGAACATGCAATTTCTTCTATCAAAGATAAAGTTCAGAACATTTGCTTTTCAGTAAAATAGTTTTAACTTTATTGTATGCTTAAACGCCTACTCATTTTTTTATTTATCCTTTGTACCGTTGCTGTAAAGGCTCAGAATCTTGTGCCTAACCCATCATTTGAATTAGCCGATAGCTGTTCGCCAGGTCAAAATATTTTTGTTTCAACTGGATGGAAGAGTTATAGCGGAACCCCCGATTATTATAATGGCTGTACAGATTCGATTTCAAGTGGCGGTTTCAGTGTTCCTAATAATTTTTGGGGTGTTATACCAGCGGCAGATGGTTTAGCCTATGCTGGATTCTATTCATACGAAAGCGATACTTCTAATGCTAATGTTAGAGAATATATCGGCAGAGGCTTAACTTCTCCACTTGTAATTGGAACCAAATATTTTGTTTCGTTTAAGGTTAGACCGATGAATACCGCTGGTGGTGATTGTGCCAACAGTGGAATAGGAATTTTATTTTCCACAATTCCTTTTAATGAATGCCCTTTCCCAGATTCGCAAGCCGTCATTCGTCCTACACCAAATATAGCTACCATTTACGGTTCCACAATAATTTCCGATACCACAAATTGGACTACGATAAGCGGCTATTTTACAGCAGATTCAGCATATCAATATTTCCAAATCGGTAATCTGTTTTCGGATTCATTAACCGATACATTGATATATTCTTCTTCGGTTCACCTTTGGCAACATATTGCGTATTATCTACTTGACGATATAGTTGTAATGGATTCACTATTAACGAGTGTCGCAATTAATTCATCATTGAAGGGTTTTAATGTTTATCCGAATCCTTTTAATACCAGCACAACAGTAAGAATCAACCCAGAATTTAAACAAGGGATATTAAAAATATCGGATTTGATGGGGAATGAATTGGAGCAAATAAATATTACAAATGAAGAAACAATTATTGATAGAACGAACCTTCCCAACGGAATTTATATTTTAAAAATCTATATTGACAACAAAGCATATACACAAAAACTAATCATTAACTAACTCCAAACGCCCATGAAAAAAGTAAATCAAAAAAACAATTTGACGGGGTCAAGCATCGTATTATTAATGCTTTTAATAAATCTGAATCCAGCGTTATCGCAGAATGGACATTGGCAGATAGCTGGGAATTCAAATATTTCAACGCCAGCCCCCGACCAGATTACTGCGGCAAGTTATATTGGTACTAATAACGCTGTTCCTTTCAATTTAAGAACAAACTTAGCCCAGCCAATGAACTTTTTTACAAACAGCACTCAACGTATGGTTATTACAGGTACTACTGGCTTCGTAGGAATAGGCAACGGCTTTACAAGCCCCAACCAGATGTTAACGCTTGATGGCGGGAATATAAATGTGCAGGATTTTACGATTCCTCTTGTTCAAAACAACGGCTACATGATCGGCAATGTAATGACGATGTGGCGCGGCTCAGCAGGAAACATTACCAATATTTTTGTGGGCGCTACTGCTGGCGCAGCCAACACTATAGGAACACGCAATACGTTTGTGGGAAATAACGCGGGTGCCGCTAACAACCAGGCGCCTGACAATACCTTTATAGGTTTCAATGCCGGTTTGAACAATACATCCACTACTTTAACCAACGGAAGAGACAATGTATTTGTTGGCAGCATGGCCGGGCAGGCAAATACAATCGGCAGGCAAAATACATTTGTCGGTTACCAGGCAGGATTTAGAAATGTTACAGTAATCCCTCTCAACGGAGAGATGAATACGTTTATCGGGAATACAGCGGGGGACTCCAATACGGTTGGTGCAAACAATACCTTCCTGGGAGATCAGAGCGGGCCCAACAATGTAAGCGGAAGCAGCAATGTATTTCTTGGACGGGGTGCCGGAGGAGGAAATGTCAGCGGAGACTTTAATACGCTTGTTGGGCATGGCGCCCGCCTGAGCGGCCCGGGTTTTACAAATGCCGCTGCGATTGGTGCACAGACCATTGTCACCAACAACAACATGATGATTCTCGGGAATAACCGTGTATTTGTCGGCATTGGCCTGTCAGGGATCACACCCGGTCCGCAGAACTGCCTGGAGATTGTGGCGCATCCTTATGGCTTAACCACACCAACTCCGAATGCCAGCGGCCTGCGCTTCCGGCAGCTTACATCCGCTTCGCCAGCCGGGCCTGTAGCTACGAAGGTACTTACGGTGGATATAAATGGAGATGTAGTGCTCGCCGCTGCAAGTACAGGAACAGGAACTGTTAATGGAGCTAATAATGGGACTTCGCTGGACCCATTGAATCCTTCAGTTGTACAACTCGGAAATGATGTAGGAGCAACAACAGCACAATTATTAAACGACAGAGAAATTCCAATGAACAATAATAATATAACGTTCAGTGGTGACGGGCTTTATCAAAAAAATGTTTTCAGCATAGGGAACTTTACAACTATCGGTAAATTCAATGTGTCAAACAATGCGAATTATAATGCTGCATTCTTTTTCACCGATGGAAGTGTTATCCCTTCAGGTAATGCGAACGGTGTAAGTATCGAAATTCAAAATTCGCTGGGTGCGAATAATGCCTTGAACATAATTTCTTCTACTCCTGATCCGTCTGCTCTTTCAAGGGGACTGAATTTAAATCTAAATGGAACTGGCTTCCAAAATACAGGGATTGAAACTGCGGTTCAGGGAGTTGCAAGCTATCAGAATCAAGCAGTTGTTGGACATGCTGAAAATGCCGCTCAATTTAATGTCGGTGGAAGCTTCAGAGGCGGAGTTGTTGGCGGGCCTGCTGCTAATAGTAATTACGGGATGATTGTAGATGCCCAGGGAGCCAGCAATAACAATTACGGTGTTTTTTCGACATCGCAAAACGCTGCAAACAATTATGGTGTTTATGCAATTGCAAACGGAGGTTCAAATTGCTATGGTATATATAGCCAGGCAGGAGGTGGAACAAATAATTATGCAGGCTATTTTAATGGAGATGTCATTCGAACCGGAACAGACAATTTTACCTCTGATCAAACATTAAAACAGGATATAAATCCGCTTTCAAATGCTATGGGTATTATTTCCCAGCTGCTTCCCAAGACCTTTTATTTTGATACAATTGCACATGCCAATATGAAACTTAGCAGTAAATACCAATATGGGTTTATTGCACAGGATGTTGAAACAATATTGCCTGAACTGATAGGAACCGCTGTTCAGCCGGCAGTATTGGATTCCGCGCACAATATTGTAATTCCTTCCCTAACCTACAAAACCCTTAATTACAATGCCTTCATAGCCATATTGATGAAGGGTATGCAGGAGCAGCAGTCAAAAATTGATAGCCTTTCGGAAGCAATGACTCAACTGAATAATAACCTGAATTCCTGCTGCTACAACCACCAGGCGCAAGCCAGCTCAACAATCCCTGCATCCGGTATCAATGTAGAGTTGAAAGATGCCCAATCCATTGTACTTGACCAAAACGTTCCCAACCCTTTTGCAGAGCAAACAACCATTAATTATTTCCTTCCCGAAACGGTTGTAAAGGCACAGATCCTTTTTTACAATGCAGCTGGAAAGCTGATCCAAACGGTGGAGCTGAAGGAAAAAGGAAAAGGACAATTGAATGTGTTTGCAAGCGATTTATCAAACGGCGTATATAGCTATACACTGGTAGCCGACGGAAATATCATCGAAACAAAGAGAATGATAAAGCAATAGTAACAATATGTTTTTCTCACAGGTTCCCGGCGGTTTGCCGGGAATTTTTTGTTTATTCGATTCTGCAGATCCGGTTATATACTACAATTAGTAGCAAATTATCAACATCACCCTCTAACCGCTTCAATTTTCTTAATTTTACGCTAAGAACACAACAACATTTATAAATCTGTATTCCTGTGATTGGAATTGGCGAAAAACGTATGGAAAAAAGGTGGGTAGTAAAGCCGGGTGCGGATGATGCAATTGTAACCGGCCTGGCAAAGGAACTGGGTATTGATAAGGTGCTGGCCAACCTGCTGGTGCAGCGCGGTATAAATACATTTACCGAGGCAAAGAATTTCTTCCGTCCTTCCCTCAGCGATCTGCATGATCCTTTTTTAATGAAGGACATGGACAAAGCCATTGAACGGCTGGAGCGCGCCATAAAAAACAATGAGAAGATCCTTGTGTACGGCGATTACGATGTGGACGGAACCACCGCGGTTTCGCTCGTATACACCTTTCTGAAGAATTACCATCCCAACATCGATTTTTACATTCCCGACCGTTATGCCGAAGGATACGGCATCTCCTTCATGGGAATTGATTTCGCGAAAGAAAATAATTTCAGCCTCATCATTGCGCTCGACTGCGGCATCAAAGCCATCGACAAAGTGGACTATGCCAATGAGCGGAACATCGATTTCATCATCTGCGACCATCACCGCCCGGGCGATACGCTGCCCAATGCAGCAGCGGTGCTCGATCCGAAGCGGAGTGACTGTACCTACCCCTTTGACGAGCTGTGCGGTTGCGGAGTTGGATTCAAGCTGGTGCAGGCGTATGCGCTCAGGAATAACATTCCCTTTTCCGAGCTGGAACAATACTTAGACCTTACCGCGATCTCCATCGCATCCGACCTTGTGCCGATCGTTGGGGAGAACCGCATTCTTTGCTATTTCGGGCTGCAGCAGATCAACAAGGCGCCGCGTAAAGGCATCAAGGCGATCCTCGAGCTTGCCAACATTAAAAAGGAAGTGACCATCAACGAGCTGGTGTTTACCATCGGCCCCCGCATCAATGCTGCCGGAAGGCTGGAAACAGGGAGGAATGCCGTCGACCTGCTGATCTGCGACGACCATGCAGGCGCTGCCGAGAACGGAAAGAACATCAACATCACCAATACGGAAAGAAGAAGCATTGACGTTACCATCACGCAGCATGCGCTGAGTATGATCGAAGGAAACCTCGAACTGACCGCGCGCAAAAGCACGGTGCTGTTCCATTCCGAATGGCACAAAGGAGTTGTCGGAATTGTTGCATCACGCCTCATCGAAAAATATTACCGTCCGACCATTATCCTCACCGAGTCAAATGGCAAGGCTACAGGCTCTGCGCGCAGCGTGAAGGACTTTGATGTGTATGATGCCATCGAGGCCTGCAGCGACCTGCTCGAGCAGTTTGGCGGGCATAAATACGCAGCGGGACTGACTTTGAAGCTGGAGAACCTTGCTGCATTCCAGCAGAAGTTCGAAGAAGTGGTAAGCGCCACCATCCAGGACCACATGCTGGTTCCTGAGATCGAGATCGATGAGGAGATAGAGCTGAGCGATATCACACCTAAATTTTTCCGCATTCTCAACCAGTTCTCACCCTTCGGCCCGGGCAATATGGCGCCGGTGTTCATGACGAAGAACCTTGTGGATAAAGGCACCGTTCGCATTGTCGGGAACAACCACCTGAAAATGGACATTGTTTCAAGCGGGAAAGAGAATCCCTGCTTCCCATCCATCGCCTTCTCACAGGCAAAGCATTTTGATGATGTATTGCGCAGAAAACCCTTCAGCGCCTGCTATGCCATCGAAGAGAATGTATTCAACGGAAGTGTTTCTTTGCAGTTGAATGTGAAGGATATGAAGATCGAATAAAACACACCAGGATTGTTTCATGGGTATATTACGGCATTGAAATGGGTGCAAATACCCATTTTACATGTAAAATTTTGAAGGAGCCGGGATATGCAATAGCTTAGCTTATAACAAACTAATGTCTAACCCTAAAACTTAAAAGCCATGAAAAAGATCAATGTCGTATTATCAGTTTTATGCATGTTGTTGTTCTTAACAAACGTTAAGGCACAAACCTCAAGCTCACAGTCAAATTCACATTCACTGGAAGGCAGGGCCCGCCATGCAGCCCATGACTGCCTTCAGCCGTACCATGGAGGGATCTATGAGATCACCGCTTCCACAACTACAACAGGTATTTGCTTTGTACAGGGCTTTACCCACAGGGTATCCTTTTATGCAGGTCCGAAATGCAACGGAACAGGGCCTTGTCCTACCTTCCCGACAAGGCTTATTGCAACTGTTGATTTTGGCTGCGAGGACGAGATAATCGCAGTGACCTGCTATTAAAAATTCAGCATTGTAAACTAAGTCTAACCCCCTAAACTTAAAGCCATGAAAAAAATCAATACAGTGTTATCCGTTTTATGCATGCTGTTGTTCCTGACAACTGCGCGTGCGCAATCTACCAATGAAAATTCTCTCGAGGGCAGGGCCCGCGGTGCGGCGCACGAATGCCTGCAGCAATACAACGGGGATTACGATATTTCAGCAACCACCGATGTAACCGGGATTTGTTTTGTGCAGGGATTTACCTACAGGGTAACATTCACTGCCCGCCCGAAATGCAGCGGCCCCGGTGCCTGTCCTTTCCTCGCAGTTCTTGTTGCCAGCGTAGATTTTGGTTGTGAAGGCGAGTTGATCGGCGTGACTTGTTATTAGATTTAACAAATTAAAAATGACTGGAAAGGGATAAGGAAACTTATCCCTTTTTTTATTAGGGTATCACAAGCCTGGCCCTGCCGATCCGGCCATCTGCAGAGTTTTTGATCAGCAAATAAATGCCGGAGGGGATCTCCTGCAGCGGAAGTGTAAAATAATTTCCTGTAATAAGCTCGTAATCCGTTTTCCTGTATAATCTTCCGGTGAAATCGTACAGCCTGAATTGCGCATATTCAAAATCCGAAGCGGAGTCGCTCAGTATATTCACATAGCTGGCAGCGGGGTTCGGGTAGATGAACAGGTTGTACACCGTGTTGTCCTCGATCTTGCAATCATGGTCCCAGCCGCCCAGTTGTTCCGATGCCCATTCCCGTTGCGATTGAATGAAAGGATAAATACCCGGATAATTGATCCTGAGCACATAACCCGAATGGGTCAGTGAAACTGCATCCTGGTTATAATCGGTGAGCGAACGCTCGAATGAGCCATAAGTATTGTATTTGTTCGGATCGGTTTTATACGCTTCATCCACCAGGTTATGCTGTTGCAGAATATAGCTCCCAAGGTGATGCAGTGTAAAATTCGTCTGGATCAGTCCGCATGCATAATCCAGGTATTCGTTGCGGTATTCTTCAATTTCAAAGATGCGTTTCAGTAAAGGCCGGTCATCGAATTTGTTGGTAGGCACAAGATATCCGTCCAGCAGGGAAGTGAGGCCGCCTATTATTTTTATATCCTGGAATGTTTCATTCATATCCCAGGGGATCCAGCGTATTTTTCCATCGGGATGCTCATACAGGTAAAAGTTATTGCCGCCGCCCCAATAGCTGTCCCAGCTCCTGGTACATTTTTCAATGGCAAGGACCTTTAAGTAGGAATGCACATCGAATGCGCTTTCCAGCTTTTGCCTGAAATCATCCGACCGGTCGTTGTTGATAAGGTCGATGAAGCTGATCAGCTTTGTCCAGTTACCGGCAGTTTCATTCGTTGTCAGCTTCAGGCCCTCATCCATATAGCCTTGTGGGTCCGGGCCCAGCCAGTTCAGTGGAACGTTTGCGCCCCTGTCCGTTTTGTACAGGTTGCCATCGTTCTCGCTGCTGCTGAACTGGAATTTCAGAAAGGTTTTATCCACGTTCTCTATCACAATGTACAGCCCGATGTATTCTCCGTTGATCCATACTTTGGTGTAGGATGTTCTTGAAGCGCTCAGCCCGGCATCGCGGAAAAGCTTGAGTGCAATGGCATCATGGACAAGGGAAGGGTCGTTGGTGAAATTATTGAGATTGATCTTTTTTAAGCCGTCCAGGTCCTGGTTAGCGAATTCATCAAAGGATATTTTCAGCGGTTTTTTTCTTCCGAAGGTGGCCAGTGAATTGGAGGCATTTCCTTTTTCCCGGAAGCCGCAATTGCTGAGGCTGATCCCATCCCAGGAAATATCGCATGTATGGTATATTTCAGGATAAAGCGAAGGGTTGGCAAAGTTCTGTGCGAAATCCTGTTCAAGCGTATCAAACCAGTTGGTGCCGAGGTCTGTTTGTATGGTAAGGTTGTGCAAAACGGAATCGTTGAACACCAGCGCGCCGGTTTGAGCCATTGTGCTGAGGCTGAAGAAAAGGAAAATATGTAGGAATAGCTTTTTCACTTGCGTGGTAACCGGTGTTCCCGGTTAAGGGTTTCATAATATTTTTTAAAGTTCCGCTTCATGAAGTGAAGTCCGACCGTAAGGTTAACTCCCGCCTGGCTGTTCTTGTTTGCCAGGTTGAACTGCAGCCCGAACTTAAAATGGATGCGGAGCTGCTGGTTCAGCCTTCTTTCGTAGCCGGTAAAAGGCTCAAGGGTAAGCTGTGGCCCGTTGTTGAATTTTGCATTCATGAGATTCAGCTCAGCGCCGGTAAAAAAAGTGTTTTTCCTGATATAGGTACTTTGCCCGAGGTAATGCTGCCAGCCGATTCCATACTTTGTAACTGCGTAAGGCCGTCCCGGGATGTGTTCCAGGTGGAGATAGTACAGGTTGCTGCCTCTCAGGGCCAGTCCGGCCTTCAGCTGAAACCCGATGCTTTCGGCAGCTTCAGGCGTGTTCCGGAACACTGAAAAATAGGGAGCTTTGTAATAGCCAAGGTTTGCGCCCAGCCATAGGGTTTTCAGTTTTTTTCCCTGCACGGTGTCAACAGCGGCCCATGGAATGATGCGGATAGATTCATCTGTTTGCCTTATCTTCAGGATGGCAGAATCGCATTTCAGGATAGTTCCCGTCTGGGAATTTCCGTCTTTCATTACAACTTCATCCGTCAGCAGCTTTCTATAGCTCATACAACCGCTCAGAACGGATGCGGATAAAAACACCAGGAGATAATACTTAAAACGATCTTTATTTATCATGTTATGTGGCTCAGCTAAATCCTGTGCAGGGTAAACATCCCGTTTATTTCACTACAATTCTTCCAAGTAAGGCATTGAAAATTTTCTTTGCTTCCAGCAACTGCTGCTGTGTTTGCATGAGTGTGAGCATTTCTTCCTCCGGCGGATTTTCTCGCAGGCGCTTCTGGTTATCCTGGATCATGATCTCGAGCTTGCGTGCTTTCAGCGCATAGATCGCATTGTAAATGCTTTTCTTCAGCACATCCTCTTCAAATGTAATGAAGATATCGTGCTGCTCCCAATTCGAGAGATGGTAGGGTGAGCTCAGCAGGTCCACGGTGAGTGAGCAGATCGCTACATTCTCATGGTTGATGAAATGCTTCTGGTTCGGGATCACCTGGTACGTATCCAGGCTTTGAATGAACTCGTTCAGTACGCTGTTGTACACTAAATTCTCAAGCACAATGTTATCATGCCGGATCTCATGAATGATCAGCTCTGCCACGGTTAGTTCCGCTTCGGTTGCGTTTCCTTCCTCATCTTCTCCCGGCACTTTCACGATCCTGTCGCCGTAATTGATCATGATACGGATGATGTCGCGCTCCTGGTATTCGGCATCAGCAGCAATGTTCTCCTTCTTCGGCTCAATTACCGGCTCTTCTGTATAATTAGTTTGATAATTGTTTTCTTTTGCCTGGCTGGGATTGCCGGTGTTTTTTTCATTGAAGCGCTTGCTCCTGATCTTGTTCAGCTCGCTCAGCAAAATCTGCTCATCCACTTCCATGATGCGGCTGCATTCGCGGATGTACACCGAGCGGTAGATCGCATCCGGGATCAGCGCAATGCTTTTCACAATGCTCACGATCGCTTCTGCTTTTTTCAAAGGATCATGCTGTGAGTCTTTTGTCAGGATCTCCGCTTTGTAGGCGATGAACGTTTGTGCCTTGTCCTTGATGAATGTTTTTAATTCTTCCGTGCTAACCTTCTTCGAATACGAATCGGGGTCATCCCCATCGGGAAACAAAAGCACTTTCACATTCATGCCTTCTTCGAGCAGCAAATCGATGCTCTTGATGGTGGCATCAATTCCGGCTTTATCGCCGTCGAAGGAAATGGTGATATCGTTGGTAAGCCGCTGGATCTCCTTGATGTGTCCCGCCGTTAATGCCGTACCGCTGCTGGCAACCACGTTCTCCACGCCTGCCTGGTGCAGGGAGATCACATCGAGATAACCTTCCACCAAAAAGCAGAATTTCTCTTTCGCGATCGCGGCCTTCGACTGGTAAAGCCCATACAGCACATCGCTCTTGTGATAGATCTCCGTTTCCGGCGAGTTCACATACTTCGATGTTTTTTTGTCGGTGCGCAGCGTCCTTCCGCCAAATGCGATCACCCTTCCGCTCTTGTTGTGGATCGGGAACATCACGCGTCCCCAGAAACGGTCTACATACCGGGCCTCCGGCGGTGCCATGTTTGCATTCTGCGCCGTTCCCGGCTCCGGCTCGTTCCGGTATTCAATGGTCAGTCCGCTCTTTACAAGGTATTCAATTTTATATCCTGTTGCGATCGCAATATCGGTGAATGCTGTGCGGTGATTGATGCTGTAGCCCAACTGGAAGCGCTGGATAATGTCTTCCCTTAATCCGCGTTCCTTGAAATAACCAAGCCCTACCGATTTGCCTTCATCGGTATTGTACAGGTTTTCCGAAAAATGCTTCTGTGCAAAGGAAGAAACAACGAAGAGGCTTTCCTTGGCGCTCTGGAACTGGCTTTCTTCCGGCGTAAGCTCCTTCTCAACAATTTCGATGTTGTATTTTTTTGCAAGCGCGCGCAATGCTTCAGGATAGGAAAGCTTTTCCAGCTCCATGATGAAGTTCACCGCATGCCCGCCTTTTCCGCAGCCAAAGCACTTGTAAATGCCCTTCACGGGAGAAACATAGAAGGATGGTGTCTTCTCATTGTGAAAAGGACAGCACCCGATCAGGTTGACGCCCCGCTTTTTCAGAGAAACGTGGTCGGCAACTACCTCTTCAATACGAACGGCATCAAAAATCTTGTCTATGTCTTCTTTCTTTATCAAGGGGATTTTTTAAGGAATGCTAATTTACGAAAAATTGGGTTTGGAGGGGCGGGATTTTTTCTGACGGCCATTTACCTCTTTCTGACGGAGAGATCTTACAATACGACTGTCATCCCGTGCCACGACACGGGATCCGTTAATTAGAAACTGCGAACATTTATGAGATCCCGTGTCGGAGCACGGGATGACGAACTGCGAATGAAATCCTACTTCGCATTCAGCCTCGCCATTGCGCGCAGGCTTTCTTCGTTGTTGGGATTGAGCTTCAGCGACTTTTTATAATAAGCGCGTGCCTGCTCTTTTTGTCCCATCATGCGGTAAGTTTCGCCAAGGCCGTGGCAAACCGACCATGAATCAGGATACTGTGCCTCGTTCAGCTTGAACATTTTGAATGCATCCTCTGTTTTTTTCGCCTTTAACAGCTGGTAAGCAATATCGTTGTAATGGTCATCGCTGTTCGGATAATGATATTCATAAGGGGCAAGGCCGCTTAATTCCGTTTGTACGGCTTTCACTTTCGTGATGAAATAATCGAAGGGGATCACACCTTCCACGAGGTCGCTTTCGTATTCCGCAATGCAGTTGCCCAAATAGCTGCAGGCATCGTAAGGTGCGCATTTGCACTGTGCGTATGATTTGTACATGCGGTCGCCATCGATCAGGTACACCGAATCGGAAGGCATAACGATTGCATCAAAGTTGGTGAATGCTGCAAGCACCAGCTGGGAATAATTCTGCGAGGAGTTTTTGAACCCGCCGTAAGTCGTCTGCCAAACCTGCTGGATCAGCTGCATCCCGCCTTCTGAAGGATTGATCTTGCGGATCACACCGGCAACATTTCCTGCGCCTGCATGATAGCAATGCATCACTAATAAACGGAACCAGAGGTCTGTTTCATTGTAGGCAACATGTGCGCTGTCGAGCATCGCCCTTGTGTATGGAATGCAGATGCGGCTCAGCAGGCGTGATGCGCCGTAAGCAGCGCGGTCAATATCCGTGCGCTCATCAATTGTTTTATTCACTTTCAGGCCCTGTGCACGTGCCACCGATTTCATCAGCTGGAAGGGCCCGTTGGCGCCCACACATGATTTTGTATTGCTTTTGCCGGGGCTTTCGATCAGCAGGATCGCCTGTGCATACCAGGGATCCACGCCGTTTGCACGGAATACCTCGATCGACCTGCTGATGGTCGGCATCACCTTTTTGAATTCGTAAAAATCTTTTTTTCCTGTTGTTACCAAAAGTGAGATGCTGTCGGGAATACTGTTAAACTTGCGCACGCTGTCTTTATACTGGCTTTTCTGTACATCGCTTAATTTGTTCCATTGCTTAATGTAAATTTTATCGAGCACCTGGCGTGTGCTGCCTACATTCACCACTGCCGAATCGGGAGGCAGGTTCATGATCTGCTGCCAGAAACGAGCCTGTGGCAGCTGGTGCCAGCCTTCGCTGAACAGCACCTCATCATTCATAAAGGTCATCGGGGCTACCGTATTATAACCGACAACATAGCGGTCGATGGTGCTCACCTGCGATTTGCCGGAAAGCGAAATAAGACTGAAAATCCCTGTTAGCAGGGTAAGCAGGAATGCGGAGGGTATGATGGAATGTTTTTTCAATGCCTGGAGATTTATTTAAAATAAAGGTAACTCACTAAAATTAAGATTCACGGGGGAAGATCGCAAACTTTTTAACAAACGTTTTCAACAATCACTTATTGTAACGCTGAATCCCTGTTTAGGTTTCAGCGATGTGTAATTTAGTTGCTATTATTTCCAAACACATTGCTTTGTCCGGGCGAAAGCCTAAAACATCTGCCAATACTGGGCTTTCAGCGACAAACGCTTAAAGCACTTTTTTTAGAATTTATTTCATTACTTTTGTTCGCGAAATTTAAAACAGGTACAATGGCAACAGACAGATTCGAAGCTCATGATTATTATTTAATGGATGAGCTCTTAACCGATGAACATAAACTGATCCGTGAAACTGCGCGTGCATGGGTGAAAAAAGAGGTTTCCCCGATCGTGGAAGAAGCTTGTCAGACAACAAAATTTCCAAAGCAATGGATCAAAGGCTTAGCCGAGATCGGTGCTTTCGGGCCCTATATTCCCGCTGAATACGGCGGCCCCGGCCTCGACCAGATCTCCTACGGAATCATCATGCAGGAGCTCGAGCGCGGCGACAGCGGATTGCGCTCTACTGCATCCGTGCAAAGCTCGCTTGTGATGTTCCCGATCTTTACATACGGAACAGAAGAGCAGAAACGCAAATACCTTCCGAAGCTGGCTGCAGGTGAAATGATGGGCTGCTTCGGCCTTACCGAGCCTGACCATGGTTCAAACCCTTCCGGGATGATCACAAATATCAAAGACAAAGGCGATCATTACCTGCTGAATGGCGCGAAAATGTGGATCTCCAACGCTCCTTTCGCTGATATCGCAGTGGTATGGGCAAAGGATGAAGCCGGTGATATCCGCGGATTGGTCGTGGAAAGAGGCATGGAAGGCTTTACAACACCTGAAACACATGGTAAATGGAGCCTTCGCGCAAGCGCAACAGGCGAGCTGGTGTTTGCAAATGTAAAAGTTCCGAAAGAAAATATTTTCCCAACCATCAAAGGACTGAAAGGCCCCTTGGGCTGCCTGAACAGCGCACGCTACGGAATTGCCTGGGGTGCGATCGGGGCAGCAATGGATTGTTATGATTCCGCCCTGCGTTACTCTAAAGAGCGCATCCAGTTCGGTAAGCCGATCGGCGGATTCCAGCTTACACAAAAAAAACTGGCGGAAATGATCACAGAGATCACGAAAGCACAATTGCTTACCTGGAGACTGGGCGTTCTGAAAAATGAGCACCGCGCCACACCGGCACAGATCTCGATGGCAAAGCGGAATAATGTGAACATGGCATTGCAGATCGCGCGTGAGGCACGCCAGATCCATGGTGGAATGGGCATCACCGGCGAATACCCGATCATGCGCCACATGATGAACCTCGAATCGGTGATCACGTATGAAGGTACACATGATATCCACCTCCTGATCACCGGGATGGATGTGACCGGGATCAACGCATTCCAGTAATTTAATAAGATCATTTTGAAAAAGCGTCCTTTCCGGCCCGGGAAGGACGCTTTTGTTTCCCTTATTTTTTGTTTTTATGTTACTCCGATCACAAAGTCATCCCGTGCTCCGACACGGGATCTCTCTATAATTATGATTGGTGTTATTAATAATATGCTCCTCCGGAGCACTTTAATATCCACGGAAATAACCGACTTCAATGCTCCGGAGGAGCATATTATTAATAACAATCTCGTGACCCCATATTACAAGAGCCCCGGCGGGACGCCCTGTTTGTAACACCCTGCTTGCCCCCATAATCAAGCTCCATCGGAGCGACCTGTTTGCAACCAACATCCGTTTGTACAGCTGCTCCGGAGGAGCATATTATTAATAACAAACCCTGCAACTCAAACCACAGAGCTCCGGAGGAGCGAATTATTCCTTTAAGCAACAAATCCCAATCAAAACAGAGGCTGTTGTAAAATACCCGCCTTATAATCAACAGGTTGTGGGTTGTTAAAACAAAATTTGCACCCCTCAATTCCTAATAGTGCCCGATTGTTAGGCTGCAAAAGCCTTTCAAAACTTCTATTTTTGCAAAAAACTAAACCTTCGGGATGGAATACCTTGGCTTTATTGCTGCCGTTCTTATTGGAATTTCTCTTGGACTGATCGGTGCCGGCGGCTCCATACTTACCATTCCCGTGTTGGTGTACCTCATCGGTATTCCGGCCGTAAGCGCAACTTCCTATTCGCTTTTTATTGTGGGTGTTTCAGCCTTTATCGGCGTTCTGGGGTATGTGCGGCACAGGCTGGTCTGCTTCCGTACAGTGCTGGTATTCGGGATCCCATCTGTCCTCAGTATTTTCCTCACCCGCAAATACCTGCTGCATGCTATTCCCTGCCATCTTTTTAAGATCGGTGGAATGGAAGTGACCAAGGATGGCTTACTGATGATCCTGCTGGCTGTGCTGATGATCGTCGCGGCTTTTTCCATGCTGAGGAAAACTACAGCTATCCGGGTAGACCGCGAAAAGAGCAATGAAGAGTACCGCTATTTTCTTATTTTCCAGCAGGGGATTGTGGTAGGCGCACTTGTCGGATTGGTGGGTGCAGGCGGCGGCTTTCTCATCATTCCCGCGCTGGTGATGCTTGCCAAACTTCCTATGAAAAGAGCCATCGGCACTTCTCTCGCCATCATTGCGCTGAACTCCACCATTGGCTTCCTGAGCGATTTCGGGGCGCACCAGTTCGACTGGATTTTTCTCTTCAAATTTTCAGGCTTTGCCATCTCCGGGATCATCATCGGCAGCTACCTCAGCCGCTATATCAGCAGCGTGAAGCTCAAGCCTGCATTCGGCTGGTTTGTGTTTGTAATGGGCATTTACATCATCGCAAAAGAGCTGCTGCTTAATTCCATCTGATTTTCCCTGTATTTCCATTTTTTCCGGAAATCAAATCATTGTTGTATTTTTGTATAAATAAACCCGCGTTATGTATATCGAACAACTTTATACTTCCTGCCTGGCAGAAGCAGCCTATTATATAGAATCGGACGGCGTAGCAGCCATCATCGATCCTTTGCGTGAAACAGAGCCGTACATTGCTATGGCGGAAAAGCGCAATGCAAGGATCAAATACGTTTTTGAAACGCATTTTCATGCCGATTTCGTTTCGGGCCACATCGATCTGGCAAGAAAGACCGGCGCGACCATCATCTACGGGCCTACTGCGCAAACAGGCTATGAAACGCATGTGGCAAAGGATGGAGAAGAATTCACGATCGGGAAAATTAAGATCAAAGTGCTGCATACACCCGGACATACGCTGGAGTCGTCCTGTTACCTGCTTACCGATGAGAATGGTAAGGAACATGCCGTATTCACAGGTGATACGCTTTTTGTCGGCGATGTGGGAAGGCCGGATCTTGCGATCAAAAGCGACCTGACCATCAATGACCTTGCGGGAATGATGTACGATTCGCTGAATGCAAAGATAAAGCCGCTTGCCGATGAGGTGATCGTGTATCCTGCGCACGGAGCGGGATCTTCCTGCGGAAAGAATATCGGGAAGGAAACGTTCTCCACGATCGGGCAGCAGAAAAAATTAAACTACGCATTGCAGCCAATGAGCAAGGTGGAGTTTGTAAAGGCAGTTACTGATGGACTTACAGACGCACCGCAGTATTTCATGCTGGATGCTACTTTGAATAAACAAGGATATTCCAGCATTGATGAGGTGCTGACAAAAAATACAAAAGCGCTGAGTGTTGAAGAGTTCGAAGAGCAGCTCCGCAAAGGAGCAATGATCCTCGATGTGCGCACACCGGACGATTTTGAAAAAGGATTTGTGCCTTCTTCAGTGAACATTGGCCTCAACGGGCAGTATGCGCCCTGGGTGGGAGCTTTGCTGGATGCGAATGTTCCCCTTGTGCTGATCACGGATGAAGGAAAAGAAACGGAAGCTGTATTAAGGCTTGCACGTGTAGGATACGAAAACGTGAATGGTTTTCTCAAAGGCGGGATCGCTGCATGGAAAAATGCAGGAAAGGATGTAGATACCGTGAAAAGCATTTCTGCAAACGAGCTTGCCGCAAGGATCAACAGCAACCCGGAGCTGAATGTGCTCGATGTAAGAAAGCCCGGCGAAGTGGAAAGCGGGATGATCGATGGTGCGCAGCACATTTGCCTGTCAAGGCTTCTGAAGGAATTGCATACGCTCGACCAGAGCAAACATTATTTCGTGCATTGTGCCGGCGGATACCGTTCCATGATGGCAGCTTCGATCATGAAGCAAAAAGGATTTGACCATGTGATCAATATTCATGGCGGCATGGGCAAAATAAAAGAAACCGGGATCAGGCTGGTGCAGCCTGTTTCAGCAGTATAATTAAAAAAATTAAGGGTATGAAAAAGATGATGTTTGTTTTAGTGCTGCTGGTCTCTTCGCTTGCTGTAAATGCACAAACCAATACAAAAGTGGTGACCAACCTTTCCGCTGAGCGCTTCAAAGCTGCTTCCGCGAATGACAAGAACAGCATGATCATCGACCTGCGCACCATCGACGAGATCACCACCAAAGGCTTCATCAAAGGGGCAATGCAGATCGATTACCTGGCGAAGGATGCAGAACAGAAGATCGATAAGCTGGATAAGAACAAAACATATTACATCTACTGCGCAGGCGGCGGAAGAAGCGGCGAATGCGCTGAGTACATGGAAAAGCATGGCTTCAAGCGCGTGTACAACCTTGAAAAAGGCTTTTCTGAATGGGTTACCAAAGGCTTCCCGATCGAGAAATAAAATGTCAGTTCGAGTTTTCGCCCCTTCGGCGAAAGTATCGGGAACTGGTCAATCGATCTTCACTTCCCGATACTCTCTCTTCGAGTTCGAAGCGACATTCAATTCACAATTCCTTTTTTCTCCGCTTTCACATCAAAGGACTTTACGTATCCGAAATTAATTCTGTTGATCTTATGAACACTTAGTTTTTCAAGCGGACCAGTCCAGGATCCTAATCCATCATCCCGGGAAAGGTTGTCGTGGTCATATACGCCGATACCGATACTGTCTGCAGCATAATAATGATACAGCCTGAAAGTATCTTTTCCATTGTAGGCATCTGTAGAAGTTTGATAATCTGTTTTTGCATAAAACTCACCCACCGGGTAGTACAGCATCCAGTAAATATCGGGCAGGCTGCTTTTAAAGATCGTATTGTCCATCCCGGAAGGCGAGAAGGTGGAATCGTTCCGCAGCACAAGCCCATAGCCATAAATAATGCTTTCATGAACAGGCGGCACATCAAGGTCGAAGCGGGCGCTCATGCTCAGCAAAGGCCTGCTGTCTGTTAAATAAACGGTGGAATCGTACATGCCGGCATTCCCCTTTTTCTCTTCGATGTGCGCAGCAGTAAAGAGATGTTCTGAGATCTTGAGCACAACACTTCTCTTTCCTTTTTTTAGTTCATGAAATGCATAGAAGGGAATTTGAAACTGCAGCTCCTGTGATCCGCGAAGATCGGTAGTGTCGCTTGAAATGCTTAATATGCCGGGTGCTGCAGGAGAATCGTCATTCCAGTTGAACGAATGTGTTTTTACATAATCGGATTTGATGGCCTGTCCGTTAAAATAAAAAGTAAGATCGAAAGCTGTTTTTGTAAGTGTGTCTCCGTATTTTTTGTTGAGGGGAAACGCAAAATTTTTCGGAAGGTTGATGGCAATCGTGATGAATAAAGTATGATTTACGGAGTCGAGCGACAATTTAAAATCATTTTCCCTGAGCAGCGGGGATTTGCTTTCAAGCCTGAATGGAACAGCCTGTGGCCTTTCTGTCGCATCCCGCCCGCGGAAGCAGGAGCAAAGTAGCAATGAAATGCAGGCAATAAAAAAACAGGCTTGTTTGTTCATGTTCAAACCAAAGATAAAATAAAAAAGCGAGCCTTCCCGGTTTCGGAAAAGCTCGCTTTTATATAAATGGAATTGAAAAATTATTCTTTCAGGTTCGCCACATAGAACTCGCGGTTCATGCGTGCGATGTTCTCGAGGGAAATTCCTTTCGGGCATTCGATCTCGCAGGCGCCCGTGTTGGTGCAGTTTCCAAAGCCTTCCGCATCCATCTGTGCTACCATGTTCTTTGCACGTGCAACGCGTTCCACTTGTCCCTGCGGCAATAAAGCCAGCTGGGAAATTTTCGCAGAAACGAAAAGCATCGCCGATGAATTTTTGCAGGTCGCAACACATGCGCCGCAGCCGATGCATGCTGCAGCTTCAAATGATTTATCAGCATCCGGTTTCGGGATCGGTAAGTTGTTTGCATCCTGTGCGTTCCCTGTATTCACAGAGATATAACCGCCTTTCGCGATGATGCGGTCGAATGCTGTACGGTCCACCGTTAAGTCCTTGATCACAGGGAAAGCCGCTGCCCTCCATGGTTCCACAACAATGGTGTCGCCGTCTTTGAACGAGCGCATGTGCAGCTGGCAGGTAGTTACTTTGCTTTTCGGCCCGTGTGGGCGGCCATTGATGAACATGCTGCACATTCCGCAGATGCCTTCGCGGCAGTCGTGGTCAAATGCAACAGGGTCTTCACCTTTCGTGATCAGCTGTTCATTCAGCACATCGAACATTTCGAGGAACGACATATCCGGGGAAATGTCATTCAGCTGGTAAGTAACCAGCTGCCCGTTTGTTTTTGTATTTCTCTGACGCCATACTTTCAGCGTTATTTTCATGTTTCCACTCATAATTTTATTTTTTTCTCCGTGTAGCTCCTTTTTCTCTGTGTACTCTGTGTTTAAATTTTTTCAACACAGAGTTCGCAGAGTTTTTAGAGTTCCACAGAGGGATTTGTTCTATTTATAACTCCTTGCAGCAATTTTGATCGCTTCAAATTTCAATTCTTCCTTGTGCAGCTCCCAGCTGTTGTTGCCCTTATTTTCCCAGGCAGCAACATATTGGTAATTCACATCATCGCGGTTCGCTTCGCCTTCTTCTGTCTGGAACTCTTCACGGAAGTGTCCTCCGCAGGATTCGTTCCTGTTCAGCGCATCGATGCACATCAGCTCGCCCAGCTCAATGAAATCGGCAACGCGGCCTGCTTTCTCCAGCTCAGGGTTGAATTCATTTGCTTCGCCCGTCACACGCACATCTTTCCAGAACTCTTCACGCAGCGCCCTGATCTCCTGGATCGCTTCTTTCAGTCCTTTTTCATTGCGCGCCATTCCGCATTTGTCCCACATGATCTTTCCTAAGCGCTTGTGGAAATGGTCAACCGATTTTGTTCCTTTGATCGCGAAAAATTTATCGATCTGCGACTGCACTTCTTTCTCAGCAGTTACAAATGCTTCATGATCCGTCGGGATCGCTTTTGTCCTGATCTCGTTGGCAAGGTAAGCCCCGATCGTATAAGGAATAACGAAATATCCGTCCGCCAGTCCCTGCATCAATGCTGATGCCCCGAGGCGGTTCGCGCCATGGTCGGAGAAGTTCGCTTCGCCCAGTGCATACATTCCCGGTACGGTTGTCATTAAGTTGTAATCCACCCAAAGTCCGCCCATGGTATAGTGAACGGCAGGATAAATGCGCATCGGCACTTCATACGGATTTTCACCAGTGATCTGCTCGTACATCTCAAATAAGTTCCCGTATTTTTCTTCCACCACCTGCTTACCGAATTCACGGAGCTGTGCAGGAGTGGGATTGTCAACACCTAATGTTTTTGCTTTTGTTTTTCCGTAACGGTCGATCGCCGCTTTGTAATCGAGATAAACAGCCATTTTAGAAGCGCCTACGCCGTAGCCTGCGTCACAGCGCTCTTTTGCGGCACGTGAAGCCACATCGCGCGGAACAAGGTTTCCGAATGCCGGGTACCTGCGCTCTAAATAATAATCCCTTTCTTCTTCCGGGATCTCATTCGGCTTGCGTGTATCGCCCTGTTTCTTTGGAACCCAGATGCGCCCGTCGTTACGAAGTGATTCGCTCATCAGCGTCAGTTTCGACTGGTGATCTCCGGATACAGGGATGCAGGTCGGGTGAATTTGTGTGTAGCAGGGGTTTCCGAAGAAAGCTCCTTTTTTATGTGCTTTCCATGCTGCGGTAACATTGCTGCCCATGGCATTTGTAGAAAGATAGAATACGTTTCCGTAGCCTCCTGTGCATAATAGAACGGCATGTCCGAAATGGCGCTCCAGCTTTCCGGTGATCAGGTCGCGTGCAATGATGCCGCGTGCTTTTCCTTCAATGGTCACCACTTCCAGCATTTCGTGGCGGGAGTACATTTCAACTGCACCAAGGCCGATCTGGCGCTCCAGGGCGCTGTATGCTCCCAGCAATAATTGTTGTCCCGTTTGTCCGGCCGCGTAAAACGTACGCTGTACCTGCGTTCCGCCGAAAGAGCGGTTGCTCAGCATTCCGCCGTACTCGCGTGCTAAAGGCACACCCTGTGCAACACACTGGTCGATGATACTTGCGCTCACCTCGGCAAGGCGGTGAACATTTCCTTCGCGTGCGCGGTAATCGCCGCCTTTGATGGTATCATAGAATAAGCGGTAAGTGCTGTCGCCGTCGTTCTGGTAGTTCTTCGCAGCATTGATCCCACCCTGCGCGGCAATGGAGTGAGCCCTGCGCGGTGAATCCTGGAAGCAGAACACTTTTACCTTGTAACCCATTTCTGCAAGGGAAGCGGCAGCAGAAGAGCCTGCAAGCCCGGAGCCTACAACAATGATCTCGAGGCTGCGTTTATTCGCCGGATTGACAAGAGCTACGGAGGATTTGTATTTGCTCCATTTCTGTTCGATGCTTCCTTCCGGTATTTTACTATCTAATTTTGACATATCTTGATAATTCTAAAGTTCAGCTTATAATTAATTAATTCACCCATCCGAAATACATGGAAACGGGCATTGCGGCAAAGATCAGGGGAATGATGACCGAGAAAAGAGTCCCAGTGATAAGGATCAAACGGTTGTATTTCGGGTGATTCCAGCCCAGTGTTTGAAACGCGGAGGGGAATCCGTGCAGCAGGTGATAAGCAAGGGCAATGCAGCCGCCTAAATATACGGCAATGATCCAGCCGATATGAAAGGTTTCCTGCATAACAGCATACAGGTTCTCATTGCCATTGGCATCCTCTCCCGGAAGCCCCGTAAACCTTGATTTTACCCAGAAGTTCGCTAAGTGCACCACCAGGAAAAGCAGCAGCAGCGAGCCCAGAACGCCCATGGAGCGGGAATACCATTTCGTGTTGGCGCTGGCATTGTTCACTGCATATTTTACAGGCCTTGCCTTGCTGTTCTCCATGGTCAGGATAAGCGCCTGCACCATGTGCCAGATAAGGCCGATGAACAGGACGATCTCCATTGCCCGGATGATCCAGTTCTTTGCCATGAACGTAGCGCCGATGTTGAACATCAGTCCGCCATCATTAAAGAAGATGAAAGAGTTGAGAAAGCAGTGAACCAGCAGGAACGAAATTAAGAACAGGCCGGTCAGGCCCATCACCAGTTTTTTCCCAATGGAGGATTGCAGGAAATTTTTAGAAGTGTTACTCATAATGATATGATTGTTTTGATCGATTTCTGTTTTGCGATGGCAAATGTAAAACTCAAAACGCTTTCTATCAAGTAAATAAAAGCCCATTTGTCAAATAAAAATAACAAGCTCCCGGATGTGCCTGTTCCATTGAGATTTGCAGCTAATTTAGATACGTTTTAAATTAAAAAAGGACTGAAAGATGAAGGATGTTCTTTGGTCGGTAAAAAGCTGATATTCAGCGACAATAACACGGGTTTGGTCTTTGAGCTGAGATGAAAAAAAATGAAGAAAAATGGGTGTGGTGTCCTATTTTGTCCTAATTTTGGAGGCTGAAGGGGAAACACGGCTCCGGGATTTATTAGTTAATCAATTTTTTATGCCTTGTCTGCCGTTTATCCTGCAACCAACGAACGATTTTTTGCATCATGTAATCTGGCAACCTAAGTTGCCGGCTTTTAATGAAAAATAAGATGAAGAAACTTTTACTTTTTTTAGGGCTGTTTATTTCCGGTTCTTCTATCATCCATGCGCAGATGGTGGGTGTTAATACGTATCTTGTTGGTACCAGCGTTGAGATCGGTGTCGACGGAACATATGGCTATGAGGGACTTGATGTTACCACTTCGCCTATCCTTCCCGGGATGCATTTTCGCTCCGGGGGAACAAATTATTTTGGTTTCGTGGCCAATCCGCAGGTAAATGCCTGGGCAACCTTCGACGGCGATTTTTTTACGCCGGGTAGCCCTGAAAATGGCTGGGGACTTGAAGTAGGCGGAGTTGCCGGCATTATCGGAAATAACAACTGCGCCAACGGAAGTTTTGGTACACAGGATATTCCGGGCGCTTCCACCTGGCATCAATCAGGTACCTGCGTGGAAGCGGATTACCAGGGAACAATGACTACCGGCGGAACCAACGTAGGTGTTCACATCAATTACCACCTCGGTACCAATGACCTTTATTACACCACTACCGTATCTATTACCAATAACACATCGGCAACCATTCCCGAGCTTTATTACCACAGGAACCTGGACCCGGATAACAACGAGCCGATCGGCTTTGACTTTTCCACCCAGAATACAATTGTAAGCGAGCCATCGGGAGCACCGGGCGGATGTAACCTCGCACACGTAAAAGCCACTTCCACTTCTCCCTCTTCGCAGCCCATGTCGTACCTTGGACTGGCAGCTGTCGGCGCCAATTTCCGCGTTTCTTACGGAGGCTTTACTAACCGCGATGCATCCGACCTGTGGACAGGAGGGATCACCGGCTCAGGAACATTCACACAAATCATCGGATCCACCAACTTTGCAGATGAGGCCATTTCACTGAGCTATAAGATCGTGAACCTTGCACCGGGAGCTACCGAAACGTTCAAATTCGTAGTGATCCTCGATGATGCTGCTGCTGCAAACGCGATCGATAACCTGTTGTATTTTACTTACATCGGTGCATCCGGCACGCCGCCATCTGAATGCGACGTATCTACCGATTCTATCAGTACCTGCGGAGGGCCTGTACCTATCCAGGTTTCAGGAACCATTGTAAATGATTATACCTGGACATGGTCGCCTTCAACAGGTTTATCATCCACCACCGGCCCGGCTGTTGTTGCTAACCCGGCTACAAGCACATTGTATACAGTTACCGGGGCACCGCTTTCACCCTGCCTTAATCCTACAAGCATGCAGGTGTGGGTAATTGTTACGCCCGCTGCGGGAGCAAACCCTTTTATCAGTTACATACCCGATCAGTGTTCGTCCTATGCGCCTTTCAATCTGACCGTCGATAGCACGGGCGGCGTCTGGAGCGGCAGCGGGATCACGAACCCTGCGGCAGGAACATTCAACCCCGGCGGGGTTATCCCGGGAACATACGTCATCACCTATACCACCCCGGGCGGCTGTAACAGCACGGATACCGCACTTGTTACGGTGATCGGCGCCAACAGTGCAACGATCACGCAGCCACCTATTATATGCGTCGGCTCAGCTCCTTTCAACCTCGTGGCTGTTGATTCCGGCGGAGTATGGTCAGGAACGGGAATCACCAATTCAGCTACAGGCTTGTTCAATCCTTCTGTAGGCGGTACTTCTGTAATTACCTATGCATTCAGCGGCTCATGCCCGATCCAGGATACAGTGTCTGTTTCCGTGGTGCCTACGTTTACATATTCTGTCACGCAAAGCTCCAGCAATTCCTGCTTAATGGATCCTGTTCAGTTATCGGTGAATTCATTGAGCCCTGCAGGAACCTATACCTATCAATGGTCGCCGGCAGCATACCTGAGTGACCCTACAATTGCGAACCCAACGGCTACCTTCATTGCGCCGGGAACCTATACGTATACGGTAACCATCACCAATGCATTCGGATGTGCGCAAACAAGCACCTTCTCCATTGTTGCAGCACCGGCATTTGCACCTTCCATTACTGCTCTTGGTGATACTTCCATGTGCGGTTCGGGAACAATTCCGCTGGGTGTAAGCTTCGGAGGCTCGTCTGTGCCTGCTACCTGCGGGCCAAGCACTACAGGCGGTTGTGCAGGCGCTGCTTTTACAGGTACTGTAGGTGTGAACAATGCACCAAACACATCTACATCCTATCCTGCACCATACGGCAACTGGTATACTTCTGTAAAACAACAATTCCTGTATACTGCCGCTGAGCTGAATGCTGCCGGCATTACAGGCGGTAAGATCGATCAGCTGGATTTCAACGTGATCTCTATCATGGGTACAACCGCCTATTCCAACTTTACCATAAGTATGGGATGTACAAACCTTACTTCGTTTGCTGTGAGTCCTGTCTCCTTCGAAAGTGGTCTTACTATGGTATATTCCACCCCGGTATATAATGTTCTTCCTGGAATGAACTCTCATGTTTTTTCCACTGCTTACCAGTGGGACGGACTTTCGAATGTGATTGTGGAGGTTTGCTTTAATAATCTGAACCCGGGAGCGAACTATACCCAGAACAGTATCTGTGCGGGTACCACCACTACCAATACCAGCTCTATTGTGTCGCTAAGCGATTCGCAGGATCAGTGTTCCCTCCCAGCGAGCTGGATCACGGGCTACATGGCGCATCCGGATATTGTATTCCATTATTGCTCCATCATTCCTAACCCGGCAAATTACACGTACCTGTGGACACCTTCCTCCGGTGTGATCGCCGATTCAACAGCGCAGAACACAACAGCACAGCCTCCGGGAACAATGGATTACTATGTAACGGTTACCGACATTTCCGGCGGATGTACGGATGTGGATACTGTTAGCGTTACCGTTTTCCCTTTCACAGGCGTTAATCCGATCATTGCTTTTGTTCCAAACCATTGCACATCCGATGCACCTTTTAATCTTACCGTGAATACACCGGGCGGTGTATGGACCGGAAGCGGAATTGCTGATGACAGCTTGGGAACATTTGATCCGGGCAGCGTAGCGGGAGGAACTTATATTATTACCTATACTTCGCCGGGCTCCTGCAACGGCGCCGATACTGTTTTGGTAACAGTTCAAAGCAGCAGCAGCCCAACCATCACGCAGCCTGCGCCAATGTGTGCAGGTGTGAGCCCTTTCAACCTTACTTCCGCTTCACCGGGAGGAACCTGGTCCGGCGCCGGAATCACCGATTCTGTCAACGGAACATTCGATCCTTCTGTAGCCGGGGTTTATCTTGTTACCTATACAATAGGCGGACTTTGCCCATCGCAGGATACTGTTACCGTTACCGTGAACTCAGTCACCACGCCTGTCACCACCATGTCGTATCCTGCAAGCCCGATCTGTCCGCTCGACACATTGGCAAGTCCACAGACCGTTGCAGGGTTTACAACCGGCGGTACATACAGCCCAAGCTCTTCCGGACTGAGCGTGAACAGCTCTACAGGAGTTATTGATCCGGCCCTGAGTACGCCCGGAACCTATACCGTAACGTATTTTGTACCTGCCACAGCCTGCGGGCCTTCCGGAACATCCAGCACTACAGTGACCATCAATCCTGTTATTCCGCCGGTGGTGAATTTTTCTTATCCTTCAAACATCTGTGATAACGATTCCATTGCAGCGCCTACGGGTGTTGCCGGATTTACGCCGGGAGGAGTTTACAGCTCGAGCCCTGTGCTGAATATCAATAGCACTACGGGTGTTATTGATGTAATGGGCAGCACGCCCGGAACTTATACGATCAGCTATTCGGTGACAGGTGTTGACAGCCTGTGTACAGGATCGGGAACAGGAACAACCACAGTTGTTATCAACCCGCTGCCTTCCATCGCCACTACTTCCGACCAGGTGGTCTGGGTAGGGAACAGCACGCTGCTTGTTGCAAGCGGAGGAGTTTCCTATGTATGGTCGCCGGGAATAGCATTGAGCTGCACTGCCTGCGATTCAACGGTTGCATCGCCTTCCAATACAACTACGTACTGCGTAACGGTAGTCGACAGCATCGGCTGTATCGACAGCAGCTGTGTGAAAGTAAGCATCGATATTCCATGCCCTACCAATTATAACCTTGAAGTTCCGAATGCATTTACGCCGAACGGTGATAAATACAACGACGAGCTTTGTCTTTACGGATGGGATGCTTGCGTATCGCAGTTCGTGATCTTCATTTACGACCGTTGGGGTGAAAAAGTATTTGAATCAACAGATCCTAATTTCTGCTGGGATGGTATTTACAAAGGCCAGCTGCTCGATCCCGCAGTGTTTGTGTATTTCATCAAAGCAACATTCATCACTTCAGGTGATACGCCAACATCGGCAACAGGTGCTGTGGAGGTGAATAAAAAAGGAAATATCTCATTAGTGCATTAAAAAGAGAATGAAAAAACATATCATAATTGCAGTAAGTATTTTTTGCGGAAGTGTTGCAGCCTTCGGGCAGGATATCCACTTTTCACAATACAACGAAACGCCATCGCTGGTGAACCCTGCGCTTACAGGTTCCGCCTACGTGATGAGGGCTGCGCTGATCTACAAGGACCAGTGGGGAAGCGTAACCGTTCCATACAGGACCTATGGTGCTTCCTATGAAATGAAATTCAAGGCGAGCAACTGGGAAAAGGCGGATCCCTTCCGTACCAAATCGTATAAGAAAGCTTTCAGCAGGCTTGCCGGCGGACTTGCATTCTTCAGCGACAAGGCCGGTGACGGAGGAATGGGAACCAACCTTGTCAACCTTTCGCTTGCTTCCTTTATTAAGACAGGCGACCTGAGCACCCTATCTGTTGGGCTGCAGGGAGGCATTATCCAGAAATCGATCAATTTTAACAAGCTTGTTTTTTCCAACCAGTATAACGGAACAGGCTATGATAAAACTCCTGCAGTAGGAGAGGATTACAGCTCGCACAGCTTTATCACACCGGATGTGTCTGCAGGCTTATTGTGGAGATATGAAAAGGAAGAAGAGTCGATCGGTGAGAACAACCAGCTGACCGCGAACTTGGGTGTTGCGATGTTTCACATCAACAAGCCGTCACAAAAATTCATCCTTAACGGGAATGATAAATTGTACTCAAAAATCAATGCACACGGAAGCCTGCTTCTTGGGATCCCGCATTCAAGCGTTGCACTGGCACCAAGCTTTTTCTTCTCTTTCCAGGGAAGGCAAAAAGAGCTGCTGACCGGTATGATGGTAAAATATTACCTGAAGCACGATTCAAAATACACAGGCTATATCAAGAGGTCTTCTGTTGGACTTGGCGTTTACTACAGGAATCGCGATGCCGTGATCATCAACATGCTGCTGGAAATGGGGCAATATGCCATCGGCTTCAGCTACGACCTGAATACATCCGGGCTCGCCACAGTGAGTACTTTACGCGGTGGGCCGGAAGTAACCATCCGTTTTAACTCGGGGAACCGTTTCCTGTTCCAGAAACGATAATTCTATCTCCTCCTATTACTGAAAGCCCCGGTTCTATTGAGCCGGGGCTTTGTTTTTTAAAATTCCATGAACGGTTATCGAAACCGTTAATAATATTCTATCTTTGAATTCATTAATCGAATGCTGTTGTAGAATTGTCTACGTCAGTTCGAGTTTTCGCCTTTTTCTGGCGAAAGTATCGAGAACTGGTCTCCTTCTCGAGAAGTTTATCCTGAGCGGAGTCGAAGGGCTTCGCAACGAAGTGACCTTCATTATTTAGAACGTTAAAAGCAATATTTTTTTACAATAAGATCTTAATAAAAAATCAAGAAAGATGAAATATACAGCCATTGATCCGAACCTATTCATAGAAAACCGCAAACGTTTTGCCGCCAGCTTAAAGCCGAATTCCATCGCGCTTTTTGTAAGCAATGATATCATGCCGACTAATGCCGACGGCTCCATGGGATTTGTCCAGAATTCCGACCTGTTCTATCTTACAGGCGTTGACCAGGAAGAGACCATCCTGCTCATTTATCCCGATGCAAAGAACAATTCGCAGAAGGAAGTGCTGTTTGTGCGTGAAACAAATGAAACGATCGCGATCTGGGAAGGTGCTAAATTAAATCAGAGTGAATCCACAAAAGTATCAGGGATAAAAACGGTGCTGTGGAGCAATAATTTTGATTCGTTTCTTAAAGGCCTCATCTTCCAGGCAGAGCATGTATACCTTAACAGCAATGAGCATTCGCGCAGGTATATTGATATAGAAACGGCAGAGATGCGCTTTAACAAAGGCATCATGGCGAAATTCCCTTTGCATAAGTATGAGCGTTCCGCACCGGTGATGCACAAGCTGCGTGCGATCAAATCGAAATACGAAGTGGACCTGATCCAACAGGCATGCAATATCACGGAGAAAGGATTCCGCAGGCTGCTGGGTTTTGTGAAGCCGGGCGTGATGGAATATGAGATAGAAGCGGAGCTGGTGCACGAGTTTGTGCGCAACCGCTCACGGGGATTTGCCTACGGCCCGATCATCGCTTCAGGCTTCAATGCCTGCGTGCTGCATTACGTGGATAATAATAAAGAATGCAAGGCCGGTGATGTGATCCTGCTTGATGTGGCCGCCGAATACGGAAATTATGCAAGCGACCTTACACGCTGTGTGCCTGTGAGCGGAAAGTTCACACCACGCCAGAAACAGGTGTACAATGCGGTGTTGAGAGTGATGAAAGCAGCCACAGCGATGTTAACGGTTGGAAATACGATCCCGGAATATCACAAAGCTGTTGGTTCACTGATGGAAAAAGAACTGCTTGGCCTCGGACTGATCACGATGGACGAGATCAAAAATCAGAGCCCGGAATGGCCTGCCTATAAAAAATATTTCATGCATGGCACTTCACACTTCTTAGGCCTGGATGTGCATGATGTCGGCGATTTCAACCGTAAGCTCGAAGCGGGAATGGTATTCACCTGCGAGCCGGGGATCTACATCCGCGAAGAAAATCTCGGCATCCGCCTGGAGAATGATATTCTCGTTACAGCTGATGGCCCGGTGGATCTGATGAAAAATATTCCTTTGGAAGCAGAAGAGATAGAAGCATTAATGGCGAAATAGTTCGTTGTAAGGAATAGTAGTTTGCAGACGGTTTAAGAATTGACAATTGCAGGAAGAGAAAAATAATTTACATCCAAGGAATAAACACCGCTTGCCGTATGATTTTGCGAAGCTTGTGGCCGTTTGCCCTCAGCTGGAGCGCTTTGTAGGCCTTAATGCTTACGACAACCTCTCTGTTGATTTTTCCGACCCCGAAGCTGTAAAGGCCTTGAACACAGCACTTCTCAGGTTTTTTTACGGCATTGAAGGCTGGGATCTTCCTCCTGGATATTTGTGTCCCGCTATTCCCGGGCGGGCCGATTACATTCATTACATTGCCGACCTGCTTGCTTCCTGCAATGAAGGAGCTATCCCTCAAAATATCCGTGTGCTTGATATCGGCACAGGCGCCAATTGTGTGTATCCGCTCATCGGCAATAAAGAATACGGCTGGCAGTTTGTAGGCTCTGACATTGATCCGCTTGCGATCAGGTATGCGCGCAAAACATTAGATCACAATCCCGTTTTAAAAAATGCAGTTGAGCTGCGTCTGCAGAAAGATCCGCTGCTTGTTTTTCGCGGGATCATTGATCCGGCGGAAGTATATGATGTTTCCATCTGTAACCCGCCTTTTCATCCCTCTGCAGAAGCTGCGGATGCAGGAGCATTGAAAAAAATCAAAAATCTTAGCGATAATAAGAACAGCAAGCCTGTCCGTAATTTTGCGGGCAAGAACAACGAGCTCTGGTGCAGCGGAGGTGAAGCGTCCTTTATTTACAGGATGATCCTGGAGAGCGCAGAGATTCCTTCATCTTTCTTTTGGTTCACAACGCTTGTTTCTAAAAAAGATAATCTGCCCGGCATTTATAAGACATTGGAGAAGGTGGAAGTGGCGCAGGTACGTACGATCAACATGTCGCAGGGACAAAAGAAAAGCAGGATGGTTGCCTGGACGTTTTTAAATGCAACGCAGCAAAAGGAATGGCGTGTGAAAAGGAATTGGTGATAATAGCCTGTGAGCTACCAACTAAAAACCGTTAACAAGTAAAAAGATCCTTCGGCTCCATTTCATTCCGTTCAGGATGACAAGCACAGCACAGTCATTTAGCTAACCGTCTCCGAACTACAAACTCCTAACTCCCAACTAATTTTCAATTTTCGCTTCTACAATTTCCCTGAAGGGCACCCGTTTGATCTTGCTCTCCACCCAGGAAACAAAATCGAAATTTTCAAACACCACTTTTTCAAAAGGGTCTTTCTCCAGCTCTACCAGCTCAGTCCGCAGCTGCTTGTAAAATTTGGTCTGCTCTTCGCGGTTCTTTGTTTTAAGGATCTTGCCCACAAAATCGAGGAACACATTCTCGAATTTATAGACCCTGTTGCGCGAGCTTAAATAGCGGTGCGTTGATTTAAATGCATGCGGAATGAAATCGTCATGCTTCAGCTCGATGTGGATGATCAGGTTCAGGATCTGCCCGTAGCAGTGCAGGTCGCGGCTTTCCTCGATGGATACATCATTCAGCAGTTTGTTGGTCCACTTCAAGGCCGCAGAATATTTTTCAACGCCGAAATAAGCGGTGGCAATGTTGAGGCAGAAGGAAGCAATGCGCAGCTTTGTGAATTTGCCGGGATATTGATTGAGCTTCGCTTCGATCTTTGGCGCCAGCTCAATGGCTTTTTCAAATTCTCCTGTGAGGCAGTAAATGCTGAGTTCGATGCTCATGGCGGTGGAGAAGAGCTTCACCTCGAGGTCTTCATTCTTGCCATTCTCCAGTTCCTGCCAGGTGGCACGCAGCTTTTTAAGGTTGGCAAAAACATCATCAAATTTTTTCAGCTGGCTGCCAATGTAAATGGTGTTGGTGAGCACGGAAAAATAAATATTCGGCTCCTCCCGGAAAATATCCGGTTTGCTTTCGATGAGCGCTACGTTCTTAACGAGGTCCTGGTAGCTTTTTTCATAATCCCCGATGCCGAAATAATAGGCGCTGTAAATGTGGTAGAATAAATATTTTGTCTCAGTGGATAAGGCTTTGTCCTCACCTTTTAATAAGGTATTATCGATGATCTTTTTGAAGCTCGCCAGTTCCGTATCATTCCTCACTTTCCCCTGTTTGTTGAGGATCATAAAGAAGCGGCTTTTGATGTTCCAGTATTCGTTAAAGTTTTTGATCTTTTCGCTGGTGTGGTTGTCTTCCTCGAGGATGGTCACAATATCCTGGTCTGTTTTTCCTGCATAATTTTCGGTCTCGATCAGGCGCTTTTCCCAAAGGCTGATCTCCAGCAGCGAGGAATGCCGCTCGAAGCGGGTTGCGGTCCGTTTTGCGCTGAGCAATAATTTTGCACATTGGTCATACAGCGTTTTTTTGTAAAGGATCTCCGCGCAGTGCAGGTCTTTCTTCAACTGCGCATCAATAGAGCTGTTGGCGTGGAATGCATCGAGGCTGTCGAGGATGGTATCGTATAAACGTGCCTTGGCGATGGAGAATTTTTTTACAAATGCTTCCTTGCGGAACTGGTGCATGATCGCTTCCTCATTGTAATCCGTTTGCTTATCGATGGCCTCGAATAACTTCAGGTAATTGTTCTTATCGCCAAGCGTATGACGCGAGGCATAAATGCTGAAATACCTTTTTTCGGATTTGCTGAGGGATTTGACCAGGCGGTGAAGCTGTTCGGATACTTTGTTAGACATGTATATTTTTTGAGAAAAATGTTAAGGGGACGATTTTTTTCAATGCCGTTTGCTTCCGTATAACAATTACAAAATGGTTTCTTTTAAAAATCAGCTGCGCGTTGTATTGCCTTTAAAATTGGTAATTACAGGCGGTATGATACAGCTGCTGTTGGAATAAAGGTACTCATAATATTTAATCTCCGCTTGGAGCAGCACAATTACTTTTAGGATGAAAACATGAATCAGACATGTATATTTTGGGGCAGCTTTGTAAAACGGCTGGAGATGTGTCCGGCAGAATGTAAAAAATTGAATAATAGCAATGGTTTTAGAGGTGATGATAATTCAAAAAAGGGTTCTGACGTGTATAATTTCCCGGAAATTTGAATAAAATATGCCCTGCCGGTAAAATACATTTGTTACGATAAATGCTAAAGTACACCTGCCGGAGGCTAAACATGGGGATGTTGTAATCCGGCAGGTGACTGAAGCAGATCAGAAAAGCGTCCCCCGTTCTTTACCGAGAAACAAATTATGAAAGCAAAACTTATTTTATTCTGCAGCCTCTTTATCCTGTCATTCGGCTCCGGGGCACAAACAGTAACGATCCCCGATCCGCATTTCGTTACATGGCTCAATGCAACGATCCCTTCTGCAATGTCCGGCAATCAAATGGACACGAGCAGCATTGATGTAAAGGGCCGCCTTGCTGTTTATATCGGTTCTGATTCCATCCAGGACCTTACCGGCATCCAGTATTTCAGCTCCCTGAGAAACCTGGATTGTTCGGGCAACCGCTTAACATACATTCCGGCGCTGCCCGATTCCCTTGAAACATTTATTTGCTCGGGAAACATGCTCGACAGCCTGCCCGCCTTTCCGCAGCTGTTAACGCTGATCGATTGCTCGGGAAATTACCTCGATTCGCTTCCGCCGCTTCCCGTTTCACTTGTTACACTGCACTGCAACAGCAACCATTTACCGGTATTGCCGGCACTGCCTGTAACGCTTAATACCCTGGACTGCGGTTATAATTCACTGGCGGTGCTTCCTGCGCTTCCCGATTCGCTGTTCGACCTGAATTGTGCCGGTAATTTATTAACTGTGCTTCCTGCACTTCCTGATTCGCTCTTAACGCTGAACTGTTTCAGCAACCAGCTCACAGCGCTTCCTGCGTTACCGGCAGCGCTTACTTTGCTGGAGTGCGGATCAAATATGCTCAGCAGCCTTCCTGCATTGCCTGCTTCGCTCATCGAGCTGCACTGCTATTACAACCAGCTTACAGCATTGCCTGCTTTGCCAGCTGGTTTACAGGTGCTTGTTGCGGGAGGTAACCTGCTGCCCGTGCTTCCTGTTCTTCCCGCTTCCCTCTTAACATTAAAATGCTACACCAACCAGCTTCCGGTGCTTCCTGCTTTGCCGGGCTTGCTGCAATACCTCGATTGCAGCTCAAACCTGCTGAGCACGCTTCCTGCAATGCCTGCTTCGCTTGCGTATGTAAATTGCTCCCAGAACCAGATCAATGTCCTGCCAGCTTTAACAACAGGGCTTCAAACCTTGTTCTGCCGTGAAAACCTTTTGACTGTCCTGCCTGTCCTGCCTTCTTCCCTTGTCGAGCTGGATTGCAGCACAAACCCTTTAACAGATCTTCCGGTGCTTAACACCGGGCTTGTGAACCTGAGCTGCAGCAACAACGGCCTTGACAGTATTCCTGCATTGCCTTCTTCTTTATCATCCCTTAATTGCAGCAGCAACATGCTTACGGTTCTTCCGGCCTTGCCTGCTTCTTTATCGTCATTGGACTGCAATTTTAACCAGCTTTCAGCATTGCCTGTTTTACCGGCTTCATTGAGCTTATTGCAATGCTCCGATAACCAGCTCACTGCGTTGCCTGCATTGCCGGCCTCATTAATGGGGCTTAACTGCAATACGAATCTCATTAATTGCTTTACGGTTTTCCCGGGTACGATCTCATTTATTGCTATAAGTGGAAATCCTTTTACCTGCCTTCCGAATTATATTCCTGCAATGGATTCTCTTATACTTAATTATCCATTGTGCATTGATGGTGATTTTGTGAACAACCCGAACGGATGCGACGGTGCACAGGGGATTCTCGGCTTTACATACTTCGATAACAATTCCGATTGTGCAAAGGATTCAGCTGATTTCAATTACATCAATATCCCGGTAAAGCTGTATGATTCAACCGGTGTGCTGATCAGCCAGACATACACCGCGTCGAACGGTGTGTATAATTTTTCAGAAGCTGCCGGAACATATACGGTTGCGATCGACACTACAAATGTTCCGTTCATTCCGCAGTGTCCTTCCCCGGGTGTTGATTCAACAGTACTGATCACTGCTGCAGCCCCGCTTGTTTCAAATGTAAATTTTGATTTCGGATGTAAGCCGGGCTTTGATATTGGCGTGCGCTCTGTCGTGCCCACCGGCTGGGTATTTCCGGGACAGCAGCACCAGCTGAAAGTGATCGCGGGTGATATGAGCCAGTGGTACAATATGCATTGTGCTGCAGGTACGGGCGGACAAGTGAAGATCACGGTGGACGGCCCTGTTACCTATAACGGGATTGTTTCCGGGGCAATGCTGCCTTCTGTATCGGGACATGATTATACCTATTCCATTGCCGATTTCGGAACGATCAATAACAACCAGGCTTTCGGCTTGTTATTTACAACAGATACCACAGCAGCAGCCGGCAGCAGTGTTTGCGTGCATGTGGTGGTTACTCCTGTGGGAGGAGATAATGATTCGAGCAACAACGTGAACCAGTTCTGTTACCAGGTGGTGAACTCGCATGACCCGAACCTGAAAGAAGTATATCCGGGTGACATTTCACCGAAGTACAAGGACTGGCTGACCTATACGATCCATTTTCAGAATACAGGTACTGCACCTGCAATGAACATTCGCGTGGCGGATACGCTCGACAGCAACCTGGACCTTTCCACATTTGAAGTATTGAATTACAGCCACACCAATACCGTATCACTGAACGGAAGAATTCTTACCGTGCGTTTTGCGAACATCATGCTTCCTGACAGTACAAGCGACCTTGCCGGCTCACAGGGATACATCCAGTACAGGATCAAGCCGACGCCTTACCTGCCGATCGGAACTCACATAGAAAACACAGCCTATATTTATTTCGATTACAACGATCCTGTTGTTACCAACACAACAACAAACGAGCTGGTCAATACCGTTTCTGTGAACGAAAATGAACAGGAGATCTCTGCGAGCATTTACCCGAACCCGAACAACGGGCAGTTTATTGTGAAG
>JAOQAD010000009.1 GCA_025963775.1 Bacteroidota bacterium | reverse complement strand
TCATGCGCCATTTCATGCAGTTGAAAAGCGCAGGGTTAAAAGTTTGTGACTGGATTGAAATGGAAGTAAGAAGCAGGCAACATGCAAGTCGGAACTTCCGGTCAAAAATTTTCATAAGAGATGGTTTGAACAAGCCTCAAAAATAGTTGATATTGTTCAATGAAATGAAAAGGCAGGCAAAATTAACCAGGCAGAAATGGGTGCAGGCTCTTTACGTGCTTTGCGGTAAAATTAGGTCAGCCCCGTATGCTTCAGATTTTTTGTCGCCAGGCAAATGTAGAAAATATCAATGGCCATATAGAGGATCACCATGCCAAGGATCCAGTGATTGCCCGGCCAGTGAATGATGCACATGATGCCGCAGAAGAGGCTGCCCAGCATCCGGCTCCATGCGGCGATGTAGGAAATTCCCTTTTCAAGCGGTGCGCGAAGCATCATGCCTAAGCAGGAAGCGGAAATCAGCAGCTGGATAGCATAAGCGGAGTTGGCGCCGATCGCATTATCATATCCGTCCTTAATGAAGAAATAGAGGATCACAAGCCAGGCAAGGATGGAATAGCCGAAGAAGAGTTTGAAATATTTCTGGTTCTGCGGAAGCACCTGCTTGTAGCCATACCTGAACATGCTGTACACGATGAACACATCCAGCGCGAACCAGCCGTAATAGCCGATCTGGATCACCTGCCCCATGTCCTGCCGGTAAACGAATGCCCATAAAAATTCCCAGGCGATGTTAGCGCCCACAACGCTTGCAGAGATACCGACGAATTTATATTTGATGATTCCCCGGATCACGAAAATATAGCAGAGGATCCAGAAGAAGGCGCCGATACCGAAAAGGATAAGCTCGGTGTTTGAATAGGTCGAGGTGTTGAGCCAGTAGTTTTCCATGTGTTTTGTTTTTGCTGAAAGAAAGGTGCAAAAAAATAAAGGCTTCTGCTGCACTTATGCCAACGGAAACCTTGGAAAACTTACTGATTTAAGAAAAAAAAGAAATTTATGGCGATAACGAGAGAATTTTAATACCTGCTAACCTACCAGCTTATAATCCTTTCTTCAAAGCCACCATTTTTAATGCAGTAACAGCCGCTTCATCGCCTTTGTTGCCATGTTTTCCACCGGCCCTGTCCTGCGCCTGCTGCATAGTATTGGGAGTAAGCAGTCCGAAGATCACAGGCTTGTTGTATTTGAGGCTTACATTGGTGATTCCCTGGGCAACTGCATCGCAGATAAAATCGAAATGGCGGGTCTCTCCCTGGATCACGCAGCCGAGTGCAATAACGGCATCAATGCTTTTATCCTCGCAGAGGAACTGGGAGCCGAGTGTAAGCTCAAAGCTGCCCGGAACGGTAGTGATGATCACATCATCCTTTGATACGCCGTTTTCCACCAGGGTTTTGACCGCGCCGTCAAACAATGCACCGGTGATCTCGCTGTTCCATTCCGAAAGCACAATGCCAATGCGCATGCCTTTGCCGTTTGGAATATTGCTGCCTTCTACCTGTGATAAATTTTTTTGTGCCGATGACATAGTTCGAATACGAATTTTTTACGAATTTACGAATTGCGGATTTGAATACGCAAAATAAAGGAGCAGAAAGTTCTGTCAAAAAAAAAGGTGATCTTTTAAATCACCTTTTTTTTTCAATTTTTTAATCAGTAATTAGATACTGCCTAAAGCTTTTGCACGGGCAATGTATTTTTCCATGTCTTTGCCTTCCATGGTTTCAGGGAATTCATTTTTGATGCGCTCATAAATTTTAACCGCATCGGCATAGTTTCCTTTATCTTCATTCGCCATTGCCGCTTTTTTCAGGTAAATAGGGGTGGTGAAGTGATTGTTGTTCTGTTCTGCTGCTTTCAGGTAAAAGCTGATGGCTTCTTCCGTTTTGCCAAGCTCGAGGTTCGCATCACCGATCGCGCCTGTAGCGATAGGCCCAACGATCTGGTCTTTCCCGTCAAATGCTTCCAGGTGCGTGATCGCATCTTCGAATTGCCCTTTTTTCAGGAAGCACATGCCAAGGTAGTATTCAGCTAAGTTCCCGGAAGGTGTGATGCTGTAATCCTCAACGATCTGGGAGAAGCCCATCACAAGGTTTCCATCGCCGTTCATCGCTTTTTCAAGCGAATCCTTTTCAAAATACTGCTCGGCTTTGAACATTTCTGCCTGCGCTTTGGTTTCCTCACCGGCAACATACCAGTATTTGTAAGCAAAATAACCGCCTACGAGCACCACAATGGCACCAATAATAATAGACAGGCTTTTCTTGTTATTTTCAAGAAACAGTTCGGTTTTACTGAACGCCTCTTCAACGTCAACTATTGGAGCATCTTTAATTTCTTTTGACATACTGTTTATTGATTCTTGTTAATGGACTGCAAAAATAGTTTTTTTTTACAATATCCGTAATTTAATCTGAAAAAGATGAGCCGAAAAGGCATTTTTTAGGTAATTTAGAGGGCGATTTCACACCATGCACCTTAAAAAGCTCTCCATACTTAATTTCAAGAATTATCCCGAGGCCGGACTGGCGTTAAGCCCGCGCGTGAACTGCTTTACAGGCAATAACGGCGAGGGAAAGACCAATATTCTCGATGCCATTCATTACCTTTCTTTCTGCAAAAGCTTTTTTAACCCGATCGACAGCCAGAACATCATGCACGAGGAGCCTTTTTTCCTCATCCAGGGCCTGTATGAATTGAATGATGCGGAAGAAGAGATCTACTGCGGGCAGAAACGCAACCAAAAAAAGCAGTTCAAGCGGAACAAGAAAGAATACCAGCGTCTGGCCGACCATATCGGCCTGTTCCCGCTGGTGATGATCTCCCCGGCAGATTCGGAGCTCATCACCGAAGGTAGCGAAAGCCGCCGGAAGTTCATGGACAGCGTGATCGCACAGTTCGACCGCGATTACCTCGAGCACCTGATCACTTATAATAAGATCCTTTCGCACCGGAATGCCGTGCTCAAGCAGTTTGGCGACAGCGGTAAGTTCGACAGGGATTCGCTGGAGATCTGGGATGAGCAGCTCATCGCTTACGCCGAAAAGGTATTTGCCAAGCGAAGGGAATTCATCAACAGCTTTATTCCCATCTTTCAACGCTATTACGAGCTTATTTCCGGTGGAAAGGAAAAGGTAAGCCTGCTTTATAACTCACATTTAAATGAAAATCCCTTCGCGGAAACGCTTGAAAAGGCTTTGAACCGCGACAGGGCAATGGAATATACCACGGTAGGCATTCACAAGGATGACCTTGAATTTACCATTAACGGCTACCCGCTGAAAAAATATGCTTCGCAGGGACAGCAGAAATCCTTCCTCATCGCCCTGAAGCTGGCGCAGTTCGATTTCATAAAAAATATAAGAAAGATCACCCCGATCCTGCTCCTCGATGATATTTACGACAAGCTGGATGACCTTCGCGTGAAGCAGCTGATGGAACTGGTGAGCTCCGATAATTTCGGGCAGCTGTTCATTACCGATACGCATCCCGCAAGGCTGGCAGAGCTGTTCAGCGCCACCAATGCCGATTTTAAGAATTTTATGATCAGTAATAATATGGTGAAGGAAGCAGAAACAGTTGGCAATTGAGCAGTTGGCAATCCACGGAGCTTGTTATGTTGTGAAGCATCTTCACAAGGCGAAACAGAATTTTACAATTTTGAATTAATAATTTTCAATCTCAATGAGCAGGCATAACGAAAACAGCATAAAGGAAGCGATCGAAAAACTTCTGAAAGTGTACAAGCTGGACGACCGTCTTGCGGAAAGGCGCCTCATTGCTGCATGGGAAGAGGTGATGGGAAAAATGATCGCTAACCATACCAAAGATCTTGTGGTGAGGAATAAACAATTATTCGTAACATTGGATTCTGCAGCGCTGAGGAATGAGCTCGCGATGGCAAAGACCAAGATCATCCAGATGATGAACAATGCTGCAGGCAAAGATGTTATTAACGACGTTGTATTACGATAATCAAGCTATATGAAAAAACAGCTATTCTCCCTTTTTATTTTAATTGCATTGGTTCCGGCGGGTTCATCCGCGCAAACCGATTCTGCCATGTTCAAAAAGATCTTCAATGAAGCATTGAGCAATGGCAAAAGCTATTCGAACCTCGATTACCTGACCAATAAGATCGGCGGAAGGCTCAGCGGTTCCCCGGAAGCGCAGAAGGCTGTTGACTGGGCTTTCAAAGCAATGAAGGAAGCCGGCGCTGATACGGTGTACCTGCAGGAATGTATGGTGCCGCACTGGGTTCGCGGACAAAAAGAAACAGGAAAGGTGATCAGCTCCAATTCAAAAGGGATCAAGGAAGTGCCGGTATGCGCATTGGGCGGCTCGGTGGCGACACCTGCAGAAGGGCTTTCCGGGAACGTGATCGAAGTGATGGGACTGGAAGGATTAAAAGACTTGAAAAAAGAGGATGTGAAAGGAAAGATCATTTTCTTCAACGAGCCGATGGACCCTACATTCATAGAAACATTCCATGCCTACGGTAAAGCCGTGGAGCAGCGCTGGGCGGGAGCTTCCGCAGCAGCAGAATACGGGGCGATTGCAGTGATCGTGCGTTCCTGCACGCTTTTGCAGGATGATAACCCGCATACCGGCGTGATGGGCTACAAGGACAGCATCACAAAGATCCCGGCCTGTGCCATCAGCACCAACGGCGCGAACTGGCTGAGCGCTTACCTGAGAACCGACAAGGATCTGAAATTTTACCTGAAGATGAATTGCGAAACATTGCCCGAAGAAAAATCATACAATGTAGTTGGCGAGATCTGGGGAAGCGAAAAGAAAAATGAATACGTTGTTGTAGGCGGGCACCTTGATTCATGGGACACCGGCAAAGGCGCGCATGATGATGGGGCGGGAGTGGTGCAAAGCATCGAAGTATTGAGGATCTTTAAAGCAGCAGGCATCAGGCCGAAGCGCAGCATCCGTGCAGTGGCCTTCATGAACGAGGAGAACGGAGGCCGTGGTGGGAAAAAATATGCGGAGCTCGCAAAGCTGAAAAATGAAAAGCATGTGGCAGCCATTGAATCGGATGCCGGAGGATTTACTCCACGCGGATTCAGCAGCGATGTAACACCTGAAGTAAAGGCGAAGCTGAAAAGCTGGAGGCCATTGTTTGAGCCTTACGGGATCTATAGCTTCGATCACGACGGAAGCGGCTCTGATATCGGTCCGTTAAGCAAACAGGGAGTTCCATGCATGGAGCTGATGCCGGATTCGCAGCGCTATTTTGATTATCACCATACAGCGATCGATACATTTGATGCAGTGAACAAACGTGAGCTTGAGCTGGGCGGTGCTGCAATGGCCGCAATGGTGTGGATGATCAGCCAGTACGGATTGTAATTCTTCCCTGGTTAAAAAAGAAAAATGTTTATAAAGAAAGTACTTCCCTATATACTGGTATTGACGATCCTTGCTGTAATTGCATGGTTCTACAAAGCCTATAAAATGGTTCCTTCGCTTCCCGTTTATGATCATGAGCTGATCAGTGAACGGGGAGATAAAATAAAGATCTCCGACCTCAAAGGGCATTATGTACTGATCAGTTATTTCCAGACCTGGTGCGGAACCTGCGCAAGGGAATTGCCAACGATCGACGCCTTGCAGATGAACATCGGGAAAGATAAATTAAGCGTGCTGATCGTGAGCGATGAGCCGGAAGAGAAGATCCTCCGCTTCAAGGAAAAATACTGCAACACCCTCGATTATTACCGAACTGATAAGCCTTTGATCGACTTAGGTATCCGCGTATTTCCTACCACCTACCTCCTCAACAAAAAGGGCGAAGTGATCCTCAGCAAGCTCGATGCCTTTGACTGGAGCAGCGAAGAGGTGACAGAAGCGATCAGGCTTTCTGGAAATTAAATCCTCATTCTCAATTTCTTACCCACTGCGATTAAATTCATTGCTATTAGCGAATCAATCTGTTCGCTGACCGAAAATCCCCGGATAACCGCATTTGCCTTTCGTAATTTTACAGTATAGATTATTTGAAAGGAGTTAAAAAATGAAAGACCTGGAGAACTTTAAGTATTTGCCAATAGAGCAGAAAGCGAAGATACTTGAATCGGAAGGCAAGTTTATCTGCTCAGTGTATTCACACGGATTAAAAATATCGCTGTACGGCTGGGAAGGCTGGTACATGGAAGAGTTCCATACCATCAATAATAACAAGCTCGTCGCGATCCGGATCCTGGAAGATAAAAAGCGCCTGAAGTTCTACACAAAGAACATCGATCTGAAAACCCTTTTGAATCAATCCATCCTTTGCTTCCTGTTTATTTTGCAGGTGAAGTCGGGCTTTATAGGCTTTGGGCTTAATTAAGAAGCCGTTTCGCTTCTGCAATGTAATCATCAATAAAATCTGCTTCGGCATCCAGCCTTTTGGCTTTCATGAATTCTTCCATAGCGGTTTTAGGATCGCTTTTCTGCAGGTAATAGATCCCAAGGTTCCTGTATCCATAGGCATTTGTATCATCCAATGTTAAGCCGGTGCAGATGTCCTGCAAGCCATCTTCTGAATGGCCAAGCATTAATTTAACATGCCCGCGGTTGTTGAAGGCATAAGCGAATTTATCATTCAACGCAACTGCTTTCTCAAGCAAAGGTAAAGCAGCGTTGTATTCTTCGGCAAGGATCAGCGAATAGCCGAGGTTGTTCAGCGTTAAAGCGCTATCCGGATCCAACTCAAGCGATCTTTTGTATTCGAGGATCCCTTCATTTCTTGATCCCAGTTGGCAGAGCAAAAAGCCCGAAAGGGAAAGGTCATTGGCATCCGGTGCATATTTAGCTGCGAATTGTTTATGATAGTCATAGGCCTTTTCGTATTCCTTCAACTGGCAGAGAGAGGAGATCAGGATCCGGTAGATCATCCATGATGATTCATTAATTGTTTTCAACCGTTCTATGGAAAGCGCGGCTGCTTTTTTATAGTTTCCTAAACCATATTTGTGAACGATCTGATTATCCCGTCGGAGTTCTCTTTTCAGGCGGAACAGCCGGATGAGTGCATAGCCATCGTTGTGAACGGTTTTTCCGCTGTGCAGCTTGATCGGTGTTGGGCTTGGATTGAGATTCGAGATCAGGTCGATCACGGCAGAAGCCAGGAAAATGATCAGTGCAAAAGTAAGCAGGTCGTTAAAATCAAAAGTGAAGGCAAAATACAGCGCTGTAACAGCAACGAGCAGAGAGGTCAAAGGCCCGCAGAGGGTATAAATGATCTGCTTGTTGAGCGAAACATCCTTCGCATGCGGAGCACAAAGTCCCTGTCTCCATTCCATAAGGTTATACCTGAACCAGATCTCCAGCTTTCCCAGGGGAATGCGCCTGCTGTTTTCCTTATCGCCATACGAACCTACATAGATGCTTGCCTTTTCACCGGTAAGCAAAATCGCAGGAATGGCATGCCCGAGCTCGTGCAGCAGAACGGTAAGGGGTCTGCAGATGGCGGCGCAAAGAATGATGAAACTGACAGATAACAAGAGAATCGTTTAGACTTAAAAGTAAAAGAAAGATCGGTGAAAAAACGCATGTGAAAGTTTACATTGAGAACTTCGTATAACTCCCATCTTGGTAATCATAAAAAGTAATTGAATTACCGCTCACACTTATGGTAAAAAAACTGCTTGTTTGATAATCATAACCATCGAAGTTTCTCCCTTTTATAGTTAAGCTAATAAATTGTCCAGTTTCATAATCGTATATTGAAGAATAACTTCCTGTTAAATAACAAGCGCGAGTATAATCATAAATATTTATTGTATTTAAGACCGTTCCAGTATAACTATAGTAGGTACTACTACTATAGTCATATACATTAGCAGCGTTTTTACCAGAAAGTCTACCTGCAATATATGCAATTGCTCTGCGTTTAGAAGGTAGCATGAAAATATATTTTTTTTTCTATCATTCTACGTAAAGTTAATATTCCTAGGAAACTGATTTTATATAAGATTTTAAGCAATCTGTAGTAGTAGCATATTGAGAAAGGCTTGAACATAATGTAGGGTATTCAAATCTTAAAGAACACGAATGTTTTTTTTCGAAGGGTGAACAATCTATACCAAATATGGACTGCAAACGACACAAGAAACTTTCAAGAAATTTAAGTTGGAATTTTCCTCTAAATATTTCAGGATGATTTACTGTTTTAAAATAAATAATTTTGGTGTCTAATTTTTCCTTTTCAATGCTTGGAGAATCGGGAAATATATTTTCAATATCTGCTTGTGTTTGAATTTCTGAAAACGATTTTATTTCAGACATGTTTGGTGAAATTATTTTTTCAAATATGGTTTTTATTTTTTTGTCAATATTAAGTCGAGTCGAAAGGTTGTTTTCATTGCGATAATCGGCCTGACATGCTAGCCAAGCATTGAAAAATAATATTTCTTGATTAAACCTGTTTTGGAGCTCAATATACATTGAAATACAGTTTTCAAAATCCTTTTCTGAAGAATTCATTTTAAATTCGCTTCTTATAATATCTTCTAAAACTGTTTTGTTGCAATATAGGTTTTCAATACTATATGTTGGGGTAATATAAACTTCTGAGGAAAGTGAATAAGAGTCAAAATCCTTATCAACAAAAAAACCCGTTTTTACGTTTTGGTAATAACTGTTCGCTTTGATAAGGCTATGTACTTTAAGAACAGCATGCTTGCCACCACAAACGTAGTCATAGTAGTTGGCTGCATTTGATATGTTTTTAATACGTATCGGATAATATGTTCTATCTTCAAATCCTTCAAAAAAACAATATAACGCATCTTCATCTTTTTTATAATGAAGCATGAACTCTGTGTAAGCTACGCAGTCAGAAGTCGATTGTTGCCTTAAGTATTCAACTACGTCACTCATTATTTAGTAATGAAAATGTTCATTCCAATGGCATATTTATCTAATTCATTTTTAAATATAAACGGTGAATGCGTTACAGCTAAAAGAAACTTGCATTTTTTTGAGTTTAATATGTCTGGCAATAATTGCATTTGCCAATCGATAGATAAAGAAAGTTCTGGTTCATCAAAAAGAACCGTTAGGTTATCATTTTGTTCCAAGTAAATTTTGGAAAACAATGAAACGATCTGTTTCTCACCCGATGACAGTTGGTTAAGTTTAACCGATTGTTTAGAGCCATTTCTAATAATGTCGATTGTAACTGAACTTTCATTGAAGATAATTTCTTTGTCTACCAAGTATTTGTTACAGACTAACACAAAGCTTTTAATGCTATTATCCAAAACTTTTTGTTGATTATAGATTTCAATTAGCTTAGTTAAGAAAAAAACTAAGTCTTTCTTATCTGTCAATGTCTTGGATTCAAGAATTCCTAAAATATTTTTCCCATCATCTACGGGCAAATTGCCTTTCACACGATTTAATATTATTTCTATGTCAGCTCTATTAAGCTTATTAAGTGCTTCAGACGTTACTTCGGGAAATCCTCTTAACATTTGGCTAAGAATTTCACCTGTGACGGTTGTAAATCCGCTAAGAGAAGTGTCATTAATTTTGGAAAGTATACTTTTAATTCTAATCTCGACGTCTTCCATTCCAAATTGAATTAGAGTTTCTTCTTCAATAGCAACTATTTCCTTTTTATCATCATCATCAAATATAGTGGGAAAGTCAAATTCTTTTGGCTGAATTGTTCTGAACTGCCCTAGGTTTTGCAATTCTTCTTCAACTCTTCTATAAGTTGGAAAATAGAGAATAGTTGTATCTAATTGCTCGTCAAGAATTTTGTTAATGTCATTAAAAATTAAAACAAAGTCATCAGTTAAGAGGCGAACTAAACAATCAACTAGTAAGCCAGTTGGAGCAGCAACTTTGTGATTTATTTGATTTTTTATAATATAATTAAGTAGTTCCTGTTGAATATTTATATTGTCTTTTATTGTGACAGATTTTCTCAATTCATCAACATTTACAATTGATTGTAATTTGTTGATAATCTGTATGTTTCCTCTTTTTCTTTGTCTTTTATCATCTAATAGGAATGCTTCAAGTTGCGTTTTAGAGAAAAATATTATAGAGTCGTTTCCAAATTGCAGCTCAATATTTTCAAATGGAATTTTGACTAGTCTTGTCCATTTTTTTGTAAGAAGATAATATAATGAATTTAGAATGGTTGTTTTCCCTAAGCCATTTTCTCCTATTAATATTTTGATTTCATCATCAAATGGAATAGCAATATTTTGTACACTAAAAAGCCCGTTTATGGTATATTTTTTTATATTGCTCATGATTAATGCATTGGAATTTCATTACGAATGATATTTTGGAACATCTAATATATGACAATTGACCAATTTCCGTCAAAAAGATATTTAATATTATTTAAAGTATTAAAAGTATATAGAAGGAGTATTCAATTCATAATTCATAATAACACAAAACCCTTGTAAATGATTAATTTACAAGGGTTCTATTATTTTGAGCGGTCTGGACGGGACTCGAACCCGCGACCTCCTGCGTGACAGGCAGGCATTCTAACCAGCTGAACTACCAAACCTCAAAATCTTTGTACAATTCTAAACGATATTCCCTCAGAATTGGACTGCAAAAATAGCTGAAATTTTGGTTCCGGCAAGCAATATTTTTAAAAATATCCACTTTTTTGCTGTTCCTGTTGGAAATCAGCGCATTATTTGATGGAGTCTGGACGGGACCCCAACCCCGCGGCCTCCTGCTTATTTAAATTCCGTTTGAAATTATAATGTATTTTTACAAAAAATTAAACAAACGCACATGAATTTTGCACTCATCGTCCTCGGACTTGTTTTAGGAGGCATCCTTACCCTTGTAACGCTTGTATTTGCCATCATTTCACTGGCAAACAGCAAAACCAACAATGCCCTGGCATGGGGCGGCGGATTTATCCTTTCGTTGGCTATTGTGCTGTTTTCCATATTCCAGCTCATGCACAAGATTTCTGATAAAGTGAAACAGGGCGTGGAATGGGCAAAAACGCAGGAGAACAATCAATATAACAGTATGAATAAGGACGGGGAAGCCCGCAAAACTGAGCGCCAGGAATGGCTCGACAGCCTGCAGCTGCACAACATTGCTAAATATGAGGATAAGATCCCTGCCGACTTCTATGCAAACAAACCGGCTGCAAAGGATTCCAACGGACTGATCCGCGTTCCTTTTCTTTATCCGTTTGAATTCCGCTATAACAGCGTTTCCTATACCGGAGATATCGTAATGGAAGGTGAAGACAGCGTTTTTGTCGGAAATGTATCACAGATCGCTTTTGATGAGAATTTTGCCATTCTTAAAGCGGATAACAGCCAGTCGCCGGATGTAATGAAAGCAGGACATGCGGAAACAGAATACATGCTCTTCGATTTAAGGACCCGCAATTTTGAAACGGCTCCCAATCTTGAAAAGCTGCTCGACCTCGGCAAAAGGATCGGCTATACCGGCCCGGAGCAGATGCAATACCTTTCTGATGCCTGCCGCGGCTGGATAGAGTACCCGGCTTATGATTAAAAAGATTTTTTCCTCTGCTTTTCATGCCGCCGAAGAAGAATCCCGGAATGAAAAAAAGCCTGATTACAAAGTGATGCTCATCTGCATCACCGTCGCCTTTTCCCTGACCATGATCAAGTACCTGGGCGATGTGCGCTTCATGATCGATTTTCTGCAAAAATCAAGCTTCAGCGGCCTCAGCTCCTGGTATGAAGACCTGATGACCGTCAACAGGAATGCGCAGTTGTATCGCCTGCTGTATTGGGTCAGTGTTATGATCCTTTTCTATTTTGTTTTCCCCGTGCTGATGATCCGCTTTGTTTTCAGGCAAAGCCTTGCGGATTACGGGCTCGCAATAAAAGGAGCTTTTAAAGATTACAAGTTATACGTGCTCATGCTTTGCGTGATGATCCCGCTGGTGCTGTTCTTTTCACGCACCGAGAGCTTTCAGCAGCGTTATCCTTTTTATGACCTGCAGAAAGGCGAATCTTTTTATCCTAATTTCATCGTATGGGAAGTGTTTTATTTCATGCAGTTCTTCGCGCTCGAGTTCTTTTTCCGGGGATTTATGCTGCATGGTACAAAACAACGGTTCGGTTACTATTCGGTGTTTGTAATGACCATCCCGTACTGCATGATCCATTTCGGGAAGCCGCTGCCTGAAACGATTGCAGCCATCATTGCGGGCATAGTGCTGGGCACATTGAGCCTGAAAAGCAGGAGCATCTGGCTGGGAGTCGCCATCCATTACAGCGTTGCGATCACGATGGACCTCTGCGCCATGTACCAGAAAGGATTGCTGTAAATAGAAGATGTAGTATATGAAATGGAAAATTGAGAGCAGACTGATCCGGCAAAGCCTCAGCACTATAAAATCATAAATCATCATAGATTGCGAAGCAATCATAGTTCAAGCATAAAAATCTTAAGAGATCTGCGTTCCAATAAGGTAAGTTTTTACTATAGAATAAGATCCCGCGGACAAGCTCTGGATGACAACCTCTCATAGAAGCTTACTCTGCTTCAGCAATTGCGATCAATATCTTCTCTAATTTTTTCTTCATTTCGGTTGGCGTACATTCATAATTATTCGCAAGCACCGAAAAGCAAAGCAGCTCGCCTTTCCTGTTCTTCACATATCCTGCATAGCCCCTTGCCCTTGTGATATAGCCGCTTTTCGCACGCAGGTTGTTCTCTGCGAAGGTGCCATCGCACAATCCGCCTAAGGAGCCTGATCTTCCGGCAACAGGCAATGAATTATAAAAAGCATTGAAATTTTTGTCCTTTGCCATCAGCCGCAGCACCTGCGTTTCGGTTTTGGTGGTGATCACATTTGCGCGTGCAAGCCCGCAGCCATCATTCATGAAAAAGCCGCTTACATCAACGCCCCTGTTCTTCCAGAAATTTGTTACGATGTCAGTTCCGCCCGAATCGCTGCCATAGCCGGTCTTGGAATAACAGATGTATTTCAGCAACGCTTCCGCATACAGGTTCAGGCTTTTCAGGTTGGTGTAATAAACGATCTTGTCGAGAGTAGGGGAGTAGTGTGTATGAAGGATCGTCCTCTTTGTGGCAACTGCTTCATTTGCATCCTTCATCGCTCTTACAGTAGTTGCTTTCCCTGAAACAGCCACATCCATGTTCTGCAGGGCCTGTGTCAATGCCTGTGCGCAGAAGAGTGCAGGATCAGGGACAGAGCCTTCCACTTCGTAATTGTTCTTGTTGGCAGGAATGGTTCCCTGTGCAACACGCAGGTAACTGTATTGCGATCCGTAGATAAATGCATTGTCGTCGCTTCCCCCGGCTGTTACATTATTTACGAGCTGCAGGTTCTCAATAGCCGGCGCTGTTTTGATGACGCTTGTTTTACTGCCTGCAATACCCGATTTAAAGAACACCGTGTATTTGTTATCATGATACGTTAAGCCGCAGGCTCCTGCGCCAAAATAATTTCCCATGTCTCCCCAGATCCATTGGCTCGGAGTCATATTGTCCTCAAACACCGATGCATCGCCGATCACAGCGCCTTCTATTTTTTTCAGGCCTTTTGCTTTCAGGATCAGCGCCCATTTTTCAATGCTGGTAAGGCTGTCTTTTTTATCCCTGAAATATTCCGAGTCAAGCGTAGGATCGCCGCCGCCAACGATGTACAGGTTACCTTTCAGTATGCCGCTTACTGTATCAAACACGCCATCGTATTGCAGCTTTGTCTGGAAAACAAAATCGCTGCCGAGCATCGACAAAGCCGCGCCGGTTGTAAGGATCTTCAGCGTGCTTGCGGGCACAAGGCTTACCTGGCTATTGTATTCCGCGATCGCCGTATCTTTTTTTGTGTTCATCACGCACACACTCCAGCTGGCATGCTTCAATGCAGGATCCTTTTTCAGGTTCTCGATTTCAGCATTCAGCTTCGAAGTCTGTGAAAACGAAACAACAGCAAGCAGGCTGAAAAGGAAAAGACATCCTCTTCTGACAAAGAAAAATAAAGTTGTCCTATTGTCCATATACCTTATCGATCGCTTCAGCAAGCTTCCTGTCCTTTTCAGTCACCGTGTTGCCCGCATCATGCGTGTTGAGGGAGATGCTTACTTTATTGTACACATTGCTCCAGTCCGGGTGATGATTTGCTTTTTCAGCGAGAAAAGCCACCTTCGTCATAAAAGCGAATGCCTCTATGAAATTTTTAAATTCAAAGCTCCTGCTGAGGGTATTGTTTTCTTCTTTCCACATAGCTATTACGGATAACGGATTTTTACGAATTAATCGGTGCGCGGGTCATTTCGAGTTCGACCGAAGGGAGAGTATCGAGAAAGCGCGTGTGGGCTTGTTCTCGATATGCTCGTACCTCGCTACTCGAACTGACGCTTAAATACTGGTTACACTCAGATGGTTACCATCTCCAACCTCCCATCTCCAACCCTCCTAACTTGCCACTTCAATCACCGCCATTGTCAGCCTGCTGATGCAAACCATCTGGCCTTTCTCATTTTTGATCTCGATGCTCCACACATGCGTTTTCTTCCCGATGTGCACAGCCTTCGCTTCTGCATATACAAAGCCGCTGCTGGCCGGGCGCAGGTGATTCGCGTTGATGTCAAGCCCAACGCAGGCATATTTGCTGTTGTCAACGATCAGGTTAGAGGCGATGCTTCCAAGCGATTCTGCCAAAGCCACGGAAGCACCTCCATGCAGTATGTTCATGGGTTGTACGGTGCGGCGGTCTACCGGCATCCTTCCTTTGAGTGAATCATCGGTAAGCTCCGTGACCTCGATGCCGATCGTTTCGCACATATTCTCCTTTAGCATCCACTGGATATCTTCTAATTTGTAGGGACGGAACCAAATGCTCATAGAAATTTATTTTCCTCTAAATTACTAAGAAAACCCCGACCATAGATTTATTGAAAAGCTTTTATGGAATATTTCGTGGATCGCATCTCTGAGGTGTACTATTTTTCAATATCGCCCGTTAACCCCAAAAAACAAACCATGAAACCTACAAAACTCATCATCAAACCAATCCTTTTTTCTTTTTTACTGCTCGCTTCCTGCGCACACGACTCCATGAGCCCGGAAGCAAAGGAGAAGGAAGCAATTGTATCAGAAACCGAACAGGCAAGGTCAGAACCCTCTGCCGTATCAAATGAAGAGAGCTCCGGCATCGCTGCAGGCAATACGGAAGGAACTTTTTCAGGTGCCGCTTCGAACGGATACACGGCAACGTTTGCAGATAAAAAAGTTTCTGCTGCAGACAATGTTTTTCAGTCAGGAGAAAAGATCCCGGAGAAGATCAAGAAGACAGCCGACATCAACCTGACTGTTGATAATTACAAGATTGCCCGCGCTGCTGTCGCAAAGATCGTTGCATCCGGGAACGGCTACATCAGCGGTGAGAACGAACAAAACACCACTTACAACATCACGAACAGCATGATCATCCGCGTACCCAACAAGGATTTTGACCTGATGGTCGGGAGCATCACCGCTATTGATGCGCATGTGAACTCAAAGAATATTTATACGGAAGATGTAACGGCGCAATTCGTCGACATCAGCGCAAGGCTCAAAAGCAAGAAGGAAGTTGAAAAGCGGTATTTGGACCTTCTCCAGAAAGCCGCCAAAGTAACCGACATACTGGAAGTGGAAGAGCAGCTGCGCGTGATCCGTGAAGAGATAGAAGCGAAGGAAGGCCAGTTGAAATACCTGAACGACCAGGTGAATTACAGTACCATCAATCTCAGCCTTCACCAGGATTTTGAATTCACGCCACAGGATAGCCCCGGATTTTTCGGAAGAATGGGCAATGCATTAGGTAACGGCTGGAGCAGTTTCCTTGGTTTCCTTGTCGGGATCACAAGCGCATGGCCGGTATGGATCATGCTTGCAATTGGCGGATATTTCCTTTACAGGTTCATCAAAAAGCAGGCGAAGAAATAAAAATACAGCACCCGGCGTCACCAGGAATAGCGCCGGGTGTTTTTTTACAATGCAGCTTTCTTTCTTTTAAGATAGAAGTGCCTGATCGTTGCAAGGAGCAGGAAAAGGGCGAACAATATGGCTGCTCCCACCTGGGCAAAATAAGGAATGAGCGCACTTAGTTCCGGATATTCCTTCCGGCCTGCAGCTGTGTACCTTCCCCAGCAGCCGAAGAGTTCCAGGCCGGCAGCAATAACAAGGATCATGATCAATGCGATCTTTATGGCTTTCTGCATAACTAAGCGTTTTGTGGTAATGCTTCAGGGAATTTTTCCAGGAAATCACTTCTCTTTTTATCGAATTCAGCAATGATGCTTTCCCTCTCCGCGATCTTGCTGGCAATGGCAGTGCTGCGCCGGAAGAAGAGCGAGATCAGCAGCCATTTCGCCCTGATCTTATCGAACGTATGCCAGTAGTAGTAAGTGAAAAATCCGCTCAGGGGCAGGCTTACTGCGTACAGTACGGTGATGAGGGAATTGTGAAAGATGCGGTGAACAAGATAGATCTGTACACTGTCGAAGATCAGGAAGGTAAACATCCCGAGCACCATCCCGATGGCTCCCCGGAAGTCCTTGCTCTTGGCGATCTTCCCGGCAAGCAGTCCCGGGATCTCAAAGGGGATATAATTGTTGATCAGTCCATAGAGATACACAGGAAAACCAAGTACGAGAAACAGCAGCGCGCGGATGTTTGTACCGATGAACGATGCGTTGCTCCTGTTCCTGCTGATGTCTTCATCTTCAATGTCCAGCTCTTTAAGGCTTTCAAGGTAATTCCTGGTGCGGGAGCGCATGGCTTCCACAAATGCAGGCTCTGTTTCCGAATAATAATTCACTGCTTTCACAATGTTCTGCGTGATGGCGAATTCACTTTCACTGTCCTTGCCGGAAATGCCCCTTGCTTTTCGCAGGTTGTACTTGTATAAGGTTTCAATGTCTTTCACCAGCTCATCCGTCTTTGAATCCTGGATCGAGATCACAAGGCTTTCAAGCTGTTTGCGGATGTCTTCCGTTAATTCTTCCGCTGCAGCGAACTCATCCTTTGAAAAGCCTGCAGCATAATTTAGGGCTTCCAAAGGCTGCTCGATGTTGATAAAAAGGTCACGGTTGAATTTATGCGGATCGGCATAATTCAGCCCGATGTTCACCACTTTAACGCCCAGTTTAAAATCATTCCGCGCTTCGGCTCCCAATGCAATGCGTGCTGCACCGGTCTTTACAGGCTTAAGTTTCCGTTCCGTGATGCTTACGCCTTCCGGGAAAATGAGGATCGCGCCCCCGTTCTCCAGGTGCTCAAAGCACTTTTTGAAAGTGTCGGCATTTTTGTTCATCTGCGTGGGATCGTCCTGTTTCCGGTACACCGGGATGATGTTCATTTTCGGCAGCAGCCATTTCGCGAAAGCGCCCCTGAACAATTCGCCTTTGCCAAGAAAGAACACTTTACGGTTGATGACGCTGGCCACCACGATCGGGTCCATAAAGGTGCTGGGATGATTGGCAAGAATGATCACAGGCCCCGAAGCAGGAATGGCTTCCTTGTTCTTGATCGTGATGGAGCGGAAGAACACGCGTGTTGTCCCCTGCATCAATAGTTTCAGTATACCGTAAAGCATACTGCAATTAACGAATTTTTTTTGAGTAAAAGAATTAACTTTGGGCCATGCTTACCAACCGCCAGGTATTTTTTAACAACGTTGCCCAAACCAGCGAAACGCCTCTTGCCCTTGAAATAGAAAAGGCGGAAGGTGTATACCTGTACGAGGCCGGAGGCAAAAAGTACATCGACCTGATCTCCGGCATTTCAGTAAGTAACATCGGGCACCGGCATCCGAAAGTTATTGAAGCAATTAAAGAGCAGCTCGATAAATACATGCACCTGATGGTGTACGGCGAGTATGTGCAAAGCCCGCAAACGCTGCTTGCACAAGCGCTGACAAGCCATCTCCCGGCCGCGCTCAGTTCGGTTTATTTTGTCAATTCGGGTACAGAAGCGATCGAAGGTGCCATGAAGCTGGCAAAGCGCTATACAGGGCGCACCGAAATCATTTCCTTTAAGAATGCTTACCATGGCAGCACACAGGGCAGCCTGAGCATCATGGGAAGCGAAGAGTTCAAAAATGCATACCGCCCCTTATTGCCGGATACAAAGCTTTTACATTTTAATTCAACCGATGATTTGCAGCAGATCACCGAAAGAACGGCCTGCGTAATTGTTGAAACAATCCAGGGCGAAGCCGGTGCCATTGTTCCGGAAAATGATTTTCTCCCGGAGCTTCGCAAACGCTGCACAGAAGTGGGTGCCTTGCTTGTCGCAGATGAGATCCAGTGCGCTTTTGGACGTACGGGAAGCTTGTTTGCATTTGAACAGTACAATTTCATCCCCGATATTTTATGCCTTGCCAAAGGTATGGGCGGAGGAATGCCGATCGGTGCTTTTGTTTCCTCGAAAAAAATAATGGATTCCTTTACCAATAACCCGGTGCTCGGGCATATCACTACATTCGGCGGACATCCTGTCTGCTGTGCTGCCGCACTGGCTGCACTCCATGTGCTGCTGGATGAAAAGCTGGCAGAAGGAGTTCCTGCCAAAGAGCAGCTTTTCCGTTCCCTGCTGAAGCATCCGCTGATCAGGTCCGTAAAAGGCAAAGGATTGCTCCTGGCGCTTGAGTTCGAAAGCTATGATCAGAATAAAAAGATCATCGACAATTGCATCGCTGCCGGCGTGATCACCGACTGGTTCCTCTTTAATTCCCATTCCATGCGCATTGCGCCTCCCCTTAACATCTCTGAAGAAGAGATCCGTTTTGCCTGCGGGATCATTCTTGAAAGTCTTTCAGCATAATTTAACATCTATTGGCAATTCATTTTTTATTGTGGCATTGTGATTGCACTATCTTGCATGTAATCAAAAACAAAAACACAATGAAGAAATTAGGCTTAATGATGGCGTTTGTTGCACTGGTTGCAACCGCTGTGGATGCGAACACTTATTTTCCAAAGCAGGATGGAAAAACAACATCTAAATCACAACCCGTTAAGACGAAGAAAAAACCGGTCAAAAAAGTTGTTAAAAAAGCAATGGCAGCTCAGAAAGACCCTAAAATAGATCAAAAGAATAAGTAAGAGAGTTTGTTTGTAGTTTGTTTGTGGTTGAGGCCTCCCGGGAAACCGGGAGGCTTTCTTTATAGTATGAATGTCGAAAGTCTACTTCTCGACTCCGCTCGAAGTGACTATTAAGCGTTATCAGTTCGAGCGAAGTCGAGAACGTGTGAAGGCTTAACATTGTTTAACAATCCATCTTCAATATTCAATAGCACTTTCCCGTTATATAATTGTAAACATCACAAGATCTAAAGAAGTATCTAGTAGCATAGAAAAGTTTGTTTGTTTTGAGCGAAAGCTCTATTGTGGTGATAATCTCCCGGGAAACCGGGAGATTTTTTTGTTAACATCCTTTAACGCTTTTCACTCAATTTATAAGCATGTGAAAACGTTTTAATACAAACAACAACTTAAAAACGACAGGTTATGAAAACATTATGGGTAATAGCTATCCTGGGACTGGTTTCAGGAGCTATATATGCAAAAGGAGGATTTAGCGGTTTGACGAATACATTTAAACCGGTGAAAGTAAAATCACTGAATAAAACAAAAAATGAAACAGGAACAAAACATACA
>JAOQAD010000005.1 GCA_025963775.1 Bacteroidota bacterium | reverse complement strand
ACGGAGGAGCGGAGGGAACAGAGCAACACGGAGAACTTACCACTAAGGCACGGAGAGCCACTAAGAATGCATTATGCAGAGGACACGAAGGATGCTTCGCTTCTGTTGAGGTGTGTGCGGCTGTCAGTTTTGAGCGGAGCCGGGAATGTGTGCGAAGGCCTTCCCACAAGCTTCGACAGCTCAGCATGACAACGCGCAAAATCCTGCTTAAACATTGTGCGTCTGCGGAACGGTCTTAAACGGAACCTTGTACGCCTTGCAGATCTCTTTGGCAACATCCCGTCCTGTTTTGATGGCAATGGGCAATCCGCCGCCGGGTTGGTTCCAGTGGCTTGAATAATAAAAGTTTTGCAATCCGGGCAGCTTGAATCCAACAGGTGATCTTGCAAGCAGGTTCTTGCCGGGAAGCCAGCCTTGTGTGCTGCCTTTCCAGTTGTTGGTATAACGCTGGAAGGTGGCCGGTGTTGCCACATCGATCACTTCGATGCTGTCTTTGATGCCGCCGAGGCGCATGTCAAGTAATTCAATGATCTTATGCGTGAATTCTTCCTTTGCCTGTCTGTATTTCGGCCGGTCATTCTTCCGCGCATCGATCCAGAATTCCCTGTTGGTGGTATAGAAGCTTACCGTCACCGATGTTTTTCCTTTCGGTGCCAGCGTCTCATCGTAATTGTAAATGTGCACTTCAAAGCGCGGATAGGTTGTTCCGTCCGGTGAAACGATCGGTTCCTCCAGCGGAATCCTGGAGAAATGAGGGAAATCGCTTAAGTCTTTGCCGATGCCGAAAGAGAACTGCATCACGGAATAAAACACTTCCAGCTTTTTCAGGTCGCGCAGGTCGCGCATTTCCTGGTCCACGTATTTTCCATCCAACGCTTCGAACACGGTGAAATGCCAGTCGGCAGCGGAAAGCGTAAGGTCAGAATAATGGGTTGCATCATTTCGCACCAGCAATCCTTTCGCGATGCCATTCTCGGTGATTATTTTTTTTACAGGAGTTTTATAATGCATGGTGCCGCCAAGCGACAAATACGTCTGCTCTATTTTTTTTGCGAATTCCATGGAGCCGCCGATCGGGTAGCCGGCGCTTTTTTTATCGAACACCGACAAAGGCATGGTAAGCACCATCATGTTCACTTCCTCGCCATCGTACAGCAATTCAAAGCTTTCACGCAGAAAAGGGTTTTTGAATTTCTTTGCGTACGTGTAATTGGTGTAATTCTTTATTTTGAGGAACCAGTATAAAAACTCAACATAGCGCATCATTTTTATCCCGCGCATCATCGACTGAAAAAAAGGAAGATCGTCCATGATAGGAGGAAGGTCGAACTTCTGCATCACACGCATCGGCTTGATGAATTCCCTGATCGCCTTTGTATCTTCAGGCGCAAGGTCGATCATGTATTCTTCGAGCTGTGTGAGATTGGTATACAGCCTGAAATTCTTTTCGCCGTATTTGTTTGCGTGGTCTTTTGTGCCGACTTCAACACGGATATCGTGATTATGAAATTTTATTTTTTTCATATCCAGGATCTCCGACCAGATCTTGTAAAAGGAGGAGCCTTCATCGGAGCCGAGGATCCAGTGCGCGCAGCTGTCGAAGGTGTAATCACCTTTTTTCCAGCTGGTGCAGAGCCCGCCGGGGATCGAATGCTTTTCGAAGATATGCGTTTCAAAGCCGTTCATCTGCAGGAAGCATCCTGCAGTTAAACCTGAAACTCCACCGCCGATAATATTGATCTTCATTTTTTAGCTCTAAGAAACGAATCTTCCGGTTAACTGTCATCCCGTGCCCCGACACGGGATCTGTTTATAGAGATACTGCTAACATTTATGAGATCCCGTGTCGGGGCACGGGATGACGTTTAAGTACAATGAATGTTGCAATGTTGATTGCTAATTACCCTTCGCTTCTTCCGCCGCTGCTGCTTTCTGCATCCGGATGATCGTTGCCAGCGTGCTTACAGCGCGCTCATGCTTCTTCACAAACGGATTGCTTAAATCCCATACATACCCTGCCAGTACGGAGCAGATCTGTTTTTTAATGTTCGGGTCGGGATCTTTCGTAAAGAAGATCTGGTGAAGGTCGCCGTTGTACCAGCCTTTCACGTAGGTCCTGAATGTGTTGATGCCCTGCATCATGTGATCCACGTATTCTTTCTGCCAGTCGATCGTTTCGCCTTTCAGCTTCCTGCTCACCAGCTTTGCCGCCGTAGAGCCCGATTCCATCGCGAAGGTAACTCCGGATGAAAACACCGGATCGAGGAATTCGGTTGCATTTCCTGCCGTTACAAATCCATCTCCGTAAAATTTGGTGGAAGTGATTGCGTAGCCTTCGATTGTCCTTGGTGCAAGCACCATCTCCTGATCTTTAAACCTGTCTTTCAGTTGAGGACAATCGGCAACGATCGCTTTCATGCGCTCGGTCGCATCTTCGGGAAAGTCTTTGAAATATTCCGGGTTTCCGACAAAGCCCACGGAAGTGATCCCGTTTGAAAAAGGAATGATCCATACCCACACTTCCTGCTGGTGCACCACCACGGTGATGCGGTTCCCTTCAACACCTTCGGGGCGGTTCGGGTCTTTAAAGTGTGTAAAATGTGTTTTACGGGGGTCGAAGCTGGATTGCTTGTTGAGCCCGAGCAGGTTGGGTATCACGCGCCCGTAGCCGCTGCAGTCGATCACATAGCGTGCTTCGATCTGCTTTTTATTTCCGTCCTTGTCTTCCACTGTTGTGATGGAAGATTCATCTTCATTGAACTGTATGCCGGTAACGCCCATTTCAAATTCAACAGGAATTCCTTTTTTAGCCACGCCGTTTGCAAGGATCTGGTCGAATTGTGCACGAGGCACCTGCCAGGTCCAGGTCCAGCCTTTACTGAACTGGTCCGAAAAATTAAAGTCGCATACTTTATCGCCCATCAGGAATTTCGCCCCGAATTTTTGCTGGAAGCCCGCCGCTTTCACATCTTCCAGGAGCCCTGTTTCATCAAGGTGGTCCATCACACGCGGCAGCAGGCTTTCGCCGATAACAAAACGGGGGAATTTCACTTTTTCAACAACGCGGACCTTTAATCCGTTCTTATGCACGATCGAAGCGGCAATACAGCCTGCCGGGCCTGCACCGATGACTAACACATCTGTTTTTTCGGTAATCATATTCATCTGAATTATTATTGTTATTCACAGAATAACAACCCTGTTTTAAATTGTTCCGTAGGCAGCAAATGTAGCTATTATTTTTTTTACGGATAGGCATAAACAGCCAATTTTAGTAAGGAATTATCTGATTTTGCGCTGTTCCGCGCAAAGATATATTTGCTAATTTGGCAGCCTGCAATATGTCCTCAAACGCCATCATAGAAACACACGATCTCGTAAAGATTTTCAAAGGCTCTTCCGAACCTGTGGTGAAAGGCATTTCGTTTTCGGTGGAGCGCAACGAGGTATTCGGGCTGCTTGGCCCTAACGGCGCAGGAAAAACAACCACTATCTCCATTCTCTGCGGCTTGTTCCCGCCTGCTTCGGGAACAGTGACCATCGATGGAATGAGCCTGCAGGGCGACCTTGCGGGGATCAAACAGATTGTAGGAGTGGTGCCGCAGGACATCGCACTGTACCCTACATTAAGCGCAAGGGAGAACCTTCATTTTTACGGGAACATGTATGGTGTAACAGGCAAGGCGCTGAAAGATAAAATAGAGCTGTGGCTGGATAATTTCGGATTGAGCGATGCTGCGGACCGCCGTGTATCTACGTATTCCGGGGGAATGAAACGCCGCGTTAACCTTATTGCAGGCATCCTGCACGACCCGAAGATCCTTTTCCTGGATGAGCCGACAGTGGGAGTGGATGTGCAGTCGCGGAACGTGATCATCGAGCATTTGCAGGCACTGAACAAAAAAGGGACAACCATTATTTATACTTCGCATCACATGGAGGAGGCGGAGCATTTTTGTACACAGGTTGCCATCATCGATTACGGAAGGATCATCGCGAAAGGCTCGCCGAAAGAATTGATCGCGGCGTACCCGGACTGTGCAAACCTGGAGGCTGTGTTTCTTCAGCTGACGAAGAGGAAATTGAGGGATTGAATATGTCAATTGGTTCGTCATCCCGTGCTCCGACACGGGATCTGTTTATTAGAACTGCTAATGTTGTGAGATCCCGTGTCGTGGCACGGGATGACGCTTCGAAATAAAATTTGCACATGAATAAATTAAAAGCAGCTATCATCAAAGAGGTACTTCTTCTCATAAGAGACAGGGTAGGACTGGCTATTTTATTCATCATGCCGATGATCCTTATTTTTGTGATGACCCTCATCCAGGATTCCGCTTTTAAAACGCTGAATGAAAAAGGCATCCCGATCGTGTTTGTAAACAATGACCAGGATTCGCTGGGAATAGATATCGGTAAAGGATTGCGCTCCTCGGAGCTGTGCACCGTTCACGACTCGATCAACGGGAAGCCTGCAACGGCAGAAACAGCAAGGCAGGCGGTGGCTGAGGGGCAATTTCTTGTCGGCATTGTGATCCCGGCAGGCGCTACCGAAGCGGTACGGAAAAATGTAATGCAGCTGGTGGAGCAAACGCTGAGCACCGATTCTGTAATTGAAACTGCAGTTCCCGATTCGGTCGACATCCGGATCTTCATCGACCCGATCACAAAAAAATCATTCATCGCTTCTGTTACCAGCTCCCTGCGTGAATTCATTTCAGGGATCAAGACAAAGATCATGTTCCGCAGCTTTGCAGATCAGATCGCAGAGATCATTCCCGGTAAAAAGAAAACACCTTCGAATGCATTCGGGCAAACACAGATCATCCGCTACGAGGAGATCTATGCTTCGAAAAGCATCGGGGAGATCGTTCCGAATGCAGTGCAGCACAATGTCCCGGCATGGGCGATCTTTGCAATGTTCTTCATCGTGATGCCCTTGTCGGGAAGCATTATGAAAGAAAAAACGGAAGGAAGCATTTTCCGTTTGCATACCATGCCAAGCTCATATTTAATGCTGATCAACGGGAAGATCATCGTGTATGTGGTGGTGTGCCTGCTTCAGCTGGCGCTCATGCTTTCGGTCGGATTACTGTTTTTGCCGATGCTGGGATTGCCTGTGCTCGACATGGGGCACAGCATACCCGGTGTGCTGATCATTTCAGTTGCAACAGCTTTTGCAGCAACAGGCTATGCGGTGATGGTCGGAACGATCGCCTCCACCGAACAGCAGGGCGCGATCATGGGCGCATTGTCGATCCTGTTGCTTTCTGCCCTGGGCGGCATCTGGGTGCCAACTTACGTGATGCCGCAGATGATGCGCAACCTGAGTGCGTTCTCACCATTGAACTGGTCGCTGGAAGGTTTTTATGAATTGTTTTTGCGTGGTGGTGATGCTGCTGCAATAATGGGCTCTGCTATAAAGCTGATGATCTTTTTTGTGATCACGATGTTTATTGCTTCGATGGTGAACAGGGTAAAGAGGAAGATTTAGTTAAGCATCGGGGTTTTTGTATCGTCATCCCTTGCCAGGGCACGGATCTGTTTAATTTGGAACTGCTAACATTTATGAGATCCCGTGTCGTGGCACGGGATGACGATGCAAAAAGAACCTGCTAACATTTATGAGATCCCGTGTTCCCGGATCAGGTCCGGGACAGCAGCAGCAGGGGATGGCGTTTCGAAAAAAATCCAAATTAAAGTTTAGGCTTGCGTGCACGCGGAATTCGTATTGCATGCAGCGTGTCATCCCGAGCTTGCCCGAGGGATCTTATTCTGCGCGCAGCTGTAGCCACAGATTCACAGATTTTATTCTTAAGATAATTTGCCGGATTATCGCTACGCTTTGATCGCCCAGCGCAGCTTTGCAGAGCGTGCACGCGGGTTCGTATTGCATTCCTCTGCCGATGGCCGGATCGGGTCCGGCGCCACTTCGCTGTAAATCCCTTCCCGGAACAATTGCTGAAATGATTTTTTTACGCGCCTGTCTTCTCCCGAATGAAATGAAAGGATCGCAACTCTCCCGCCTGTTGCCAGGGCATCCGGAAGCTTTGCAAGAAATTTATCCAGCACACCGAATTCATCGTTCACTGCTATCCGCAATGCCTGGAAGCAGCGCTGGCAGGATTTCTTTACCTGTTCTTTCCGTTCGTTTGCCGGAAGGAATTCCAGTGCATCTGCAATAAGCTCCTGCAGCTGTGTGGTCGTGGCAAGGTTCATTCCGCCTGCTATGCGTGATGTAATGGTTTTGGAAATGACTGTGGCATGCGGCTCATCTGAATTTTCCATGAACAGCACTTCCAGCTCGAGCCTTGAAATATTTTTTAAAAGCGCTGCTGCCGACTTCCCGCTTTTTGGGTTCAGCCTCAGGTCCAGCGGCCCTTCTATCTTGAATGAAAAGCCCCTTTCCGGGTTGTCGATCTGCATCGAAGAAACACCAAGGTCGGCCAGCACAAAATTCAAAGGCCCTGCTTCTGCGGCAACCAGGTCGATCCCGGAAAAATTCATTTTTTTGACCGTCAGCACTTCAGGCCCGAAGCCTAAAGCCGCAAGGCGGTCGCGGGTTCTTGGTAGTTCAAACGGATCAACGTCTGTTGCGTATAAATGCCCGCCGGGTGTAAGGCATTTGAGCATTTCGAGGCTGTGTCCGCCATAGCCAAGTGTTGCATCCATGCCAATTTGCCCGGGAGTTATTTTGAGAAAGGCCAGGATCTCATCCACGCAAATGGAACGGTGCATGCCTGCCGGGGTACGGCCCTGCTGCATCACCTTTGCAACATCTTCTGAATAATTTTCAGGCTGCAGCTCCTTGTACTTCTCTTTGAAGGATTTTGGATGTGTGCCCTTGTATCTTATTCTGCGCTGCGGTTTGTTGTCGTCCATTATAAAAAATTAATATGCGTAATCGCTGAGGTATTCAAAGCCCTTCGCCAGCTTACCGTCCCTGCAGATCGTAGCGCGCTCAATGATGCCCTCCTTATCTTCTCCGATGATGCTTGGCAGCACGCGTTCCATCAGGTCTTTCCCGAAGTCGTCGCTTGCATCGCGCGGTAATTCGCAGGGCAGGTTATCCACTGCCATGATGCAAACGGTGTCCTTGTTAAATGGAAGGTCTTCCTTGTGCTCGCGGATGTTGTACCCGTAAAAAGGCTTGTCGATGCTGCTTGCGCGAATGGTGGTAGGAACACTTCCGTCAATGTCGCAGGTAATATCGGCGATCACGCTGATGTGGAAATCGGGATCGAGCATATCGCTTAATTCAAACATCCTCGGTGAGCCCGGATCCCAGAAATGTGCAGAAATATAAATGTCGGTTGCTTTGGTGTATTTCCTGAAAACAGATTCAAAATGCTCCGGGTGTGCGAAAAAATCCTGCAGGTCGAAATTGTGATCGCCTTTGCGCTCCACGTAATCACGCGGGTTCAGCTGGCAGTACACCGGTTCGCGGAAAGATGCCATTAAAAATTCTTCCGGTGTTACCTTGCGGATCCTCAATGCGCTCAGTGTTTCAATGGCGCCGTTCGCAACACGTCCGCCGCCGGTGAGCGCGATCTTAATGTTCGGCAGCTTTACACGCTTCAGCTCCTCTTCCATTTCAGCCCTGTCGCGGCAGATATTTGCCGGGCGCAGCTGGAAGAGGTCGTATTTTTTTCCATAGCCGAGGATGCCGTTGTAAGCGCCTACAATTCCGGCATAGCGCCCAAAGCCAATAATGCGGTTGTGGTTCCTGTCGGTCAGCGTTTCATAATCGATCATCTGGATCTTCTTCTCAATAAGCGTTTTCATCAGCTTCTGGTTATGCGGCTGCTTTTTGATAGTGTGTGAAAAGAAGAAATATTTTTTACCGGGCATCAGGAGCTCTTTCGGAACTTCCTTTACACCCATCAGTATCTGGCAATCGCTGAGGTCTTCCTGCAAAGGCACACCGAATGCAGTGTATTCGGCATCTTCATAGCAGCGGATCCTGCTTGGCTGCACTACAATTTCGAGGTGCGGGTATTTCCTGATCAGCTCGGAACAGATCAGCGGGGTAAGGGGAACGCGTTTATCGGGCGGGCTTTTTTCTTCGCGTAAAACGCCTATTTTCAGTTTATTCATACAATTGGTTTTAAAGAATGTAAAGATACAAATTTAGCCCGGAACCGCTCTTTTTTGCCATGAAGGGAAATGCCGGACGGGTAAGAAAAACAGAGCCCGAAAGCCCGTGAAAACTGGAAGAATGAATGTTTTGAATGAGTTGGAGATGTATAGAATGCGAAAAATAAAATTTGATACAGCGATTAATTGGCTTAAATTTGATTAAAACTATAAGATACATGAAAAACAAAAAATTACTTCTCTCCTGCACACTCATTATGGGGGCAGCTTTCATGAAGGCGCAAATGGTAGGGACCAATGCGTATATAAAAGGTACCGGAGTTGAGATCGGGATTGATGGCAACGGCGGATTCGAAGGTTGTGATATCACCGCATCCCCGGTACCTGCCGGGATGCATTACCGCTCCAACAATCCTTTCTTCGGCTTTGTGTCAAATCCGCAGAATGACGGATGGACAAATTTTGACGGCGATTTTTTTACACCCGGTAGTCCTGAGAACGGGTGGGGATACGAGATCGGTACAAGCGGCGGCCCTTCCGGTGCCGGAAATTGCGCATCTTCCAACACTTTTTTTGGCAGCATCGTGAACTGGTCGCATGTTGGAACCACTTACAGTGCAGATTGGGAAGGCTATGATACAACCGGGACCAATCTTGCCTTCAGGATCAATTACCTGCTTCAGGAAACCGACCTGTTTTATGTCACTACCGTAACAGTGATCAATAATACTGCTGCTACTATTCCCAGCCTTTATTATTACCGCAACCTCGACCCGGATAATAATCAGTCACTCAGTGGTGATTACACAACCCAGAATACTATCGTAAGCCAGCATGTTACAGGCGGAACGGCCGTTGCAGAAGTAAATGCGACCCAGGCCTTGCCATGGTTCTCTTCCTTTACTTTTGTGGCAGCAGATACTAATTTTGTTGCCGGATATGGCGGATTTTCCAACAGGGATGCATCAGATATGTATAACGGCATAGGTTACACACAAACCGTGAGCGCTACAAATTTTGCGGATGAGGCGATCTACATGGCTTACCTGGTTCAGAACCTGGCACCTGGCGATTCTGCCACGTTCAAGTTCTGTTCGGTATTCGATTCATCGGCTGTAGAATGTGCGATCAGCGCACTTGGTGTTTCTCTTACAACTCCGGGGATGGTATATGTTAATTCACCTGCTTTTGCCCTTACCGGCGGAACACCTGCCGGCGGAACATACAGCGGGCCGGGCGTAACCGGTAACATGTTCGATCCTTCTGCTACAGGCGCAGGAGTGTTTGACGTTATTTACACCTACACCGACTCAGTGGCAGGCTGTACAGGAAGCGCTGCATCAAGCATTCACGTGGATGTTGCTGCCGGGGTTTCTTCGCAGGCTGTAACAAATGCGGTTTCTGTTTATCCAAACCCGTTCAGCACGGAGGCCACTGTTGCCTTCTCGAAAGATGTGAAGCTTTCAAATGCAGAATTCCATGTATATGATATGATCGGAAAAGAAGTGATCCGCAAAACGGACATCCGCTCGAACACGATCCGTATCGAACAGGGCGAGCTTACACCGGGCGTGTATTTCTACAAGTTCATCAATGATGGAAAAGAGATCGGCTCCGGCAAGATGCTGGTGAAATAAATAAGATATAAAAACCTTTTACAATAAGAAAAGTCCTCCATTCCGGGGGACTTTTTTTTGTGCTTCGGCAGGCCCAAACGTCCGGCGGGCACAATTTTTTCATAAAGGATGGAAACACCCGGTCCTTCCCGAAATGTTTTTAGCGATCTTAAAAGGACGCTTACCGAATAGTGCAGGGGCATAGAAGAATACCGCAATATCTTTGCTGTATAACCGAAGAATTTAACATCAAAAATGGAAAAAATGGAAACTTTAGACTTAGACAGCAAAAGCAAAAAGCAGGCGGCGCAATATTCCCTCAACCTGATCAAAGTAAGCCTTGATCACCTTGTTATCCCTGATGCGGAAGATAAGGCCCCGGATGTTGACGCTACAGTAGCTGCTATGAAGCAGCTTTCTGTAATGGACACAAAAAAAGACCTTGCCAGTAAATATCCCTGTTCAAATGAAATGCTGAAAGAGCTGATCAAGGATCATGAGCGGATTATTACCCAATTGGCGAAAAGTATGTCGCGTTATTATGAACGCTACCGTGACGTAAGCCTCCGCGATTTGCTGAACAGGGTCATCGAAGAGCATAAAAATATTGCATGGAGATTAAAAAGATACCTCATTGCTTAAGATCACTTTAATTTAAATTTAAAGAAAGATAACGATGTTTGAAATGTATAAGTATATCCTTGGGAAAGTGAGTTTTGATAAGGATATTTTTCAGAAAGAATTAAAGAAGGCGGTAAGCGCTTTAAAGAAGGAAGAAGCGGATGCATTGATCGGCTGGTGCCGGATCTCATTTGACGAACAATTGGTGAAGAGCGTAGTGGGAGAGAAGGATAAAATGCGCATGTTTGCAGGCAGCTGATCAGATCCTGATGCCGATGATGCACACATCATCCACCTGCTCCAGGTTGCCTTTCCAATTATGAAATGCTTCTTCCAATACAGCCTTCTGTACTATTGCCGGCAATCCGGCATTTTTATTCAGCAATTCCTTAAAGGGTTTATACTTGAATTTTTTTCCTTTTTCTCCACCGAACTGGTCGGCATAGCCATCCGTGAACAGGTACAGGAGATCACCCTTATTTAACAAAATCTTATGAGTGGTGAATGCCGCTGCATTCTCCGTTTTACCGATCGGCTGCTTGTCGGCGGTAAGCTCCTTGAATACCCCGGAAGAAATATACCACAGCGGATTGTAAGCGCCTGCCCATTCCACTTCTCCCGAAGATCTGATACTGCAGAGGGAAATGTCCATTCCGTCTTTTACATCCTTATCGCTTTTTGAGAACGTTGCCATCACCAGCTCACGGGCCTTATCGAGGATCTGTCCCGGGTCGCTGATCCCGAATTCCATTACAGCACGGTTCAGCGCATTGCTGCAGATCACGCTGACCATTGCGCCCGGAACGCCGTGTCCTGTACAATCGGCAACGGCAATGAAGGTTCTATCATCTTTTCGTTCCATCCAGTAAAAATCACCTGCGACAATGTCCTTTGGTTTGTACAACACAAAATTTTCGGGAAGGAAGGTGTCGATGTACGATTGCGGCGGAAGAATCGCATCCTGCAATCTCTTTGCATACATGATCGAATCGGTGATCTCCTTGCTTTTTTCTTCGATGAGGTCTTTCTGCTCTTCCACTTCCATTTTCTGCGCAGCAATGATCTCATTCGCTTTCTGCTTCTGTCGGTATCCCCTGAAAATAAACAGGGCAAGCGTGAGCATCAGCAGGAAGCCAACAATAAAATAATTCCGCTGCATACGCTGGCGTTTCAGCTCTTCCTCTGCAATTGCATCTTTCTTTGCCTGTGCCACTTTTTCAGCGGTCTGCTTTTTATCGAAATAAAAATTCATTTCGCTGCGTACCGTCTTTTTTGTTTTTTCCTCGTTGAAAATGCTGTCGCGGGCTGCTGTGAATTTCTTGTAATTTTCAAATGCCAGCTGCCATTTGCTTTGCTGCTCATAAAGATCGCTCAGCTCGCGGTGCGCATTTTTTTTCGTGTCGAGGTCGCCGGTTTCCGAGGAGATCTTTAAAGCCGAAGAAAGGTATCGCTCCGCCTCAGCGTAATTTTTCTGCTTTGTATAAATACCGCCAATGCTGTTGCTGACGCCGGCGACCAGGACCTTATCCTTAATCGTTTCCGCAATGGACAGGGCTTTTAAATAATAAGAAAGTGCTGCTGCATACTCTGTCCGCGCCTCGTAAATACTGGCAATGCTGGCAAGATACAGGCCTGTGAGCCCTTGCTCTTTCATCTCCTCCGAATTTTCCAGGGCTGTTAAATAGCTCTCAAGTGCAAGTTTGGGATCGCCGCCGGTTTTATAGAGCTCTGCAATGTTTCCCCGGATGATGGTAGCTGCCTTTTTATCACCGATCTCTTCCTTGATCTTCAATGCCCGCTCATAATAGTCCAGCGCTTTCTGCCTGTCGCCCTGGCTCGAGAACACCAGGCCAATATTGGCAAGCGAACGTGCGGTCATGTTCTTGTTCCCGCTGGCTTCAACAATGCGCAGCGCTTTGAAATAATGTTCCAGTGCTTCCGGATAATCGGCCTGGTACCAGTAAAGCACGCCCGTATTGGTCAGCGCTTGTGCTTCACCGGCGCTGAACTTCAGCTGTTGTGCCAGCTGCAGGGAAATGGAAAGTATGGAATCGGCAGGGATGTATTCGCCTTCAATGATGTATTCGCGCCCGAGCGCATTCAGTGCGTTTACCTTATTGCTGTCGGGAGCCGCAGTCTTCACTGCGGCCATGAGGGATTCTTTTTTTGAAACCTGTCCGAACGTGCAGGCTGCAGAAAAGAAGAAAAGGAAAAATAAAAGAATTGTTTTGTTGTAAATGATCTGCCTTCTCATCTTACAATGATAATCAAAAGCTGGGGCAGAAAAAAAACGGGGCTTGTTTTTAGCCCCGTTTTAGTAAGAAATTTTAGTTTTTAAAACCTAATTCACTTTCACATATTTTCCCGAGGTACTCTTCAGTCTTCCGCTGATCTTTAAAAAATAAATACCGTTGTTCGTTTCACTTACCGAGATTGTTTTTTCAACATCCACTGTATTCCTGAAGGCATCGCTGTAAACGCTTGCCCCGGTAATGTCAAGGATCTCGATCTTCAGCTCTTCTCCCCATTCTTCTTCTGCAAAATGGCCTTTGAAGCTGATCCTGCCGGAAGAAGGATTCGGGTAAAGGATCATGGAAAAATCTTCGGCATGCTCCACAATGCCCGTTACATTTGATACGTAGATGGGCTTCACATTTGTATTGTTGTTCTCATCACTTTCGTTGATAAGGTTCTTGTAATCAACAGCAGCAATGATGTAATAAATGCCCGGTGTGATCCAGGTCGGCAGCAGCACATCCGCTTCCACTTTTTTGCTTGTCCAGATCGCGATTGCGCCCGAATCTACGGCAGTAAGGAGAAGGTCGACATTATCAAGCTGCCAGTCGGCTGATAAAAAATAACCCACCTGGCTGGAGCTGAGCGCAGAACCATTCGCTCTTACCTGTGCGCTTATTGTTCCTGTAACATTCAGGTTCATGGTATCCTGCAATTGAAGATTGAATAATTGCAGATCTCCCTGGCCGCCACTGACACCGTAATTTAATTTCACATAGCGTATGTTGTTCGCTTCATTTGTTTCAGGAATGTAATCCAGGTAATCAGTGTACGCGACGATATAGTAGTTCCCGAAAGGCGTACCCGGCGGAAGGTTGAAGCTAAGGCTTCCTGTCAACTGGTATCCCGGAGAAAGCGTTGTGGTGTTAACGATTCCAAGAACGGGATCTGAACCGCCGGGGATGGTATCGGTTGAAAAATAAAAAGCTGTTTTCAAATTGAACTGGTACAGGTTACACAGGTTTTCGTTGCTGAAGTTAACGCTAAGCCCTGAAGGTGAAGTAACGATCCCTCCGCCCCAGGTTGGATACAATCCTGCCAGGTACACTTCATTAAAGCCCTGTGCAATGGAGATCCGTTTGCTTAAATAATTGTTCAGCTCCGAGCTTTCCGTGATCACATGCTGGTAATCGGCATAAGCAATGAGGTAATAATCGCCCGCAGCTATGGAAACAGGGATGCTGATCGTGCAGGTTGCACTGTCGGCATTCCCCGCATTCAGCGAATTCATGAGCTGCTGGTACAGGAACAGGTCGGAAGCATCGAACACCGAATCTGCAGATAAATAAAATCCTGCTTTGTAGGAAGCTGTTCCGCCGGTTCCCATGTTGGTAAGCAATGGCGTAGCATCAATAGTGCTGCCGGATGCCGTTGCCGTTCCATTCATTCTTAATGTCGTCACGCGAAGGTCATAAGAAACAGGAGCGATGGCCAATGCCGCATAGCTCACATTGTTTACTTCATTGCTCTCTGCGGTGATATTGTTATGATCTGCAACAAAGAGCAGGTAGTAAGCGCCGTAGGCTGTACCGGAAGGAATGCTGATGGTTCCGTTTGAAAAATAAATATTGTAGTAAGGGCCGGGAGAAATTCCGGGAATAATGGTGGAGCTTAAATAAACATCGCTGCCATCGAACAATGTATCCGTTGAAAGATAATACCCGATCGACTGGTTGTTCAGGTAATTATTTCCATAGAGCTCCAGCATGCTTTTTACGCGGGTTGTAGCTCCCGGTGCAAGTGCAGGCACAGGCACCGACTGGTGGCTCACAAGCAGGTCGAGGCTGAGCGGCTGGATGGTGATGGGAAGCACATAGAGATTGTTAGTTTCATCCGTTTCTGTAATTGTATTCGAAGAATCAAGCAGCACAATGATGTAATGGCTGCCGCTTACGCCAGGCGGGAGCATTTTATTCGCACTCACTGCCAGGCCGGTGTTTGCGTCAGGGCCCGACCATGTATAATCAGTGAGCAGCGTATCGGATGCATCCAGGATCGAATCGTTGGAGAAATAATAATGGATAGAGGAATAGCCCGCATCTCCGTAGCCGCGGTTCTTCAGTACAAAGGAAATGTTCAGCCAGTAATTTGGAAGGATGCTTCGATTGGCCGTGTATAATCCCTCTGCGGAAAGGTCAGGAATATTTGGAAAAATATCGATGGGCATAAAGTAAAGGTTGTTTGTCTCGTCCGATTCCCAATAGGCACCAAGCGTATCGGCGCGAAGAATGATGTAATAGCTTCCGGGGCTTATGCCTGCAGGTATATTCAGGGTTTTATGGCCGGAATAGGACACTGTTACCGTTGAGCCTCCAAGCAGGAGGTCGGCAGCATCGAAAATGGTATCGGCCGAAAGATAAAATCCGTTTGTAATACTGGCCGTGTACGGAAACGGGATAGTGCCGGCATCGGTAATGCGGTAATCCAGCTGCGTGGAACCGCCCGGCACCGGCGTATAATTGCTGAGATCAGGGTTGCTGAATGTAAGATCCATAGTGGCGGGCACAAGCATAAATGCACTGTATGAAATGTTGTTGCTCTCATCGGCTTCTGCAAACATGCTGAGGGCATCCGCCTGTGCCAGCAGGAAATACTGCCCTGCCGCAAGCGAAGATGGAACGGCAACCGTATCGTCGTGCGAGAAATACAACCTCGGAGGGGATGAGCCCCTGTATGAATATCCTGCAGGCAGATCCCATGCATCCAGCAAGGTGTCGGTGGAGATAAAATACCGCACTACAGAGGTATCCATGGATTTATAAAGGATGTTGCCCACCGATGTCGAAACAAGCAGGTCGCATCCGGGATAATGTACCACCGGGCCGTAATAGCTTGAAACAATATTCGGACTTCCGGGCTTAATGTCTATCGTTGCAGGATGTATGATCACCGCCTTGTGATACCAGTTGTTGCTTTCATCCGTTTCGGAAACAAGGTTTGTGTTGTCTGCTTTCAGCAAGAGATAGTAATTCCCCGGAGTTACAGATGCCGGGATCAGCAAATTTGCTTCATCATAAGCCATTATGCCGGGAATCACATGTGGGGCAAGCGCATCGCCAAGGAGCAGGTCATCGCTGCTGTAAACCGAGTCTGCCGAAAGATAAAAGCCCGTGAAGGAAGCGGGTGCTGTAATAGTTCCGGTATTGATGCAGTTATAGGAAATGCTCCCGCTCTCACCCTGTACAAAGCTGCCCGGGATCCAGGAAGAGCTGAAGGAAAGATCGGCCGATACATACGGCACACAGCTGGCAACTGCTTTGAAACCGGAATTCACTACAGATGCATTGGAAGAGAATTTCAGTGTAAGCGCGCCGCTTGGATGAGTTGACACAATGCGCGATGGTGTGATGCTGTAGCTGCCGATCAGCGGATCGCTGGTGGAAGGGCCGTTATAAATATCGATGTGGTCGCAGCAGGTTTCCAGGTCCATCAGTATAAAATCAAGTGCAATGAAATTTCCTGTAATGCCCGGGTACAGTGTTAAAGAGCCGTGCTCGTTGTTATGGTAATTTCCATTGCCGCCGCTGTCGTAGATCACTTCCCCGCAGGTGGTGTGCACCACATGGCTTCCTGTTGTAAAATTAAAGATGGTTCCGCTTCCTGCGCCCAGTATTACTTTCGCCACGTCATAATTATTGGTTTCATCCGGCTCCGGCAGTGTGTTCAGGTGATCGGCGTAAGCAATGAGGTAATAATCGCCATCCGGTATGGAAGAAGCAAAATTAAGATCGAAGCTGACGTAGGTGTTGGATGCTGCTGCCATAGGGCTTGTTTTTTTCGAGTCGAGAAGAATATCCGAAGCATCAGGCACAGCGTCCGCCGAAAGCAGCATGCCTGTGTAGGTGGTGTCGGATAACATGTTCCCAGTATTCAGCAATCCAATGTAAGCGGACATCGTAATGCCTCTTGGTATCGTATCCCTGTGTGTGGAGGAAACAGAGTTGTACGTTACTGTGAGGTCGGCATACGGTGCAGACACCGTGATGCGGGCATAGGATATGTTGTTTCCTTCATTGCTCTCGGCAATCATGTTGTTGTGATCAGCCACAACAAGAACATAATATTGTCCCGGCAATGTGCTTCCCGGGATATTGATCGTATCATAGATCGTTATGCTCGAATTGGCGCGGATCCCATCCACGGCCTTCGATAAAAGCAATACATCCGATGCATCGGGAACTGTATCTGTGGAAAGGTAGCAGGCTGTTTCGTATGCCGGGCAGTTCCCGCCTTTGTTGTTATTGGCATAGGCGAAAAACCGCTGGGCGGAGCCCATTGCAAGGTTCGTGTTTGCTATAGAGGGCGCGACCTGGGCGATATCCGTTTCAAAGGGCTTTATCTGCAGCGGACAAACAGATTTGTTGTTATACTCGTTTGTTTCAGTGATCGTGTTGTTGTGGTCGGCGGAGAAGATCAGGAAATAATTACCTGCCGGAATACCTGGGGGCACTGTGTCTCCGAAACTGGCACCATATCCATAATAGCTGTAATAGGCGGTATCTGTGTATAACAGCACATCCGATGCATCGATCACCGTATCTGCAGAAAGAAAAATGTTTACAGGGATGTGGATCGTATAAGGCAGGTCGGTGATGGCCAGCGTGTAGTTTACATAAAAATTTCCGCCCTGTGTCCATGCAGGTGTAGAGCTGCCGCCCGCCATCCTGATGTCATACCTTGGCGAAGGCACATGGAGAGAGAAGGAGCAGAGGTTGTTTGTTTCATTTGTCTCAGCAATTTCATTTCCCGGATCTGCTTTCATGAAGATGGTGTAATTTCCGGCGGGAGTGTTCAAAGGCAGCATAAAAGTGCCGTATGATCCATAGGCCGGCATGCTCAGTGAAGGATGAGCGGGAATGACGCCGAGCTGTGCATCGGATGCATCAAAGATATTATCGGTGGACAGGTATAGTGCCATATCCGCTTCCATTGCCGGGCCGTTCCCGATGTCAAGTAACGTTGCCGGTATATAGAGGTTGGCGCCGGGAAATACTGTTTCGGGGTCCAGGGCCATCGGGAACACAAGGTCGTGAATGCCGGGCATAATAGTGATCGCAGCATATTTGAAATTATTTCCTTCGTTGCTTTCCGCTGCGGAATTTCCCTGGTCGATCATGCAGAGCAGGTAATAGTTTCCCGCTGCAAGGCCGGGCACTTTTTCATACCTGCCTCTCGACAGGTGATCCCCGCCATAGATCGTCCCGAAAATTTCTGTTGACAGTAAAGAGTCGTCCGGACTGTAAACCGTATCTGTTGAAATATAATAGGAAACAGTTGTGCTTACAGCCATTCCACCATTATTGCAGATGTCCGAGGCAAGAGCAATGCTGCCGCCGGGAATAAACGGAGGATAGTAAGGTGTATATCCGGGGTATGTTTTGAATGTGAGGTCTGCAGGCGGCAGCGGGCTTATTGCCTGTATGTTTGCGGAAAAGCCCTGGTACAGGAAGTTCGATTCACAGCTAAGTACCAGTGTCAGCCCGCCGTTGCTTTCAGTGGAATAAACTGCCGGTGGAAGGCTGCTGCCCCTGTAATCTCCAAGCACGGTACCGTAGGTGCTTAGCCCGTTAAAAACCTGCAGGTGATCCAAAGGCCCCAGTGAAAAGCTGGTAAACGTAAGCTTTACAAAAGTACCCGGCACCTGTGGTTTGATGTGAAGTGTGCCGCTGGTATACCTGCCCATGGTGGCAGTCCCCGATGCATCGCTGAGCATTCCGGAAGAAGCATAGATGGTATCTCTCTCGTAATGATCCGGCATCATGAATGTTTGTGCGGTGGATATGGTGGCTGCAAAGGCTGAGAGTAAGATGAAGTAGAGCTGTTTCATGTTTTAATAATTGGCGCTTGGTTTCACAGGGCGTACAACTATTTTTATACCAGTTGAAAATGAGCATGTTAATACACGGTTCCGGCGACTGAACATGGAAGGGAAGCACAAAGACTGTAATTGGATTTGACAGAATATTTAATTATTATTGTATAGTAAACAGAAAAGGTTTCCTGCTCCGGTACCTATCATATAAATAATAAATTTTATGGGTAAAAAAGTGGTTATCCTCGGCGGTGGCGTTGCGGGTATGAGTGCTGCGCACGAGCTTTGCGAGAGGGGATTCCAGGTAAGCGTATATGAGCTGAAGGAGACACAGGGAGGAAAAGCAAGGAGCATGGATGTGCCCGATTCTGCAAAAGGCGGGCGTAAGCCCCTTCCCGGCGAACATGGCTTCCGTTTCTTTCCTCGTTTTTATAAGCATCTCCCGGATACAATGGCCCGGATCCCATTCCCGGGAAACCCCAAAGGCGTTTTCAATAACCTCGTAGAGGCCACACGCGGTGAAATGGCGCGCTATGGCAAAAAGCCGATCGTGCTGGTCACCCGCTTTCCAAAAAATCCGGCAGATATTGAAGCGATCATCCGGGAGATCTTCGGAGGAAGCGATACAGGGCTTACAGATGACGACCTCGGATTTTTTGCCGGGCGCCTTTGGGTGCTGGTGAGCAGCTGCTATGAGCGCAGGCTTACCGAATATGAAAAGATCTCCTGGTGGGATTTCATAGGCGCAGAGGGCCGTTCCGCAGCATACCAGCAATTGCTGGCGATCGGGCTTACGCGGACACTTGTTGCTGCAAAGGCGCAGGAAGCAAGCGCACGCACGGGAGGCGACATCCTGCTGCAGCTTATTTTCGACATGACCACTCCCGGCATCAGTGCCGACAGGCTGCTGAATGCACCTACCGATAATGCATGGCTCGATCCATGGCTCGCTTACCTGGAGGAAAAGGGTGTGAACTACCAGCTGAATGCCAGTGTTGAGGAAATAAAATGCGACGGGCACATTATCACGGGAGCGATCATAAAACAGGACGGAAAAAAAACAGAAGTGAAGGGCGATTATTTCATTTCCGCCCTGCCGATCGAAGTGATGTCGAAGTTCATAACACCGGAAATAATAAAGGCCGATCCTTCCCTGCAAACCCTTCCATTGCTGGCACCTTCCGTTTCCTGGATGAACGGCATCCAGTTCTACCTGAAGAAGAACATCAGCATTGTTGAAGGGCATACCATTTACATTGATACGCCCTGGGCGCTTACATCCGTTTCACAGCGCCAGTTCTGGCCTTCCGTAAGGTTCGATGACCTTGGCGATGGAACGGTGGAAGGCGTTTTGTCGGTCGATATTTCCGACTGGTACACGCCGGGAACACTGTTCACCAAGCTATTCACCGGCAAATACAAATCCGCCAGCGAATGCACACGCAAGGAGATCCAGGAAGAAGTGTGGCACCAGCTGAAAAAAAGCCTGAACTTTGAAACGGAGATCCTGGGCGATGATATGCTTCATTCCTGGTTCCTCGATACCGACATCGTGATCCCGGATGCCGACCGTCCGCATCCGACAGTGAACCTTGAGCCTTTGCTGGTGAATAAAGCAAACACCTGGAAGCTTCGCCCGGAGGCTGTTACAGCGATCCCGAACCTGCTCCTTGCATCGGATTATGTGCGCACTTATACCGACCTTGCCACTATGGAAGGCGCGAATGAAGCGGCGCGCAGGGCGGTGAATGCAATTTTAATAAAATCGGGAAGTAAGGAAAAGCCCTGCGGACTCTGGAACCTGCATGAGCCCGAACTGCTTGCCCCATGGAGGTACCATGACCAGAAGCGCTTTGTAAAAGGATTGCCATGGGATGGCGGTGCATACGGCATCTGGGGATATGTTTCCCGCTTCATCACCTGGCTGCTGCGCATGCTGAAAAAATTCCTGGACCTTTTCCGGAAGAAACCAAACGCATAAATACGCAACACTCGGCCGCTCATTTTACATTCACACTGCTTTTGACCAGAGCTCCCTTCACCAGCTTGGGTAAGGCATTGGGGCCATCGCTTTTTTTATAGCTGATCTTTTTTACGAGCTTGCCGGCATAGTTGAACACCAGCAGCTCGGTGGATTCATCTTCTATTGAATCGGAATAAACAATGGTTGTGTCCAGGCCCGCGATGTTTTTAATTTTTACCTGCACGCCGCTGTTCTCCGGGATGATCCCGTTACCCAGCCGGATGGAATAGCTGTAGGATGATTTGCTGTTCTTCTGGTTCAGCAGCATCACGGTGATGTAATTCGAATCCGCTGCAGCGATCACTTTGAAGTCTTTGTTGCTTCCAGTGATCTCGCTTTTGTAATAAGTGCCTTTGAAATTATCCGTCATTAATTTGTAATGATAATATGTTGGCCAGAGCTTTCCTGTCCGCTCATCAATATAGCCCAGCGACACTTCGATCACGCTCCAGAAAGCAATGAAGGCAAGCCCTTTTTCCATTCCAACACCCATCAGCTCACACCAGAACTGCCCGGCCAGGAAGCTGTGCGCATCCAGCTCCGCGTCAGGTGAATTCCTGTAGTTCATATTTGTTTCGGTCAGCGCGATCTTCAATGCATGTGTGCCGCGGTGATGATAGGTGTTGCAGCTGTCGAGCCGCGCTGTGAGCAGGTCGAGCATGTGCGAGATGTGCCAGGGATCGCGGAGGTTGCTCACCAGCTCCGCACGTGTTTGATTACCGCCGTAGGGATAGGAATGAAAGGTAATAATGTCGAGATAATAATACGTGTGGCCGGGAACTTTGCCCGTAATGTCGTAAAAGCCGCCCGGAGTGGTCAGTTCGGTGATGAGGTGATTACTGTCGTCGTAATAGGTGAGCTCCGGGCCCAGTGTAATGATCGTGGAATCCACACCTTTCATTTTTACGGCGAACTGGCGCGTATAATCTGCAACAGGCGATGCCGTGTAATAGCCGTATCCATTGGGAGGTGCAAGGTCAGGCTCATTGCCGATGCTCCAGTACTTCACATCGCGCTTCATCGTTATATTGATAAATCTCAGCAGCGCTGCCGCCGTATCAGCTGTGTACACATTGTTATTGTATGGAACCTGCAGCAAAGGCTCTATGCCTTTTGCCCTTGCAGAATCAATGACCTGGATGTACTGCCTTCTTGTCGGCATGTTCTGGTCGGCATGTTCCCCGCCAAACCTGATCAGCTTCACGCCGCTTTGCTTTACACGTTCCCAGGTATTGCCCTGGTTTATTTTTCCGTACAGCTTGCAGTTGATCCCGTAAGGCTTGCCGCTGCAGTTCTCAATGTCGCCGAGCGTATCCGACATCCAGGCATTCTGCCCAAAGAAAAGAGGAGGAATGGTTTGTCCGGACATCATGATCCCGGAAAATAAAAAAAGACAAAGCGTAGTTAGTAATTTCATTCGGTGTAATTAAATGGATCTTTAAGAAACGTCATTGCGATCCGCCCGGGTGGAGAAGCAATCTCATTATTTCAGCAGATTGACTCTCCGCATATAATTTTTCTACATATGGGTGATATTCATTTAAACCAGGCATTGGCACAAAAATTTGCTCTGATCCAATAACTTAACTTATTTTTTGTGCTACTCAAAAAAAATACCACCCGGATCTGCATCGCACTTCTCTTTCCGGCATATTGCATGGCGCAGCCGGGAACAGCTAAACTCACCGCTGTAAAAAGCATTCCGCTGCAAAAGCAAAAAGTGGAGATGAGGGCGAAGTTCAGAGAGCTCATGCCCGGCGACTATTATGTGAACATTCCTGCAGGCTATAAGGCAACGCTGTTCTACACCGGGCGCCTTGCCAAGCCCCGCTTCATGGCCTGGGGGCCCGACAGCGTGCTGTATATCGCGAACATGAACAGCGGTGAGATCATTGCGCTGCCCGACCGCGATCATGACCATGTTGCGGATACTGCGATCGTCGCGGCGAAAGATGCCTGGGGACACGCTGTCGCGTTTTATAAGAATGATATGTACGTGGCCGAAGAGCTGAAGGTGGAAAAGTTCAGCGATAAGGACGGTGATGGATTTTACGAAACAAGGACTTCTTTCATTGACAGCATCCTGCCCGGGAAGCTGCGCCCGCCGGGCGGACACACCACGCGAACCATTGTTTTTGATGATGCGGAAAAGAAAGTGTACCTCTCGGTTGGCTCCTCCTGCAACATCTGCCGGGAAGAGGACAGGGCTGTGATCTACGAGTTTGATATCAACGGAAAGAACCGGCGCATCTTTGCCACCGGAACACGGAACTGCGTGGGAATGCAGCTGAACCCCAAAACGGGAGAGCTCTGGGCCACCAACAATGGCAGCGATTACCAGGGAGATGACACTCCGCCGGAATGGGTGGATGTGGTGAAGCAAGGAGGATTCTATGGCTACCCTTTCGCATACGGCTACCAGGCTTATTTTGATTTCAATATGCACGATGATTATAAAAAGATCCTCCCGCTTACGGCTGCCGACAGTGCATGCGTAAAAAGGATGAACGCCCCGGCAGCTTTGATACAGGCACATTCAGCGCCAATGGCCATCCAGTTCTCCAATGGATCATTCGGAAAAAAATACGCAGATGGTGCTTTCGTAGCCTACAGGGGCTCGTTTGAGAGGAAACCGCCAACGGGCTACAAAGTGGTTTATCTTCAATTCAACAAAAATAATGAAGTTATATCCGTTTCCGATTTTATCACGGGCTTTCTTCCATCTCCTTCCGGAACTCCATGGGCAAGGCCTGTAGGGCTTGAAGCCGACGGGCGGGGGAATCTCTATCTCGGCAGCGACGATATCAATCAATTTATTCTTGTATTATCTCCTGTAAAATAAGAAGCTTAGGTAAAATCACCACAGAGTGGGGAAAAAAGCAAAAGGGCAGCTGCTTTTTTAACATGGTACAAGTTTAACACATTGTTAACAAGCATGATTAAGCCTGGAAATGAAAGAGTTCTACTTCAATAAATTTGAGCACCGCAAGCCCTACGAGCCTGTAAAGGATAATCCTTACAGGACGCTCGTGTTCCAGGTGGCCGGTGTGCTTACTGTCATTACCGGGTTTGTGTACATCTCCTGGAGATGGGCTTACTCGCTGAACTACGATGCACTGTGGTTTTCCTTAACGCTTGTGATCGCGGAAACCATTTCCTTCATTAGCATTTTCTTTTACATTTTTGATATGTGGAAAAGCAAGGATGCGGAAAAATCAGCTGCACCTCATTACCTGTCGGAAATTGAAAAGCTGGAAGGCGACTGGGACAGGCCTTTGAAAGTGGATGTGTTCATTGCTACCATTAACGAGGAACTGGAGCTGCTGCGCTATACTGTTAAAGATACAAAAGCATTGCAGTATCCTTACGATGATGTGGAGATAAACATTTACATACTTGATGACGGCAGGAGGGATGGCAGGGACCCTGCGAAAGAGAATGTGAAAAAAATGTGCGAAGAGGAAGGCATTCATTATCTCACAAGAGAAAATAATTTCGGTTTCAAAGCAGGCAATTTAAAGAACGGGCTGGCACATTCATCCGGCGACCTGTTCGTGATCCTTGATGCGGATACCCGGCCATTCCCGGGATTCCTTGAAAATACGCTGGGCTATTTCAGGAAGCAGAAAGTGGCATGGGTGCAAACCTGCCAGTGGTTCTATGATACAACGGAAGCTGTTCCGTTAAGCAATTACATTATCCAGGCAACGGGAATCACTTCCGACAAGCTGAAGCGGGCGATCAGTTATTTAACATTCAACCTGAAAACCGGAGAGGATATTTACGGCAGCGATCCGAGGCAATTCTACCAGGTGATCCAGCGCAAGAGGAACAATCACAATGCATCCTTCTGCTGCGGTGCAGGATCGGTGCACCGGAGAGAGGCCGTGATGGGCGCTGCTGTCGAATCGTTTGCAGGCGTGCTGAAGCGCAAGATGGCAAGGGCGGTCGAATCAAAAAGAATAAGCGACCCGATCAGCAGCAAGGCGGAAAGAAAGATCATGTTCAGGAACACAAAGGTGGCGCCTTTTATGTTCCATGCTTCGGAAGACCTGTACACTTCCATGGTGCTTCACAGCCATGAGAACCAGAAATGGGAAAGTGTGATGCATCCGTATGTGGAAAGCAAGCTGCTCTCGCCGCAGGACATCGATTCCTTTGTAAAGCAGCGCTCGCGCTACGCAGAAGGCTCCATCGACATTGCCATTCACGATAATCCATTGTTTAAGAAAGGCCTTACCTGGAGGCAGAGGATCTGTTATTTCAATTCCGTATGGTCTTATTTTTCCTGCATCTGGACCATGATCTTTCTCTTCAGCCCGATCCTGTTCTTCTTCACGCACATTATGCCGGTGAGCTGCCGCACTGTTGACTTCTTTATTTTCTTCCTGCCCTTTTTCATCATGATCAAGATCACTGAAATAGCAGGTTCCTGGGGCGTTTCGCAAAAGCGCGGGAAGCAGTATCACATCTGCCTGTTCTGGCTCAACTTCCTGGCGCTTATCCGCGTGATCTCCGGGAAAAAAATAAAATTCAATGTAACGCCGAAGTCAAAGCAGAAAGCGCATCCGTTCCGCTATGCATGGCCGCACATCACTATCATTTCGCTTACTCTTATCGGGCTGCTTGTAAACATTATTCCTGCAGCTGCCGGGAAACCTGATTTTGTGCTCGCCACTGTTGTGAATGGCTTGTGGGCGCTTCAGAACTGCTACATCCTTGCTGTGTTTGTGCGTGCTGCGTACTGGAACACGGAACAGATCGCTTCTGTTGCTGCTGAGCCGGTAACACAATCTTAACAGGGAATTTCATTTGTAATATCGTACAGCCGGTGGTATGTTTTTTTACAAAAACTATCAGGTGGAAATGTTGAAGCGCGTCACTTCGAGTTCGACCGAAGGGAGAGTATCGGGAAGTGTTGGGTGCAGGATGATCCACTACGCTTGTTCTCGATACGCTCGTACCTCGCTACTCGAACTGACGCTAATTGAAAAGGAATAGATAAACAGAAAGCGGAGCATACTGCCACTTCATGCGTATTCACATTTTCTGCAAATAATGATTACAAAACTGTTTTATTAATTAATACCAGGCTCATGAAATTTTTATTCGTACTGCTTATATCATTCAGCACATTGGCTGTTAAAGCTCAAACTCAGTCGCAAAGCGCTTCCACAAACAAGCCGGTACAGGTGCAGGAGAAAGCATCTCAAAAGATTACAGTGCAGTTTGGCAACGATAAGGAGATCAGCAACCTGCTCATCATTGTCACTGATAATAAAGGCCAGACTGTTTTTCTTGATAACCAATATCGCTTTAAAGGAGATTATGAAAGAACAATTGACCTGGTGGAAACAGGTGCAGGGGCTTACACCATAAAAGTGGTAAGGGATGAAGATGTGTATGTTCAACAAATTCAAATCCGCTAAGCATGACTACTTTTACAAAGACCACAACAGCCTGTTTGCTTTTTTTATTCAGTGTTCAGCTCTGCTACGGACAGCTGAAATCAATTGTATATGATTTTGATGGCCTCGACATTAACCAGGCGGATCTTCCTGAAGGAGATTACGGAGGGAGTGACCTCAGCTACAGGGTTGCCGCAAATCCTTTGGCGGCAAGCGATATGCTCGGCGACAGGGTGCTGAAGCTCAACCTTAACTGGAATACAGGTTACGGCGTTTTCGGCAGGGGGATCTCGCGTTACATCGAGTTTGATCCCAACAATGATAATTTCAATTTCTTTTTTTACAATCCTCTTTCCAATAATCAAAGCGCGACTTTTGATGTGGTGCTCACCGATGACGACGACCAGGATAACGCTTACCAGTCCTCATCCGATGACACCTGGAAAAAATCCATCGTGGTCCCGGGCGGGTCAGGATGGCAGTTCATTTCAATCCCCTTAAAAGATTTTACAGATATGAATTCTGGGGGGAACGGCATCTTTGATATTGAATTCAGCTCCAACAAGGGAATGCTGCTGATGACAGAGTTTCGCTTTACGCGCAGCAACCCCGGTTTGAGCAGCCCGGTGTTCTATATTGATATGATCAATTTTTCAGAAGGCCCGATGCCGCATGGTGCCACTGTTTTCGAGCTTCCGCCTAAAAATGCGAACGACTATTGCCTGCTTGGTGCTTTTCATAACAACCCAAGAGGGCAGGAATACCTGATTCCCGGGCAGGTTGAATCCTATTTTCCATCTTCACCGGGAAAGAAATTAAAGTATGTGAATTTTTTCCTGGATTTTGCGAAAGACGGAGGCCACGTTGCCAACGAGCTTCCCGGCAACGAGATCCAGACACTTCTCAATAATGGCTACCGGCCCGTGATCACCTGGGAGCCGATGTTCCAGGGCTATTCGCGGCTTGACCCCGTGCAGCCCCGATTGAACAATATCATCAATGGCGATTACGATGCATACCTCGATAATTTCGCAAACAAAGTAAAGACCTACACGGATACGGTCATCATCCGCTTCATGCACGAGTTTGAAGGCGACTGGTATCCATGGTCGATCACGCACAACGGGCAGGACCCCGCGAGGTATGTGGCCGCATACAGGCACGTGGTGGACAGGTTCAGGGCAAGGGGCGTAACAAAAGTAAAATGGATGTGGTGTGTGAACTCCGATTATTTTCCATACAAATCCTACAACTGGGTTGTGCCTGCATATCCCGGTAATTCGTATGTTGACATCATCGCAACGGATATTTACAACAATCATTATCCCACTGAACTTCCGTGGTGGCGCTCCTTCAGGTGGCAAACTACGGAGACCTATTATTACCTCACGAAATATTTTCCGGGCAAGCCATTGTATATATGCGAAGTCGGCTGCCGTGAGCGCATGGGCAGCGAGAATGCTTCTTCCCAAAGTAAAGGAGCATGGTTTGCACAAATGGACAAAGAGCTGCAGGCCGATTATCACAAGGTGCGCGCACTGCTTTTCTTTGATGCCGCGCCCGACCAGAACTGGTTCCTGAATTCATCAGCAGGTTCGGTGCAGTCGCTTACCGATAACATCTGGGCCGATAACTATTATTTTATGTCAGCGCCTTCATCCACCTGCAGCGGTACAGGAAGCATCTCACGCGATGTGTGGTATGGAGTGAACGGATATCTCATTTCTGATATTCCTGTTAATGCAGCGCCATCGGCCTCCGGCACGCTCAGCGTGTTCAAAGCGCCGGAAAATGTTGCTGACAATTACGGGCAGCGCATCAGGGGATATGTTTGTCCGCCCGTTACAGGAAATTATATTTTCTGGATCTCGAGTGATGATAACAGCGAATTGTGGCTGAGCACGAATGACCTTCCTGCAAACAAAACGAAGATCGCTTCTGTTTCAGGATGGACCGCTTCCGGCGAATGGACAAAATATCCTTCGCAGCAATCGGTTGCGAAGTACCTGGTGGCAGGACAAAAATATTACATTGAAGCGCTGCACAAGGAAGCAACCATGGGCGATCATCTCGAGGTTGGCTGGCAAATGCCGGGAGGCGCCATGGAGCGGCCGATTCCCGGCTCAAGGCTTATTCCGTTCAGCGGTGCCGCATCCACTTCAACAGATCTGATCACCGCAGGCTCCAGCTGGAAATACCTTGATAACGGCAGCAACCAGGGAACTGCATGGAGAAGCCTTTCGTACAGCGAAACCGGCTGGAAGACAGGCAATGCTGAATTAGGATATGGCGATGGAGGAGAAGCTACGGTAGTAAGCTACGGGCCTTCTTCCGGCAGCAAATACATCACCACTTATTTCCGGAAAAAATTCACGCTTTCCAGCATCTCCGGGATCACCGGGCTGGAGCTGAGCCTGCTCCGCGATGACGGCGCTATTGTTTACCTGAACGGCACAGAGATCTCCAGGAGCAACATGCCGCGCGGCACTGTCGCATACAATACGCCCGCAGCAACCTATGTGGACGGAGCGGCTGAATCGGCATACATAACAAGCACGGTAAGCGCTGCTGCACTGCTGGCGGGAAATAACGTGATCGCCGTGGAAATTCACCAGCAAAGTGGAAGCAGCTCCGACATCAGCTTTAACCTGAAATTAAAAGCAATTAAAGCACGCGAAGCAGAATTAACGGATTCCACGAATGAAGAAGGTCTTGCTTCAACTGCGGCGCCCTGCACATCCACAGTAAGGGCAACAAGCAGTACTACTTTTTGTCCCGGCGGAAGTGTTACGCTCCGGGCAGATGCAGCTGAAGGATTTGCATACCAGTGGATCCTGGATGAAAAGGAGATCCCCGGTGCCGTTGAAGCATCCTATACTGCTGCTGCGGATGGCGATTACCAGGTACGGATCACGAACAGCGGATGCACGGCATGGTCGGCACCGGCAAAGGTCAGCGTTAGCTCATCGTTCATGGCGAGGATCACCACCGGCGGAAAAACAGCGATCTGCAGGAACGGCAATGTGAAATTATATGCAACTACCTGCAGCGATTACATGTATCAATGGAAGCGCGATGGCGAAGACATTCCCGGAGCTACTGCAGATACATACACAGCAGATGTTCCCGGCAGCTACCAGGTGATGATCGTGAACGGCTCCTCTGTTGCATGGTCGGCCCTGGCTACGGTAACGCTGGCCGACTGCGAAAGCACTGACTCCATTAATCCTGTTGCAGGCAATGCTGTGGCATCACTTGCAACAGCAGCTCCTGCTTCACCGGAGAACATCAATAATTTCTTCCGCGTAAGCGTGTACCCGAACCCAACCACCGGCATGTTCACATTTGACTTCTGCCTCGAAGACAATACGGAAGCAGAGCTCGAAGTACGTGTGCTAAATGCTGTCGGGCAAACTGTTTACCGTACCCCGCCCACACGCTTCAGCGGCTGTGTGAAGGACGTTATCGAGCTGGACAGCAACCTTGCCACCGGCGTTTATTTCCTGCAGGTGCGCATCGGCAGCCGCACGGAAAATGTAAAAATATTGCTGAACAGGTAAACCTCTCATATTCCTCAATAAAACCAGGCATTGCGGTATTATATACTGCGATGCCTGCTGTTTTTCAGCCTGTTGCTTTCGGATTCCTTTTTTATTACATTTGGTATTGAAACACATTCATTGTTTTTTTCAGAGAACAATGAAAAGGATTCTGCCCCTTTAAAAGATTATTATTCCAGCTGTATGATCCGCAGGTCCTTCATGATTAGCTTACTCAATTAATCAATACATATCATCATGGCTTTTACCGGGGTAAAAGGAACGGCATTGCTGTTCCTCACACTATTCACGATCTGTGACATGCGTTCACAGAATGTCGCGATCAATGCAAGCGGCGCTGCTGCCAATCAATCGGCAATACTCGACCTCGACGGGGTTTCAGGATTTGCGGGCCCGAACGGCTACAAAGGCTTTCTTGTTCCGCGGATGACAAACGCACAGCGAACGGGGATTGTAACCCTGCCTGCAGCGGCGCAGGGAATGATCGTCTACCAGACAGATGGCGTGCAGGGATTTTATTATAATACCAGCGTCACTACAACGCCCAGCTGGGCATACCTTTCGCCATCAGGCACCGGCTGGTCGGTCTTGGGAAACACCGGGATCACGCAGCCTGCAACACCTGCAACCTACGGCACTTCCACTTTCGGCGCAGCTGAGAACTGGATGGGAACCACCGATGCAAAGGATGTGGTATTCGGCACAGCCAACATTGAACGGATGCGCCTGTTCTCTTCCGGGCAGCTGTCGATCGGAACATCACTGGTAGGGGCGAAGCTGGATGTGAACCAGGTGACCGGAACTGCCGTTGCGCGCTTCACAACTTTTGGAAATACAAACGATATTGAATTAAGAAGGGCACAGGGCACGCAGGCTGCACCAACGGCTACTTCCGGGGCATCAACAGTGCTTGGGCGAATCTTTGCACAAGGCTATAACGGCGCAAGCTATACATCGGCGGCGAGCATTTCACTTGAAACAGATGCAGCAGGCGGCACTTCCACCGATATGCCGGGCAGGATCGTTTTCAATACAACGCTTGACGGTACAGGAACACCACTGGTGGAGCGCATGAGGATCACCAATGCAGGACTGGTGGGTATCGGCACTATTCCGGTTACAACGCTTGATGTGAACGGCGCATTCTCCGAACGCTTTTCCACTGCGGCGGCAGCAGCAACCATTACGATCCCCGCAAACGTAAGCCTTTTCAGGGTTTCTGCAACAGTGGGCGTGCAGGCAAATGCTGCAACTGCAACGGGCCCGCAGGACGGACAATACCTCGTGATCATCAACGAAGATGACAATGCCTGTACGTTTGCAGGCTTTACTATTCCTGCCGTAGCTGCCGGTGTTGCGGGTGTCGGTTCCTTTGTGTACAGCGGAACGGGAGCAGTATGGAGGCAGATATCTTCTGCACCTTCTGCGGGCGGTGGCTCGGGCTGGGGACTTACAGGCAATGCAGGAACGGATGGCGGTGCAACTAATTTTATCGGTACTACTGATAACAAAGCGCTTAGCTTCAGGGCAAACAACCAGAAGTCCGGGATCATCGATCCTGCAGGCCCGGCCTTCTTTGGCTACCAGGCAGGTAAAGTAAATACAGGTGTGCGGAATACAGGAATAGGCTACCAGGCGCTGACAGTGAATACTTCCGGGAGCTTCAATACTGCTGCCGGATACCAGTCGATGGTTGTGAATACAGATGGAGCCCACAATACGGCCCTGGGAGCATGGACGATGTTCACGAATGTTCACGGGGCGGATAACACTGCTGTTGGCGTGAATGCCATGTACAACATCGCAGGCGATGGCAATACATTAACGGGAGGATTCGGGAATGGCAATACTGCTGTAGGCTATCAATCGCTTTATTTTAACAGTAACGGGCAATTCAATACGGCACTTGGATTCCAGGCCTACATGCAAAATACATTTTCCAATTGCATGGTGCTGGGCGCCGATCCTTTTAACTTCTGCAATCCTACGGCAAACAACCAGGTGTGGGTCGGTGATAATAACGTGACCAGCATCAAGGGACAGGTTGCTTTCGGAACGTACTCGGATGCGCGGATCAAAAATAATGTAGAGGAGAATGTTCCGGGACTTGCGTTTATCAGGGAGCTTCGGCCTGTTACTTATTTTTATGATTATGAGAAGGAGCTGCAGCTGAGTGGTGGCAAGGCAAATCCGGCACACAAGGGAAAATATGATATTGAAAAGATCCGTTTCAGCGGCTTTCTTGCGCAGGAAGTGGAAGCAGCGGCAAATAAGATCGGTTACGATTTCAGCGGTGTGGATAAGCCGCAAAACGGGAAAGGATTATACAGCCTGCGTTATTCCGAATTTGTTGTGCCCCTTGTAAAAGCTGTGCAGGAGCTGAGCTCGGAGAACGAAGCATTGAAGCTGAAAATGGAGCAGGTATCGGAAGATAATAAAGAGATGAGGGCAGAGCTTGACAGAATAAAAATGCTGCTGGAAGCGAATAAATAAAACTGGTTCTGTCATTAATTCTTCCGCACAGAATAAGATCCCTCGGGCAAGCTCGGGATGACAAAAAGAAAAGCCCTCCTGCAAAATGCAGGAGGGCTTTTCTTTTATTGGTATTCCTTTATTTAGTGTGTTACCACGATCTTCTGTTGTACCACCTGTTTGTTGTTGTAACCTGTGATGAAGTAAACACCGTTGCTTAATCCGTCGATGCTCATGCTGTAATTGTTCTCAGCATTCAGCTCTACCATGTACACGCTTTGTCCGAGCTCATTCACGATCCTGTAGCTTCCTTTAACAGTTGCTTTGATCGTAAACACGCCGTTGTTCGGGTTCGGGTAAATGCTCAGCTGCTGAACGTTCGACAGCTTGTCAACTCCTGTTCCTGTGATGGCCACACAAGCTGAAGTATCCGAGCAGGCTCCTTCGCTGACAATTACCGCGTAGCTTCCATCCGCCAGTGCTGTGAAGCTCTGGTTGGTTTCACCTGCGATCGCTGTGCTTGTTCCGCAGTCGATCCACTGGTAAGATGTTGCTGTTGCATTGTTCGCTGTAATTGTTCCGCTTGCAAGTGTTGTTGTTACATCGATCGCATTCGGTTCCATAATGGTTACAGAGCCTGTTGCCTCGCAGCCTGCACCGTCAGTCACTGAGTACGTGTAAGTGCCTGCAGTGAGTGCGTTGATGTCTTCCGTTACTGCGCTGTTGCTCCAGAGGTAAGTGTAGCTGCCCACACCGCCTGTAACTGTATTGTCAATTGATCCGTCGCTTGCCCCGTTGCAGGATGCATCAACAGAAGTGCTTGTCACTACCGGTGCACCGATGTCGGATACGCTTGCAATATCAGTTGCCGTACAGCCATTGCCATCTGTGATCGTAACCGTGTATGATCCGGCAGTAAGCCCTGTTTCTGTAGCTGCAGTTCCGCCGCTCGACCAGAGGTAAGCCAGTGTTCCTGTTCCGCCGCTTGCTGTCACTGTCGCCGATCCTGTGGCAGCGCCGCAGTTCGAGTTAGTGGAAGTTGTGGAGGAAGTAATTGCTGAAGGCTCTCCAACAGTGATCGTTGTTGTTGCCGTACATCCGTTTGCATCTGTTACCGTGTAGGTGTATGTTCCAGCGCTTACAGGGAATGTTCCGGTACCTGTATAAGGGCCTGTTCCATCCATTGCACTTACTGTTACATCCGCTGTTCCGCCGTTACAAAGAATTGTAGTGGCTGATGACATTGCCATAAGCGTTGCCGGCTGAGTCACAGTGATCGTTGTTGTTGCTGTACATCCGTTTGCATCAGTTACCGTGTAGGTGTATGTTCCTGCACTTACAGGGAATGTTCCTGTACCTGTATAAGGTGCTGTTCCATCCATTGCGCTTACTGTTACATCTGCTGTTCCGCCGTTACAAAGAATTGTGGTGGCTGATGACATTGCCATAAGCGTTGCCGGCTGTGTCACAGTGATCGTTGTTGTTGCCGTACATCCGTTTGCATCGGTTACCGTGTAGGTGTATGTTCCAGCGCTTACAGGGAATGTTCCTGTACCTGTATAAGGTGCTGTTCCATCCATTGCGCTTACTGTTACATCTGCTGTTCCGCCGTTACAAAGAATTGTAGTAGCTGATGACATTGCCATAAGTGCTGCCGGCTGAGTCACAGTGATCGTTGTTGTTGCCGTACATCCGTTTGCATCCGTTACAGTATACGTATACGTTCCTGCGTTTACAGTGAAGTTGCCTGTACCTGTGTATGGAGCTGTTCCGCCTGTTCCTGTTACAGTTACAACAGCTGTTCCGCCGTTACAAAGGATAGAGGTGGCCGTTGAGCCTGCTGTTAATGCAGGAGGCTGCGTGATCGTTACTGTTTGTGTATGGGTACATCCGTTTGCATCAGTGATGGTAGCTGTATAGGTTCCTGCACATAATCCTGTTGCAGTTGCAGCTGTTCCGCCTGCCGGTGCCCATGTATAAGCATACCCCGGTGTTCCGCCTGTTGGTGTTACCGTTGCGCTTCCGTTACATGCACCGTTGCAGGTAGCATTTGTTTGTGTCACCGTTGTTGTGATCGCAGGTGGCTGCGTGATCGTCACTGTTTGTGTACGAGTACATCCGTTTGCATCAGTGATGGTAACAGTATATGTTCCTGCACACAATCCTGTTGCAGTTGCTCCTGTTCCGCCTGAAGGCGACCATGAATAAGTATAACCCGGAGTTCCTCCTGTTGGTGTTACTGTTGCGCTTCCGTTGCAGGCACCGTTGCATGTTACATTTGCTTGTGTAATTGTAGCTGTGATCGCAGGCGGCTGTGTAATGGTCACTGTCTGTGTTTTGATACATCCGTTTGCATCAGTAATAGTAACGGTATAGGTGCCTGCACATAATCCTGTTGCAGTAGCTCCCGTTCCGCCTGTTGGAACCCATGCGTAAGTATATGCCGGTGTTCCGCCTGTTGGTGTTACCGTTGCGCTTCCGTTGCAAACTCCATTGCAGCTCACGTTTGTTTGAATAACAGTTACCGTGATGGCAGGGGGCTGCGTGATGTTAAATGTTGCAGTTGCAGTACATCCGTTTCCATCGGTTACAGTAACGGTCCATGTTCCTGCTGTTAAGCCGGTAACGCTGTTTGTTCCGTCACCTGTCGGATTTCCCGGTGTCCAGTTGTATGTTAATGTACCTGTTCCGCCTGTAGCAGTTACCGAAGCAGCTCCGTTCGAGCCTCCGTTGCATGCAACATTGGTTTGTGAAGCAGGAGTAACAACGATCGCCGGTGGCTGAGTTACTGTTGCATTCACAGTCCCTGTACATCCGTTTGCATCCGTAATAATTACAGTGTAAGTTCCTGCAGTAAGCCCTGTGCGGTCTTCTGTAGTGATTCCACTGCCCCAGTTAAAGGTATATCCCGGAGTTCCGCCTGCCGGTGTTAAGTTGATCGTTCCGTTTGACCCGCCGAAGCAGGCAACGTTTGTTACAACCGTTGTTCCTGAAACAGGTGAAGCCGGCTGAGTTACTGTCGCATTTACAGTGCCTGTACATCCGTTTGCATCGGTGATCTGAACGGTATAAGTTCCTGCTGCTAATCCGGTACGGTCTTCCGTTGTAGGGCCTGATGGCAGCCAGTTAAATGTATATCCGCCTCTTCCGCCATTAGGTGTTAAGTTGATAGAGCCGTTTGATCCGCCGAAGCAGGAAACATTGGTTACAACTGTTGTTCCTGAAACAGGAGAAGTTGGTTGTGTAACTGTAGCATTTACAGTACCTGTACATCCGTTTACATCGGTGATCTGAACGGTATAAGTTCCTGAAGCCAGTCCTGTGCGGTCTTCCGTAGTAGGGCCTGATGGCAGCCAGTTAAATGTATACCCGCCGCTTCCGCCATTAGGTGTTAAATTGATGGATCCGTTTGATCCGCCGAAGCAGGAAACGTTGGTCACCACTGTTGTTCCAGAAACAGGTGAGGTCGGCTGAGTTACTGTTGTATTCACAGTACCTGTACATCCGTTTGCATCGGTGATGATCACGGTGTAAGTTCCTGCAGCAAGTCCTGTTCTGTCCTGTGTAGTAATACCACCGCCCCAGTTATAGGTGTACCCAGGTGTTCCGCCGGTAGGCGTTAAGTCGATTGTTCCGTTTGATCCGCCAAAGCAGGCAACGT
>JAOQAD010000040.1 GCA_025963775.1 Bacteroidota bacterium | reverse complement strand
CTACATTAATTTTATAATTTAACATCTTCCGGAGCCGTCATCCCGTGCTGCGACACGGGATCTCACAAGTGTTAACAGGATCTAAGTTGTTTTACTAATGCAAGGCACGGGACGCTACATTAATTTTATAATTTAACATCTTCCGGAGCCGTCATCCCGTGCTGCGACACGGGATCTCCCAAATGTTAGCACGATCTAAATTGTTTTACTAATGCAAGGCACGGAACGCTACATTAATTTTATAATTTAACATCTTCCGGAGCCGTCATCCCGTGCTGCGACACGGGATCTCATAAATGTTAACAGGATCCAAAAGTTTCTCAGTGTTCATCGTGTCGTCCATAACCTTAGTGGTAATTTTTTCAACTAACAGTCCATTGTTAGAAATTCAAAGCTTCCGCAAACCATGGCCGTATAAATTTTTGTTATGTTTGTAAGGATGAAATCTCGTATTCATTTCCTGTTATTGCTTGTCCTCCCCGGGATGCTTTGCTTTGCCCAGCCGGCAGAGCGGAAGATGAGCCCCGAAAAGTACATCGATAATTACAAGGATGAAGCCATTAAGGAAATGCTGATGTATAACATTCCCGCCAGCATTACGCTTGCACAGGGAATGCTGGAAAGCGGGAATGGCAACAGCGACCTTGCTGTTTATGCAAACAATCACTTCGGCATTAAATGCCACGAATGGAACGGGCCTACCTTTATTAAGGATGATGATGCAAAGGATGAATGCTTCCGGAAATATCCTTCCGTGCTCGATTCGTATACCGATCATTCCAGGTTCCTGAAAGACCGTCCGCGCTATGCTTCCCTGTTCACGCTGAAGCGGAATGATTATAAAGGTTGGGCGGAAGGCCTGAAGGCTGCCGGGTATGCCACCGATCCGAAATACACCAAACGCCTCGTAGAGCTGATCGAAACCTACAGGCTGTATGAGCTGGATAAAATGGAAGGTGTGCCCAACATCACTGCCTCTGTTGAAAAGCCAACAACACCTGATAAATTTGAGCCGAGAGAGATCCTGCGTTTTCACCTGATCAAATATGTGATCGTAAAGCCGGGCGATTCCTTTTACAAGATCGCGCATGATACTGATAAAGACCTCTGGCAATTGTATAAGTTCAATGACCTTGACCAGGATGCAACACTTATCGCCGGGCAGAAGCTGTACCTTCAGCCAAAGCGCAACCGTGCAAAAGAGCCTTTTCATACAGTGAAGAAAGGAGAAACAATGCGCTCGATCTCACAGCTGCACGGCATAAAGCTGAAAAAGCTGTATAAGAAAAACCATCTTGCGCCAGGCAAAGAACCTGCACCCGGCACGCTGTTATACCTGAGAAAAAACAAGCCTGCCGATACAAGCCAATAGCATGAGCAGATTTAAAGGGAACAAGCCTCTTCTCATCATCCTGCTTCTTGCCTTCATCATCAGGCTTACCCTGCTAATCACTGTCTTCGTTAAAAATCCCGATGGCATTTACGTGTACGATTCCTATGGCTACTGGAATTTAGGATATAACATGTTCCACGAAGGCACATTCAGCCAAAGCGAGAATGCGCCGCTTGATCCCGATTATTACCGCACACCCGTTTATCCCCTCTTTATCGCTTTCGCGGAAATGATCGGCCCCGAAGGATTTTCCATTATTATCCTGCAGATCATTCTTTCAGTGCTTACCTGTTATATTGTGTACAGGCTGGCAGAGCAAATAACAGGCAACAGGTTCATCTCGAACACTGCCGCTTTGATTGTCGCGCTGGACCTGCCCTCGGTGGCAATGACAACTATCGTGCTCACCGAAACACTGTTCACTTTTTTGATGATACTGTCGTTTTATTTCTTTACCCGCTTTTTAAAAAATGATCAGCGGAAAGACATTCTATATGCTGCAGTTTTCTCAGGGCTGCTCATCCTTTGCCGCCCGATCGCATTTTGCATCCCGCTGCTCTTTATTGCTTTTATTCTTTACAAAAATATCAGGAGCATAAAGATTTTTCTCAGGAACACATTGCTGTATGGCGGAATAGTGCTGCTGGTTTTATCGCCATGGCTCGCCAGGAACAAGATCACCTTCGGACATTTTTTCGTCAGCGTGATCAGGGAGCACAACCTGCTGAACTACCAGGCAGCTGCGGTGTATGCCGAACGTTACGGGCGTTCGCTTCCCGGATCGCAAAGCATCCTGCGCTGGAAAACGTTCAGGGAGTTTAAAGGAAATGCCTACAAGCAGCCTTATGAATATGCAGCCTTCATTGAAAAGGAGGCGCTTTCCGTGATCTCGGATTCACCCATCATCTTTATGAAGCAGCAGGTCATACAGGTCGGCTATTTTTTCCTGAAGCCAACCTGCGCTTATTTTGAGATCCAGTTCGGGCATTGGGGAAAAGGCTACAACACCATTCCTAAAACTTACAAGGTCTTTGAAAGCTTTTTTAAACGGACAAGCACTGTAACAATTATGCTTGTGCTTTTTCAGCTGCTGCTGATGACGCTGGTGTATAGTGCATGTATCACCGGGATCATATACATGCGAAAGGAAAAACTGTTGATGATCTGCTCGCTGCTCATTTTAACGATTCTCTGTTTTGCTGTGATGAATTTGCCTCCAGTTACCGAAGCGCGTTTCCGTGTCCCGGTTGTGCCGCTGATCGCGATCATCAGCGCCTGCGGGGTTTTTTATGTGAAGGAAAAATATTTCAACGGGCAGGAGAAGAAATAAATTCCATGTGTTAACTCAAATCACTTTTTTTCCGTGCCCGACACGAAACTTTGCTGGTATTATTTTCTTTATCGCTTCCTCAAATCACCGTCATCCCGTGCTCCGACACGGGATCTCTGCAAGATCATAAAGTGTACTAAATCCTGTGCGGTTGTCATCCCGAGCTTGCCCGAGGGGTCTTATTCCACACGAAATCCTGCTACCTTGTTCCGTCATTGTTTTTCTTTATCGCTCCTCAATCACCGTCATCCCGTGCCGCGACACGGGATCTCTGCAATATTATAAAGTACACGAAATCCTGCGCGGTTGTCATTTCGAGCGAAGTCGAGAAACGAGCGTAGGCCTTAGCTATACTGCTGAAACTTTTACGAATAATTATTGTGAGGAGGTTCGACGAAGCAATTTCTCTACGAATAGCACAGGATCCTGAAACAAGTTCAGGATGACGTTCTAAATATCATTTCGGGCTCTCACATTCAACCCCGATCAATGAAAGAACATATAACAAATAAAGATCGCTGCGATCACACCCGCCAGGTCGGCGATTAGTCCTGCTGCAACCGCATACCTTGTATTCTTCACACCTACAGAGCCAAAGTACAAAGCCACAATATAAAAGGTAGTATCAGCCGCTCCCTGGAACACACAGGATAATTTTGCCTTGAATGTATCCGCTCCGCCGTTTACTTTATCCATCATCTCGATCATCATTCCACGGGAACCGCTGCCGCTCAAAGGTTTCATAAAGGCAGTAGGAAGTGCAGGCACAAAATCGGTGTTAAGCCCGAGGGCGCCTACAAGGTACCCGATACCGCCGACAATGTAGTCGAGCGCCCCGGAAGCCCTGAAAACAGCAATGCCTACCAGCATGCCCACGAGATAGGGGATGATCTTGATCGTTGTTTCAAAGCCGGTTTTTGCTCCTTCAATAAAGGCTTCATACACGTTCACTTTTTTCCGGATGGCGCCGAGGATAAAGGCAATGATGATGAGGAATAAAATAAGGTTGGCGCTTATCTTCGAAATGGTAGAAACCTGCTCATGGCTGAGCGTGCTGAAATACCATACAATGCCGATCACTCCTGCACTGATGCCCAGCAGCCAGCTAAGCACTACGCGGTTGAAGATGTTTATTTTCTGCCAGGCCGCCACCGTTAAGATTCCGATGATCGTAGAGCAGAAGGTCGCGATGAGGATAGGAATAAAAACATCGGAAGGGTCGACAGCTCCTTGAATGGCCCGTTGCGCAATGATCGTAAGAGGCACTAATGTGAATCCGGAAGTGTTCAGCACAAGGAACATGATCTGTGCATTGGAAGCTGTATCCTTGTTTGGATTCAGTTCCTGCATGCTGCCCATCGCCTTTAATCCGATCGGTGTTGCTGCATTTCCGAGCCCCAGCATGTTGGCAGAAAAGTTCATCATGATCTGTCCGTTGGCCGGATGTTCCTTTGGAATTCCCGGGAACAGGCGGTTAAAGAAAGGCCCGACGATCCTCGACATGAACCTGATCGCTCCTGCCTTTTCACCGATGTTCATCAGCCCCAGCCAGAGCGTCATCACGCCCGCCAGCGGAAGCGAAATATCCATCACCGCCATTTTCGATGAGCTGAAAGTTGCATCCATAATGGTTTTGAAGATCTCGGTGTCGCCAGTGACGATCAGCTTGAAAAGCGCTACAACAAAGGCGATGACAAAGAATCCGATCCAGATGTAATTTAAAGCCATGATCCTTTATATTAATTTGCAAAAATTGGATAAAAACTGCATCCCGTTCTCTCCCGATACTTCAGGATGGAACTGAATGCCGAATATATTTTTAGTGGGATGCTTCATGGCCTCCACCTCGTAATGATCGGTCGCAGCCAGGTGCAGAAAGCCTTCCGGGAGGTTGATGCCTTCTGTGTGGTCTTCGATCATCCTTACCGTTTTTTCAAATCCCGCAAAAAGGCTTTCATGGTTGAGAATCCTGATCTCCGTTTCTTTTCGCACTTCCTCGCCTTTAAAAGCAGTGGAGCCGTGCAGGATGCCGAGCAGCTGGTGCCCGTAGCAAATTCCAAGCACAGGCACAGAAGCTGACCTCAGGAAATCATAGCGCTTTAAATGCGGCTGAATATCAGTGTTGGTGATGAGCAGCGGGGAACCACTGAGAATAATGGCTTTGGAATTTTCCTGTTCAATAAGATGGCTTTCTTCCCATGGAACGATCCTGCATACATGCCCCAGCCTGCTGATGCTTTCCAGGATGTGCTGGATCTTTGGACTTCCGAAATCAATGATGCTGATCATACCCGCTTTTTAAGCGAATTTATCTCATAAACAGGCAGGTGTAGCAGCCGCCATGCCCGACTTTTCAATCGTTAATGTTAATAACCTGTCTTCACATAAAGATTACCTTTATTACCCGGCCATGTTCATGGCGTCAGTTCGTTGCGAGGTACGAGCGTATCGGGAACCTCGCAGCCGAAGTGACATAAAGGTTGAATTTAAATTGCCCCGTAATTGTTCATGGCGTCAGTTCGAGTGCGAGGTACGAGCGTATCGAGAACCGCCCTTACTGCACCGGAAAGCATTTTGCTCTAAAAAATCCATCCGCTTAAGGTTTTTATTTTTACTTTTGGACAGCTTTTAAAATTGTAAAATAAACGATCTAAAAAATAAAATTGTATGGGCTTTATAGCAAGTGTAACGGCACGCCAGATATTGGATTCACGCGGGAATCCGACAGTAGAGGTAGATGTGATCACCGACCAGGGTGTGATTGGCAGGGCAGCCGTTCCTTCCGGCGCTTCCACAGGGATTCATGAGGCAGTTGAGCTGCGTGATGAAGATCCCGGCTATTACCTCGGCAAAGGAGTGCTCAAGGCTGTAAATAATGTAAATACCGTGATCCGCGAGGAGCTCAACGGCGTTTATATCTTTGACCAGAATGTGATCGATAAAAAAATGATCGACCTGGATGGCACTGATAACAAGGGAAGCCTGGGTGCTAATGCAATTCTTGGCGTATCACTTGCCTGCGCGAAAGCAGCAGCTGAAGAGCTGCATCAGCCACTGTACCGCTACATTGGCGGTGTGAATGCAAACCTGCTGCCCATCCCGATGATGAACATCATCAACGGCGGCTCGCATGCCGATAACAGCATCGACTTCCAGGAATTCATGATCATGCCGGTTGGCGCTTCCAGCTTTACAGACGGCATCCGCATGGGAACGGAAGTGTTCCATCATTTGAAAAAAGTATTGAAGGACAAAGGATATTCAACCAATGTGGGCGATGAAGGAGGCTTTGCGCCGAACCTGAAATCGAATGAAGAAGGAATTGAGCTGGTGCTGAAAGCCATTGAAACTGCAGGGTACAAGCCGGGAGAAGATATCTTCATTGCGATGGATGCAGCTTCCTCCGAGTTTTACATCGAGAAAGAGAACATGTACCATTTCAAAAAATCCAGCGGCGATAAATTAACTCCTTCGCAAATGGTGGATTTCTGGGCCGGCTGGTCTAAGAAATACCCGATCATTTCCATCGAGGACGGCCTTGCGGAAGATGACTGGAAAGGCTGGAAAATGCTGAGCGATAAGATCGGTAAAACGGTGCAGCTCGTGGGCGACGATCTTTTTGTAACCAATGTAAACCGCCTGCAGCAAGGCATTGACCAGGGCGTGGCGAATTCCATCCTTGTAAAAGTGAACCAGATCGGCTCGCTTACCGAAACAATCAATGCCGTAACACTCGCGCATGTAAACTCTTATACTTCTGTGATGAGCCACAGGTCGGGCGAAACAGAAGATGCCACCATTGCCGACCTTGCAGTGGCACTTACCTGCGGGCAGATCAAAACCGGTTCGGCATCACGTTCCGACAGGATGGCAAAATACAACCAGCTCCTGCGGATCGAGGAACAGTTGGGAGAAACAGCACGCTACTGGGGCAAAGAGTTCAAGTATGTGAGGAACAGGTAACACTCCGTTTAAAAAAAACTTTTTTTTATTCTGTTTCCAAATCTCATAAAAACCAATTATCTTTCGGAAATAACGAAACATCATAAATACCCAAATTCATTCATTATCATGGATTCATTAAAAGAAAAATTCGCGGCAAAAGCAGGCCCAATGGCTGCTGAAGTAAAACAGCTCATCAAGGAAAAAGGAGAGGTAAAGCTGGGCGAATATACCGTAGCGCAGGTTTACCAGGGAATGAAAGGCATTGTAGGCCTTGTAACTGAAACATCAAAGCTGGACCCTGAAGAAGGGATCCGCTTCCGTGGTTACACCATTCCTGAATTGCGTGAAAAGCTTCCGAAAGCACCGGGCGGTACCGAGCCATTGCCGGAAGGGATCTTCTATTTAATGTTGTTAGGCGAGCTTCCTGAGCAGGAAGATGTACTGAACCTTGGTAATATGTGGGCACGCAGGGCCATCGTTCCGAAGCACGTTTTTGATGTGCTCGATAAAATGCCCGCATCCACGCACCCGATGACACAGTTCGTTATGGCCATTATGGCAATGCAAACAGAATCGGTATTCGCCGCAGCATATAAAAAAGGCATCAGCAAAAAAGATTACTGGGATTATACCTACGAAGATTCAATGAACCTCATCGCGCGGTTACCGCGTGTTGCAGCATATATCTACCGCAGAAAATACAAGAACGGCGAGCACATTGAGCCGGATCCGAAACTTGACTGGGCTGCAAACCTTGCACACATGCTGGGTTATGAATCATTCGATATGAAGCGCCTGATGCGCATGTACATGACCATTCACGTGGATCATGAAGGAGGAAACGTTTCTGCGCATACAACTCACCTTGTCGGCTCTGCACTGAGCGACCCTTATCTTTCTTTCGCAGCAGGTATGAACGGACTTGCGGGCCCGCTGCACGGACTGGCAAACCAGGAAGTGCTTAGCTGGATCCTTGAGCTGCGCGAAGAATTAGGCGGAGGATTGCCGACTGAAAAACAGATCGAAGATTACATTAAGAAAACACTCGCTGAAGGAAAAGTGGTTCCGGGATACGGGCATGCCGTGCTTCGTAAAACAGATCCGCGCTTTGCCGCACAGCAGGATTTCTATTACCGCTATATCAAGCCGCAGGGCGCTGATGATCTTTGTGAGATCGTTCAGATGGTTTACAAAGTGGCACCTCCGATCCTCGAAAGCACAGGCAAGATCAAAAACCCGTGGCCGAACGTGGATTCACACTCCGGCGTATTGTTAACGCATTACGGAATGGTGGAGCATGAGTTCTATACCGTGTTGTTTGGTGTTTCCCGCGCACTGGGCGTGCTTGCTTCACTCATCTGGGACAGGGCTTTGGGCCACCCGATCGAGCGTCCGGGCTCCATCACCACAGAAGGCATCAAGAAAAAAATTGCCGCAGCAGAAGCAGCAGCAAAAGCATAACAGGAAAGGCTACCGGATTTGGTAGCCTTTTGTTTTAATTTAACTTTTCATGACTGTTGACAATAAGACAAATCATCATATAGAAATTGTTCCTCTTGCCGCATCAAAGCTGATTGAACGTTTGGGGTTTTATGGGATCCGTGCTTTTCTCGTACTCTACATGGTGCGGGGGCCCTTTATGCTTTCAAAGGAGCATGTAAGTTCGGTTTACGAACTGATGGTCTTCTCGATCTCGTTAGCACCTTTGCTGGGTGGACTTTTAGGTGATCTTATTCTGGGTTGGAAGTGGACATCCGTAACGGGTGGATTTATACAGGCAGCAGGCTGCTTTTTAATGGCGATACCACAGCCCGTATGCCTGTATGCAGGTATATGCTGCATGGTGCTGGGAACAGGGCTTTATGCACCGAATATAATTTCAGTGATCGGGAATTTATACCAGGACAGACTGCAAAAAATGGATGCAGCAATGGTGCTGTTTTATCTTGTAATAGATCTCGGTGCTTTCCTTGGGGCTATAGTGTTTGGATACCTTGTGGATATAACAAGCTTCCGTACCGGCTTCATAACTGCAGGAGTCCTTATGATGTGCTCACCGCTTTTAATAATGTTTACCCGGAGTACCACAGCAAAAAACACAGTTATACACAACGAGCCGGTAGTGGTGAACCGTACCCGAAAATTAAAGCTGGCCGCGGTTGTATGCTGCATTGTACTTGTGCCTCTTTTCTGGATTGTAATGAAAGTGAGCCCGGATGCGGCTATTATGATCTCCCGGGGACGGAACCTTGAAGGTTACCTTTACATGGGACTCATACCGCTCACTGCCATTATTTGCGGGATCATCTTTTCTATTGTATGGACATTTAAAACAGGCTCATCTCTGCTTAGAATCAGCATTGGCTTTCTGCTGTACGCCGTATCCCTGAGCCTTATATTTATTGCAGGTGCTGCGGATAACCTTATCGTGGCTTTAATCCTGGCGCTGCTGTTTCAGGGCGCTGCGGAAACGTTCGTCTCTCCTGTTGCCTTGTCCTATATCAGCCAACATGTACCTTCAAAGTTCCGCTCTATGCTTACATCCGTTTTTCTTACAATGAGCAGCCTGCTGTCATACAGCTTAGCATTTGCATTCACCAGGGGTGACGATGATAGCTCCGGTTCATGGTATCTTATTTCAATGACAGCCGCGCTTGTCCTGACAGCTGCATTTTTAACCTTTCATTTTTTGCTGCGCAAGGGAGAAAAGTGAGGTGTGGGCTTACAATATCCTCACAAGTCACATGAAGATTTAAGCATTCGCTGATTATGTAGGCTTCAGCTAAAAACAATCTCCTTCAGATCAAACTCCCTAATCTCATTGTTTCGCAACTCTACCTGTAATTTCCCGGAGGCAGAAACATTCCTGATCTTTCCTTCAAAGGCTTCAGCGGAAGACTGGTAATTTTTCCACTCATCTATACGGTAGAGCCGGCCGAGGTAATCGCGGCCAAGCTGTTCGCGCTTGTTTGTTTTCAGCTGGAGATAGCGCGCTTCCAGGAATTCACAAAGCCTTTCCACCACAACATTAAGGTCGTATTCCTTTCCTGTAAGCATTTTTAACGAGCCTGCATTGAATTCTTCTGAAGTAAAATCCTGGTTCACATTCAGCCCGATCCCAATCACCGAGCTTTGGATCAGCTGATTCCCGATGCTGTTCTCGATGAGGATCCCGGCAATTTTTTTATCATCCGCATATACATCGTTCGGCCACTTCACACTTACCCGGCAACCTTGTCCGGCAAGCATCTCTGCCATTAAGTCAGACACCGCAAGGGATGCGGTTTTAGTGAGCAGGAACTGCTCATCCGCATGTAAAAAAGATGGGTGCAGAATAAGGCTGAAAGCCACATTTTTATTGGCTTCTCCATGCCAGCTGCTTCCCCGCTGCCCGCGTCCTTTCTTTTGCTCAAAACTGTAGACAATTGTCCCTTCCGCCGGCCGCATTTGGCGCAACATTTCGCTGGCATAACTGTTGGTAGAATCAACCGCGGTAAGATGGACGGCATTTTGCCCTATAAATAATGTTTTCATAGGGCTCGGTTGCAAAAGATTTGATTATTTTTGTGGATATTCATTTTACCGGGTAAAAGTATAAAAAGATATATTAATAATTGATGGCGAAAACTACCAAAAAGGCTCCGGCGAAAAAGACAGCTGCAAAAGCTGTGAAAAAAACGGCTGCTAAATCAGCACCTAAAAAAAGCATTGCAGCAGCTGCTAAAAAAGCAACCAAAAAAGCTCCTACGAAAGTTATTAAAAAAGCGGCCCCTAAGAAAGCCGCTCCTGTAAAAAAAGCCGCAGTTAAAAAAGCGGCAGCTCCCAAAAAAGCTGTGGCTCCTCAGAAAGCAGCAGCTCCTAAAAAAGCGGCAGTGAAAACGGTAAAAGGCCCTACTGAAAAGCTGGCCGATGCAGTTGTTGACGGGATCCTTGAAATCAAAGGAAAGAACATCACGGTGATGAACCTCCAGTCGATCCACAACCGTGTATGTGATTATTTCATCATCTGCCAGGCCGATTCAAACACACAGGTGAATGCCATTGCAGAATCCATCCAGGAAATAGTGCGAAAGACTACCGGCGATAAACCTTACCGCTCCGAAGGCTTTGAAAACGCCGAATGGATCCTGATCGATTACGTGACCGTTGTGGTGCATGTGTTCCAGTCCCAGATCCGCGACTTCTACAACCTTGAATCGCTTTGGGCGGATGCCGAAATAAAAGAAATTGCATTTGATTAATTTTTTTAGAAAAATAAAACATGAGCGATCAAAAACCAGAACAGGAAAATAATAGTCCTAAAGATAAATTTCCCAAAAAGCCTAACCTCCCGAAATCACCTTTTAATTTTTACTGGATCTACGGGATCATTGCAGTTGCACTGATCGCTTTCCAGCTGATGGGAAGCTTCAAGGGCGGCGTAAAGGAAGTGCAGTCAAACGTATTTTACGAAAGCATGCTCAAGCAGCACCAGGTGGATAAGATCGTGATCATTTCCAATGAGCACGCTGCCGAGATCTACCTGAAAAAAGAATTCCTGGGCCTTCCGGCCTATGCCAACGACAAGCTTCCTGCAAACGGCCCGCATTACAAGCTTACCGGGATCCCTGACAATTTTTCAACCATCGTCAATGAAAAGCAGAAGGATTTTTTACCGAATGAAGTCGTGTATCCGAAAAGCGAAACACGCACCGATTGGTCGGATGCGATCGGCTGGGTGCTGCCTATCATCCTGATGGTAGTGATCTGGATCGTGATCATGCGCAGGATGGGCGGAGGTTCCGGCGGTGCAGGACAGATCTTCAACATCGGCAAATCACGTGCACAGCTGTTCGATAAGGATACGCATGTGAACATCACATTCAACGATGTGGCAGGTTTGGAAGGGGCCAAGATCGAGATCAAAGAGATCGTCGACTTCCTGAAGAACCCTAAAAAATATACAGCCCTCGGGGCGAAGATCCCGAAAGGGGCATTGCTGGTGGGCCCTCCGGGTACCGGTAAAACCCTGCTTGCAAAAGCAGTTGCCGGCGAAGCAAAAGTTCCGTTCTTCTCATTGTCGGGTTCCGACTTCGTGGAAATGTTCGTAGGCGTTGGCGCATCACGTGTACGTGACCTGTTCCGCCAGGCGAAAGAAAAAGCACCTTGTATCATCTTTATCGATGAGATCGATGCGATTGGCCGTGCACGCGGAAAATCGCCTGCACAGGGCGCAAACGACGAGCGTGAAAATACATTGAACCAATTGCTCACAGAAATGGATGGCTTCGGTACCAACAGCGGGGTGATCATTCTTGCTGCTACCAACCGCGCCGATATCCTTGACCGCGCATTAATGCGCGCAGGCCGCTTCGATCGCCAGATCTACGTGGATATGCCGGATCTGAACGAGCGTAAAGATATTTTCAAAGTGCATTTGAAGCCGCTGAAGCTGGATGCTTCCGTGGATGTTGATTTCCTTGCCAAGCAAACGCCCGGCTTCTCCGGGGCTGATATCGCGAACATCTGTAACGAAGCAGCGCTGATTGCTGCGCGCCACGATAAAAAGATGATCGAAAAGCAGGATTTTCTCGATGCTGTTGACAGGATCATCGGCGGGCTTGAAAAAAAGAACAAGATCATTTCCTCGCACGAGAAAAAAGTGATCGCGTACCACGAAGCCGGCCACGCTTCCACAAGCTGGCTGCTTGAACATGCGCATCCATTGATCAAAGTGACGATCGTGCCGCGCGGACGTTCTCTTGGTGCTGCATGGTATCTTCCTGAAGAGCGCCAGATCACAACCACCGAGCAACTGATGGATGAAATGTGCGCTACCCTTGGCGGACGCGCTGCGGAAGAAATTATCTTCGGCAAAATTTCAACCGGCGCACTGAGCGACCTTGAAAAAGTGACCAAGCAGGCGTATGCAATGATCAGCGTGTACGGACTGAATGAGAAGATCGGGAACATGAGCTATTACGATTCCACCGGTGCGAACGAATACGGTTTTACCAAGCCTTACAGCGAAAAGACCGCGCAAACGATCGATGAGGAAGCAAGCAAAATGATCGAGGCTGCGTACCAGCGTGCCAAGCAGATCCTGGTAGAGAACAAGCACCTGCTTACCATGCTTGCTGAAAAATTACTCGAGAAGGAAGTGATCTTCAAGGAAGACCTTGAAACCATTTTCGGAAAGCGCCCTTTCGACAAGGAAGAGATTCCTTTGCTGAAGCTGGATGACAACCTGAACAACAGCGAGATCGAACAGGCAAAAAAAGATTCAGAGAAAAAAGAAGACAAGCCCGAAAACAATGATGGCCCGAAAGGCAGCGATAGCCCCGAAAAGCCTTTAAATACATTGTTTTAAGTTATTATAAAATTAAATAATGTCATGCCGTGCCCCGACACGGCATCTCATGAATGATTGCAGTTTCAGATAAACAGATCCCGTGTCGGAGCATGGGATGACGTAACGGAACACAGATGCGATATCCGTAATGCAGGACAGTACTACTTCAAAAGAAAAGATTTTAAAAAAGATCCGCAAAGCGCTGATCCATAAATCCCCGCAGGAGATCGGCGATGTGGATAAGGAATCGGAGATCTTTGCCATTTCTGAAGAACCCCTCGAGATCCAGTTTGCACAGAATTTTTCCGCCCTTAACGGCAAGTTTGTTTTTTGCGAAAATGAAACGGAGTTCATTGAGAACTTCGGTTTTTTTGCCAGGGATAATCAATGGGAAAACATCTTTACGCTGGAGCCCGCTATCAAAGAGCTGCTTGCAAAAGGAAATATAAAATTTTCAGATAAGGAAGAAGACCTGCTGAAGACCGACATCGGCCTTACACTATGTGAGTGTTTGATCGCGCGTACAGGCAGTGTGATGGTCACTTCGAAACAGGCATCCGGCAGGCGCATCCCGGTGTATTCCAATTTTCATATCGTAGTGGCGTATTCCTCGCAGCTGGTGAACAACGTGAAAGACGGCCTGAAGCTGATCAAAGAACGGTACGGCAACCAGTTGCCTTCCATGATCAGCACCATTACAGGTCCCAGCAGGACTGCTGATATAGAGAAAACGCTTGTGCAGGGTGCGCACGGCCCGCGTGAGATCTTTGTGTTTCTCATTGATGACATACATGTTGATTAACGAAACGAGATAAAATATTCGTGAACAATTTTTTCAAACGAACACTTACCGCCGGAGCATTTGTAGCAGTGCTGTTATGCGCCACCTGGTACAGCCATCTTACATTTTCCCTTTTGTTTTTTGTTGTTACTGTGCTTGGCCTCTGGGAGTTTTACACCCTCAGTGAAAAAGCCGGCAACAAACCGCAGAAGATAGCAGGCACCCTTACAGGCGCTTTTTTATTTGCCGCCAATGCATGGATTGCTGAACGTAATCACGATCTCAGCTCCCTGGCGCTCCTGATCCCCATTTTCTTTCTTGTCTTTATCCTCGAGCTTTTCCGCAAGAAGGAAAATCCTTTCGGGAACATTGCATATACATTGCTGGGCATCTTTTACGTGGCATTGCCATTCTCATTGCTGCATCATATTCTCAATATCACCGGCAGCTACAGCTACGAGATCCTGTTCGGCTGCTGGTTCATTCTCTGGAGCAACGATTCCGGCGCGTACCTCGCAGGATCGGCATTCGGGAAGAATAAATTATTTCCCCGCGTTTCTCCCGGCAAATCATGGGAAGGAAGCATCGGCGGTGCGGTCATCGCGTATGTCATCACCTGGATCATTTCCGGCTGGTACCAAAGTATTTCACCAACCGACTGGTACATCATTGCCACCATCCTCATCGTGATCGGAACGCTGGGCGACCTCGTGGAATCGCTCTACAAGCGCAGCCTCAATGTGAAAGATTCGGGAACGCTGCTGCCCGGGCATGGCGGCATCCTCGACCGTTTCGACAGTTTGCTGATGGCGATCCCGTTTGTGTTCGCTTATCTCTACCTGCATAAGCTTTAGGCATGATGTTTTTTGTACTGATCGCATGGGACGGGGAAGGAGCCAATATTGACAGCTCTGACGGCATGCCTTTATGGGCTTATTTTATTGCTGTTGCGATTATTTTCTACGTCGTAATAAAAGTGCGGATCGCGCTGAGAAGGGATAAAAATGGCAGGAATAAACGCAATTAAGCGAAGCAAAACCCATATTTAACGATTACGTTTCGCTTAGTTTATTATTTTTTTTAAATTCGCAGACCTTAAACATGATTCCCGCCCCCTTGGACGGGAACTTAACAATAAAATTATGACAACAAAAACAAACACCACAACAGCAGAACAACACGATAGTATGTTTGATGCAGTTTTAGCCAGACTTGATGTTGCTGCAAAAATCTATGGTTTATCCGATGACGTTGCAAATATTTTAAGAAATCCGCAGAAGCAGGTAAAAGTGAGCATTCCTGTTATGATGGACAATGGGAAAATTGAGGTGTTTGAAGGGTTCAGGACAATCCACTCCACTGTTTTAGGGCCCTCAAAAGGCGGGATCCGTTACGCGATGGATGTGAATGATGATGAGGTGAAAGCGCTGTCGGCATGGATGACCTTTAAATGTGCCGTTGCCAACCTTCCTTACGGAGGTGCCAAAGGCGGGATCAAATGCGATCCGCGCAAAATGAGCGTTGGTGAGCTCGAGCGTTTGACAAAAGCATACACTACTGCAATGGCTGATGTATTCGGGCCATCCACAGATATTCCGGCTCCTGATATGGGAACCAGCGGCCGTGAAATGGCATGGCTGGTGGATGCCTACAACAAAGTGCACCGTGGTAATTTCCCTGGTGTAGCTACCGGTAAGCCGGTTGGAATGGGCGGCTCATTAGGGCGCGATGCTGCTACCGGAAGAGGCGTAATGGTTTCTACCCTTGCCGCATTGAAAAAAATGAACCTTGACCCTAAAAAGGTGACCTGCGCAGTGCAGGGCTTCGGTAACGTAGGATCCCATGCAGCACGCCTGCTGAACGAGCAGGGCATCATGATCTGCGCGATCGGTGACCATACCGCGACCATCTGGAACGAAAAAGGAATTGATATCAAAGCGGCACTTGAGTACGCAAAAGGAAATACAGGTGTACTGAAAGGGTTTACCGGTGGGGTTGAGATCAAGCCTTCCGAGCTGCTGACAGCTAATGTGGATGTATTGGTTCCTGCTGCTTTGCAGAACGTAATTACAGAAGAGATCGCACACAGCATAAAAGCAAAACTTATCGTTGAAGGTGCTAACGGCCCAACAACTCCTGAAGCGGATTCCATCCTGCAGGAAAAGGGAGTGACCGTGGTTCCGGATATCCTTGCAAATGGCGGCGGTGTTACCGTTTCCTATTTCGAGTGGGTTCAGAACAATTATGGTTACTACTGGTCGGAAGACGAAGTGAACTCCAAGCACGATGCCTGCATGAGCAATGCATTTGAGCATGTATGGAACAACGGGCAGCAGTATAAAACAACGCTTCGCATCGCTGCATACATCACGGCATTGAAGAAAGTTGAATTTGGTATCAAAGCAAAAGGGATCTACTAACCGCCTTTTTTATCTACACAAAAAAACCGCCTGTTTCAGGCGGTTTTTTTGTTATATACCGGTATGGGCAAACCCCGGACTAAAGTAAGCCAATAAATTTTTTTTATTTTTTTTATTTTTAAAAATTACATGAATTACGCATTTCGGGGTGCGTTATTATCCCATTCCTGAAAAATTAATTGCCTCATTATTAGGATGCTGCTTTCAAAAAAGCATTTTTTACTTGACAAGTTTGTGTTTGTGGGGTAATTTTAATCAATGGTCGACAAAAAAAGCGCATTCGTCTACAATTGGCATAAATTTTTCATAGTTCAAATCAGGATAAGCCATTACAACGTATTGAACCTCTAAATTCTAAAAACATGAAATCTTCCCTCCAATGTTTTTTGATTGACGATGATATTGACGATCAGAAGATTTTCTCTATAATAGCCGAAGAAATAGATAACAGCATCAGCTGCTTATTTGCGAGTGACGGCGTTGATGCCCTGGAAAAATTATCCGGTGGCAGCTACCTCCCTGACCTTATTTTCCTGGACGTGAACATGCCCCGGATGGATGGTATCGAATGCCTGCGAAAGATAAAAGCGACAAAGCATCTCGGCCATATTCCTGTCTTTATGTACTCTACCACTGCCGATCCCGACACCGTGAACCTTGCGAAAAAGCTGGGCGCCCGCGATTTTATTGTAAAGCCGAACAACATTACCGAGCTGGCAAATTTGCTTGCGGATATTTTCAGCAGGGAAAAACTGCATACGGATTCTGTAGAGTAACAGTAGCTTTAACCGGACAGCGGGAATGTTATTACGGCATTTCCCGGCTTTGCATTCTCTAAAACAAAAAATGAAATGGACATCGACCTGGTGATTGAAAGTGAGAATCATTTACGTTTAAGGAACAGCCTGCATTCTTTTTTATTTGACAATAAGAAAGATGAATCGCTGGCATGCTATCATTACGACTGCTCACTGGGTAAATGGCTGTACACAACGGGAATCTTTCAGTACCGTCATATCCCGGAAGTGCATTCCCTCGAAAGGACACATGCGGAACTGCACAACAGGCTCATAGACCTTGCCAATAAAGATAAAAAAAGCGGGCCCGATGAATGCCGGCAAATTTACCACGAAATAGATGAGCTCTCCGTTCGTCTTACCCTGCTCATCCAAAGCCTTCGGGAAAAAATAAAAATGCCTGCAGAATGTGCTGTTAAAGCGTTTCCCGGTGATGAAATGGATGCAGGCCTCGTGGAGCACCAGGCGCTTTGTGACTTTTTTATGCAGGCCCCCGGAATTTTCTGCGTGCTGAAAGGCCCTTCCCATGTTTTTCAGCTGATCAATCCCGATTATAAACAGCTCATCGGCAACCGCGAAATAAAAGGCAAAGATATCAGGACTGCCTTACCGGAGCTGGAAGGACAGGGTGTTTACGAATTGCTCGATAAAGTGTACGAAGGGAAAAGAACCTATACCGGCAGGGAGATCCCGGTTTATTTCGATAAGGGAAAAGGCATCCCGGAAAAAGTGTACTTGAATTTTATCTACAAGGCGATCGTAAACAGTAATGATGAAACCAGCGGGGTTCTTGTATTCGGATATGATGTTTCGGAGCAGGTACGGATGAGAAAGCAATCGGAAGAAAGCGAAACAAGGCTGAAGCTCGCCATCGATGCCGCAGAAATAGGCTCCTTTGAATGGAACATGAATACGCGCGAATTCATCTGTTCCGAAAATCTCGCTAAGATATACGGCCACAAAAAGAAATCGCGCATCAGCTATAAAGAATTTACGGATGCGATCCACCCGGATGATAAAAAGCTCCGCATCCATGCGATAGAAGAAGCACTGCGGACCGGGATCATGTTTTATGAAGCCCGGATCACGAGGCCCAACGGGCATATCCGCTGGGTCAAATTCAGCGGAAGGATCGTATTTGATGAGAAGCACAATCCGCGCAAAATGTATGGGACAGCACTCGACGTAACCGACCAGAAAACACTGGAGGAAAGGCTGGAAAAGAAAGTGAAGGAGCGGACAAAAGAGCTGCTCCTGAACAATGAGCAGCTCATCCGCCAGAAGGAGCTTTCGGAAAGCGTGATCAATGCTTCCATGGACAACATTGCCGTGTTGGATACACAACTGCGCTTTATGATCGTAAATGAGCGTGCCCTCAGCGCGTATAAGAAAAAGAAGGAAAAGATCATCGGGCAGTCTATCCGCGATGTGTTCCCGCAGGTGGTTAAATCGGGATTGTACCGCGACCTGAAAAAAGCGCTGAAGGGAGAAGGCATTCATGATTTCAATTACCGCTCCTTTATACTGAAAGGCTATTTCGAAGTGTTCATCTTCCCTTTAAGAGACACCAATGATGAGGTGTACAGCGTGCTGCTGATCACCCACGATAACACACCTGTTGTAGAAGCGTCCGAGCGGCTCATCGCAGCGAACAAAAAACTGGAAGAAAAGAACATTGTACTGGAGAAGAATAACCGTGAGCTTGCTTCATTCAGGTACATTGCCAACCACGACCTGCAGGAACCTTTGAGAAAGATCCAGATCTTTTCCGGCCTGATCCGGAAGAATATTCATAAGCAGGAACGGGTGAAAGAATACATTGATAACATTGTTTACAATTCAAAATCGATGTCGGACCTGGTGCAGGCTGTTTTAAATTACAGCCGCTTATCAGTCAACGAGCAGGCTTTTGTAAAGGTGAACCTCGATACTGTTTTAAAAAATGTAAAAAAGGAATTTCAGCCGCTCATCAATGAAAAGGCCGCTACGATCAAATGCAGTCGCCTGCTTTCCGTGAAAGGCGATCCCGGGCAGCTGAAGCAGCTGTTTACATGCCTTATGAGCAACGGCCTGAAATTTTCGGACAAGAAGCCTTCGCTTACTATTTTATCGCGGGTCATTTTTACGGACGTCCGCCAGCTGGACGATTCAAAGGTGGATAAATACCTGGAGCTGGTCTTTAAGGATAACGGCATCGGCTTTGAACAGAAGTATGCCGACCAGGTATTCCGTATGTTCAGGCGGCTGCAGACTTCAAGGCAATATCCGGGAGCGGGCATCGGGCTTGCGATCGTAAAAAAGATAGTGGAAAATCATGGCGGGCATATCTTTGTGAAAAGTGAGCCTATGAAAGGAACTGCCTTTTATATTTATCTTCCCGTGCTATGATAAAACAAAACCATTTTGTTTTTCATTTTTATTACCTGCAACCTTTAAAAAGATTCTTCGCTCCGGGTTGTTATTTACTCTTGCTTGACTTTTTAATTGCCAATTACAACTGCTTGTTTTAAAGATTGCTTCGGCCCTACTTTCCTCGCAATGACAATTCCGGATATTGGCGTAAACACAGGCTTGTGGAAGATTTTCCCCATTTTAAAATATTTTCAGCCGGCAAAAACAGTGCCTGTAATTCCGGTGTTTTTTTCATTTAAATTTGATCAGGTAATGAAAAATACCGGAGATTCTTATGGCCTCAAGAACCCTGAATTGCTTTTTAGTTGATGATGATCCCGATGACCAGGAAATTTTTTGCATGGCGCTGGAAGATATGGGAGAAGATATAAAATGCATACACGCCAGCGATGGTGTGGATGCATTGAAAAAACTGAATGAAAATGCCTTTACTCCCGATTATATTTTCATTGATATGAATATGCCGCGCATGAATGGAAACCAGTGTCTGCAGGAGATCAGGAAGATCGCAAGGCTGAAGGATGTGCCAGTATACATGTATTCCACTTCCGCGGATCCAGATGCTGTTGCTGCAACAAAAGAACTGGGGGCAGCAGGCTTTATCGTAAAGCCGACAAGTGTTTCGGAGCTTACAAAAACTTTGAAATTTTGTTTGAAATAAACAACGTATAAATTTATATGGAGCAACAGGAGAATACGGCGGCCATAAGGCCCGCTATTCGTTTTCTATGCGGTGGAGGAGAGATGGAAAAGCTCATCCGTGAATACGACTGGAGCCAAACGGTTCTCGGTACCATCGATGCATGGCCGCAAAGCCTGCGCACATCTGTTAACATCTGCCTTGGCTCACCATCTCCCTGCCTCGTTATGTGGGGCAGGAATATGGTGAGGATCTACAATAATGCCTACGCCGCACTGCTCGGAAAAAAACATCCCGGGCTTTTGGGTTCCGAGGGAGAAGAAGGCTTTCCGGAGGTCTGGAGCAAAGTTGGTGCTGTACTTGAAACGGCTTTCCACAAAGGTGAATCAGGCAGCCTCGTAAACCAGCCTTTTATCATCAACAGGTTCGGAAAGGACGAAGAATGTTATTTCTCTTTTTCATTCAGTCCTGTGTTCAATGAAGAAGGTGAAACAGGAGGCATATTGATGGGCATCACCGAAACTACCGATTATGTATTATCCGACAAGCGCCTGAAGAGCTTACGCGATAAGCAGCTTGCCAATCTTTTTATCCAGGCACCTGTGGCTATCGCAATTCTTCGCGGGCCGCAGTACATTGTGGAAACAGCCAATGCACGCATGCTCGAGGTCTGGGGCAAAACCACTGAACAGGTCATGAACAAGCCTTTGTTCGAAGGATTGCGGGATGCAGCCGGCCAGGGTTTTGAAGCCTTGCTCGACAATGTATACAAAACAGGAGAGCGGTTTGTTGCAGAGGAAATACCTGTAACACTGCGCCGCAATGGGAAAGATGAAATAGTGTATGTAAAGCTGGTGTACGAGGCGCTGAAAGAGGAAGACGGAACGGTGTCCGCTGTGATGGCGCTTGCCGATGAGATCACCGGCCTTGTGGAGAACAGGAAAAGGGTAGAGGAAAGTGAAGAAAGACTGCGCATGGCTATTGAATCCACTAAGCTGGGCACATGGGATTACAATCCCCGCAGCGGCGAATTGAACTGGTCGGATGAATGTCGCGCCATTTATGCATTTCCACCGGATAAAGAAATAAACTTCGCGGTATTTGAAGAACACATTTATTCCGAAGACAAAGAATATGCGCTCTCCGAGATCGGTAAATCGATGAGCCCCGGAGGTGCAGGGAACTATGATATCATTTACCGCATCATTCGCTTTGATAATAAAAGCGTTCGCTGGATCCGCGCTACAGGAAAGGTTTATTTCACCCAGGGAGAGGCAGAACGGTTTATCGGCACTGTGGTTGACATCACCGAATCCCGCACGCTCGAGCAGGCTATCCGTGAGAATGAGCAGCGTGCGAGGCTTGCAATTGATGCGGCGCAGATGGGCGCTTTCGACTGGAACATAAAAATTTCCACTTTCATTTATTCCGATCGCCTTGCAAACATTTTCGGGTACACCGATACTGCAGGGCTTCTGCAAAAAAGCTTCAGCGACCGTATTCACCCGGATGACAAGCGCATGCGCGAGATCGCACATGAAAAGGCAATGGAAAACGGCGTGCTCTTCTACGAAGCAAGGGTTGTATGGCCCGATGATTCTATTCACTGGGTGCGGCTCAACGGGAAGATCGTGTATGATGAGGATGGATCGCCTTTTAAAATGTATGGAACCGTGCTTGATATAACGGAGCAGAAAACAATCATCCATGAGCTGGAAGAAAGTGAGCGCCGCTTTAAAACGCTTGCCGATACTGCTCCGGCCATGATCTGGACCTCGGGTACCGATAAGATGTATGATTTTTTCAATAAGCAATGGCTCGACTTTACAGGCAGAAGCAGGGAACAGGAGCTTAGAGACGGCTGGATAAAGGGCATTCATCCCAATGACCTGGAGAGGCGGGTGGATATTTACAATTCCGCTTTCGATGCACGGAAAAAATTCTCAACAGAGTTCCGGCTCCTGAATGCCGAAGGAAAATACCGCTGGGTCCTTGATGAAGGAACACCGCGTTACGACAGCAATGACACGTTCATCGGTTATATCGGCTCATGCATCGATATCCAGGAGCGTAAAATGGCAAGGGAAGAGCTGGAAAGAAAAGTATTGGAGCGCACTTCCGAGCTGAATAAAAGCAATAGCGAGCTGCGGCAGCAAAAAGAATTTGTGGATACGATCCTTGAGTCTTCCGTGGATGTGATCGCCGTGCTCGACAAGGATTTGAAGTATGTAACGCTGAACCGTACGGCCTGCGAGCTTTATCGCGTTACAAGTGAAGAGGTGATCGGAAAGAGAATGGTGGATGTATTCCCGCTGATCAGGACCTCCGGCATGTATGACGACCTGCAGGAAGCGCTTACCGGCAAAACCATTCATAATCCGAAATACCGTTCAACGGTGCTGGATAAACATTTCGAGAATTTTTACATTCCCCTGACCGACCGCAACAATAAGGTGTACGGCGTGCTGCTGATCAGTCACGATAATACAGCCATTGTGAAGGCTGCCGAAAAATTAGAAAGCACCAACAGGATACTGGAGGAAAAAAACCTTGCGCTCGAGCGGAGCAACAGGGAGCTGGAATCGTTCAGCTATGTTGCCAGCCACGATCTCCAGGAGCCTTTACGGAAGATCAGGACATTCTCGGAACTGGTGCAGCGGCACATGGGCAATGAAAAAGAAGCCCAAAAATATTTTAAGAAGATCGACTCCTCTGCAGAGCGGATGTCGGAGCTCATCAAAGCTGTGCTGAACTACAGCCGTCTCTCCAGGAAGGATGAACATTTTGTTGAGGTCAATCTAAGCACGATTCTCAGTAATGTAAAATCCGATTTCGAATTGCTGATCTCTGAAAAGGGTGCGGTGATCAAAGGCACGAAGCTCCCGGTGATCAAAGGTGTGCCTTTGCAGCTTAACCAGCTTTTCTCCAACCTTGTTGGGAACTCTATCAAGTTCTCCGAAAAGAAACCCCGTATCAGCATCACTTCAAGGATCATTGAACCCGGCAAAATGCCGCTGCACCCCGATATCCATCCCGAAACAACGTATGTGGAGCTGGTCTTTAAAGACAACGGCATCGGCTTTGAACAGCAATACGCCGGGCAGATATTCACCATCTTTAAACGGCTTCACGGCAACCAGGCTTATTCAGGTACCGGCATTGGACTGGCCCTGTGCAAAAAGATCGTGGAAAATCACAAAGGTTTTATAGAGGTGCAGAGCGAGCCGGGAAAAGGCACAGAATTTTTTATTTACCTGCCTTATCATAATTTGTAGTACTTTCATTTTAGCTTGCAGAAAAACAATTAACACTGCTGGCATCTGACCATGGAAATTCAAAAAGACCTGCGGCTCGCAATACTGATCGATGCAGATAACGTTCCTTATTCCAACGTAAAGGGAATGATGGAAGAAATTGCAAAATACGGAACTCCTACATTTAAGAGGATCTACGGCGACTGGACCAAACCGGTGCTTTCCGGCTGGAAGAATGTGCTGCTCGAAAATGCGATCACACCGATCCAGCAATACAGCTACACTTCCGGGAAAAATGCATCCGATTCGGCACTGATCATCGATGCGATGGACATCCTCTACACCGGGCGTGTAGATGGTTTTTGCATTGTATCCAGCGACAGCGATTTTACACGCCTCGCAACGCGATTGAGGGAAGCCGGCATGAAGGTGTTCGGCATCGGTGAGCGTAAAACGCTGAAACCCTTTATTGCTGCCTGCGATAAGTTCATCTACATCGAGATCCTTTCCGATAAAACGAAAACTGCAAAACCTGCTGCGAAACAGGCAGTGAAAACAGCAACAGCGAAAACGTCTGTTGCCCCGCAGCAACCACCTGTTCCCTCCACATCGCCGATCCTGAAAATGGATGATGACCTGCTGAAGCTGATCATGGATAGTGTGGAAGACATTGCGGAAGAAGACGGATGGGCCTTTTTAGGCGATCTCGGCAATTTTCTCCTGAAGAAGCAGCCGAACTTCGATCCGAGGAATTATGGCTTTACCAAGCTCGTGCAATTGATCCGCAGCACCGATAAGTTCATTGTTGAAGAGAGGGAAACCTCCAACCGCAGGTTCAGGCATGTGTATGTGAAGATCAAGTAAGTTGCTAAAAATCCTGGTAGAAATAATTCGCTCCTCCGGAGCTCTTATAGTTTACTCCCGTTTGTTATTAATAATGTGCTTCTCTGAAGCACTTCTGCTGTGTAAAAACAGGCCGCTCCTCCGGAGCTCTGTATAGCAGGAGATAGGATTTGTTATTAATAATATACTCCTCCGGAGTATTAATAATGGCTACTTACCGTAAACAGGCCGCCCCGCCGGGGCTTGACTTCCCCCTCCATAGGAGCGAACTGTTTGTAAAAAATGTGACTATGCTTTTCTCCAGGCTCCGTAGGAGCGGCCTGTAAAAGATCTACAACCTGCAAATACTCCGGAGGAGCGAATTATTAAACAGGAAACCGATTGAAAAAATTCAATAAAAAAGGCGCTGGATCCAGCGCCTTTTTTATTTGGTTTTAGTATGAAAATTATTTTTTGTACAGCAGGTAATGTTTTACAACAGTGGTAGCGCCTTCTTTCGCCGCTTTGACCTCCACCTTCTCATCCACCGGCTTGTAGCCTTTTGCATCGATCTTCACCTGGTAATTTTTGTTCGCTTCAAGCGTGATAAAATATTCCCCGCCTTCAGCGCTGGAAGAAGTGCTTCCAACTTTCTGCCCGTTCTCATCGTAGATCACGATCTCGGCTTCCATCGCCTTGCCATCTGTTGCGTTGAATACATCGCCTCTCAGGATCGCCATTTTAGGGCCGTTATCGGCAACTTTTACTGCCATGTCTTTTTCAAGCACAGGATAATTTGTGAGGTCTACTTTATAAACATCGCGTTCGCCTAATCCGCCTTTCCTGTCGCTGGTGAAATAACCTGTTTTCGCATCAATGGCTAAAGAGAAGCAAAGGTCGTTGTTTACTGTGTTGATCGGGTAACCGAGGTTAACAGGCTTGCTCCATTTGCCATTTTCATTCACTGTTTTGAAGATATCATATCCACCCATGGAGTTGTGCCCTTTGGAAGTGAAGAACAGCGTTTTTCCGTCGGGCGCAAGGAACAATCCTCCTTCGTCTTCAGGAGTGTTCACATCCGGGCCGAGGTTTACAGGCTTATCCCATTCAGTGCGTGTTTTCTTTTTGATCATGTAGATATCGGCATGTCCTAATCCGCCCTGGCGCTCGCTGATGAAGTAGAATGTTTTTCCGTCAGGGGAAACACATCCGCCGCCTTCAAAATAAGTGGTATTGATCGGCTTGCCCATTGATTTGGCAGCGCCCCATTTCCCCGAAGAGCTTAAACGCGAAACATAAATGTCACCGCCTCTTGATTCGCCTTCAATATCATTTTTGTAAATGTAGATCTGTTTTCCGTCAGGAGAAATGCTGGTACATGCATCATGTCCTTCGGTATTGATCGATCCCGGGATCAGCTCTGCATCGGCCCACATTTTTTTGATCGTGTCCCAGTGGGAAACATAAATATCCTCAAAGTATTTTCCATCGCCTTCCTTATCAAGTGCGCTTGATTTTCCCGGCCTGCGGGAAGTGAAGATCAGTGTTTTGCCGTCTGCCGAAACCATCGGCGCTTTGTCGTCATATTCCGAATTGATGTTGTCGCCCATGCCTTCCACTTTTGCATCAACAGGATGTGAAATGGATTCCTTCGCCATGTTCACCTGGGCGAGATACATGTTGATGTCGCTTTCACTTGCTTTTTTTCCTTCGCCAACGAGTGCTTTGTAAAAGTTGAATTCAGCCAGTGCCTCATCCAGTTTGCCATTCACATGGTAGATCCTGCCAAGCAGCAGGGATGTTTCAGGAAAAGCCTTTTCATCAATACCCTTTGCTTTCTCGAGGTTTTCCTGTGCATCGGCCATTTGTCCCATCGCAAAATAGCATTCACCGATGTGCCCGATCACGTTCGCATCGTTCGGCTTTCCGACAAGCACATCCTTGTACAGGCCAATGGCCTTCTGGTAATCGCCGCCATAAAAGCTCTGCTGTGCCAGGGTCATTTTGGCAATGTCCTCACCCTTTTCAATTACGTTCTGCTTCTCCTGTGCGGAAATAGTGTTCAGTAAAAACACCAGCAAGGCTGGAATAAGTATGGATCTTTTCATCATAAAAATCGTTTAACAGGTAATCACTTTTATTAATCACGAATCCCGCCACAAAGCGGGACTGCTCAAAGAAAGTTTTTTAAACAGGCTCAAAATCCTTCTATGAACAAATATATTGATTTATACCAAACTACAAAAACTTAATTTAGCTGTTTAACCGAGATAAGACAAAAATAGTTCCAAAGCCTGTTTTTTGCTGTCGTCCAGCGTGTAGCTGATGCTCCGGTTGAGGTAGTCGGCCACATCGGTATTGTAGCTGTTCTCCGCCTGCAGCAAGCTGATCAGCTGCGGACGCTGCTCAAGCCCTTCCCTGAGTGCAGTATTGAACTTTTCTGTAAATTCTTCCGGCAGCTCTTTGTTCGCTACCCAGCAGGCGAATACGAAAGGCAGCCCGGTTAATTTTTGCCATTCTTCGGAAAGGTCGTACACGTAGCGGTATTTTCCTTCTAGCCCGAATGTGCGGTCGCCAATGATCACAGCGGCAGTAGTTCCGGAAACCTTTGTTTCATAATCGGCCTCTGCCGGGATCCATTCGGGGCTTATTTTCCATGCGCGCTCCGCCAGCACTTTTACCAGCGTTACGGAGGTGCGCGACTGGTAATCGAGCAGCACCTGCCTGATCTCCTGCAGGGGCACTTCGCTGTAAAGCATCACGGAAGAAACCTTTCCGACTGCGCCGATGCAGTAATCGCTGATGATGTGCGCCTCCTTTAATTTCGGAATTACGGCCACAGGGATCAGCCCGATATCGACCCGGCCTTCCAGTAATTTTTGTGCGCACACAGAGGGAATATCGAGCTGGAGGTCGATCTCCTCCATGATGGAAGAGTGCTCCAGCCCGTATATAAAAGGCTTTGAGTTAAGATAGGAAACTACGGATATTTTAATTTTTTGCATAACTAACAGGTGTGTTGTTTTGGTGGGCTTCAATGGAAACCACGGTAGCAGCGATCACAGAGAGAATGGGTGCAATGATCACGCCGGCAAAAGGAATGGCAAAGAGAAGTGCGAAAATGAAGCCGTTGCCGATCGCGAGCCCTTTGTTCTTCCGTGCAAAACGCATGCTGGCAGCCGCATTCAGCTTGTAGCGCTCGCTGGTGTAATCCATCATGGAGAAGCCGTAAAAATAATAATTGATGATGACCAGGAAAACGGGTGCGAACCAGCCGATCACCGGGATCAGCATAAGTGCAAAGCAGCAGAGCACAAGCCCGAGCTGGATGAAAGTGTTACAGATGGCAATGAGCGATCCGCGAAGGGCATCTTTGATCAGCTGCGGGAAGCTGAAGGGATAGGTGTTGCCGGTGATGATCTCATCGGCCCTTTCGGAGATAAGCGCAAGAACAGGCGAGAGCACGATCAGCACCAGGTTTTTCAGCAGGATGGAATACACAAAGAAAAAGATGATCTTCAGCCCGATACCCAGCACAAAGCTCAGCGCCCCTGCAAGAATGGAAGCTCCCGTGGAACCAGGCTTCGGAAGATTGATCCAGGCAATGAGCTGCGATTTAAGGAAGCCGGACAGGCTGTCGATCAATGCAGTGCCTCCTGCCAGGAGCAGTATGAAAATAGCCACAGGATACAGGAAATAAACCCAGAGATTGTTATTGCTGACCAGGCTGAAGGCCTTCCCGTATGCTTTTACCGCTGCCGCGAACTGTTTGAACATGCCACAAAAGTACTGATATTTATTTTAGTTTTTATGCCTTGTGAGGATGTCAATTAATACCTTTGTAGCGCTTTTTACAGGATGGATCTCATAAAAAAATATTGTTTTATTTTCCTGCTGATGCTTGCTTCTGCGGCGTTCTCACAAACGTACACGCAAACCATCCGCGGCAAGGTGCTGGATGCCGATTCAAAATCCGAGATCGTAGGAGCAAACGTGGTGCTGCTGAATTCGGATACGCTGATCGGTTCGGTGACCGATGTGGAAGGACGGTTCCGGCTCGAAAGAATCCCTGTCGGAAGAAGGGCATTGAAGGTGACTTCTATCGGTTATGAAGAAGTGGTGCTTGCCAATATTATTGTCACATCAGGAAAAGAAGTGGTGCTGGTTGTGGAGCTGCAGGAAAAAGTGTATAACGCTGCAACGGTGGAAGTAACCGCTGTGAGCGATAAGACAAAAGCGAACAACGATCTTGTAACGCTCAGCGCAAGGAATTTCCAGGCGGAGGAAACAGGGCGCTATGCAGGCAGCAGGGGCGATCCGAGCAAGATGGTGGCGAACTATGCAGGCGTTTCCAGCGGCAACGATGCGCGTAATGATATCATCGTAAGGGGCAATTCACCGCTTGGTGTATTGTGGAGGCTTGAAGGAGTGGACATTCCGAATCCCAATCATTTTTCCGCACAGGGCGCTACCGGTGGCCCGATCAGCATGCTCAACAACAATGTGCTGGGCAACTCTGATTTTTTAACCGGCGCTTTCCCTGCAGAATACGGAAACAAGAATGCTGCTGTGTTCGACATTAAGCTGCGCAACGGGAACAATGAGCAGAATGAATTTACGGGCCAGCTCGGGATCAATGGAATAGAACTGGGTGCCGAAGGCCCGGTCTCGAAGAAGAAAGGAAGCTCCTACCTTGTGAATTACCGCTATTCCACACTCGAAGTGTTCAACAAGCTGGGCATCCGCTTTGGCGTTTCTGCGAGCCCCGACTACCAGGATCTTTCCTATAAAGTAAATATCCCGACAGCAAAAGCCGGGGTGTTCCAGCTCTGGGGCATCGGCGGCATCGGCAAGCTGAAGCTGCTCGACAGCGAATTGAAGCCAAGCGACTGGTCCTACATTTCGAAAGGAGAAGACCTCGTTTTTAAATCGAGCATGGGAGCAACAGGATTAACGCATTTGTATTTTTTTAATCCGAAAATCTCCGGCAGGCTCTCGCTTTCTGTTTCCGCCACCGACCTTGATGCTTACGTGGATACGCTTACCCCGGTAACCGGGGATAAATTTCGCGATGCAAAAAATAAATCCACCGAAAGCAACATCATAGAAAGTTATACGCTCACTGCTAAATTAAATGCGAGGCACCTGTTTAAGGCCGGGGTCACGCACCAGACGATCATTTTCAATGCAAGCGCATATACATATTCGAATGTGTACAGCAAATACATTTACGACCTGGATGTGAAAAATTCTTCTGCGGATCTTGTGCAGGGCTTTGTCCACTGGCAATGGCGGCCTTCGGATAAGCTTACCATCAACACCGGATTGCACTATCAGAATTTCCTGCTCAACAATACATGGGCGCTGGAGCCACGTTTTGGCCTTAAGTACAAGCTTTCCGAAAAGCAGAACATCAGCATCGGCTATGGCATGCACAGCCAGATGCAGCCGGTGATCTATTACTTTTATGATACCTACATTCCTTCCACCGACAGCTATTACAGGAGCAACCGCAACCTCGGCCTGAGCAGGAGCCAGCATGCGATCCTTGCCTATGACCTGAATTTTGCGAAGGATTTCCGCTTTAAGTTCGAAAGCTATTACCAGTATTTATATAACATCCCGGTGCAGCAGAACTGGAATTCATCCTTCAGCATGATCAACGTGGGAAATGCTTTGGAAGGCATCCCGCTGGTTGATACACTTGAAAATACAGGCACAGGAGAAAATTACGGCATCGAGTTCACCATTGAAAAGTTCTTCAGCAGGCATTATTATTTTTTGCTGACCTCTTCCATCTACGATTCGAAATACAAGGGTAAGGATGGTGTGACACATAACACCAGCTACAATGCAGGCTATGTGCTGAATGCCCTTTGCGGCTATGAATTGGCAGTGGGGAAAAGCAGGAACAGGACGCTTTCCCTCGATCTGAAATATACGCTTGCCGGAGGGAACAGGTACACGCCGATCGACCTTGAAGCCTCGAAATTATACAACCGTGCGGTGTACCGGGATGATGATGCCTTCACGAAGAAGTACCAGGATTATTCGCGCTTTGATATAAAGCTTTCCTTTAAAACGAACCGCAAAAAAACATCGCAGATCTTATTTGTGGTGGTGGAGAATATATTCGACACGCCTAATATCCTGCGCGAATCCTACAGCGTGGAAACACAAAGTGTCCATAAGGAATACCAGCTGGGATTGTTCCCGTATGCTGGTTACAGAATTGAATTTTAGGTTCTGTTGGACCCCTCCGGGGCCCTGATCAGTCTTCCCATCATTGTTGTCTAAAAATGTCTGGTTCCTCCGGAGCCTTTTAAAAGGGGCTTTCATAATTACAAGTGGCCCGGAGGGGTCAAACATCCATTATATTTGTGGCTATTATTTCACATTTTATTCTCCATAATATCCATTTCTTTCACTGGCACGAACTTGTATTTGATGATTTCAAAACATTAATCATTAAAAAAAACAAAGTCATGAAAAAAATAGTACTAATCTCATATGCCGCATTATTCCTTGTGATCCTGATGAGCTCATGCTCCGTTAATAAGCGTGTATACCGCAATGGCTATCATATAGAATGGAACCATTCCGGAAATGAAGTGAAAAATAACCCGGCGCCGGCTGAGCCTTCAGAGCCGGTTGCTGTAACAAGTCCTGAAGAGATCACAGCACCTGAGCTGCCTGTTGAAAGTGAAAACGCTGTAGTTGACGCACCGGCAGAAACTGCAACTGCATCTGCAGAAGCAACAACCCCGGCAGTGAAAAAGAAAGAAGGAATCCTTTCAAGGATCATCAAAGAGGACACGCCTGAAGAAGAAGCAAAGATCAACAGCGGAAGCAAAGCGGCAGCGTTTAAATCGGGCTTCAAAAAGGGGCTGAAACTAATGATGCCTGACCAGGAAGCGCATACGCTGCACCTTGCTATTGCCAGCTTTGTACTGGGGATCATTTCACTGTTTGCTTATTACGGGGCCTTTGTGCTCGGCCTGCTTGCCATTATTTTCGGCGCAGTTGCCATTCACAAGATCCGCAAAGGAGAAGGAACCTACAAGGGTAACACACTTGCATGGGTCGGACTGATCTGTGGGATCATTGCGATTGCGCTCACACTGATCATTATCAGGATCTATTAGTATTTTCAATAGGGTTAAGAAATGGAGATAGCCGCTTAGGTTATCTCCATTTTTTGCATTTTTTAAGCCCGTGAATGCCCGGCAGAGCATCTCTTTTTTTCTTATCTTCGTTCCTCTTTTACAAAACCCTAAGATGAACGAACTGACAAAACTTTCTGCGATATCTCCTGTTGATGGCCGTTACCGGAATACCACCGAAAAGCTGGCGGCTTATTTTTCCGAAGCAGCACTGATCAAATACCGCGTACTGGTGGAGATCGAATATTTTATTGCCCTGTGCGAGTTGCCGCTGCCACAGCTGAAAGGCTTCGACAAAGCATTGTATCCAAAGCTGCGTGCGATCTACAAGGATCTGTCGGAGGCGGATGCCCAGCAGATCAAGGACATTGAAAAAGTGACGAACCATGATGTAAAGGCTGTTGAATATTTCATCAAGGAAAAATTTGAAGGCTTGAATTTGGATTCTCAAAAGGAATTCATTCACTTCGGGCTCACCTCGCAGGACATTAACAATACCGCCATTCCGTATTCCGTAAAGGATGCGATGAATGAATGCCTGCTCCCGGTGCTGGAAGAGGTGATCAACAAGCTTTCCGCTTTGTCGGAAGAGTGGAAGGATGTTTCCATGCTGGCGCGTACGCACGGACAGCCGGCCTCTCCGACACGTTTGGGAAAAGAGATCTTCGTATTTGTGGCAAGGCTGCAGCAGCAGATGCAGCAGCTGAAGGCTGTTCCGTACGGAGCTAAATTCGGCGGCGCTACAGGCAATATGAATGCGCATCACGTGGCATATCCGCAAACCGACTGGCTTTCCTTCGCGAATGATTTTGTGAACAAGTCGCTGGGATTGCACCGCTCGTATCCAACCACGCAGATCGAGCATTACGATAATTTTGCAGCCTACTGCGATGCATTGAAGCGTATCAATAACATCATCATCGATCTTGACCGCGACGTATGGACCTATGTGTCGATGGATTATTTCAAGCAGAAGATCAAAGCGGGAGAGATCGGATCATCAGCAATGCCGCACAAAGTGAACCCGATCGATTTTGAGAATTCGGAAGGGAACCTCGGTATTGCGAATGCCATCTTTGAGCACCTTTCCGCCAAACTGCCAATTTCGCGTTTGCAGCGCGACCTTACCGATTCAACGGTATTGCGCAATGTGGGCGTTCCATTGGCGCACAGCCTCATCGCCTATAAATCGTTGCTGAAAGGCCTTGATAAGCTGATCCTGAACAGGGAAGCATTTGAGAAAGACCTTGACAATAACTGGGCTGTGGTTGCGGAAGCATTACAGACAGTGCTGCGCAGGGAAGGCTACCCGAAGCCTTACGAAGCGCTGAAGGAGCTTACACGCACTAATACGCACATCACCAAGGAGAGTATTTCAGCTTTCATTGATACCTTGCAGGTGAATGATGAGGTTAAAAAGGAACTGAAACAAATTTCTCCTGCGAATTATACAGGCATCTGAATTCAGGCACAAATACTGATAAGGATTGTGCAGGTCAAAATTCAATTAAATAATCTTCAATCATGAAAAAATTAATCCCTTTTATTTTTGCTTCCGGCCTTTTCGGAATCCTTCTTTTTTCAGGCTGTGCAAAGGAGGAAGAGCCTGCGCCGGAAACACCAGCCGGCACTGATGCAAGAGCTGCATTCCACGGGCACTGGGCAATTGCAGAGAACAGCTCCATGAACGGCGCTGCAACTTACAACGTGGACATTACCGATTCCTCGAATGCCTCTTTCATCCAGTTCGCTTACCTGTACGGCTATCATACCAAAGTACGGGCAACAGTAAGCGGCAGCAGCCTTACGATTCCTTCACAGGTAGTGGAGGGGAACAGCGTTTCGGGATCGGGAACGCTTACCAATGCGAACCAGATCAATATGAGCTATCTTGTATGGCTGGGAGGATCAAACTACGATACGGTTTCAGCTGTGCTGACCAAATAAATTAAAAAGCCCTTTCAGAACGAAAGGGCTTTTTTTATTCCACATAGGTCGGTGTGTTGCAGCTTTCTTTCCTGCCTGCAAATTCATATTTCAGCCCTACCCGCAATTCAAAATCCTTGTTGTTGATATGAAGCGCCGGGGCAACGTATGCCGGCATAATATCCGGATTGTAAAATCCTTCCACGAAAAATTTGAAATTGGTGAAGCTCACGAATTCGAGTCCGCCGCCAACAGCTCCGCTTACATGCAAAGGCAGAAAAGGGCCTGTAATTGCCGGCGAGCTTGTTCCCTGCGAAAAGGTGTATTCCAGCCGCGGGCCTACAAGTACATACGGAATGATCCTGTACATCTCGTAACGGAATTTCAGGTAATTGTTCCAGCTAAGATATTGAAGCCTGTTTGCGTAGCTTGCTCCCGGCTGATTATCAACAGAGCCTTTCTGGTTGAACTGGATCTCGGTTACCCAGCGCACATTGTCGTGGCTGAGGCATTCGAGGAATACGCTGGCATTGAACCCGAAGATGTAGCTCTTGCGGGAAATGGAAAGCGGCTCGTGGTATTTGAATTTCTGATTGGCCGCCGTAGCGCCTACAGTAATGCCAAGCCCATTTAAAAACTGGGCATTGCCCTGTAAGGCAAAAAGAAGTACAATGGCAATAAGGAGAATTCTTTTCATTTTTCCGGTATTGGTTTTAGAACGTTTTTCTTAAAATTAAATTGCAGGCTTAACTTTTTAAGAAAGGTTTATGCCAATTATGCACTTGCTGCTTCCATTTCGGGATTTACTTTCTTTACCAGCCCCTGCAACACTTTTCCGGGGCCCACTTCCGTGAAGGATGTTGCACCGTCGGCGATCATCTGCTGCACCGTTTGTGTCCATTTTACAGGTGCGGTAAGCTGGTCAACGAGATTTTTCTGAATTTCAGCCGGGTTGGAAACAGCGCTTGCGGTTACATTCTGGTACACCGGGCAGATCGGCTGGTTGAATTTAGTGGCATTGATGGCGGCTTCCAGCTCCACGCGGGCAGGCTCCATCAGCGGCGAGTGAAATGCACCGCCAACAGGTAATACCAGCGCACGTTTCGCTCCTGCAGCCTTCAGCTTTTCGCAGGCAATGTTCACCCCGTTGATGGTGCCGGAAATAACCAGCTGTCCGGGGCAGTTGTAATTTGCAGCTACCACGATCTCACCCGATCTGCTGATCTCAGCGCAGATCTCTTCGGTGATCTTATCATCGAGGTTAAGCACGGCTGCCATAGTGGAAGGATTCATTTCACAGGCCTTTTGCATGGCCATGGCGCGTTTGTATACAAGTGTAAGCGCATCTTCGAAGGATAAAGTTTGATTGGCAACCAGGGCGGAGAATTCCCCAAGGCTGTGCCCTGCCACCATGTCGGGCTGCAGGCTTTCACCCAGCGTTTTGGCAAGGATCACGGAATGCAGGAAAATAGCAGGCTGTGTAATGTTGGTCTGCTTTAGCTCATCAGCGGTTCCCGAGAACATGGTATCGGAGATCTTAAAGCCGAGAATATCATTAGCCTTTTCAAACAGCTCTTTTGCCAAAGGGGAATTGTCGTAAAGGTCTTTTCCCATGCCTGGGAACTGGGAGCCTTGCCCGGGGAATACGTATGCTTTCATGTGGTATAGCGTTAAATTAGTTCTGATCAAAATACCAGAAAATAAAAAGAGGAAACAATAGCTGCCTCCTCTTTTTATTCACAATGAATTGTGGGATTATTTCCTGTCGCCAAACAGGCGAAGCAGGAATAAGAATAAGTTGATGAAATCCAGGTACAGGTCCAGTGCGCCCCATAATACAAGCTTTTTGGTTTCTTCGGTCCCGTATTCAAGCCCGGCGCCAATGCGTTTCAGCTTCTGAACATCGTATGCTGTTAAACCTACGAACACAAGCACACCTACAAAGCTGATGATGTAATCAAGAGCACCGTTCTGAAGGAACATGTTCACAAGGGAAGCAATAATGATCCCGAACAATCCCATCGTCATGATGCTGCCAAACTTTGTAAGGTCTGTTTTGGTGGTGTATCCCACTAATGACATTAATCCGAACATCCCGGCAGTAGAAACAAACACGGTGAGAATGGAAGTATGCGTATAGGCAAGGAAAATGTAGCTTAAGCTGGCGCCCATTAAAGCGGCAAATAAAAGGAACAGCCCTAATACCACCGGGTACGACATTTTTCTCATCCCATAGCCCATTCCGAAAATGATCGCCAGAGGTGAGAACATAACAATGTAGCCCAGGCCTGTAGTATGAAAGCGCCCGGTTATATCAGTTGTCCTGAGCAGCGACATGAGTTCCTTGTCAACCCCGAAATAATAGGCTATCACTGAGGTAATCACCAGGGCGGCTGACATCCACGAAAAAACGCTTGCCATGAATGTTTGTGACAATGTAGAAGAGATCTCTTCTGACTGTACGTATTTGAAATTATTGGTTTCCATAGTTATTATTGATTTTTTGCGGTTTTGCAGGTACAAAGATAATACCGATTGCAGGGAAATGCAAAAATGACAGTTTTAATGACGTTTAGTGTAATTTAGAGCCAATAAGGCTGATAAATTCCCCGCGGGTGGTGTCTTTCAGGAACTCGCCTGTGAATGCCGAAGTGGTAGTGACTGAATTTTGCTTCTGGATCCCGCGCATCTGCATGCAAAGGTGGGAGCATTCAATAACAACAGCCACACCGATCGGGTTCATCGTGCTCTGGATGCAATCCCGGATCTCGTTGGTGAGGCGCTCCTGCACCTGCAGCCTGCGCGCAAATGCATCCACCACGCGCGGGATCTTGCTGAGGCCGACAACACATCCGTTGGGGATGTAAGCCACATGCGCCTTGCCGAAGAACGGCAGCAAATGATGCTCGCACATGCTGTACACTTCAATGTCCTTTACAATCACCATCTGCTTGTAATCTTCCTTGAACATCGCGGAACGTAAGATCTCTGCGGGATCAAGATCGTAACCGTGTGTGAGGTACTGCATTGCTTTCGCAACGCGCTCAGGTGTTTTTAACAAGCCTTCACGCGCCGGATTTTCGCCGATGTCGCTCAGGATGGTTTTGTATTTGGAGGCGATATCGCTTACCAGCTTCAAATTGTAGCGGTCGATCTTCTGATAACCGTCTATCTCGTCAAATTCATCGTGGCCCATAGTCAGTTGTTGATTTGTAGAATTGTTGATTTGTAGAAGTGGATGTATTGAATTGGAATTTGCGTGCAGTCATCCCGTCCGGGCATTTGGGGCCAGGATCTGCGCGCCGGCTCTTTATTCTTCTCCAAAGTATTCTACGTAGTTGTTTTCTGTTTCATATAATTTCACGCAATGCAGCTTTATTCCCAGCGCATCGATGTGCGGTGTAAGCTGTTGCCAAATGGCGATCGCGACATTTTCCGTGGATGGCATCATTCCTTTGAGGAAATCAACGTCCAGGTTCAGGTTCTTATGGTCGAGCTTGTCGGTAACATACTTCCGGATGATCGAGCTGATCTCCTTCAGGTTTGCGGAATAACCGGTATCCGGGTTTACACGCCCTTTCACGGTTACGAATAAATTGTAATTATGCCCGTGCCAGTTCGGATTCGCACATTTGCCAAATACCTCTTCGTTCTGCTCGTTGCTCCAGTTGGGGTTATGGAGCTTGTGCGCGGCGTTGAAATGTTCTCTTCTTGTGATGTAGATCATGATGCTTGATAAAATGAGATGCAAATATAGCGTATATATTTATCCCGCCTGAAACAGGCAGATGGAAAACAATTGCAACCGGCCTTTTGTTTAAGACCAGGGAAATTAAATGATTCGTATCTTTGCAGTCAATTATACAGGCATGAAGATCCTTATTGTTTCCGCTACCAGGTTTGAAATAGAACCGCTGCTCGGGCAGATGGAATCCCTGCGCAATGCCGGAAGCAGTTTTATGTGCGCTACGTTCAAAACGCATGAAGTGGACTTTCTCATCACCGGCGTTGGAATGGTGGCGACAGCTTATTACACGGGAAAGGCCATCAATGACTCTTATGATCTCGCCATAAACATGGGCATCTGCGGAAGCTTTAATAAAAATATAGATTTAGGAACCGTGCTGAACGTTTACGAAGATGTATTTTCCGAGCTTGGCGCTGAAGACGGCGAAGCCTTCCTTTCGCTGGAAGAGCTACAGTTGCAGGGTATTACAAAGATCACGAACAACAGCGGGGCATTGCACCCTGTCATTGAAATGCTTCCGAAAGTTACTGGAATTACAGTGAATACCACGCATGGCAACGAAAGCAGCATTGAGAAAGCAGTGCAGCGCTTTCATCCGTATGTGGAAAGCATGGAAGGCGCCGCATTCATGTTTGCCTGTGAGCAGGAAGGCATTCCGTATATACAGCTCAGGGCCGTTTCCAATTACGTGGAAAAGCGCAACCGTGAAGCATGGAACATCCCGCTTGCGATCGGGCAATTAAATTATAAAGTTTCAGAACTGTTAAACTCGTTGAATGAGCTCTAATTCATCATCCCCGATAACAATAGGTTTCAGCCCCTGTCCGAACGATTGTTTTATTTTCGATGCCATGGTCAATGGTAAGACCGATACGGAAGGATTGACGTTCGAACCGGTGATGGAAGATGTGGAAACACTTAACCAGAAGGCTTTCAAAGGGCAACTCGCAGTGACGAAGCTAAGCTACCATGCTTATGCACATCTCACAAAATATTACCAGCTGCTGAATGCCGGCAGCGCATTGGGCAATAATTGCGGGCCTTTGCTGATCGCAAGATCAGAGCTGAAGATTTCTCCTTCCACCCGCATCGCGATCCCGGGAAAATACACTACCGCTAATTTCCTGTTGTCGCTGGCATTTCCGGAAGCAAATAACAAAACAGAAACTGTTTTTTCAGGCATTGAAGATGCCGTATTGAACGGTGATGTGGATGCCGGGCTTATCATTCATGAGAACCGTTTTACCTACGAGCAGAAAGGCTTGAAAAAACTGGTAGACCTGGGTGAATACTGGGAAACACTGGCAAAAGCGCCGATCCCGCTGGGAGGGATCGTGATCCGCCGCGACATGCCGGAAGAGCAGAAGCACAAAGTGGACAGGGTATTGCGCCGCAGCGTGGAATACGCATTTGCAAACCCCGGTGCAAGCCTTAACTTTGTAAAGGCACATGCACAGGAAATGAGCGAAGAGGTGATGTACAAGCACATCGCTTTATACGTAAATAAATACTCGGTTGATTTGGGAGAAGAAGGAAAGCGTGCAGTGAAATTACTGTTTGATAAGGCGGTGGAGCTGGGTGTGATTGGGAAGATAGAGGAGGAGGTTTTTTTATAGATGATCAGTTGCGGAGAACGATTTAAATTTTAATCGTCATCCCGTGCCCCGACACGGGATCTGTTAAATTAGAAACTGCTAACATTTGTGAGATCCCGTGTCGGGGCACGGGATGACGTTTTTTAATAAAATTCATGGCTAAATGATAATAGTAACGGGCGCAGCAGGATTTATCGGGAGCTGTTTGGTGAGTAAGCTGAACAGGGAAGGATTCCAGGACCTTATTTTAGTGGATGATTTTTCGGATGCTGAAAAGATGAAGAATCTTGAAGGAAAGACCTTTTCTTACAAAGTGCACCGCGATGAATTTCCGAAATGGCTGAGAGAAAACCAGCGGTTGGTGCAGTTTGTTTTTCACATCGGGGCGAGGACGGATACAACCGAATTCAACAAAGAGATCTTCGACCGCTTAAATCTCAATTATACAAAAGAGCTTTGGAATATTTGCGTGGAGTTCGGATTGCCCTTTGTTTATGCATCTTCTGCGGCAACATACGGATTGGGTGAACACGGCTATGAAGATAATCATGCCGTTGTTGAACAATTAAAACCATTGAATCCCTATGGTGAATCAAAGAATGATTTTGACAAGTGGGCGCTGAAGCAGGAGCGAAAGCCGTATTTCTGGGCGGGATTAAAATTCTTCAATGTATACGGGCCGAATGAATACCACAAAGGCCGGATGGCTTCCGTGATCATGCATGCATACAACCAGGTAAAGGAAAAAGGAAGCGTGAAATTGTTCCGCTCCCACAATCCCGATTATAAGGATGGGGAGCAGCTGCGCGATTTCGTTTATGTGAAGGATGTTGTGGAGGTTTGCTATTTTCTCCTGCACCACAGGAAGGATGCCGGTTTGTACAACCTCGGTTCCGGCAAAGCCAGGACATTCCTTGATCTTGTAAAGAACACATTCACTGCAATAAATAAAGAGCCAAAGATCGAATTCATTGATACACCCGCCGATATCCGCGACAAGTACCAGTATTTTACGGAAGCGAATATGAATAAATTAAAATCCATCGGCTATGAAAAGCGGTTCCACACGCTGGAAGAAGGTGTGAAAGATTACGTAGGGAATTACCTGGAAGAGAAAAAATATTATTAATTAAAAAATCATTTTTGCATGACCGATGATATGATCATTTCGATCGCACTGATCCTTGTACCCATCCTTATTTCCCGCTTCATGCTGGAAAAAGCGCTTGGAAAGCTGGATGGCGAGATGAAGCTCAAGCTGCTGGACGGCTTCAGCAAGCAGCGTAAATACCGGCTGTTCATCGTGATTCCCTGCATGTTCATTTATCTTTTGTCGCTCAGGTTCTTCGAAGAACAAACGGTTAAGATTGTTGTGTTTGCAGGGATCCTGCTTTCAGTTTATTTTGTGATCGGCAGTGTTGTAAATTACAGGAAGATCAGGGCGCTGGGTGTTCCCGAATCCTATTCAAAAACGTACAAATGGGCCAGCATGATCGTCGCTGCCGGGTTTATAGCTTTTGCTGTTCAGCTTTTTATAATGCTGAATAGAACAGATGAAGAAGACGACACAAAATACAAAGCCTGGGAAATGGCCATGAAAGGAGTGGAGGATATGAAGCAGGGGAATTACAGGACAGCCATTGCCGACATTACGAAAGCGATCGAGCTGGACAGCACAGTGGTGAGCAGCTATATGAACAGGGGAGCCTCTTTTTACAATATCGGGATGATGAAGGAAGCTGAAAAGGATTGGAAAAAGGCGGTTTCTATGGGAAACATGGAAGCGGCCCGGTGGTTGAAAAACATTCCAGAATGATCACAGTTTTTCTTTCAGCTCCTGCAAGCGGTTTTTGATCTTCCGCAATTTATTCTCGATCTCCGAAAACTGTGATTTTTCGGTTTTCAATTCATGCTTTACAGCTTTACGGTTTTCCTTCAGGTACTTTTTTGCCCCTTCCAGCGTAAGCCCCTGTTCCTTCACAAGGTTGTGAATGATCTTGAAATTATCGAGGTCTTCCGGCGTAAACAGGCGATTGCCTTTCTTGTTCTTCTTCGGCTTCAGGATATCGAACTCCTTCTCCCAGAAACGCACCAGCGATGTGTTCACATGGAACATCTCGGATACTTCACCAATGGTGTAGTATAGCTTAACGGTATCTGTTTCCTTATAAGGCAAGGTTCAATTGAGGCTCTTAAAGTAGGTGAATGTTCTAAACAAATATAAATTAATTTCCCGGTTTGCAGCAAAGCAATTATCCTGCGCTTAATCGAACGACTGCGATGACTGTGCAGACATTTCTATCAGCTTCTGGTATTGCTCCGGTGTGAGGTCGTTATAATAGAAATTGATCGGGTTTACAACATCCCCGTTCTTATGCACTTCGTAATGTACGTGAGGAGCCGTCGACAGCCCGGTGCTGCCTACATAGCCGATCAGCTGCCCGCGCTTCACCTGTTGTCCCACATGCACAACAAAGCGTACCATGTGCCCGTAAAGCGTTTCATAGCCGTAACCGTGATTGATGACCACGTGGTTTCCGTAACCCTGCGCCATGTCATCCGCACGGATCACAATGCCATCTCCGGTTGCATGGATCTCGGTCCCTTCAGCTGCTGCAAAGTCCATTCCCGGGTGAAACTCCGGTGTTTTATAAATAGGATGTGTGCGCCATCCGAAACCTCCCGGCTGGTGTCTTAATTCATCATTCGGGATCGGCTGGATGGCCGGGATGGAGGATAATAATTTCGCTTTGCTTTTCACAAGCTTCGCCACTTCGTCGAAGGATTTCGATTGAATATACAGCTGTTTGCTGATCCTGTCAAGGCTTTTGGTGGCTTCCACCATCAGGCCCGAGTTGTTGAAGCCCTGCAGCGCCTTGTAGCGGTCAACCCCGCCGGTTCCCGCTTTGCGGATGCTTCCCGGGATCGGCTCGGCTTCAAAGATGGTGCGGTAAACGTTATTGTCGCGTTCCTGGATATCGTCCAGCACTTCCGTCACTTCCGTCATCCGGTTGTTCAGGATCTCGTACTGCAGCGTCAGCTCGGTAATCTCTCGCTGCAATTGTTTTTCCTTTGGGGAGCTCAGGTATTTGAAAGCAAGGATAATGGTGATCGTGGCAAACACCAGCCCGGTGGCGAGGTACGACAATACCTGCCAGATCCGTTTACGAAGCGGAATAGTGACCTTTTCGTAGGTAAGGGATTTGGTGTTGAACTTATATTTGATCTTGCTCACGAAATATTGCTTTTGTCTAACGCGAATTTACGCAAATAAACTAAATTTGCAATCCGTTGGCAGGAGGGAGTTCGGAGGTGGTAGTTAGTAGGATGAGATTGCTTCGTCGTACCTCCTCGCAATGACGTGCACAGATTCGTAAATTAGTAGAGATTGGTATTTTAGTAGATGAAGGCTGACACACGTTTCTCGACTTCGCTCGAAATGACAACGCGCAATCGGGCACAGATTAGTAATTGGTATATTCGTAAAAAATCAGTAATTAGTAGAAGTAGATGGAATCAAGCAAAGTAAGGCAGACATTTTTAGATTTTTTTAAATCGAAGGGACATGAGATCGTACCCTCGGCACCAATGGTGGTGAAGAACGATCCGACCTTAATGTTCAATAACAGCGGCATGGCGCCGTTCAAGGACCTGTTCCTGGGCAATGCGCCGATTAAATTCCCGCGTGTTGCCGATACGCAGAAATGCCTTCGCGTAAGCGGAAAGCACAACGACCTCGAAGAAGTTGGCGTTGACACCTATCACCATACCATGTTCGAAATGCTTGGCAACTGGAGCTTTGGCGATTACTTCAAAAAGGAAGCGATCACCTGGGCCTGGGAGCTGCTCACGGATGTGTACGGGATCGATAAAACAAGATTATATGTGACAGTGTTTGAAGGAAGCGCCGAGGACGGGCTTGGCTTTGACCAGGAAGCATACGATATCTGGAAGCAATTCGTTCCTGAAGAAAGGATCCTTCGCGGAAATAAAAAAGATAATTTCTGGGAAATGGGCGATACCGGTCCCTGCGGCCCATGTTCGGAGATCCATTACGATGGACGCACAGAAGAGGAGATCGCGAAAATACCGGGAGCATCGCGTGTGAACAATGATGACCCGCAGGTGATCGAGATCTGGAACAATGTGTTCATGGAATTCAACCGTAAATGGAAAAGCGCAGGTGCTGCTTCTGAGCTTACGGAATGGGAAAAGACACAGAACAGGAATGATGCATACTTTGGCAAAGCACGTTCTAAAAAACATTCGGAACTGACCACGCTTGAAAAGCTGCCTGCACAGCACGTAGATACGGGAATGGGCTTTGAGCGCCTTGTGCGTGTGCTGCAGGGCAAGCAGTCGAATTACGATACGGATGTGTTCAGCCCTGTGATCGGTAAGCTGGAGGAATTATCCGGGCACCGTTACAAGCCTGAGCATGAAGAAGAGCATAAAAAACAACTGATCATCAACATTGCAATGCGTGTGATCGCGGATCATATCCGTGCGATCTCTTTCAGTATTGCCGACGGGCAATTGCCTTCCAATACCGGCGCAGGCTATGTGATCCGCCGGATCCTGAGAAGGGCGATCCGTTACGGATACCAGTCGCTGAACCTGAAAGAGCCTTTTATGTACCGCTTGGTGCCTGTGCTCTCTCACCAGCTCGGGCATGCATTCCCGGAGCTTGTATCGCAGAAGATGCTGATCGAAAAAGTGATCAGGGAAGAAGAGCTTTCTTTTTTCCGCACGCTGGAGAACGGCTTAAAGCGAATTGACCAGGTGTGTGCAACCACCATCAGGGAAAAGAAAGCTGTAGTGGATGGCGCTATCGTTTTTGAATTGTACGATACCTATGGCTTCCCTGAAGATCTCACTTCGCTCATCGCAAAAGGTTACGGATTAGGTATTGATAAGGCTGGCTTTGATACAGAGCTGGATAAGCAGAAGAACAGGTCGCGCGCTGCAACATCTATAGATACAGGTGACTGGGTGCTGGTGGACGGAAGAAAAGCGGAAGAAGGCGGAAGGTCGTTCGTTGGTTACCAAACGCTTGAAAGCGAAGTAAAGATCATCCAGTACAGGAAAGTAAAAGCAAAAGGAAAAGAACAGTTTCAGCTGGTATTAGATAAAACTCCTTTCTATGCGGAAAGCGGTGGACAGGTTGGCGATACCGGCGTGCTGGAATCAGCGAATGAAACAATTAAAATTTCAGATACAAAAAAAGAGAACGGGATCATTATTCATTTTGCGGATAAGCTTCCTGAAAATTTCAATCAAACCTTTATTGCAAAGGTGGATGCTGAAAGAAGAAAGCTGACAGAGAATAACCACAGCGCTACACACCTGCTGCATGCTGCATTGCGCAAAGTGCTGGGAACGCATGTGGAGCAGAAAGGCTCGCTGGTGAACGATGAGCACCTGCGCTTCGACTTTTCACATTTCTCTAAGGTAACAGATGAAGAGATCGCGGAAATAGAAAGCATTGTGAACAGCAGGATCAGGGAAAATATTATTGCCGATATTAAAGAAATGCCGATCGATGATGCCCGTAAATTGGGTGCTATGGCTTTGTTTGGCGAGAAGTACGGCGATACGGTGCGTGTGGTGACATTCGATAAAAACTATTCGGTTGAGCTTTGCGGTGGAACGCATGTTCCTGCAACAGGGCAGATCGGTTTGTTCAAGATCAGTTCGGAAGGTGCTGTTGCTGCAGGAATCCGGAGGATCGAAGCGATCACTTCCGTGAAGGCGGAACAATTCTTCAACCAGCAAAGTGCCCTTGTGCACGAATTGAAAATGCTGATGAAAAACCCGAAGGATGTGGTGAAGAGCGTGCAGGCACTGATGGAAGAGAACTCTGCTTTACAGAAGCAGGTGGAGCAGATGCTGCGTGAAAAAGCAAAGGTGATCAAGGCGGATCTGAAAACGAAAGTGAAAGAGATCGGGGACATCAGCTTTATCTCTGCAAAAATAGACATGAGTTCCCTCAACATCATTAAGGATATCCATTTCCAGATGAAAGAGGAAATTCCAAACCTGTTCATGATCACCGCATATGAAATTGATGGCAGCGCGGGCCTGACAGGATCCACTTCCACCAATCTCGTTGAGAATAAAAAGCTCAACATGCATACGATCATTAATGAATTGGGCAAGGAACTGAACGGGCGCGGTGGCGGACAGCCTTTCTTTGCAACTGCAAAAGGGCCGAATCTCAGCGGGATCGACAGTGCGCTCAAAAAAGCGGAAGATTATCTTCCAAAACAGTAATGCTGCTGAATTAGTGACGCAATCTCATTCCGGCAGATTACTTCTCCGCCGGGGCGGATCGCAATGACATACTCTTATTAACGGCGCAAGCTCCGGGATAATTCCCCGGAGTTTTTTGTTTATGGGGAAATGCTGTGGAAATAATCACGCCTTTCCACAGTCCTTGCTTTTAACGCGGCTTTTGCCCGGCGAATCCTTTTTTCCTTTTAAACATTCTTTTTATCACTTTGGCGATACGTGCCTCTGAATGTGCCCTGCTGGCAATGGATTTGTCGGTTATACTGTGAAACCAAAAACGAAAGAAATCATGAAAAATCAAATCATAACAATCGGAATAGCCATAATGATGGCTGCAGGGTTTAGCTCTTGCAAAAAAGAAGACCTTGGAACAATTACCACAACAAAAACCACTACAGCTGTGTCACAGGGAAAATACTCCGTGTCAAAATTCGAAGTGAATGGCGCTGACCATGCTAACTTTTATACGGGTTACACCATTGACATGATGAAAGGTGGAATGCTGGTAGCAACCGGGAACGGGCAGAAAGTAGTTGGAAGCTGGCATAAAAATCCACTGGAGGCCAAGGTCGGCCACCTGACGATCAATTTTGGATCTGTTGATCCATTCAACCTGTTGAATGCAGACTGGGAAGTTGTCCAGGAAGACAACAAGATGATCGAACTGAAAGGTTCGCGCGGGGATGATGGGACATCGGTACTTGTATTGACAAAAATGTAAGCACTGAGCTTCCGAAAAAAAGAGCCTTCAAATCAATTTGAAGGCTCTTTTTTTGCTCTTTGAATAAGGGGTTGTCGCGGTTGAAAACGTCATCCCGTGCCCCGACACGGGATCTGTTCATTACAGGGCTGCATATACACTCTTATTCATGTGTGGCTTTGCTTTTATCTTCCGCCGCTTTTTTAAATACCTTGATGTTGTAAGTGAATGTCAGCATGAAATAACGCTGTAATAAATTCGTCCGCACATCTTCAATGTATGTTTCCGTTGTGTTGCGTGTAATGCTTGTGTTCTGCTCAAGAATGTCATTCACTGATAAACGGATCTCCGCTTTCTGGTCTTTCAGGAATTTATATCCCAGTGCAGCATTCCACAACAGGTAGTTCTGGTTGTATCCCTGCGAAAGCCCCTGGTAATACTGGTGAGTAAGGTCGGTGCTGAACACTACATTCTTCAGAAAGATCACATTCATCTTCAGCCTGCTGTTCTGGTTGTAGTATTGTGTGTTCAGCTGTTTGTTGATCGTGTTCTCAACGGTGTTGTAGGTAAGGTTGGTGGAGAGAGTGAAATCCACCTGCTTGCTGATGTTGCTGCTCAGGGTGAGTCCGCCGCCATAAGTTTGTGCGTTCGAATAATTCATCACATCATTCACGATCCCCGGCGTTTTGGTGTAGGCTGCGTTCGCATTGATATTGAGGTTGCACTTCAGGATACTCAGCGGAATGCCGTAAGTGATAAAGCTGCGGAGGTTTACGTATCCGTTCACGTTCACAGGTTGGGTGATCTGCGTTCCGCGCTGCATCGCGATCCCGTTTCTTACGGTATCCTTTGATGCTGTGAACGTGCTGTTCGCAATGTAATTGTCGGTGTAGGTTCCCGCAAGCATCGCAAAAAAGGAAGTTGCTTTTTCAGTATTGCTGGACGAGTAGCGCAGGAACATGGTGTTCTCATAATTCTGCTGCAGTCCGGGGTTCCCTATACTCAGCTGTGTGGGGTTGGTATTGTTCAGCACGTTCTGCAGCTGGTCGATCGCAGGCTGCGTGGTTTGCGTGCGGTACATAATGCGCAGGCTTTTCTTGGTGCTGAAGTTATACCTCAGCATTGCATTCGGTAAAATGTTCTGGTAGTTCCTTACAAGGCTGTAGGTATATGGAAAACTTTGATCGGCTGTAAGCGTTGCATACTGGTAGTTGGCGCCTGCCATGAACTGCAGCTTCGCATTGTTGTAGCGGTAGCCCAGTCCTCCTTTGTGTGTTATGTATTCGCTGTTGAACACATTCGACAGCAAGGTATCTAAGTTGTTGTAGCTGTCGTCCGATTGCGAATAGTTGAATGTTTTTTTTGTATTCTCTGTGAAATTAAATGAATTGGAATAGCTGAACTGCAAAATGCTTTTTACGCCAAGAGGCTCGGTATAGGTGAGGTTGGAGCCGTAACTGCTTCCCGGTTTTGTAAGTGTGGCCTGTTGGTCAAGCACATTCGAAAAAAAGGATGTATCGTTGTAATAGGTGTTGATCGAGTGAAGGTCACTTTGTGCAGTATTGGAACTTAATGTTCCGTTAAGGTTCAGCGAGATCGTCCTTCCCTGTTTTTTGAATTTGTGTTGCAGGAGTAATTCATTGGAGAAGTTATAGGCCATCACTTCCGAATTGTAGAAATTGGTTGTGCGGTTCAGTGTGTCATTTCCCGAAGTGTTCTGGCCGTACAGGTTGCTTTTGCCGGTGTTTTGCTGCAATGAAAATTTCGGGGTGTAGGTAATGGAATTGCTCGTATCCATTTTCCATTCCAGCTTTAAGTTGAAGCGGTGGTTGATGTTCACCGAATTGTTGATGCTGTTTTCCCTGTACACAATGCCTGAATCCGAAACCGGCAGGTATTGCCTGTTGGTGAATTGTTCCGCAATATTATCAGCATAGTTCAGGAAATAGCTCGCGCTCACTTCTGTTTTTTTGTTCCATTTATCACTGTAGTTCAGTCCGAATGCATGCGTTGTGGAAATGCCATTCTTCGCATTCACGAGGAAATTGCTTCCGCTGTTGCCGCCGCCCGGATTTCCTCCGCCCATGCCACCGCGCCCGCCACGCATTCCCCCTCCGCCACCGGATGAAGAGCTTAATACGCCGGCAAGGTCATCTGATGAGAAATTCTGTTCATTGATGTTATTGGATTGCGAAACAATGGAGATGCGCCTGTCGCCCTTGAAAAAATTAATGTTGAATCCCGCCTTGTATACATCATCATAGCCATATCCGGCATACACCTTTCCGAAGGTACCGTTCTTCATTCCCGGTTTAGTGATGATGTTGATCGTCTTCGTGGTGTTTCCGTCGCTTACTCCCGTAAACTTTGATTGGTCGCTCTGCTGGTCAAATACCTGGATCTTGTCGATCACATCCGCCGGAAGGTTTTTTAAAACGGCATTCGGGTCATCCCCGAAAAACGGTTTTCCATCCACCAGCACTCTCTTCACTTCCTCGCCGTGTGCCTGTACTTTCCCGTCCTGCGTGGTCACCCCCGACATTTTCGTGATCAGGTCTTCCGCATTGGCATCAGGGTTTGTTTTGTAGCTGGCTGCATTGTACTGCGTGGTATCGCCTTTCTGCACGGCTGTGAGCGCCTTCTCTGTGATCACCACATCCTTCAGCATTTTGCTGGAAGGCTTTAAGCTGATGCTGCCAAGTGCTACAGGCACATCCGCCATATCGAGCCTGCGGAAATCATCCGCGTAGCCGATAAAGGAAATTTTAAGAATATACGTTCCCCGGTTGATGTTCTCGACCAGGAACTTTCCGTCAAGGTCCGCGGTAGTCCCCTTGTACAGGGACGAATCAGGCTTCAGAAGGATCACGCTTGCGCCGATGAGCGGGGATTGATCGCCTGCATCGCTGAGCTGCCCGCTCAGGGAGCTTTGTGATAAACTGATCTTGAACAGAAAAAAGGAAAGTAGAACAAAGGAAAGAATGCGTTTCATTGAATGCGGTTTGGTATAAAGACATAACCTGTTTGAAAAGGTTTAATAAGCATTACAAAGATAATTGTTTTGCGGGATTCATTGCGATCCGCCCCGGCGGAGAAGCAATCTCATTTCAAGGGTAGATTGCTTCGTCGTACCTCCTCGCAATGACGTTTTTAACCTTTTGTGTAGATCCATGCCCACCAGATCAGGATCAGCTGCAGCGGCAGGCGCGCGATCGCGATCCAGAGCCCCGGATGCTGCTTCTGGTAAAAATTAACCAGCATCTGGATATTTGCCGGAAATACCGCAACCAGCAGTGCGATCGTCAGCCAGGCGCCCAGCGGGCGGGTGCTTTCCGGGATCAGCAATAAGGCCACAATGATCTCGCATACGCCGCTGATATATACAAGCGGCAGGTGTGCGGGAAGCCAGGTCGGCATGATCCGCAGGTACATTCTCGGGTTGACGAAATGATACACTCCTGCAGCAAAATAAAGAAGGGACATCACATACAGGAGGATCGTTTTCATAGGTTCGGGATTAATGGCGGAGTTTACTGTTCAGGAAATCTGAATAGTCATTCAAATGAAACAAGTGCGACCTGAACAACGTTTTTGCATGCCCGCTCTTGTATTTTTTTATTGTTGATCCCGGCCCGAATGTATCTGCAAGCATGAGCTGGTAAGCCGTTGGAACGCTTTTGTCTTTTAATGCAAGTATGAAATAAAGGTCAGAAGCAGCGCGGTTCTTTGCAAGCTGAAGCACGTCGATGCTCATGCTTTCTTTCATCTTTTGCCGGAATGCTTCCGTGGATGCAAGGCTTTCCACCTTCATCCGCTCTTTCCTGTATCTTACAACATACTTTTGTTTAGAGTCGGTAACGATGCCGGAGAGCGGTGCACCGCCAACAACCAGCACAGCGGCATTGATACGCTTGTCGGCGCAAACGGCATAGCTGCTGTAAATAGCACCCATGCTGGCAGCCCACACGAACATGTTCTCCGGGTCCACCTGTTCTTTTACTTCAAAGACATCAACAGTTGAACGCACAGCGCTGATGAAGCAGAGCAGCCTCTTCTGAAAATCCTTGATCGCAACTGTGTTGTCGGAAATATTTTTTACAGGTTCGATCACCACGGTATGGTATCCCTCGCTGATAAAATGATCGCTTACTTTTCTTTCCCGCATGCTCACCCCGTTGATCGGCGGTACAATGATCAGCAGCGGCAGCTTTCCTGTTTTTTTATTTTCGAAAAAATGAACGCGGATCTGCAGCGTATCACCGCTTGTTGGATCAACTCCATTGATCACAAGGTCATAAAGGTTGTATGCTTTGCCTGATCTTACAAGCGTGGATGAAAGTATTCCTCTTGCTTTTATATACGGAATGGAATCGCCCGTGCAGCAATACGAAGGGCTGATGAATAAAAAAAGAAAGAAGGAAACAAGCAGGTGTTTTTTCAAACCTTTACGTTTATCCCAGGTTAAAATGCTCTGTTGCCATTTCCTGGATGGCAGTGCCGATCGCAAGGGAAGAAGTTGCAGCAGGAGATGGCGCATTCAGCACGTGGATCGCATTCCCGTTCACTTCAATTTTAAAATCATCGATCATTTCGCCTTCGGGAGCCAGCGCCATTGCGCGCACTCCTGCACGGCCCGGCTTCAGGTCATCCAGCTCAAGCGTTGGGATCAGCTTGCGGAGCCGCTTCAGAAAAAATGTTTTTGAAAAAGCACCGCGGTATTCATCCCATCCGAATTTCATATTCTTCGCGAAAAATTTCCAGGTGCCGCCGAATGCAAATGCTTCGGCAGTGTCCTTCAATGAAAAATCGGTTTTGCCATAGCCTTCGCGCTTGAACACGAACACCGCATTGGGCCCGCATTCCGTGCCTCCATGGATCATCCGCGTAAAGTGCACGCCGAGGAAAGGATATTTTGGATTTGGTACAGGATAGATCAGGTTCTTCACTTTGCTTAAGCCTTTATCGGTAAGGTCGAAATAATCGCCCCTGAATCCTACGATAGCGGCATCTGTCTTTGCGCCTTCTTTTTTCGCGATGCGGTCGCTTTGCAGCCCGGCGCAGGTGATCACGTATGTTCCTTTGAACAGCCCTTTCGGCGTGATCACATTTGTATAGCCATCCTGTTTTTCAAATGCAGTTACTTCGTGTTCTGTCAGTACTTTACTGCCTGTAAATTTTAAATGGAGCAATTCCACGTATTTTCGTGAAACATCCGCATAATCAATGATGCCGGTGCAGGGAACCCACAATCCTTCAATGCCCACGCAATAGGGCTCTATCTCTTTTATTTTTTGTGCACTGATCTTTTCCACACCTTCCACGCCGTTTGCAAGCCCATTATTGAATACCTTGTTCATGTGGGCAAGCTCCGATGCATCGGTAGCCACAACGATCTTTCCGCAAATGTCATGCTTGATGTTGTGCTCCTTCGCGAAAGCAACAAGCTCTCTTCTGCCATCCACGCAGTTTTTTGCTTTGTAGGAGCCCGGCTTGTAATACAGCCCCGAATGGATCACCCCGGAATTATGCCCGGTTTGGTGAGCTGCTACTTCCTTTTCTTTTTCAAGCACAAGGATCTTTTTGGAAGGGTATTTTAAATTGATCTTATAAGCGGATGCTAAGCCTACAATGCCGCCGCCTACAATGATGATATCAAACTGGTTATTTTCCACGGGGATTTTAAATTTTCTCAAAAATACTAAATATTCTAAGTTTATCGGCCCGGGAAAAATTTAGATGGAATTTGGTATATTTGAATAGCATCGAATTTAATTTAGAGAAAAATAATGAGAAAGTTAATTGCAGCAATCAACATGACACTTGACGGATTTTGCGACCATACTGCAGTAATCCCGGATGAAGAGATCCATCAGCATTACGCTGACCTGATGGATAACGCAGACCTTGTTCTGTATGGAAGAAAAACCTATCAGCTGATGCAGTTCTGGCAGGAACTTGTGAAAAATCCTTCTGGTGAAAAATCAATGGACAAATTTGCCCTGGTAATGGACAAAATTCCAAAAATTGTCTTTTCCCATACGCTGAAAGATGCAGGATGGTACAATGCGAGACTTGCAGATCAGCCTGTCGGGGAAATGGTGAAAGAATTAAAGCAACAGCCAGGCAGGGATATTTTAGTCGGCAGCCGGAGTTTAATTATACAGATCATGGAGCTTAATCTGATCGATGAATACCAGTTTTGTGTTCACCCTGTTGTTTCAAAAAGCAGTTTGCCGTTATTTGAAAATGTAAAAAACAGGACTGTTTTTAAGCTCATAAAGACCAAAACCTTTAATGGTGGTGCAGTAACTTTTTACTATGAACCGGCAAAAATGACTGATAATATGCACAATTAGGGAAAGTGGAAATGCAGAAATTCAAAGCAGAAATAGAAATTATCGGGATCAATCCTTTTGTTTTTGTGCCTGCCGGCATACTTCAGCAGGTTTTCAAAAAGGCCGGTCGTGACAAAGGGCCTGTTCCTATAAAAGGTATCTTAAACGACAAGCCTTACAAGCAGACATTGATGCGATACAGCGGAGAATGGAGGCTGTATATCAATACAAGTATGCTGAAAAATTCTCCTAAGCGGATCGGGGAAGTAATTGAGGTCACAGTCGAATTTGACCCTGCAAGCCGGGAAATTAAGCCGCCGGAAAATTTTGTAAAGGCCCTGGCAAAAAACAAAACAGCTAAAATGGTGTTTGATGATTTGCCGCCATCCAGGAGATTGGAAATAGTGAGATACCTGGCTAATCTGAAAACAGAAGAAGCACTCGAAAGGAATATTAAAAAAGCCATCGGCTTCCTATCGGGCAAAGAAAGGTTTGTTGGCAGGGATAAGCCGTAATGCTGCTCGTGTTGAAATTCTCCATGCTGACAGTGGAACTTATATACTGAAAGTGACTATTAACAGGTGAAATAATTAAGAAAATGGAATTCAATCCAGCCAACACTATTGTTAAGCTCTGCCTTCAGGGCATGGCCATGGAAGAAAAGGACAAGGCTGAGGAGGCAATCAAACTGTTTCTTCAGGCCTGGAATGAAGCGGTAAATGATTTTGAAAAATTTATTTCAGCGCATTATATAGCGCGGCATCAAAAAAATGTTCCCGATAAATTAAAATGGCTCGAAACGGCTTTGCAGTTTGCATTAAAAATAAATGACGATTCTGTTAAGAGTGCTTTTCCTTCCCTGTATTTAAACATTGCCAAATGCTATGAGGACTTAAACGAACCTGCCAGGGCAAAAGAGAATTATGAATTGTCAGCTTCGTTTAAGGAGAAGCCATCTGACAAAGGCCCTTTTTACCATGGAACGAAAGCCGATTTGCAGGTTGGCGATTTGCTGACGCCGGGAGGCAGTTCTAATTACAAGGCTGAACTCAAAATGAATCACATTTATTTCACAGGCATGGTGAATGGGGCGGGGCTTGCTGCTGCATTAGCCAAAGGTGATGCGCCTGAACGTGTTTATATTGTTGAACCGACCGGGAGTTTTGAGAATGATCCGAATGTTACCGACAAAAAATTCCCGGGCAATCCGACGCGCTCCTATCGTTCCCTGGCACCATTGAAAATAGTTGGTGTAGTGACAGAATGGCTGAGGCAAACGCCTGAGGAAATCCGGAAATGGCGTGAAAGGCTGGCCAACAACACGGGAGAGATTATTAATTAATTCCCGGGATGCTCACCTTAAAGCTCCGACAGGTGAATTGACTTTTACTAAACGGTCATTTCAGTGGCACTTTTTTTTCTGCGTTTACCGTATAACATAAACTCAAGCCAATGAACAACCGAATAAATTTCATGAACCCGGATGAATTACTGAAAAATCCTGCTTTTTCTCAGATTGCCATTACAAAAGGAAATGGAAATACAATTTACATCGGGGGGCAAAATGCCATTACGAAAGACCTCGAAATAATCGGGAAAGGCGATATTAAGAAGCAAACAGGCTATATTTTAAAGAACATAGAAATTGCTTTGAATTTCTGTGATGCCAGGCTGGACGATTTGTTTAAACTGACGATCTATATCGTGCAGGGGCAGGACGTACGGAAAGGATTTGAAGGAGCGCAGGATTTTTTGAAAAAATTAAGCCATCCGCCTGTTATTACAGGCGTCATTGTTGCCGGTTTGGCAAACCCTGATTATTTAGTGGAGATCGAAGCTATCGCATTCAGACCGGATCCGTGAATTGCTGAAAAAAGACCGCCCAGCCTTGCAAATTCACTGAAATTGGTTGCCTGTAGAATAAAATCCTTAAATTTGTGATTCAATAAAAACAAGGCAAATGAGAACAATTGAATTCCGTGAAGCGCTTCGTGAAGCAATGAACGAGGAAATGCGCAGAGATGAGAAAATATTTTTGATGGGCGAAGAAGTTGCCGAATACAACGGTGCATACAAAGTCAGCAAAGGAATGCTCGCTGAATTCGGCCCGAAACGGATCATCGACACCCCGATCGCAGAGCTTGGCTTTGCAGGGATCGCGGTAGGTGCAGCCACAAACGGCCTGCGCCCGATCGTAGAATTTATGACCTTCAACTTTTCACTGGTGGCGATCGATCAGATCATCAACTCCGCTGCAAAAATGAAAAGCATGAGCGGCGGACAATTTTCCTGCCCCATGGTATTCCGCGGGCCTACGGCTTCTGCCGGAATGCTCAGCTCACAGCACTCCCAGGCTTTTGAGAACTGGTATGCCAACTGTCCGGGCCTGAAAGTGGTTGTACCTTCCAATCCATACGATGCAAAAGGGCTTTTAAAATCAGCGATCCGCGACAATGATCCAGTGATCTTCATGGAAAGTGAACAGATGTACGGAGACAAAGGCGAAGTGCCTGAAGGCGAATACATAATCCCTATCGGTGTTGCAGACATTAAGAAAGAAGGAAAAGACGTAACCATTGTTTCTTTCGGAAAGATCCTGAAACAGGCAATGGCAGCAGCAGCTGAACTGGAAAAAGAAGGCATCAGCGCTGAAGTGATCGACCTGAGAAGCGTTCGCCCGATCGATTATAATGCAATTGTTAATTCCGTTAAGAAGACCAACCGTTTGGTGATCGTTGAAGAGGCATGGCCTTTGGCTTCCATCTCTTCCGAGATCACCTTCAAAGTGCAGAAAGATGCATTCGATTACCTCGATGCGCCTATCCTGCGTGTAACATCTGCAGATGTTCCGTTACCTTATGCACCAACATTGATCGAAGCTTCCCTGCCGAATGCAGCACGTGTTGTAAAGGCCGTGAAAGAAGTGATGTATGTAAAAAAATAAAGAGTTCTAACCAGTAAAATAAAGAGCGCCCTCCTGCATGTTGCGGGAGGGCGCTCTTCTTTTTATGCTACACCGGCGGCGGACTATTTTACAATGGTCACCGTTCCGATGTATTTATGGTTCTTATCGTGGTTGTCTGTCAGCTTCACCACATATACATACACATCTTCCTGTGCAATTTCTGCGCCGTGGTTCGCTTTTCCATCCCAGTGCTTGTTGATGTCATCAGCAGCAAAGATCATATTTCCCCAACGGTCGTAGATGTACATCTCGTATTTTTTGATGTACTCGCCTTTTCCGTAAAACTCATCGTTGATGCCATCATCATTTGGTGAGAAGGCATTCGGGATGAAGAACGTGAACTCGGGATCAATGATGATACAGATGCTTGTTGTGTCCCTGCATCCTGCATTACTTGTAACTACCAGGTCACCACAATAGCTTCCTATTTCGGAGAACAGGTGCGAAGGATTCTGCAGGCTGCTGCTGTCGTTGGCAGGAGTGGAGAGGTTATCCCCGAATGACCAGTCCCAGCTAACGATGGATCCGAATGAAATCGTAGACTGATCAATGTATTGAACAGTAGGTGTAAAGATGCTCGTAGACGTTGGTGCGCTTGCAGCAGCCACAGGGATCGGGTTCACTGTGATCACATACGGTATTGTGCTCGTTGTGATACAGCCTGCAGCGGATGTGTCGGTCAGCGTGATCGTGTAGCTTCCTGCCGTCATAAAGCAATGTGAAGGGTTCTGGCTGATCGAATCCGGCCCGTTATCCCCGAAATTCCAGTCCCATCCTGCAACAGAGCCGGAAGAAATAGTAGAGGCATCCGTAAAGCTCACGCACAGTGGTGCACAGCCTGATGTAACATTGGATGTGATCACAGGTACCGGCTTCGGAAGCGCTGTAACAGTTACCGTTGCAGTAACAGCAGGCGAACATCCGTCATTCACAGTAACAGTATAAGTTGTAGTAACAGCCGGTGTTGCGGTCGGCATGTCAATAGCCGGATCGCTTAATCCTGCAGCAGGCGACCATGAATAGGTATAGCCGCTTCCTGCGCCGTTCGCTGCAATGGCAGAGATCGGGGTGGAGAAACCAGGGCAAACCGAAGCTGTTCCTGCTGTTACAACTGATAATGGCGGATTAACGGTCACAGTTACAGAAGCTGTTGCTGTACATCCGTTGGCATCCGTTGCAGTAACGGTATAACTTGTGGTGCCGGCAGGTGAAGCGGTAGGATTTGCAACCGAAGCGCTGCTCAGTCCTGTGGCAGGGCTCCATGAATACGTGTATGCGCCCGTACCTCCGGTAACGTTTGCGTTAAGGGTTGTGCTTCCGCTGTTGCAAATGGTCACGTTCAGAATAGGAGCAACGGCAAGTACTGTCGGCTCTGTGATGGTCACCACAACAGTTGTGGAGCATCCGTTTGCGTCGGTAACTGTGCAGGTGTAGGTTCCTGAACATAATCCCGTAGCTGTTTGTGTGTTCTGCACAGGCACAGTGTTCCATGAATAGTTATACCCTCCTGAAGCAGTTGGAGTTCCTCCTGCACCGGTAGCAGTAGCTGTTCCGTTGCATGCCCCGAAGCAGGTCACATTCACCTGTGTGGAAGTGGCAGTTACAGCAGTCGGCTCGGTAACAGTGGATGTACCCGTTGCAGTACAGCCCCATGTATCGGTCACCGTTACGGTATATGTTCCTGCGGCTACATTGCAGGCAGCAGTAGTACAGCCTCCCGCAAGCCAGTTATAAGTATATGATCCGGAGCCTCCGGCAGGGATCACAATGGTTTGTCCATCGCTGCCACCGTTGCAATTAACAGGTAGCCCGGCCAGTGCAAGTGTGATCTGCGGATCAGCAAAAATGGTTACGTTGTCGCTTCCCGTGCATCCGTTCGCATCTGTTACGTTCACAGTATATGTTGTTGTTGCGGCCGGAGAAGCAACCGGGTTATAGATGGTTGCATTGCTCAGGCTTGCCGCCGGTGTCCATGTGTAAACATATCCAACACCGTTCGGGATCACCGTTAAAGTAGCGCTTCCGCCAAAGCAGATGCTGTCGTCCACTCCTGCATCAACAGACAATACTGTATTTACAGTTACTGTTGAAACTGCTGTGTTGGAGCAGCCCAGGGATGTCCCTGTTACCGTATATGTAGTAGTTGCAGCAGGTGTTGCAGTGGCAGTGTTTGCTCCTGTTGATGTTGCTCCTGCGCTCCATGTGTAGCTTGTTGCTCCGCCGGCTGTCAGCATGGCTGTGGAGCCGGGACAGATCGAAGGAGAATTGACAGTCACATTAGGGATCGGGTTAACAGTTACTGTGGATACAGCCGTGTTCGAACATCCGCTGGTAGTACCGGTTACAGTATACGTCGTGGTTGTGGAAGGTGCAGCATCCGCAGTGTTTGCCCCGGTTGAAGTGGCGCCTGCGCTCCATGCGTATGTGCTTGCACCGCCTGCAGTAAGGTTGGCAGTAACGCCGTTACAAACGGTAGGCGAGTTAACAGTCACCGCCGGCAAAGGTGTTACCGTTACAGTTGAAATGGCTGATCCCGTACATCCGGATGTTGTTCCTGTTACGGTATAGGTAGTGGTTGCGGCTGGTGTTGCATCTGCGGTGCTCGCACCTGTGGAAGTAGCGCCTGCTGTCCAAACATACGTTGTAGCGCCTGCAGCAGTTAAGTTAGCAGTTTGTCCCGCACAGATGGTCGGTGAGTTTACCGTCACATTCAGCGAAGGGGCAACAGTTACAGTAGATACTGCGGTATTGCTGCAGCCTGCAGAAGTTCCGGTAACAGTATAGGTAGTTGTTGAAGCAGGGCTCGCATCTGCAGTGTTGGCACCGGTAAAAGTGGCACCCGCAGACCATGTATAGCCTGTAGCACCGCCGGCAGTTAAGTTAGCGGTTTGTCCTGCGCAAATGGTCGGAGAGTTAACCGTCACTGTCGGGATCGGGTTCACAGTCACAGTTGAAACAGCTGTGCCGGAGCACCCGCCGTTCGAGCCGGTAACAGTGTACGTTGTAGTGGTGGATGGAGCAGCTGTTGCAGTGTTCGCTGCAGCTGTTGTAGCTCCTGCCGACCAGGTGTAGGTTGCTGCACCGCCTGCTGTCATTGTTGCGGTTTGGCCATCACAAATAGTAGGCGATGTCACCGTCACAACAGGGGTGGATGTTACTGTTACGGTTGCTACAGCAGTTCCGGTACAGCCTCCGGTGGTTCCCGTAACTGTATAGGAAGTGGTTGCTGCCGGAGAAGCATCGGCAGTACCGGCACCTGTTGAAGTGGCACCTGCCGACCATGTATAAGAGGTTGCGCCTGTAGCTATCAGATTGGCTGTCTGGCCTGTGCATATTCCCGGTGAATTCACCGTAATGGTCATTGAAGCGCCTACAGTAACAGTAGCAACCGCTGAGTTAGAGCAGCCTGAACTGGTTCCTGTAACCGTATAGGAAGTTGTTGATGCAGGAGATACAGTGATCGGGTTGGTTACCGGCCCTGATGACCATGAATAAGTTGTTCCGCCTGTTGCTGTGAGCGTAGCGGTTCCGCCGGGGCAGATCGAAGGCGAGTTCACTGTAACAACAGGCATTGGATTTACTGTAATAGTATATGTTACAGGGGTTCCCGGACAGGTGTTGGCTGTAGGGGTAACTGTAATTGTAGATGTGATAGGAGAACCCGTAGCATTCGTGGCAGTAAATGCAGGAGTGTTTCCGGCTCCGCTGGCAGGCAGTCCGATCGCTGCATTGGAGTTGGTCCAGGCAAACGTTGCACCTGCAACATTACTTGTGAAGGCCGAAGCAGGAACATTTATACCGGCACACACAGTTATGTTTGCGGGTACGGTAACTGTTGGTGTTGGATTAACAGTGATGGTGTAGGTAACAGGTGTTCCCGGGCAGGCATTTGCCGTAGGTGTTACCGTAATAGTGCCGGAAATAGCTGCAGCACCTGCATTTGTAGCTGTGAATGCCGGTGTGTTTCCTGCGCCGCTTGCACCCAGCCCGATTGCAGCATTCGAGTTGGTCCAGGCATAAGTTGTACCTGCTACGCCACTGGTAAATGCTGAAGCAGCAATTGGCGTTCCGTTACAAACGGTAGAGCTTGCAGGAACAGTAACTGTTGGTACCGGCTTCACCGTGATGGTGTATGTTACCGGGGTGCCGGGACAGCCGGTGGCAGTTGGTGTAACCGTAATAGTTGCTGTGATGTTGGAGGCCGTTGCATTGGTTGCTGTAAACGAAGGCGTATTTCCTGCCCCGCTGGCTCCAAGCCCTATTGCAGGATTAGAATTGGTCCATGCAAACGTTGCTCCCGCCACATTACTTGTGAATGCTGATGCAGCAACGGTGCTTCCCGCACAAACGGTGATGTTTGCAGGCGGGGTAACATTTGGAATCGGTTTAACGGTAATTGTATATGTATTAGGTGTTCCCGGGCAACCGCCAACAGTGGGTGTAACCGTGATGGTTCCGCTTATTGCAGTTGTTCCCGGGTTGGTTGCGGTAAAGGATGGCTGATTTCCAGCTCCGCTTGCTCCAAGCCCGATCGCTGTATTTGAGTTGGTCCATGTGAATGTACCACCTGCAGGAGTGCTTGTGTATGTGCTTGCCGGTACAGTCGCGCCGCTGCAATAGGAGTTGCTTGCGGGTACAGTTACTGTATTTGGTGTTCCTGTTGTTCCTACAGTAACCGTATATGTTTGTGCTAAAGGTGTACAGGTAAGTCCGTCATTAATGGTCACAGTATAGCTGCCTGCAGCAAGTCCGCTTGCTGTGGGCCCGGTTCCGCCTGTTGGTGCCCATGAATAGGTGAATGGCCCTATTCCGCCTGAAACTGTTGCAGTGGCAGTTCCGGAAGGTGCACCGCAACCTGTAGGTGTTGAGCTTGTTGCAACGGTCCATGGAGATGTGCACTGGATCAGGTCGATCATTACGCCGGAATCCATTGCACAATCTGCCGCATCGCCGATTGCCAGCTTAAAATGATAGCTCTGGCAGGGTGTAACGTTCATGGTAGGATTTAAGACTGTGGTGAAACCATCGAAGTGATTCGCGTAAGTACCCGCATTGTTATTGATAAAATAGGCGGGATTGGTAGTAGTGTTCACGTTATCGATACTTACAAGGGTGCCGCTGGGCAGCTGTGCAAGGTTGTAATTCGTATAATTTCCCCCGGCAGGATTAGGGCCCGAAACAAAGAACCCGAACCCGTCATTAAACCCGGCGCTCACCCAGTTGGTGTATTCATCCGAACCGAACACAAAGCGGATCTGTAAGTTATTACATTGCGGCACAACATCAAACTCAATGATACAGGCATCATTGATAGTAGCGCCCCCGATTACGCTAACCAGCTGGGCATCTGTAGAGCTTGTACCTACGCAGGTGCTGTAATCATCATTCAGATTGCCTGAACCTGCTACTCCGGAAGCAGAACCCGTTGTAAGCAGCAATCCGTTGGTCATGGATGCGCCGAAACCGCTGGCAGCAGCATTGCTATAAGTGCCGTAAGCGGTACCTGTACAATTGATGGTCACGTTTGAAAGTGTAAGCCCGGCTCCTCCGATGGCTGAAATTACGCTCGCTGCGCCGCCTCCCGGGGAGATTACAATTTGTGCCTGGGAGCCAGTGAATCCCAATGCTAAAGCCGTTAAGAGAGTGAGTAGTTTCTTCATTTGTTTTATTGTTATGCCAAAGCCTGAGCGTAATTAATTTTTGTAATTAATTACAAGAGTAGTGTTTACAAAAAAAGGTTGCATTGCTGCTTACTTATTTTTGGGTCTCATGTCTTTGCAAAAATAAGCTGGCTGGAAGATAGGGAATAATTATTAAAATTCAATATCCAGGTCAAAGGCCTGGCGGAATTTATGGATGTCGGGATTTTTTTCTGCCAGCCTTTTGTAGCGGTCGGTGGCGGTGTACAGGTTGGCTTTTTCTTCGGCTTCCACCATTTTCAGCTCCAACTGCAGGGAGAAGTTGTTCAGCTCATTCCGTAAAAAGCCCAGGAAATTCATTTTATCCTCGTTGATGGCTTCTTCCAGTGCTTTGTTGGTGATAGTGAATTCAATCCTGTACCCTTCCTTCAGAACGGGCATTTTGCCGGCAAGCGCATTTCCCAGGTTGGCTTTCCGGGTTTTCATGTCGTTCGCATATTTCAACCAGGCTGTTTCGAGGCTCTGCTGGTTGAAAGGCTCGGCCTTCTGCGCGGAAGGGTTGACCACAGCGGGATTGGCATTGCTGCTGACATCTGTTTTAGTAGCAGGATTGATATTGTTGATGGAAGGGGTGCTCGTTTTGATAAAAACCGGCTTTTTGGCGACCGGCGTGCCTGCGTTTTCAGGATTTGCAGGCACAGTGGGCGTTTGCACAATGGCTGGTTCCTGTTTTTGCTGAGGTGCTGCCGGGGCTGAGCTGGTATTCTGAACGGCGGGAGCCTGGACCTTAACCGGGCTTTCGCTCAGGTCATTTTTTTTTTCGGCCTCAGGGACCGGGGCATTGATTGTACAGAGCTGCATCAGCGCAAGCTCCACCTGGAGCCGCTGGTTTTTGCTTGCTTTGTATTGAATGTCCGCTTTGTTCAGGATAGTAAGGCCTCTTACAAGAAAGCCGGGGGAGCATTTGCCTGCCTGCTGCTTGTATTTGTCGCGGATGTTGTTCCCGACCTCGAGCAGTTGCACTGTTTCCGGATCTTTGCTCACGAGCAGGTTCCGGAAATGCCCTGCGATCCCGGCAACGAAGTTATGCCCGTCGAAGCCATGGTTCAGGATCTCGTTGAAGATGAGCAGCGAGGAGGATATATTTTCAGCAAGGATGGCATCCGTTACTTTGAAATAGTAATCATAATCAAGGATATTGAGATTTTCGATCACTGCCTTGTAAGTAACCGTGTTCCCTGCAAAGCTTACGATCTGGTCGAAAATGGAGCATGCATCGCGTAAAGCGCCGTCCGCTTTCTGGGCAATGATGTGCAATGCATCCGTTTCAGCGGAAACATTTTCGCTTTTGGCAATAAAGGCAAGGTGATTGGCAATGTCATCGATCTGGATCCGGTTAAAGTCAAAGATCTGGCAGCGCGACAGGATGGTCGGGATGATCTTGTGCTTTTCGGTGGTGGCAAGGATGAAGATCGCGTGCCTTGGCGGCTCTTCCAGGGTTTTCAGGAAGGCGTTGAAAGCGCTTGCGGAGAGCATGTGGACCTCATCGATGATGTACACTTTGAATTCTCCGAGCTGAGGTGCAAACCTAACCTGGTCAACAAGGTTCCGGATATCATCCACCGAGTTGTTGGAAGCGGCATCCAGCTCGTAAACATTCAGGGAGGCCCCGCTGTTAAAGGAAAGACAGGATTCGCACTGGTCGCATGCTTCCGTGTCGGCAGTCTTGTTGGTGCAGTTGATGGTCTTTGCCAGGATACGTGCACAGGTCGTTTTTCCAACCCCACGCGGGCCACAGAACAGGAAAGCCTGGGCAAGGTGGTTGTTCTTGATGGCATTTTTCAGCGTATTGGTAATATGCGCTTGTCCCACAACGGTATTGAACCTTGCAGGGCGGTATTTACGTGCTGAAACAATGAAATTTTCCATAAGAAGTATGCAAAAGTAAGTATTAAAACGGCAAAATTCCGGGATGTTCAAAAGTTGTGGAGAATTAAACAGGTGAAGCGAATGGCTTTAATTTCAGCCACAGATCCGCAGATTTTCGATTTTAGCAGATTCACATCGCTTACGCGGTATGATTGCCGGCAGAATAATTGCCAAAGCCGGTTGTTTTCAGGCAAAATCCTCTTTTGAACCAATTTCCCTTTAATTTTCTTTGTGGAAAAGTCAAAAATTTGTATCTTCGCGTCCCTTTTAAAGAAAAGGAACAATTTAATATTAACCAAAAAACAGTAAAAAAAATGTCAAATCATTACGAAACCGTCTTCATCATGACTCCCGTTTTGTCTGAAGAACAGGCAAAGGAGACGGTAAGCAAGTACAAAAAGATGCTTGCAGACAGTGGCTGTAAAATCGTTGCAGAAGATGCCTGGGGCCTTCGCAAATTACAGTATCCGATCCAAAAGAAAACGACAGGTTTCTATCACCTGATCGAATTCACTGCGCCAAACACATTTGTTGCAGAATTAGAGCTTGCTTACAAGCGCGATGAGCGCCTGCTGCGCTTTTTAACCGTTAAGCTTGATAAGCATGCGATTGCTTACAGCGAAAAACGCAGAAACAAGGCAAAAGCGGCAGCAACAGCTTAATCATTAATCAATCTAACCCGCTTATGGCGAAGGCTTCAGCGGATAAAAAAGAAAACAACAATGGCATCAGATAATTCAGAAATCAGGTATCTTGCTCCGCCAACGGTGGATGTTAAGAAAAAGAAATACTGCCGTTTCAAAAAAAGCGGAATTAAGTATATCGACTATAAAGACGCAACCTTCTTATTGAAGTTTGTAAACGAGCAGGGCAAACTTTTGCCACGCAGGTTAACAGGTACATCAGTTAAGTATCAACGTAAAGTTTCCAGGGCTGTAAAGCGTGCACGTCACCTTGCAATTCTTCCTTATGTTGCTGATATGCTAAAATAGTTTTTGTTAAAACATATTTAACAAATCAACTATTCACAACTAAAAATAAAGAAACTAAAATGGAAGTAATTTTAAAAAATGACGTTAAAAACCTTGGATACAAGGATGACGTAGTAAATGTAAAACCTGGTTACGGAAGAAATTTCCTTCTTCCTAAAGGTTTGGCTATTATGGCAACAGCATCTACAAAAAAGATGCAGGCTGAAACAGTGAAGCAACGCGCTTTCAAAGAACAGAAAATTAAAACAGCAGCTGAAAAAACAGCCGGTGCTTTAAAGGACATGGTCGTGAAAGTGGGCGCTAAAGCAGGTGAATCCGGAAAGATCTTCGGTTCCATCACTACTGTTCAGTTAGCTGACGCAATCAAAAAATTAGGCTATGAAGTAGATAGAAAGAACATCTCTATCAACGAAGAAGGTATCAAGAACATCGGTACTTACACTGCTGAAGTACGTTTCCACAAAGAAGTTGTTGGTAACGTTACGTTCGAAGTAGTTGCCGAATAAATCGCATAAGGTTTGAAGAAAGCTCCGTAATTCATTTTACGGGGCTTTTTTTATTTCATACATTCGTTAGCCTTTTGTACTTCATCTCTTTCATGAGGGGCAGGGCTGATAAAACACAACACATTATTATGAAACAGCTTACTATAAAACAGGCACAGGCACAGGTCGATGAATGGATCAACACCCACGGCGTGCGCTATTTCAACGAGCTCACCAATATGGCGATCCTTACGGAAGAAGTGGGAGAGGTGGCACGCATCATTTCGCGCCAGTATGGAGAGCAATCATTTAAGAAGAAGGAAGGCGACAAGGAATTATCGGATGAGCTGGCAGATGTGATGTTTGTTGTGATCTGCCTCGCGAACCAAACCGGGATTGACCTTAGCAAAGCCTTTGAGAAGAACATGGAAAAGAAAACGAAGCGCGATAGCAAACGGCATAAGGAAAATAAGAAGTTGAAATAGGAATGTTATGAGTTGATCCCTCTCATAAACATCAGCAGCGCCATCCAGTATTCATGATAGTTCGGGTTTGTTTCCTTCCACAGCGCTTTTGAGCCATGGTCGCCGGGATTAGAAGGTGTGAACTGCGTTTTGTTCTGCGACTTTACTTCTTTCATTAAAGCTGCAAGGTCTGCCGCTTCTGCTTTTGATGAGGTGGCAAACACCGGCTTGTCAAGCGTTTTAATTACCTGCTTCAGGTTCAGCTTATCGCCGAAATATTCACCCGGGCTGAATGCAATCACAGCCTTTACTTTATCATTCGCTGCAGCTATCTTCAATACAAGTGAAGCACTGTAGGAGCTTCCGACAAGGATCACTTTTTTAGTTGTCTTTTTATAAATGTAATCGATCGCGGCAAGGATATCCTGTTCCGCATCGAGATAAGCCACTCCCTTTTTCTTTTTCTCAGCAAGCGCTGCCGTTTCATTTTTTATCCCGTTCACTTCCTTCCCGGAGCGGGCATCAATGGCCAGGCAATTGTACCCGAATTTCTGAAAGCGGGCCGCTGTGCTCATATATTCCCCGCGGCTGTACCCGGCCTGGTGACAGAGGATCATATACGGAAGCGTATCATTGGTGATGTATTCATCTGCAGTGATCGTGAGGCCGTCCTTCGAAGGAAATGTGATGGTTTCCTGTGCGGAAAGCAGGAAGGGGATTAAAAGCAGGAGTGCTGCAGCAATGGATCTCATGGAATGCCTTATCTGTGTTTAGGAGGGCTAAGATAAGGATAAAGGACAAAGTAAGCTACGCTAAAAGCTTTCGGAGCTCAGCTCCCCGTTCAGCATCATGCCGGCAACGCTGCCTGCCGCTACCGACATAGAGATGATCCTCGACTGGCTTGAATTGTCGCCCGCTGCATAAATTCCGTGAACGGAAGTTTTTTTACATTTATCCACTTCAATGTGTCCTCCTTTTGTCATTTTGCAACCCAGTTTTTCGGGGAGTGTGCATTGTTGCCTGAAGCCTGGCTTTGCATACATTACGGAAACGTTCAGTTTGCTGCCATCTTTAAAATGAATGGCCTGCATCTGTCCGTTGTGATGCTCCACCCGTTCTATTTCTGTTTCAGTGATGTGGATCCTGTGCTGTTTGAATTTATTGACCTGCTCTTCTGTCAATGCCGATCTTCCGTTGGTCAGCAGCATGATCTCTTTTGTCCACTGTGTAAGCACCATGCACAGGTCATACGCCTGGATCTCATTGGCAAGCACTGCGGTTGTTTTCCCTTTTACTTCATAACCATGGCAATACGGACAATGCAGGATCGAGATTCCCCAGCATTCTGCCAATCCGGGGATTTCCGGCAGAAGGTCTTCTATGCCGGTAGCGAAGAGCAGTTTTTTCGCACTGAACCGTTCTCCTTTTTCTGTTGTTATTTCAAAGCCGTCCTTTGTTGTTGAAGCATCGCTGGCAATACCATCAAGGAAAGTAACGCTGCTGTATTTTTTTACCTGTTCTTTTGCTTTATTCCGGATCCCGTCCGGAGGCATACCATCCCATGTGAGGAAATTATGCGCACGCGGTGCCCGTTTATTACAGGGGTTGCCACTGTCGATCACAAGTACCTTTCGTGAAGCACGGCCAAGTGCCATTGCTGCAGAGAGCCCTGCATAGCTTCCGCCGATGATGATGATGTCGAAGTGGGAATTGTTCTTCATTTAACAAAATTAGTTAAAAGAAGGAATGAAAATATGTTGCCAGAGACTGCGGCTTCATTAACGGTCAATATCATCAATTCCCTTATCCTGGGTTTCTCTTTTATCTGCAACAAACCAGGATGCCACAAATCCGGTGAATGTTCCAAAGAGTCCAACACCGGCAGTCATGAGAACAGCAGCAATCAAACGTCCTTCTGAAGTTACAGGAAACTTGTCGCCATAACCAACCGTGGTAATAGTTACATAAGCCCACCAGATCGCATCCTCCGCGGTCTTTATATTGCTATTGGGATCATCTTCAACCTGCAAAATTGCAATAGCGGAAAAAATAATAAGTAATATAGCGATAATTGAAACAGATGTAAAAGCTCCTGCGGCCCTATTTCGGAAGATATGATTTATTAAATTTTTTGTGGAACGGAATGCTCTTATCACACGCAGTAAACGGATCAATCGTAAGGCTCTTCCCGCCCTTAAAAAATCAACTGTTGGAATGCTTGATATTAAATCGATCCATCCCCATCGCATGAATTTTAGTTTGTTTTCCGCCTGGAAAAGGCGAACGCAAAAATCAATAAAGAAAACAATGCAGATGAGATTGTCAGTGAGGTTAAGAACCTTGGAAACCTCAGGAGGAAGTTTAAAAACACTGTCGACGAGCAGTGCACCTAAAACATAAATGGATAAAATAAGGACAAGAATATTTAAGTATCCAAGTTTGGTTTCAGAAGTTTTCAGGGGCATTGTGGTGTTTATTCAATTAAGGCTTATGTTGAGGCCAACAGCCTCTTTTTCTGTTCAGTGAATTCTTCCTCTGTTATGATGCCTCTTTTCTTTAAGTCAGAAAGCTTTTCCAATTGATCTATATCTAATTTTGAAGAGGCTTTATTTTGTATTGTTTCGTTTAGATCGACGTGGTAACCGTTTTTTACAAATGTTTTATATTGTTCCTGATTTCGTATCCATGCGAGGTTTACATAAGTGTTTATTTTATTAAAATCAGAATAACCATTTTCAATAGCTGATTGCAGGCTGCTTAGGCAATTGTTAAGATCGCGTTTTATACTATATATGCAGGCAAGATTAAAATAGAGCTTGCCATTGTAAGGCTGTAACGAAACAGCCCTTTTAAGTAAAGTTAATGCAGCATCATAATCCTGGGTGTTATAAAGAGCGATGGCTTTATTTGTCAATTCGCCTATAACAGCATCTGTATTATTAACCGTTGAGTTCCTGTATTGGTTATTGCTTCCCGTATTTACATTTATTTGAATGTTTCCGGGAGTGTTATATCTCAGGTTAAAAGTATCATCACTCATGGATAAAAGTATAATAAAGTCAATTAATGCAATAAAAGATGGAATAAACGTCCAGCAAAAAAGCAGATAAAAGATCCCTTTGGTACTTTGCCCTAAATAAAATTGATGAATGCCGAGCCCGCCTAAAAAGAAGGCAAGCAATGCAGAAGTTCCTTTGTTTTTCATTGTTTTGTTATTTGTTAAATTGTTTGTACAGCAGTTACGATAATGTCTTAATTCGGTAGCGCCGACATTACATCCCATCCTATTGTACTTACATTTTGATAGTTTTCAATTTTTAATTCGAAATTTTTCTCGGAGTGAGGTGGGAAAAAATCATAGATCGTATAGCTGTTGTTGCCTAATACTGTATTTGTTTTGCTGTAATAGGTGACTTTAACTACTGCATCTTTATATGTGGCAACCGTAGCAGTGTTTTTGATAATTCCATGAACCTTAATTTTAGTGCCCCAGAAGTTTTGATTATAAGTTCCTGTTGCGGTCAAAAAACTGGTAGGCTGAGAACGTTCGATTTCTTCAACTGACTGTACTTTTTCCTGGTAACTGCTATTAAGAGTGCTGCTGCCATTATTGTTGTTGCAGGCGAATGTTCCGATCAGGAGTGTTAAAAATAGAAAGACCTGTTTCATGTTTTTTGATTAGGAGTATTTTTTGAATATTAATTTGAAATCATTAGATGTTATATTGCCGCCAGCAGCTTTTTTTTCTGCTCTGCAAATTCTACCTCAGTAATAATACCTCGTTGTTTTAGATCAGAAAGCTTTTCCAACTGTACATAAATGTCATTATTGATTACAGACGTTTTAGGCGTTGCATGAGGTTGGGTTTCGGTTGCTTTGATCTTAAGCTTATATCCCTGCTTTACAAATCCTTCGTACTCGGCTTGTTTTCTCATCCATTCAAAGTCCGGATGTGTTTTTATTTTCTCAAAATTCAGATAGCCATATTCCACAGCCTTTGATAATGCATTAAACGCTTCAGGGTTTTGAGTAATGGAGTAGAGGGATGCTAAATTATAATATGTCTGATAGCTTGTTGGGCTCAATACCAATACACGCTGTAAGATAACAATGGCAGAGTAATAATCTTTTTGATTATACAGGCTGATGGCCTGCCGGGTCATGTTATCTGTATTTGCATCGGTAGAATGATCTGTTTGATGATTGTGTTCTGACCATTTTTTTATTGAATTCAGTTCTGCTTCCTTTTTCCTTTGAGAGCTTGATTTCGTTGCAACCATGACAATGCCGAGGATGAAGAAAATTAATCCTCCGACCGTAAGTCCGGTTCCGACTATCTGTTGTTCTGTGTTGTGTCGTCGGTAACTGTCACTGAACTCGGAGCCAAAATACCCTTCTACGGAGCTTCTCCGGGTTTCTACGTTTGTTATGGCTGCTATTCCAAGTGCGATCATTCCAAGTCCAAGAAGTAAAAAGATAATACCAAAAGCCTTTTTCATAATAGTGAAATTTAATGTGATTTATTAATTTATATAGGGATTGAACGTTTGCTTTAATTCTTTTTTGTATCCATTTATTTTTGTCCAGTAGATGATCCAGCAGATTAATCCAGCTAAGCCTGCCAAAGGGCCCAGGTAGGGAATGATACTACAGCAGTTCAGAATGCAATAGGCGATCCCGATAGTGCTTCCGGGTCTGTCTTCTTCAATCCTGATGTTCCTTTTAGTAAACTCCGCTTTCAATGAATCCGCTAATCGGTTGACGACAATGAATTGCCATATAAGTCCAAATAGAGGGATTAATAGAAGCCAGACTTGCCCGGGAGGCATTTGTCGGTTCTCGGAGCTTATTTCAGTAAATGTGTTTTGAAGGGTGATAAGAAAAAGAATTAAAGGGGTGATCAGAAATATTAACAACAGCATTATTATCTCAGACCCTCCGAGTCCAAGAAAGCCAATTAAAATTGAGTCTGGTATTATTTTCATTTTATAATGTTTTATTTTATGTAGTTAGAAGATTGTGAAATGCAGCTTTTAAAAAATTACTAATAAAATTTTTATCCTGTTTTCTGTCCCCAAATGTATCCCAATAAAACAACCCGCACCATCCGTAAAATCCCGCTAAATCATGGGTAAAAATACCCATTGGGGATGATGGGTAATTTTACGGATAGTTCTTTTATTTGTTTTGAATGTTTCTTCTGCTGAAACAAAAGTGCAGCTTAAAAAAGGAAATATCATGGACACTTTTCGTGTTCTGTGACATTTAGTTGGATGGAAAAGGACGTTTAGTTGATAGCAGTGCAACACTTTTATCAGGATCAATCGATCGGCGGGAGCGGGTCCAATCTGTGAAATCCGTGTAATCTGTGGTAAAATGACAGGGCAAAAAAAATCCCGTCCTGTAAAACAGAACGGGATCTTTATTTTTTTTACTCCCTTCTCCTTTGAAGGGGTTGGGGATGAGGTATTATGCCTCAGCCAAAACGGTGATCTTATTATTCAGCACTTCCACAACACCGCCGTTGATTTCAAAGTTCTCCACTTTGCTGGCTTTGTCCGTAACCTTCACAGTTCCTTTTTTTAAGGTGGCGATGATAGGAGCGTGGTTGTTCAGGATTCCGAACGAGCCATCAGCACCCGGAAGCTTTACTGCTTCCACATCACCGCTGTATACTTTTTTTTCAGGAGTTATTATCTCAAGATACATGTTATCAGTTTTTAATTTTGATCCGCGGACAACAATTCATCCGCACATCAGCAATCCAAATTACTTAGTCTCCGCCAGGATCTTCTTGCCTTTTTCGATCGCATCTTCGATCGTTCCAACAAGGTTGAATGCTGCTTCAGGATATTCATCCACTTCACCATTCATGATCATGTTGAAGCCTTTGATCGTATCCTCGATGGAAACGAATACACCTTTTAAGCCGGTGAACTGCTCCGCAACGTGGAAAGGCTGTGATAAGAAACGCTGAACACGTCTTGCGCGCGATACAACAAGCTTATCTTCTTCAGAAAGCTCATCCATACCAAGGATCGCAATGATATCCTGCAATTCTTTGTAACGCTGTAAGATCATTTTCACGCGCTGTGCAGTGCCGAAGTGTGAATCGCCCAAAACAGCTGCAGATAAGATCCTTGATGTTGAATCCAAAGGATCCACCGCAGGATAAATACCAAGCTCGGCAATTTTACGGTTCAATACCGTTGTAGCATCTAAGTGGGCAAATGTTGTAGCAGGTGCCGGATCCGTTAAGTCATCCGCAGGAACGTAAACTGCCTGTACAGATGTAATGGAACCGCGTTTTGTTGAAGTGATGCGCTCCTGCATCAAACCCATTTCAGTTGCAAGCGTTGGCTGGTAACCTACTGCTGAAGGCATACGGCCTAATAATGCCGATACCTCTGAACCTGCCTGTGTAAAACGGAAGATGTTATCGATAAAGAAAAGGATATCGCGCCCGCCTGATTTCTCATCGCCATCGCGGAAATACTCAGCCATTGTCAAACCCGACAAAGCAACGCGTGCACGTGCTCCCGGAGGCTCGTTCATCTGCCCGAATACAAGCGTAGCCTGTGATTTCTCCAGTTCTTTCATGTCAACCTTAGAAAGGTCCCATCCGCCTTTTTCCATGGAGTGTTTGAACTCCTCGCCATATTTGATTACGTTCGACTCGATCATCTCGCGCAATAAGTCATTTCCCTCACGTGTACGCTCACCAACACCCGCGAATACCGATAAACCTTCGTATCCTTTTGCGATGTTGTTGATCAGCTCCATGATCAATACGGTTTTACCTACTCCGGCACCACCGAACAAACCGATCTTACCGCCTTTTGCATACGGCTCAAGTAAGTCGATCACTTTGATTCCTGTGAAAAGCACTTCAGTTGAAGTGGAAAGATCCTCATATCTTGGTGGGTTCCTGTGGATGGAAGCTCCGCCTTTGTTGGATACCGGACCGATACCATCGATACCTTCGCCAACTACGTTGAATAAACGCCCTTTTACCTGGTCACCAACCGGCATTGTGATAGGTGCACCGGTGTTTTCAACCGATAACCCGCGGTATAAACCGTCAGATGAGTCCATTGCAATGGTACGTACTGTATCCTCGCCAATGTGTTTTTGTGTTTCAAGAATAACCCGCTGGCCGTTTGGCTTGATTACCACCAAAGCATCCAGGATATTAGGCAATGAGGCACCGCCTTCAAAGCTGACGTCAATTACAGGACCAATTACCTGAGAGATTTTACCGGTTTGTTGTGACATTTTATATAGGTATAAAAATTAGTACTTTTAAAATCGAGTGCAAAAGTAATAATTAAAACTTTATTAAAGAAGGGAATTTTGCCTTCTGTTGAAAACTGATAAAAATTAGGACAAAGGCTTTATTTGAGGCGATAATCCTCGTAAACCGACTGCTGAAATGCCTTGCCGGAAAGGGTCAGGCTGTCGGAAAGCGCTTTGTTGCCTTCTAAGGTGTTAAAGATAAGCTCGTTAAGCCCGTGCTGGAAGCCCACAAATCCCTGGTCGCCAATAAAGCCTGCCCCGCTGTAGCTGCAGTAGAACGCGAAATGTTTGCTGTAGGGGTTAAAGATGTTCTTGCTCCATACATATTGCCTGCTTTCTTCCTGCAGTTTCATCTGTTTCAGGATCGAATACGTGATGTCCAGCTGCGAATACACCTGGTCGATCACTTTTCCGCGGTAAGCCGTGTCGATCACCTCGCCGAAAAGCACCAGCGGGATCCGGTGGTACTCGGCATCGTACACATTGAATTCCCTGTGGCTGGCATGGCTGTGGTCTGCTACAAGCACAAACAGCGTGTTTTTGTACCAGGACTGCTTTTTTGCTTCGATAAAAAATTGCTTTAAGGCCGCATCGGAATACGTGATCGAATTCACATACTCATTCTCCGTTTTTACCAGCTGTTTCTTCTCCCCCGGGAAATCATAAGGCATGTGTGAGCTAAGCGTGAACCAGGAATACACAAAAGGGGCTTTAGCCTCATTCAGCAGCCGGATGTATTCAGCAGCCATCTCCTTGTCCTGGATGCCCAGCTTACCCCTCGGGATGCTGCTTTCAAAATCCCGTTCTTCTTTGATCACATCGAATTTTTTGTTGTAAATGTAACTGCGGATGTTTCCGTAATTAAGGTCGCCGCCAAAGATGAACCCGCTCTGGTAGCCGTATTTCTTAAGGTCCTGGTTAATGCAGGGCAGCGGAACGGATTTGGAATTGTCGTTGATGATCGCGATCCGCGAGTTGCAGGGATAACCGCTCAGTACCGCCGGGATGCCCTGGTCGGAAACATATCCCGCCGGGTACAGCTTTGTAAAACGGATGCCCTGCCTGCTGATGCTGTCCATGAAGGGCGCATAATCATCGCCCCCGAACGACTTGATGGTGTAAGCGCTCCAGCTTTCAAGCAGGATGAATACAATGTTCGGGCGCTCAGTCGTTAAGAATTGGGAAGTGGTGTCTTTCGGCACTGCAAACATGCTTTTTACGATGGCATCTGCCTTTTCCTGCGGAAAGTCCTTGTACGGATTTTCCTTCAGGTTACCTTCATATTGCATAATGCTGTAAACCAGGTTCCAGAATGGATTTACCGCTGCATCGTTCACGATCGGGGTGGTGCAGAAATACGCATCGCTGCTCTGGATCGGGATCGCCTGCAAGCCTCCGCGGATGCTGATGATGGCAAAGCCGACAACAAGCACCAGCAGGCCAAACCCTTTTAAGGCCAGGCCTTTTACAGGCTCACGCAGGGCCGGGGCCGGATGAAACGGTTTGAAGGAGATTTTCCTTATGTAAAAACGGATGTAGATCCAGCTGAAAACAATGCTCAGCGAAAAGAACAAAAGTGTGAGCCCGATGGAAGCGGATTTGAACACTTCATCGGGGTGCGTGAAATGCTCGAGCGCCTGCATACTGAGCTTGGCCTTCCATTCCCGGTACAGGCAGATCTCGCCGAAAGCGATCAGGTTGTACACAACAATGACCAGGTAATTGAACGTGTCGATGACGTGAAGCACCACTTTTTTCCGGATCAGGAAATAGATGAAATAGAGCGTAAGCGGGAATACGGTAAGATAGCCCACTGTCGACATGTCCAGCCGCAGCGAATGGTACAGCGAGCGAAGCATCAGTGAAAAGGACACATCGCCCAGCAAAGGCCCTACACAGCAATAAAAAATAATGCGGTTTAAAAAGAAAATTCCGAACCAGAACAAAAGCAGGAACAGGGCCTGACGGAAAATTGCTTTCAAGGAGGATTAAATTAAAATGAGCTGCGAAGGTATGAAACATTAATAAAATAAGTAAATTCGTATCAAAATTTCCCTTGCACAATTGAAAGTTTACACAGATATTATTGATTTTAAGAATGTGAAGAACCCTGTGGTCACAACCGGTACATTCGACGGTGTGCACCTGGGGCATCAGAAGATCATCTCCCGCCTGAAAGAGGCTGCCAGGGAGGAAAATGGCGAAACCGTGCTGCTTACCTTCTATCCGCACCCCCGCATGGTGCTGTTCCCTGACGATAACGACCTCAAGCTGATCAATACCCAACAGGAAAAGATCGGGCTGCTGGAGCAATATGGCATCGACCACCTGATCATTTATCCCTTCACCAAGGAGTTTTCACGCCTTACCTCGGTGGAGTTCGTGAGGAATATTCTTGTGAACCACATCAAAACAAAACGACTCGTGATCGGTTACAATCATCATTTCGGGCGTAACCGCGAAGGTTCCTTCGAGCACCTGAAGGAATACGGCCCGCTGTATGGCTTTGAAGTGGAGGAGATCCCGGCAAAGGACATCGATTCCATAGAGGTCAGTTCCACCAAGATCCGCAACGCTTTGCTCAGTGGCGATGTGAAAACCGCTGCCAGCTATCTCGGCCACGATTTCAGCCTTACCGGCAGAGTGGTGGATGGAAAGAAAATAGGAAGAGAGATCGGCTACCCGACAGCAAATATTTTTGTGGATGACAAATTCAAGATAGTGCCTGCAGATGGCGTGTATGCTGTGAAAGTGCGGCATGATAATCGCTTGTACGGCGGCATGCTCAACATCGGCAACAATCCCACCGTAAACGGAAAGCACAAAACCATTGAAGTGAACATCTTTGATTTTAACCGCGACATTTACGAAGAGGATGCAACCATTTATTTTATTGAACGTCTAAGAGATGAAGTGAAGTTTGATGGGCTGGAAGCGCTGAAAGCACAGCTGGCAATTGATAAGATAAACAGCCTGAAAATTTTAGCAGATAACTGAACCTCTCTGTGAAACTCCCTTAACTCGTTCCCCTGTGTTAAAAAAAATAAATTATAAAGCATTGAAATCTTTTAGCATGATCCTGCTCTTATTAGCAGGCCTGTGTACAAGAATATCAGCCCAAACCCAGCTCCTCGATTCCCTCACACTCGATACGCTTACTGCCTATACAAGCATTCCGGAGGCAATGAAAAATCCGGATAAAGTGATCAAGCTGGAACTGCGCAAGAAACATTACAAAGAGTTTCCGAAAGAAATTTTTCAGTTTAAGAACCTCCAGTACCTCGATCTCAGCAAGAACAGCATCTCTGAAATTCCCGCAGAGATCGGTGAATTAAAAAGCCTGCAGATCCTCATCCTTTCCAAAAATGATATTGAAACGCTCCCGAAAGAGATCGGCGAATTAAAAATGCTGCAGTACCTGAATGTCAACCAGAATGAGATCAGCAGCCTTCCACCGCAGATCGGCTCACTTGTGAATTTAAAGAACATGGATCTCTGGAGCAATAACGTGGATAAATTCCCATCCGAGATCAGGAACTTAAAAAAACTTCTCGTGCTCGACCTTCGCGTGATCCTTATCCCTGATGCGGAACAGGAGCGCGTACAGTCGCTGCTGCCTTCAACAAAGATCTATTTCTCCCCGTATTGCAAATGCCAGCAATAGTTGCTTGTTATCCCGAGCTTGCCCGGGGGAGCTTATTCCAGCACAAGATTTAATTTCTAAACCCTGACAGGGTTCAAAACCCTGACAGAGGCTTATTTGATCATAGTAGCCAGAACGAGAACGTACTCGTTTTCGTCATGCCGTGCTCCGACACGGCATCTCTACGTACTGTTCCGGTTAGCAGGATTCCCCTCAACTCATAATTATAGTGAGATCCCGTGTCAGGCACGGGATGACTTAATAATTTGAGAGCGATTACCTGCGCAACTTAAATCCGGAAAAAATCTGTGAATCTGGCTAAAATACTTCTGCTAAGTATACCCCTGTCAGGGTTCCAAACCCTGACAGGGGTATTTATGCAAATGCTTATCTTTGAGCATGCACTTCCATCTTCAATTCCCCATTCCTCCTTTCCCTCAGCAGCTCAGCTACAGCGATAAGCTCATGTTCATTGGCTCCTGTTTTGCTGAAAGCATCGGCGAAAAAATGAACGAACAAAAGCTTAGCACACTGATCAATCCGCATGGCGTGTTGTATAATCCCCTGGCGATTGGAAAAGCGGTGAGCAGGTACCTGTACAATGATCCTTTAAAAGAAGAGGAATTGTTCTTTGCAAATGAAAGCTGGAATTCCTGGGAGCATCACAGCCGTTTCTCGGATGCCGGGAAAGAGGCATGTTTGCAGCAGACCAATACATCCCTTAACGCCGGGCACGAACAGCTGAAGGATGCAAGATGGCTGTTCATTACCTTCGGTTCAGCATTCTCCTACAAACACAAAGAATCCGGCATTGCGGTCGGGAATTGCCATAAAGTCCCGCAGAAGAAATTTACAAAATCATTGCTGAGCACAGATGAGATCATTGCAGCATACGATACATTATTTAAGGAGCTTAAAAAGCTGAATCCCGGGTTGAAGATCGTGTTAACGGTAAGTCCCGTGCGTTATATCCGCGACGGAGTGGTGGAGAATAATTTAAGTAAATCCATTCTTCTTCAGTCGGTGCACAGGCTGGTGGAAAAGCATGGCAACGTTTTTTATTTTCCCGCTTACGAGCTGGTGATCGACGATCTCAGGGATTACCGTTTTTACAAAGATGATCTCGTGCATCCCAGCGAACAGGCGGTAAGCTATGTTTTTGAAAAGCTGAAAGAAGTGTTGTTTGATAATGAAGCGAAAGAGTTATATAAAAGCATCCGCGAACTGCTTGATGCCGCAAAGCACCGCCCTTTCAATGAAAATTCGGAAGCGCATAAAAAGTTCAAAAGCACATTTGAAGCACGCTGTGTTCAACTGCAAAAAAGATATCCATTCTTAGATCTCAAAACGGAGCTGGATCATTTCAAAGCTATTTAAGGTTCGATTTCAATTTGTACAAAGTGTACAGTGCGATGGTATCCGAACAGTTGATCTCCCCGCTGATGATCTTCTCTTCCACTTCTTTCGCAGTAAGCATCACCACTTCGATCTCTTCCGAAACATCCGGTTTTTGTGGTTTAATGATCTTTGCACGCTTCGCCACATATCCATAAAGCGTGGAGAAATTTTTAGAAGGAAGCGTTTTTAATTCACCAAGCAAAACAATGTTATCTGCAGCGGCGCCTGTTTCCTGTTCCAGTTCTGCATAAGCGGCGCAGAGCGGTGTCTGGCCTTCTTCCACGATCCCGGCAGGGAACTCAAGCGTGATCTCCCGGATGCCATGCTTGTACTGCCTCACGAAAATAAATTCATCATTCTCCGTTACCGGCACCACCATCGAAACATCACCCAGCTTCGAAATAAAATAATCGTCCATTATATGTCCGCCCGGTAGCTTTACCGTGTGCCTGAATAAAGGGAACCACTTGCTCGGTGAAATTTCTTCCTCCGAAAGCAGCTCCCACTTTTTTATCTCTGTCATGAAGCCTTAGAATTTTAATGTGAATCCTGCAAGATAGTTTGTTCCTGCCTGCGGGAAATAAAAATTTTCAACGGTATGCTTACCTCCGGCAATATAGCCCCAGGTATAGCCATTCGATTCGTATTGCTCCCCGAACAGGTTGTTAATTGCCAGCGTAAAGCCGATCTCCGGGATCAGTTTCGTTTTGATGCTGTAATTGATCCGCAGGTCGTTCACAAAAAAAGCATCCAGCCTGCGCTCTTCGTTGGAAGTATTATCAAGATACTGCCTGCCCACATATTTGCTGATGAAGCTGAATCTTAAATTCTTAACAGGCTCAAAGGTAATGGTGCTTCCCGCGATAACAGAGGGCGAAAAGGCGATATCGCTTTCTTTGTAAACAATCACGCTCTGCGCCGTGCTGTCGTAATTATCGATGTATTCTTTAAAGTCTTTGATCTTGTTTTTGCTCAGTGTGATGTTCGCAGTCCAGCTCAATGACTTTAAGATCTTTACTCCGAGCTCCGCTTCAATTCCTTCGCGGTAGCTCTTCGCCACGTTTGTCCTGTTGTAAGCCCCCACATCGTTGATCTCCCCGGTAAGGACCAGTTGGTTCTTATAATCCATGTAATAGGCATTCAATGTCCACATTGCTTTTTTTCCTGAATGCCTGTAGCCGATCTCCAGGTCGTTCAGTGTTTCCGGCTTCGGCCTGCTTGTTGGTGTCGACTGCGTATAATCATCCCTTCCCGGCTCTTTGTTTCCAACGCTGTACGATGCATAAACACTGGCATTCGCGTTGAGCTCATAATTGATCCCCGCTTTTGGATTAAAGAAGGAAAGCGCTGCTGATTGTGTTACATTCCGCAGGCTGTCATCAAATCCAGGGAATGAATAGTTCACCATCCTGTATTGGATGTCTGCAAAAACACTGAGCTTTTTTGTCACCGCGTAATTCGCTTTCAGAAAAATATTGAAATCACTTTTGTTTGCAGTGTCGTTGTAATAGTGCTGATGGATGTCGCTGTTCACGGCATATTGCGCCCAAATGATCTCACCGTAATGCAGTCCGTTATAATTGTTCCATGCGCCGCCGAGCACAGCGGATGATTTTTTCAGGCTGTTGTACTGCAATGAAAAAGTAGCGCCGTAAAAATCATTATCGAGCCAGCGTCTGCGCACAAGGTTGCCGCCGGTGATGGTATCAGTGCCGATGTACACATCCGGCAAGCCGTAGCCAGAGAAGGATTGTCCCTTTTTAAATTCCTCGTAATAGCCTTTTCCTTTGGTGTAATGCAGCGCAACATTGCTGTTCCAGTTACGGTTGAACTCATGCGAAAAATGCAGCTGGTAATAGCTCTGCACATAATGGTCAACCTGGTTGCTGTAGGTGTATGGATTATAAGTCCGGCTGCCCGAATTCAGCAGGTTGCTTGCTTCTTCCGCATCCAGGTAATTGTTGAAGATGTAATCATTCATGCCTGCATCATCTCCCTTCAGCCTCGACTGCGGAATTCCGTACCAGGCCTGGTACGTTTCTTCATATCCTGTAAAGGTGATGAACTTGATGATGTTCTTTTTGCCGTAATATCCTGCCGATAAATAATAGGAGCGGAGGTCAGAGCTGGCGCGGTCGATAAAGCCATCGGAGCTTATCCTGGACAAGCGCGCATCCACCGCGAACTTATCGTTGATGAGCCCGCTGCCCACATTCACCGTGTTCTTCATCGTATTGAATGATCCGAAAGAGCTGTTCCATTCGGCATATCCCTTCGGGTTTAATTTCGTGGTCTGTATGTTCAGGCTTCCGCCGAAAGCACCGGCGCCATTGGTGGAAGTGCCCACTCCGCGCTGCAGCTGGATGTTGTCGATGCTCGAAGCAATGTCCGGGAGGTCGACCCAGTAAGTCCCCTGCGATTCTGCATCGTTCACAGGAATGCCGTTGATGGTCACATTCACGCGCGTTGCATCGATGCCGCGGATCCGGATGCCGGTATAGCCAACTCCCGCACCTGCATCTGAAGTCGTCACCACCGAAGGCTGCTGGTTCAGCAGGTAGGGAAGGTCCTGTCCGAGGTTCTGTTCTGCAATTTGTTGTTTGCTGATCGTTGTGTATGCCATCGCGGATTTCTGGTCTGCGCGGGTGGACGACACGATCACTTCATCCATCATCACCGTGCTTTCTTCCAGTTCAACATTCATTGTTTTGTTGTCATTCAGCTGGATGCTGTCGGTAAATGTTTCGTAGCCGATGAAAAAAACATGCAGCACATACGCGCCCGGCCTTAAATTTTTTACTTCAAAGCTTCCGTCGCTTTTGCTTTGCGTGGCAATGAACGTACGGTCAATGCTCACCGTTGCGCCGGGAATGCTTTCCCCGCTCTTTTTTGAAATTACTTTTCCTGAAATGCTGAGCTGTGAAAATGCCATAGCAGAAGCGGCGAGCAGGCTGCCTGTTAAAATTGTTTTTAAGTAATGCATGATTTATTTTTTTGTTAAACATATAGCAGCAAAGGAGCAAGCAGCTACTATTATTTTTAACAATACCTATTCCCTACGCAGGCATGATCCTGATCAGGTGCATGTATGCCGTTTTCTGGAAACGGATACATTGGGTATAATCTCAGCCCTTTCCAATTTTTTAATTTTAGATTTTTTGAGTTGGAGAATTAATTCTAAAATTCAACAATTCTAAAATTCAACATTTGAAACGGACACCCCTTTTTGATGCGACAAAACTATAGATTATTTTTTTGCTTTCTGCAGAAAATTTTCAACAGCTTCCAGCGAATGCCTGAAACGCTCATCACCACTGCCTTTTATGATGGCATATTCTGCGCCGATGTTTTTTAATTCACGTTCATACCAGTCGTAAAAAAAAGGCCTGCGGTGCGGGTTTTCCCTTAGTGGGTCTTCCTGCCATTCAAGGTCGGGATAGGTGAGAAGATAGAGGTCGTATTTGTAGGGAAGAATGTTTTCGCTGATCCAGGGCGGACAGGTTTGAAAAACATCTTCGCACCACACTTTCGAAATGATGAGCTCCGTATCTGCAAAAAGTAAGTTGTTTGCTTTTTTCAGCAGCTCATTTTCAGTTTGCAATTGCTGTTTTGCGATCGCGAGGATATCATCCAGCGTATAATCCCTGCTGATCTTATCAAGGTAGGCACGCGAATGCTCGTTCACCCACACCGTGTTGTAGTGATTGGCAAGAGCCTCCGAAAGCGTGCTTTTTGCGGTGCTTTCCGGGCCTATAAGTGCGATGCGGATGATGTGTTCAGCTTTTTGCGCCATGCAATATATCCCGCCAGGGCAAGGATCGTATAAATAATGTAAAGTAATGCGATCAGGTAAAATTCACGATAGCCATACAGGAAAACAGCAAGCGCATCGATCACGATCCAGTAGAGCCAGTTCTCAAGTATTTTTTTTGCCGTCATCCAGGTGGCCACAATGCTGAAGGAAGTGATGAATGCATCCAGGTAGGGCATTGCCTGCGTTGAGAACCTGTGTGCAGTGTATCCGAAAGGGATCCAGATCAGGAGGCCAATGAAAATGAAGAAGAGATTTTTTTTCAGTGAGGATGAAACTACCGGCAGCTCCGTTTTTGATGCAGATCCGTAAAGCCATTGGTACCAGCCATAAGCGCCGATGATCACATAAAAGATATTCAGCCCGCTTTCAAGAAAAAGTTGTCCGGAGTAGCACAGGTAAACCGACAATGCGCTGGAGATGATCCCGAACAGCCAGCACCACGTGCTTTCGATCGCGGCCAGCAGCACATACGCAAGCGCAGTGATAAAGATCAGCCATTCGGTGATGCTGGTCGCTTTTACTGCTGAAATAACGGAAGCTGAAATGTCGGATAAGTGCATGCCCCGGGATGTTTATTCGATCGGGATATTTAATTCCTGGAATTTTTCAACCACTTTGTTGAACTCGTCCACTGGGTCTTTTTTCTTCCAGAGCGAGCTGTAGAAGGCCATTCCGTCGAAGCCGATGCGTTTGGCATTTTCAATGGAAACAATATCCACGCCGCCCCGTGCTACAATTTTCAGCGAGGTTTTCTGCAATGCCGATTTCAGGCTGTGCTCCGTAAATCCGCCCTGGAAGCGGCTGTTGAAGTTGTCGAAGATGGGGCTTAAAAAAACATAATCGTAATTGTAATCCTGTTTGGTGGCAAGTACCTGCCCGATGGTGCTGTACGAAGTGGTCAGGATGATGTTTGAATTTTTCAGCCTGATCAGCTTCAGCGTTAGCCAGGTCCTCCAGTTTTTTTTCTTGTGTGATTTTGTAAGATGGACTCCCTTTAAATTGAATTTCCGGGCAAGCTTGTGATGTGAATGGATCACGATGCGGTTGTGAAAATGTTTGGGGATCGCAGCAATGAACTCTTTCATTTTTCTTGTGGAAAGCTTATGCTTGCGGATATGAAATGTTTCAAGGCCCGCCTCAAAAAGCTGCGTTACAATCTCAACCTCATTGTCGACCTGCCCCGAACTGGAAATTACAATCAGTTTCATGAAATTCGTTTAAAATGAATGAATGGCATTTGCGATCTTTTTCAGGAGCGACCTGTCCTTTTCCAATGCATTTCCCACCACAATAATATCGGCTCCCGCTTTGCATGCTTTTACGGCCTTTTCCGGGGTGCTGATCCCTCCGCCAATGATCAGCGGTACCTGTATCCCCGAACTTACTTTTTTTATCATCTGCCCCGGAACGCAGTTCTTTGCGCCGCTTCCGGCATCCATGTAGATCATTTTCAGCCCCAGCATTTCTCCCGCCATGGCAGTGCACATCGCAATGTCATCCTTGTCCGACGGGATAGGTGCAGTGCCGCTCATGTACAGCGCGGCAGTCTGTTTCCCGCTTTCGATCAGCATATAGCCCGTAGGTATGATCTCGAGCCTGCTGGCCTTTAAAAGCGGGGCTGCTATCACATGCTTCCCGATCAGCATTTCCGGGTTGCGTCCCGAGATCAGCGACAGCAAAAGGATGCCATCTGCCTTGCTGCTGATCTGCAGGTTATTTCCCGGGAAAATAAGCAGCGGGATCTTCGATTTTTTCTTGATCGTTTCAACACACTTTTCAAAATTTCCGTTGGTCAGAATGCTTCCCCCGATCATGAGCAGGTCCACCTTCGATTCTTCCGCCAGCTTCAGCAGCTCATCGGGGCTGAATTTGTCAGGGTCGATCAGCACAGCGAACTGTTTTTTGCCACGTGATTTTGCTTTTAAAATGGAAGAATATAAGTTGTGCATGCAGGCAAAATATCTATGGCAATAATAGTTAATTCATTTGAGCTGAACAGCAATTTTATCAAACAGAAATATTTATGCTTTAAAAATTTTCTATATTCGATTTATTTTAGATATTTACAAAAAATTTAAGCAAAAAAGTATGAAATCACTAACATTTAAGATCAGAGTACTCTCCTTGATTTTTATTGGTTTGATTTGCCAGTTTTCAGCAGAAGCGCAGGATGTCCTGTATCCCTTTGCTGACAAAGGAAAATACGGCTACATAAACAAAAGCGGGAAAGTAATGATCCCGGCGCAGTTTGAGTTTGCTGATAAATTTTACGAAGGAATGGCAGTGGTAAAACAGGGCGGAAAGAGGGGATTTATAGACGCTACAGGCAAAATGGTGATCCCTGCACAGTATGATTCCAAGATCGACGGATACTTTTCTGAAGGGCTGGCCTGCGTGAAGCAGGGAGCAAAATATACTTACATCGACAAAACCGGCAAAATCATCCTCGAGCCGAAATGCGAGCATGCATACAAGTTCTCCGAAGGAATGGCCCGCATGCAGGTAGGATTGAAATTCGCCTACATCGATAAAACAGGAAATGTAGCCATTAAGCCGGAATACGATGGCGGCTTCGATTTTAAAGAAGGCCTCGCACGTGTGAAGAAAAACGGGAAATGGGGATTTGTGGACAAAACCGGGAAAGCGGTTGTTGATTTCAAATACGATGAAGCATTCGAATTTTCTGAAGGCATGGCCAATGTCCGCGTTGGAAATGAAACCACAGGAAAATGGGGCTATATTGATAAAACAGGGAAAATCGTGATCGAGCCGCAGTTCGATAAGGCATTCACCTTTTCCGACGGGCTTGCATGCATCCGCGTAGGTGATTATAAAACCGGCAAGTTCGGCTACATCGATAAAACCGGTAAGGTCGTGATCAACCCGGTATACACAGGAGCTTACTTTTTCAGCGACGGACTTGCCTGCGTAAGCACATCGCCACTGGTGAACGGAAGCCTGAAGGATGCAAAATGGCAGTACATCGACAAGAACGGAAAGCTCGTGATCACAAGAGGTTCCGACTTCTTCGCTGATTTCTACAAAGGATTGGCATATGTCCGTTACGACAATGTTTTTACTTACATCGACAAAACTGGGAAGGCTGTCTGGACAGCAAGCGCTGCCGGTCCCGGCATGTAGGATTCCTTAAACATTCACAATGCGAAATTTGTTTGTTATCTGAATAACAGCTAATTTCGTATTTCTTTTTTAAATAAAATCAAAAACAATGGGAAATACATCCGTGGAAAAATTTGTAAAATTCAAAGTAAAAGACATGTCCCTCGCAGAATGGGGACGTAAAGAAATTAAGCTGGCTGAAGCTGAAATGCCTGGATTGATGGCATTAAGGGCTGAATACGGCAAGCAGAAGCCATTGAAAGATGCGCGCATTGCAGGCTGCCTGCACATGACCATCCAAACGGCTGTACTCATCGAAACATTGGTGGAGCTGGGTGCTGAAGTTACCTGGTCATCCTGCAATATTTTCTCAACACAGGATCACGCTGCTGCTGCAATCGCTGCTGCAGGCATCCAGGTGTACGCATGGAAAGGAATGAACGAAGAGGAATTCGACTGGTGCATTGAACAGACATTGTTCTTCGGTGAAGACCGCAAGCCATTGAACATGATCCTCGACGACGGCGGAGATCTTACCAACATGGTGTTCGACAGGTTCCCTGAGCTCATCAAAGGCATCAAAGGGCTTTCTGAAGAAACAACAACAGGCGTTCACCGCTTGTACGAGCGCATGAAGAACGGAACATTGCACATCCCTGCGATCAACGTGAACGATTCAGTTACAAAATCAAAATTCGATAACAAATACGGTTGCCGCGAATCACTGGTAGATGCGATCCGCAGGGCTACCGACTTAATGCTCGCCGGAAAAGTGGCTGTAGTGGCAGGTTACGGCGATGTGGGCAAAGGCTCGGCAGAGTCATTGTCATCACAGGGCGTTCGTGTGATCGTTACAGAGATCGATCCGATCTGCGCTTTACAGGCTGCAATGGACGGTTACCAGGTAATGAAAATGGACAATGCTATCAAGGAAGCAGATATCATTGTTACCGCTACAGGAAACAAAAGCATCATCACCGAGAAGCATTTCAAAGCAATGAAGCACAATGCAGTTGTTTGTAACATCGGCCACTTCGATAACGAGATCGACATGGCATGGTTGAACAAAAACCATGGTTCTTCAAAAGATGTGATCAAGCCACAGGTCGACAAATACACGATCGGTGAAAAAGACCTTCTTGTGCTTGCAGAAGGCCGCCTTGTGAACCTTGGCTGCGCAACGGGCCATCCTTCATTCGTAATGAGCAACTCGTTCACCAACCAAACGCTTGCTCAGCTCGAGCTTTGGCTGAATGCCGATAAATACGAGAACAAAGTATACACATTACCAAAACACCTCGATGAGAAAGTTGCCCGCTTACATTTGGCAAAGATCAACTGTGAGCTGGATACATTAACCCCGGAGCAGGCTGCCTACATCGGTGTGGATGTACAGGGCCCGTTCAAATCGGATATGTACAGGTACTAAATCTTAACATTCAATTCAATAAAAAACGCGCTGCAACACAGCGCGTTTTTTTTATGTCAAATCCCCGGTTCGGGACGAAAAGGACGGATCGGTGTGCGGGCTGTCAGTTCGAGCGGAGTCGAGAACGTGGGAAGGCTTGCCGGGGATCTTATTCCAAGCCCACCCGCGTTCTCGACTCCGCTCGAACTGACAAGCGCACGGTATACACACAGATTCGTAAATCCGCAAAACGATTCGCGCGGTATTCGTAATTCGTAAAATTAGTGGAGATTCGTAATTCGCAGTGTTAGTTGTAGATGTGCAGCACACTCCCATCAAATGTAGTGTTATACGCCTTTAAAGGCGCTGCAGCAGGCCCCTGGAAAACAGAGCCGTCGTAGATCGAAAAGCGGGAATGGCAGCAGGTATCCACTGCAACAATATTGGTGTTATCGACCACTACGGTAGCGCAGGGCTCGCTCGACTGATAGGTGCAGTTGCGGTCGTAAGCCATAAATTCGGAGCTGCTCTTCCTGTAAATCAGGATTCCTCTCACACCGCCGGTAATATAAACCCAGCCGCCCACAACGCTCACATTTACAAAGCTGGGATTATTGGTGTACAGGTAAATGTCTACCGGTACGCTTTCAATGTAATTGTTATTGTCCTTACGGCAGCTGTTGGCAAGAAAGGCGAGCAGCAATAAATAAAACAGCTTTTTCATCGTTCAGTTAATTGTAACAAAGCTAAAACAAATTTTTAAATGAATTATTGTAAGCCCTGCAATGGCATTATTTTTTAATTTTGCATGGTAAAGATCCCGATCATGAAAAGCCTTTTCCGAAAACTCATTCTCCTGTTCATCTGCCTGCTTCCTCTTGGTATGGCGGCACAGGAAGCGCCTGCAAAAGATAAGGCCCCCGCCACATCGCGTGTGCAGAGAAAAGCAGCTAAAAAGAAATGGAAGGAGCAGCGCAAAATGGAAATGGACCAGAAAAAGGCTGTAAAGCAGCATCACAAGAGACTCCAGACCAAGGAAACCAGGAAGCGCATGAAGAGGGAAAAGCGAAAAAGCGAAAAATTACGTGCAAACAAACGGGAATTCTTTCTCGTTCGCTGGTTCAAAAGGCATTGAAAAGAAAAAGAAAAATATTTTGATAAAAAATGCAACATATTCAAAATTAATTTGTATAATTGCATATCATTAGTTTTTGAACAACATCCCACCCATTAAACATAGTTGCATAAACTATGTGTTTAGCCAAAAGATTTTAGTGCATTGCCAATTAACGAATCAACGCTTGTAGTGCTTGATTTAATTGATTTTATTGGTTTTTAAGTGCTTCGTTTAGGAACGCATTTTATGAAAATTTTTGTGAGAAAAAATTTTTGTAAAGAAATGTTAAATATTCCTATATTTACGCACTTCATTTTGCACGAATTTATCAAATAACAAAAAATATGCTACGTAAATTACTTTCAACATTGTCTATCGTTGTTGCATCAGCAGGGCTGTTGCTGGCACAGAACGAGTCTTCCATTAAAGTAAAGCTGATCGATAAAACAACAAAGGAAACGATTCCGTTTGCTAACGTTGTCGTGGAAATGGGCGGTATCCAGGCGGGTATCGGTACCACTAACATTGATGGCGAAGTTTCGATCAAGCCGCTGAACCCCGGTAAGTATAACGTAAAGGCAACCTATGTTGGTTACCAGGCTGTGGAAATTGACAACATCAATGTTGCAGTTGGTAAAACAGTTTACCTGAATATGGAGATGGCAGCCGGCACGCTATTAGATGTTGTGGAGATCATTGAATATTCAGAACCGCTGATCGATCCGGATACAAAATCGGGTGGAACGGTTACACGTGAAGAGTACCAGAACATGGCAACCAAGAATATCAATTCCGTTGCAGCAACTACAGCAGGTGTATATCAGCAGGATGAAGGCGGATCACTGAATGTACGTGGTGCACGTTCAAGCGGTACAGCATATTATGTGGATGGACAAAAAGTAATCGGCAGCAGCAATGTTCCACAATCATCCGTTGAACAGATCACAACCATCGTAGGCGGTACACCTGCAGAATACGGTGATGCAACAGGTGGTATCATCGCGATCACAACACGTGGCCCTGCAAGTAAATACACAGGAGGCATCGAGGTTGTTTCTTCCGGCTTCGGAGAGAAAAAAGGACTGGATGCATTCGGTTATAACTTCCTTGGTTTCTCCATCAACGGCCCTATCTTAACATCTAAGGATTCTACAAGCGGAGCTAAAAAATCTGTACTTGGTTTCAGTGTTTCCGGCGAGGTGGTTTCGGAAAAAGATCCTGACCCGTCAGCAGTAGGATTCTACCAGATCAACCAGGATAAATTAAATGAGATCACTTCAACTCCATTGCGTCCATCAGAGCAGGGTTCAGGATTTGTACTGAATTCGGAATATGTGAATGCAGGCGATCTTCAGAAGATCAAAGCAAGGAACAACGTTGAATCAAAATCAATGCGTTTGTCAGGTAAGATCCAGTACCAGCCTACAACAAACATGGGTATCACACTCGGTGGTTCCATCGATTACAATAAAAATCACGGATTTGTTTACGAATACGCATTATACAACCCGGTAAATAATCCTTTGAATACTGACAAAACCTGGAGGGTATACGCAAAGCTGACACAGAAATTCAACTCTGCAACTTCTAAGGAAGAAGAAAAATCATCTTCTAACATTAAGAATGCATACTTCACAATCCAGGCAGGCTACGAAAAAAGAAAACAAAAAACACAGGATGACGATCACCTGGATAAAATATTCGATTACGGGTATATCGGTAAATTCACCCAGACGATCAAACCTATTTATACATGGGAAGACAGCCTTGGCGGACTTGCACAGATCGCTCACGGTTATACCAGCTTAACTTTTGCTCCGGGTGAGCAGAATCCAACAGGCACTCCTTATACTACACAGTTCTATTCTTTAAATGATGCTGCAGATATCCAGGATCCAAGCGATGTTCAGGCAGGACTTGGACTGATGAACGGCGACCGCCCTGCAAGTATCTACGGTTTATGGTACAACACAGGCCGCCAGTACAACGGCTACAGCTACGGCGACAACTCACAGTTCCGCGTATTTGCGAACTTCTCTGCAGATATCAAGAACCACGCGATCCAGGTTGGTTTCGAATATGAGCAAAGGACTGAAAGGTTCTATTCAATGGCTCCTATCGGCTTATGGACAAGAATGCGCCAGCTTGCAAACAAGCACCTCACGCAGCTTGATTTCTCAACTCCTATTTACAATGCGAACCCGGATCCTGCCAACGACCAGATCCTTGAGTTCTTTGATCCTTCGGTTTACAACTACTACGATTTCAACAGGCTGTACAATGCAGGCGAGCAAAGCCAGTTTGACCGCAGCTTAAGGGAAAAACTTGGTTATGCTGAGAACAGCACCAACTGGATCGATGTTGACTCTTACGATCCTGAAACCTACAGCATTGATATGTTCAGCGCAGATGACCTTTTAAACCTCGGCGGCGGAGCATTGGTAGCATATTACGGTTATGACCACACCGGTAAAAAACTGAACGGCAACCCAAGCCTTGATGATTTCTACAATAAGAAAGACGACAAAGGGAACTATACAAGGGAGATCGGCGCATACAAGCCTATCTACATTGCAGGTTACTTACAGGACCGTTTCGACTTTAAAGACATTAAGTTCAATGTTGGTTTACGTATCGACCGTTTCGATGCTAACCAGAAAGTATTGAAAGATAAATACCTGTTGTATGAAACAAAAACTGCAGGTGAGATGAATTACACAAACCAGCCTGAGCGTCCGTCCAATATCGGTGATGATTTCGTTGTGTATGTGAATGACCTTAACAACCCGAACTCCGAGATCAAAGGATACAGGGACGGAGATACCTGGTACGATGCTACCGGTAACGAGATCTCTGACCCAAGCCTCCTGAACGGTTCCGATGGTGGTATCAACCCTGCCTTACTGAACCCAGCTGATGCTTCTGAGAAAAACATCAAATCAACAGTGTTTACAGATTACAAACCACAGATCAACCTGATGCCGCGTATCGCATTCGCATTCCCGATCTCCGATGTGGCTAACTTCTTTGCACACTACGATGTATTGACCCAGCGTCCTCCTTCTGCTAACAGGTTAGACCCTACGGATTACCTGCAGCTGGCATACAGGAATGCAGCAACACTGAACAACCCGGGACTGAAGCCTGAAAGGACAACTGACTACGAGTTGGGATTCACACAGGTATTGAACGAAAAGAAAAACTCTGCGATCACCTTATCTGCTTTCTACCGCGAATTAAGGGACATGATCCAGGTGGTAAGCGTAACCAAAGCTTATCCCCAGACCTACACTTCTTATGACAACATCGATTTTGGAACAGTAAAAGGTTTCTCCATCGCGTATGACCTTCGCAGGATGGCAAGCGGTGTACAGTTAACAGCAAGCTATACATTGCAGTTCGCCGATGGTACAGGATCCAGCGCATCTGACGGATTCAACCTTGCTTCTTCCGGCCAGCCGAACTTAAGGGTATTGCACCCACTGGATTTCGATCAGCGTCACACCATCGTAATGAACATCGATTACCGTTTCGGTGCTGGAAAAGATTACAACGGCCCGGTTTGGACACGTAAAAAAGGCGATACTGAAAAATCAGTTAAATTGCTTGAGAACGTTGGAGCAAACGTAGTATTAAGGGCTGGTTCAGGAACTCCATACAGCAAGCAGGCAAACATCTCTGCTGATGGTTATTTCGACGTTCCACAGCGCCGTTCACTTGAAGGTAACATCAACGGATCAAACCTTCCATGGAACTTCAAAGTGGATCTGAGAGTTGATAAAGACATCGAATTATCATGGGGTGGTAAAAAAGAAGGTGAAGAGAAAAAATACGCTAACCTGAACGTTTACTTACAGGTGCTGAACGTATTCAACCAGAAAAACATCATCCGCGTTTACAAAGCAACAGGTAACCCTGATGATGACGGCTATCTTGCTTCTGCAGATGCCCAGAGCGATATCGCTTCTAAAACAAACCCTGAAGCGTTCCAGGATCTTTACCGTGTGAACATTAACAATCCAAGCAACTACCAGAGGCCGCGTGTTATCCGCCTCGGACTCCTGCTTGATTTTTAATCACGCATTAAAGAATTGAACACCATCGAAAAAAATTGAAATGCTACATAATAAAAATAATATGAAAAAGAATCGTATCAAGTTAATTGCCTCCTTATCTATAATGGCTTTTTCCTTTAGCGCAATTGCAAGAGAAAATGTCGGGATATCCGGAATTGCTCCTCCTGTTTCTGACCCGAACCGTTCGGTAATGTCGGGTTGTGCACCTGCAACCGCCCGTGTTGATATTGATATTAATAACGTAAGAGCTACTTTATTAACAGGTGGCGATATGTGGTGGGACCTTATCAGCGCCCAATATGAAATTCCGAAAGGAAGCGGCATCAAATCGATCTTTGCAGGTTCCTTGTGGATCGGTGGTGTGGATGCCGGTAACCAGCTGAAAGTTGCTGCGATGACCTACCGCCAGACAGGTAATGACTTCTGGCCGGGGCCGCTTGATGCAGCTGCGAGTATCGATCCAAGCACCTGCCTTGCATACGATAAGTTCTATAAAGTAAACAAGGACGATGTAAAGGCATACCATAACTGGGTGATCAACGGATCCGTAGGAGCTAATCCTATCGGAAGCTCCGAGATGCAAACCATTCTTGACTGGCCGACAGTTGGGCCACAGGGACAGCCACTGGCTCCATGGTTCGATTACAACCTGGATAACATTTATGACCCGGCTTCAGGAGATTATCCAGATTTCGACTTAGGTGATAACACAAACCCTCTGATCAACAGGGCCTGTACTGCAAAATTAAAAGGCGACCAGGCGATCTGGTGGGTGTTCAATGATAAAGGAAACGTGCATGGTGAGTCAGGCGGAGCTGCAATCGGACTTGAGATCCAGGCACAGGCATTCGGATTCAAAACCAATGACGAGATCAATGACATGACATTCTATACATACAAGATCGCTAACAAATCCTCTTTCCAGATCAACAAAACACATTTTGGTGTATGGGTGGATTCGGATCTTGGAGGTTATAATGATGACTTTGTAGGCTGTGATGTTTCCAACGGATTCGGTTACCAGTACAATGGTGATGCGGTGGATGAAGGCTTGAGCGGTGTACTGGGCTACGGTTCCAATCCTCCTGCTGTGGGTGTCGATTTCTTCGAAGGGCCTTTCAAAGATGCGGATGGCATGGATAATCCTGCCGACAGTACCATTAACGGTATCGGTTACGGCGATTCGATCGCAGATAACGAGCGTTTAGGTATGGAGCGTTTCATATACTATAACAATAACTCGAACCCTGTAAACGGTAACCCGGGAGCTTCCACAAACTTCTATAACTACCTTACCGGAAAATGGAGGGATGGTAGCATCATGACCTACGGCGGAGATGCTGTTGGTACAGGTACTCCTTGTAAATTCGTATTTCCTGATGACTCCGATCCTACAGGCTTTGGAACCAACTTCGTAACACAGGCTCCATGGAGCGAGTGGAGGGAGAACAACCCCTTTGTCGACAGGCGCTTTATGCAGGTGGCCGGGCCGTTTACACTTACAGCAGGCGCCGTTAACGTGATCACTACCGGTGTGGTATGGGCACGTGCAACACAGGGCGGGCCGATGGCTTCACTTGCCTTATTAAAAGGTGCAGATAAAAAAGCACAGAAATTATTCAACAACTGCTTTAAAAAATTAGAAGGCCCGGATGCACCTGACCTTTCCATCCAGGAGCTTGATAACGAGCTGATCTTATACTGGACCAATGCAAAAGGCTCAAACAACTACCAGGAAAAATACAGTGAAGATCCGGATCTTGCAGTTGGAGGCGACTCCCTGTACCGTTTCCAGGGTTACCAGGTGTACCAGCTGAAAGATGCAACCGTTTCTGCAACGGAGCTCAACAATGTTGACAGGGCACGTTTGGTTTACCAGTGCGATAAAAAAGACGGTATCAAACAAATTGTGAATTACACATTTGACCAGAACATCACTGCGAACGTTCCGATGGAAATGGTGAATGGTGGCGATGTGGGAGTTTCTCACTCGGTATCTTTAAAAACCGATCTTTTCGCTTCCGGCGACAACAAGCTTGTTAACCATAAAACATACTACTATACAGTGGTTGCTTACGGATACAGCGCAACACAGGAATTCAACCCGGGATTATTCTCCTATAACGATTACAAGCCTTACATCTCCGGTAGCGGAAATGTGACAAAAGCTTCAGGGATTCCTCACATCGTTTCTCCTGAGCTGAGCGGAACAGAAGCACATGCTGATTACGGTTCCGGCGTAAAGGTAAAACGTATCGAAGGACAGGGTAACGGCGGAAATTCCCTGGAAATGACCGGCGGATCACTTGCGCAGGCTGTAAGCACGGGACGCACGCTGAACCCGGTTTATGAGAACGGACATGCTCCTATAACCATCAAAGTGGTTGACCCTTTGAACGTTCCGAACGAAAGCTTCAGGATCTTCCTGTGGGATACAACAACTACTGCAACTACAAATAACATTACAACGGCTGCACGCTGGACACTTGTAAAATTGCCTGGCGGAGCACACTCCGACACGATCCATTCGGATGCAAGCATTGCTATCCCGAATGAGCAGATCATCAACGGACAGCCAAGCGGTTCCAATGAAGTGATCCCAAGACTGGGCCTTTCGGTGAACATTACTTATTCTTACAGTCCTTCGGATGCATTGGCAACCGACAATGGTGCACTCGCTTCAGCAAGCTCCATGTCATTCGGCGATGTAACCAAGCGCTGGTTAACAGGATTGCCTGATGAAGAAGGAACTGTGGATGCAAACTGGATCCGTTCCGGAACTGCAACAGATGCAACACAGCCTGAATACAATGATTATGCAGGCCCGGATGACCAGCAGGCTTATGAAAAAATAATCAACGGAACATGGGCGCCATACCGTGTGGCGGCAGCTTCCACCATTCCGGGGGCAGGTCTGCCGATCGTTTCCAGAGGAGGCCCGGCATGGGATAAATACAGGACGCTGAACTTTATTAAAAACCTTGCAAGCGTTGACGTGGTGATCACTGCCGATAAATCGAAATGGACACGCTGCCCGGTTATCGAATTACAGGAAGATGTAGCCCTGGCAATCGGCGGAGCTCCGAAAATGAGCATGCGTAAGTCGCCATCGGTTGACAAAAACGGTAAAAAACTGGGTGATGCAGGTTACAATGCTACAGAAGGCGGCTTTATTGACAGCGCCGGAGTTCAGATCCCAACACCAACAGGTATGGGCTGGTTCCCGGGATATGCAGTGAACCTGGAAACAGGCGAGCGTCTGAACATGGCATTCGGTGAGGATTCATACCTTCCATCTGAAAACGGTGCGGATATGAAATGGAACCCGACCTCGACCACGTATTCTCCGTTCTTCGATCCTTTGTTCGGTGGTAAGCATTATATCTATGTATTCGGACGCAACTACAGCGCAACAACAAGCTCGCTGTATCCTCCGACAGATCCGATGCTTGCAAGACAGCTGAGGGACCTCCCGCGTTACGACAATGGACTTGCGATGTATAAATTATATCATGCTTCTGAAACAGCAAGCTCATCTTCATCTTCCGATGGTTACAAACGTGAAGTGTATTCCGATGCAATGTGGGTGAACATTCCATTGCTTGCACCTGGTCACCAGCTGTTCGAAACAGATGTGAAAGTAAGGTTGCGTGTTACAAAAGCGTATGCCAAATACGGAACAGGCACGGCACAGTCGTTCAACAGCCTGATCTCAGGACAGCACTACTTTGTAGAGGCAGGCCCGATCAAGCACAACGGGATCACATACAATACCGGAACAAGCTTTACAGCGGTAAATTCCAACTTCACAGATACGATCTCTGCTTCAACGATCGCTTACAACTACTCTGTATTATCTACAGTGAACAAAGCGAACGGGATCTATGAGTTCAACACTGCGGACATCGAAACGCATACAAATGATAATGAAACAGCAAAAGACGCGCTGGATCTCATCAACATCGTTCCGAATCCATACTACGCATACTCTGAGTATGAAAAAACAACTCTTGACCAGGTAGTGAAGATCACGAATCTTCCTGCAAAATGCACGGTGTCCATCTACACCCTGAATGGTAACCTGGTAAGACGCTACAAAAAAGATGATTCCGGTGCGGAAGCAAAAACATCGCTTGACTGGGATCTGAAAAATGAGGCGCGCATTCCAATCGCCAGCGGATTGTACATCATCCACGTGGAAGTGCCGGATGTTGGAGAAAAGATCCTGAAATGGTTCGGAGTATTACGTCCGATCGACATCGAGGCATATTAAGATTGTTTTAGTTCAATTAAGGTTATTCAGAATTTAAAATAAGTATTATGAAAAAATTTTATAAGTTTTTTGCTCCGGTTGCATTGGCAGGTTTAGTTGCTATCCCGGCAGGCACTTATGCAGGTAACCCTGATCGCGTTGGCCAGGCCGGTGCTACAGAGTTACTCATCAACCCATGGGCCCGCAGCAGCGGATGGGCAGGTTCAAATGTGGCAGGCGTTAAAGGCCTTGAGGCAATGTTCTCGAACGTTGCCGGTACCGCATTCACAAAGAAAACAGAGATCATGTTCGCCCGCACACAGTGGCTGAAAGGAACCGATATCAACATCAACTCATTCGGTTTGACGCAGGGTGTAGGTGAAACAGGAGCCATCGGCTTGTCGATCATGGCAATGGATTTCGGTGATATTCCTATCACTACCGTAGCTCAGCCGGAAGGCGGACTGGGAACCTATTCTCCGCAGTTCCTGAACATCGGGCTGTCGTATGCAAAAGGTTTTTCCGATAACATCTACGGTGGACTTACCCTAAGGGTGATCACTGAAAAAACAGCCAGCGTAAGCGCAAGGGGCATTGCCCTGGATGCAGGGATCCAGTATGTTACCGGTAAATATGACCAGCTGAAATTCGGTATCGCGTTGAAGAACGTAGGGCCGCGTATGCAGTTCAGGGGTGACGGACTTTCCTTCAAAACACCTGTTCCTTCCGCAACAAACGGATCCAGCCAGATGACAGTTGAGCAGCGCTCCGCTACATTCGAGCTTCCTTCATTGCTGAACATCGGTGCAGGTTACGACATTTACCTGAGCAAGGACAGCGCTAAAATGAAAACCAACCGCATCACTGCAATGGGAACATTCACTTCCAACTCTTTCTCTAAAGATGAGTTTAAGCTTGGACTGGAGTACGGATGGAAAAACATTGTAATGGTGAGAGTAGGTTATACTTACGAAAAAGGCATCACGAAAAAGGCAGACAGGACCACTGTATTTACAGGCCCAAGCGCCGGCTTTACCGTAGAGATCCCATTTGGAAAGAACAAATCTACCTTCGGGCTTGATTACTCTTACCGTGATACAGATCCGTTCCAGGGAACACACTCTTTGGGAGTGAGGATCAATTTATAATATTTTTCATATATTTGTATAGAATAAAGTCCGTCCCGCATCTGCGGGACGGATTTGTGTTTTAATAGTCCATATCAAAAAACAATAAAAATGTCACATATTTCTTATTTTACGGAAGAAGGATTAAAAAGATTAAAGGATGAATTACATCATTTAAAATCCCAGGAACGTCCTTCTATTTCACGCCAGATCGCGGAAGCACGCGATAAAGGGGATCTGTCGGAAAATGCAGAATACGATGCGGCAAAGGAAGCCCAGGGTTTGCTCGAGCTCCGGATCTCCAAAATGGAAGAGGTGCTCAGCAATGCACGGCTGATCGATGAATCGCAATTGGATATGTCGAAAGCGCTGATTCTCTCAAAGGTAAAGATCAAGAATGCCGCGAACGGTGCAACAATGACCTATACACTTGTTGCTGAAAATGAAGCGGACCTGAAATCAGGAAAGATCTCCGTGGATTCCCCGATCGGGAAAGGGCTGCTTGGTAAAAAAGTGGGCGACAAAGCTGAGATCAAAGTGCCATCCGGTGTTATGCAGTTCGAGATCGTTGATATTACAAGATAATTTATGTCCAGTATTTTTTCCAAAATAATTGCAGGTGAAATTCCTGCACACAAGATCGCCGAGAATGACAAATTCCTTGCATTCCTCGATGTTTTCCCGCTTGTGCAGGGACATGTGCTGGTAGTGCCGAAAAAAGAAACAGATTACATTTTTGATATCGAAGATGCGGAGCTCTCCGAAATGATCATCTTCGCCAAGCAGGTATCAAAGGCAATCCGGAAAGCAGTGCCATGCAAGCGCATCGGCATGTCGGTGATCGGGCTGGAAGTGCCGCATGCGCACATTCACCTTGTGCCTATGAACACGGCAAACGACCTTAATTTCACAAGGGAAAAAATAAAACCATCTCAACAGGAGCTTTCGGAAATGGCTGAAAAGATAAAGTCTAACTTGTAAAAAGCTTAGGCTTTTTTGTTTGGATTCTCCGCCAGGAAGGCTTTCCAGCCGGTGTATGCTTTTTTGCCACCGGCAGGCTGGCGCTGAAAATGATGACATACCGCAGCAGCAAGGCCATCGGTAGCATCCAGGAATTCAGGTGTTTCTTTAAAATTCAGCAGGGTCTTCAGCATGGCAGCCACCTGTTCTTTGGAGGCATTTCCGTTGCCGGTGACCGACATTTTTATTTTTTTCGGCGAGTATTCGCAAACGCTGAGGTTGCGTGAAAGGGCGCCTGCAATGGCAACTCCCTGCGCACGTCCAAGCTTCAGCATCGACTGCACATTCTTACCGAAGAAAGGCGCTTCGATCGCCAGCTCATCGGGCTTATACTCATCGATCAGGGCCACTACGCGGTCAAAGATCCGCTGCAGCTTCAGGGCATGGTCACCAATTTTTTCGAGGCGCAGCACACCCATCACCACCAGCTCCATTTTAGTGCCTTTGATGTGGATGAGCCCGTAGCCCATAACATTGGTTCCCGGATCGATCCCCAATACTATTTTATCCGTTGATATAAGTGACATGCCGCGTCTTTTTGCTAATATTGTGGAAAATGAGCGTGACCTCAACTAACCGTGCTTACAAAGTTACAAGTCTTTTGATAAAGGCCGCCATTTTAATTTTATCAACCGGGTATATTCTTCACAAATTAACTTCAGCAGATCCGGATTCAAATTTTTTCATCGCTTCGCAGTACATAACGGTTAATTACAGCCTGTTATTTCTTACCTGTTTGCTGATGTTTTTTAACTGGGGAATTGAAGCGCTGAAATGGAAGATCCTCATTGCCCCACTGGAGCACATATCTTTTAAAACAGCCATGCAGTCGGTATTTGCAGGAGTTACGGTAAGTATTTTCATGCCGAACAGGGTAGGGGAGTTTGCTGGAAGAATTTTTTTCCTGGAGAAAGCAGATAAGGTGGAAGCTACGCTTAAAAATTTCCTGGGCAGCTTTATGCAGCTTTCGATGACCTTAATTGTTGGGATTCTTGCGCTTGTGCCGATGATGCGTGAAGGCTCGCTTCAATCGCCTGTTATTTCAGAGAGCCGGGGAATGCTCCTTCTTGTTGCTTTTGCAGCAGCCTTTGTTCTCCCGGTAGTGCTCAACCGTTACAGGGAAAAATTTTCAGCCAAAGTACAATCCTATTTTAAAGTGGTGTTTGATACCGACCGAAAAACCTTGCTGACCGTCCTGTTCTTATCCGCATTGCGCTATGCCGTTTTTCTTTTGCAGTATGCGCTGGTATTGTGCGCTTTCGGCGTCTGGCTGGATCCCCTGCTTTCCGTTCAGCTGATCGCAGTTACCTTTTTAGTGACTTCGCTTGTTCCCAGCTTTGCATTTACGGAGATCAGCACCCGGGGCGCTGCCGCGATGTACCTGTTCAGTGCTTATACAACAGAAACAGCTGCGGTGGTTACCGCTTCCCTCGTGATCTGGATCATCAACCTCGCTGCTCCGGCGATCATCGGTTCGGCCTTTACCTGGAAATTAAAATTTTTCCGCTCCTGATATGCTGTACCTGCACTGGACCATAACCATTATAGCCTGCCTGCTCTGCATAGGGTACGCGGTGATGATCGCCCTGTTCAGCTATGGATGGTTCAGGACAAAGCATTCGAATGTTTCTTCTTCCGGAAATGTTTCTGTTACGGTGGTGATCGCCGCGCGGAATGAAGAACGAAACATCGGCTTCTGCCTGGATGCCTTGCTGGCGCAGTCGTACAAAGGAAAGATGAACATCATTGTAGTGGATGACCATTCGGAAGACTATACAGCAGAAGCTGTGCGGGGATATTGCAACAAACATCCGCAGGTCAGTATGCTGAAGGCAGAAGGCACGGGCAAGAAGTCAGCCATCGCATTGGCAATAAGCAACAGCGATGCAGAGCTGATCATCACCACCGATGCTGATTGTGTGATGGGAAGCGGTTGGGCGGAAAGCATTGCTGCATTTTATGAAGCTTCCGGAGCGGCAATGGTGGTGGCGCCTGTAGCCTTTGTGAACGAGAAAAGCATTTTTGAAAAAATGCAGAGCCTGGAGCTGATGGCGCTGATGGGCAGCACCTGCGGCGCATTGCATTTCAATAAGGCGATCCTTTGCAACGGTGCGAACCTTGCTTACAGGCGGGAAGCATTCAATGAGGTGAAGGGCTTTTCGGGCATCGACCGGCAGGCTTCAGGAGATGATGTGCTGCTGATGTACAAGATCAACGGGCGTTACAGGGACGGAGTGAAATTCCTGAAAGACCGGGAAGCCATCGTGCAAACGCCGGCAAAACGCACGTTGAAAGAATTTTCGGAGCAGCGCAAGCGCTGGGCATCAAAGCCTTTCGGGGCCTTTAACAGGGAAACAAAATGGGTTTCGCTTATTGTGTATCTCTTTTGCCTTTTTATACTCTTAATGGCTCTTTTAAGCGCCTTTACCTCAGTAAAATCAGCCGTCTGTCAGCCTTTTTTCCAAATTTGTCTTATTCTTACAGGAATTAAATGCGTATTTGACTTTTTGTTGTTATTTTTAGCAGCCTCTTTTTTCAGAAAGAAGCACTATTTATATCTTTTTCTACCCGAACAATTCATGTATGTTTTTTATGTGGTGTTAGCCGGATTGCTTGGGAACAGGGGAAGATTTGAATGGAAAGGGCGGAAATTTTAATTTAAAATGTCGAAAAAAAGCGATTCTTATTCCCATTCATTGTCGTATTTCGCCTGGCAAAGGCTGAAAAAAAACAAACTTTCCATGTTTGGGCTGATCGTGATCTTCCTTTGCCTGATGGTTGCCGTCCTTGGCTTCCTCATCACTCCCGATTCCACACCCGATGCAAACGACCAGCTGCTTGAGCTTTCCAAGAAGCCCCCGGGGTTCACGGTGAAAATGCTGCAGACCCGCAAGAATGAGCCGGGGCACCATGTGAATTTTTTTTCCAAGATGCTTTTCGGCGAGGTGAGCAATTTCCGCTCGATCCCTTTTTCGGATTATCATTTTGACGGGAACGACATTGTAGTGCGGGAATACACAGGCGATGAAAAGCGCACCGGGACCGACATCAAATACAACCTTGCAGATGTGGTGTATGCCATCGATTACAACACGCCGATCGCGAATAACGTAGAGAAAGGCTATACCGAATTTTATGAATTCGGAAGCAACCAGAAGATCAAAAAAACAGTGAAGGAATTACGTGAAGAGGTGGAGAAGAATTACATCATCACCCGTAAATACCTTTTGGGTACTGATCCTGCAGGCCGCGACCTGTTGAGCCGTTTGATGCTGGGAACGCGTGTTTCATTTTCGGTAGGCTTCATTTCTGTTATTATTTCGATCGTGATCGGGATCCTGATGGGCGCCCTGGCCGGGTTTTACCGCGGCCGGGTGGATGATTTCATTGTGTGGTTCACAAACGTTGTATGGTCGATCCCGACATTGCTGCTGGTGATCGCGATCACGCTTGCATTGGGAAAAGGCTTCTGGCAGGTGTTTGTAGCGGTAGGATTAACAATGTGGGTAGAGGTGGCGCGCGTGATCCGCGGGCAGATCCTGAGCCTGCGTGAAAAAGAATTTGTGGAAGCCGGCCGTGCGCTTGGCTTTACCAATGCACGCATCATCCTGCGGCATGTGATCCCGAACGTGATGGGGCCTGTGATCATTATCTCGGCTGCTAATTTTGCTTCTGCAATTTTAACGGAAGCGGGCTTAAGCTTTCTCGGGCTTGGTGCTCAGCCTCCGACAGCTTCCTGGGGAGCAATGATCAGTGCGCACCAGGGATACATTATCGGTGATGCTCCTTACCTCGCCTTTTTACCGGGAATGGCAATTGTACTGATGGTGCTTGCTTTTGTATTGCTTGGCAATGGCCTGCGAGATGCATTGGATTCGAAATCCGTGGATGAGGACCAGGTGATGTTCTAAGCTCCCGGGTTTAATTTCGAATAGATGGCAGTGTCGGAAAATACGCCATCATAAAAATAACTTTCCCTGAGGTGCGCCTCTTTTGTAAACCCTGATTTTTCAAGTACACGCGATGAGCCAATGTTCTCCGGTGTGAGATGTGCTTCAATGCTGTGAAATCCCAATTGCCGGAATCCATGATCCGCTGTGGCTTTTATGGCTTCGGTGATGATCCCTTTGTTCCAGTGGGCAGGATGCAGCATGTAACCGATCTCCGCACGGTAATGTTCCTTTTGAATTCTCCAGAAACCGATCGTGCCGATGAGTGCATCAGTACCTTTGAGCGTGATGCCCCAGGTGATCCCATCGTTTGCAGCGATGCCATCGATGAAGCGCTGGATCAGCTCACGGGAATCTTCGAGTGAAGTAGCTTTCGGCTTGCCGATGTAGCGCATGGCTTCTGCATTGGAGCGAAAATCGAACACTGCTTCTGTATCATCAAATGTGACTTCGCGAAGGATGAGCCTTGAAGTTGTGAGCGTGGGAAAGGGTTGAAACTGCAGTTGAAGCATCGTGTTTATCTGAAAATGAGTGAATAGGAAAAGCGGTCCATTTTGTAAATATCGCTAAATATAATTTCGTTATCCTTACCCGGTTTAAAAGCGGGAAGAACTTTTATCCCGAGCACATCCTCATCGCCGATCACTTTTTCAATGGCAAGATAATCGCGCAACTTGTAGGCTGCGATCAGCTCTTTGTAATGATGGGTTACGGATGCTTCGATGTCCCCCGGTTTTTTGTCCGAGTCGATCTCGATAAGAAAAAGCAGCAGATCATGCTGAATAAAATTACCAAGCGGATCTGCAGGAAGAATTACTTTCTGATCTTTTTTATGAAGCGTGAAATAGCCTGTAAAAGCAGGCGACCCGGTGACGGTGGAATCGGTGTAGTCATAGATCAGCAGGAGAAGCTCATCATCATTGGAAGAGAGCGTGCTCATGTCTTCGCTGAGGTTGGAGGAAACGATCTCCAGGCGGATGGAATCGGGAACTGTTTTGTTCTCCTGTGAAAGCGCAGAAGAGATGCTGAAAAGGAACAGGCAAATAAAAAATGACGCATTCTGCATAGTGCAAAACGCGTCATTTTTGTTTTTATTACCTCGTTTAGAATGGCAGGTCATCTTCCTGGGAAGCAGCAGTGAATGTAGCTGCTACATCATTCATGGAAGCGGAGGATGTATTTTTAGAAGCTGCGTTTCCGCCTTCAATTCTCCATGCTTCAAGGGTGTTGAAATATTTGATCTCTCCTTTTGGGGAAGTCCACTCACGCCCGCGCAGGTTGAAATGCACTTTGATCTCATCGCCGACATTGTATTGGTCGATCAGGCCGCATTTGTCCTGTGTAAGCTGGAAAGAGATGTGCTGTGGATATTGGGATGAATTGTCTGTCAGTACAAATTCCCTTTTTCTGAATTTATCAGATACCTGTTGTGCTTCTGTTTTTAATTTTAAGATTCCTGTGATGTCCATTTTATTTTGTTTTTAGTTGTTTACTGATTTTGTATGATGCTTATTCCGAGAGCAGCACTTTCCATGCATCTTCGGGCTTGTTATCGTCCAGCAGGCCTTTGGCCACGCGGTGCGGTTCATTGGAGCCCTTGCCGTACTTTTCTGTTGCTTCCCTGTATGCTGCTGAATTTTTATAAAGTACTATTTCTTCTTTCGAAGGAAGTTTTTCAATATTGCCCAGTTGCCCGAGGTTATTGCCCGTCAGTACGTTTGAGTTCCTGATCGGGGCCGGGATCTGGTCCACGCCGATGCCGAGGTTCAGTAAGGGCTTTGCCACTTCGAAGAGGGCGCTGCCATTCGTGCGGCTGTACCAGTTGGCTCCAAGGCGTGCCACGAGGTCAATTTTATTCGGGTCGATCTGCCTGTGCTCATCGAGCACATCTTCGCTGACGTGCATCAATACCACTTCGCAGATGACGAGGTTTCCTGCGCCTCCGCCGGTTCCCAGCTCGATCACTTCGCGCACGATGCATTCCAGCTGTGCAGGCGATTCTTTCACGCGGAAAGGCCTGATCTTTTCGGAAGCAATGGGTGTTAAGCCTGCTTTGCCGAACTCATTCACGCCTTTCGGGTATTCGGTGCTGGCGAGGCTTACCTGGTTCACCATGCTGTAATTCACCATGTTGATCACCACTTCAGGCACTTCTTTGATGTTGTCGAACGTGTGCTTGGTGGCGCCTGTCCTGCCGCTGCGCGCCGGTGAAAAAATGGCGATGGGCGGATTGGAACTGAATACATTGAAAAAGCTGAACGGTGCCAGGTTTGGGTTTCCATCCTTGTCAATGGTGCTTGCAAAAGCGATCGGGCGTGGTGCAACGGCACCCAGCAAATACCCGTGTAAAACGGGTGATTTAACCTCTTTCGGATCGATTGTAAGCATATTTTTCAATTCTCTCACAAAAGTAAAAGATTATTCATGCCGCTCTACAAGATGTTATCAACGATTTGGGGATTTTATCTACATTCTACAGATCGTAGCAAGGTTTGAAGGAAATCAAAAAAGCATGAATTTCGGACTGGTATTGTAATAAAAATCCTATCTTTGTCGCCCGTTGATAAAAAAACGGGATATTTTGCGGATGTGGCGTAATTGGCAGCCGCGCCAGACTTAGGATCTGGTGCCGTGAGGCGTGGGGGTTCGAGTCCCTTCATCCGCACAAAAAGGAGTTCTGAAAAGAACTCCTTTTTTATTTATGCACATTCACGAAAAGCCTGTCCTGCCTTCTTCTCACTCGTTTCTCCTTCGCCCTGGTTGCTGCATCTTTATTAGAGGTATTTAAAATCATTTGGAGCAGGCACATAATTTTTAAGTATTCTTTCAGAAAATTATGTAAAAAACGTATGGCTGGCTCAACAACTAAAGCGGCAGGTAAACGTGTTTCACCTGCTAAGGCGCGCTCAAAAAAACCGAAAAAAAGCAAGGCTCCTGCAGGAAAAGCTTCTTCCCCGGATGCTCTTCTTAAAAAAGCTCCGGCACAAGCGATGCCGCGTAAATTAAAGCCGATGCTGGCTACCCTGGTAGACAAGCCGGTGAATGAAGAGGGCTGGATCTATGAAGTGAAGTGGGATGGTTACCGGGCGCTGGCATTTGCGAAAGAGGGGAAGGCAGAGCTGAAATCGCGGAACGACAAATTCTTTAACGATAAATTTTACCCTGTAAAAAAGGCGGTTGAAGACTGGGGCATTGATGCGATCCTTGACGGGGAAATTATTGTTGCTGAAGACAGCGGCATGTCGAACTTTGGCAATCTGCAGAACTGGAGAAGCGAAGCGGATGGTGAATTGATATTCTACGTTTTTGATATCCTGTGGTATAATAACAGGGATTTGAAAGTGCTGCCGCTAACGGAAAGAAGGGAGATCCTCCGGTCAATCATCCCGGAAAACAGCATCATACGGCTAAGTAAGGATTTTAAAGAGCCGGCAGAAGATTTTTTTAAAACCGCCAGGCAAATGGGATTGGAAGGCATCATTGCAAAAAAGGCAGACAGCATATATATTTCCGGCGAGCGAACCAAAAACTGGCTGAAAATAAAAGCGAACAAGCGGCAGGAGATGGTGATCGGCGGATATACACGCAATGATGATTCAAGCAAGCCTTTCAGCTCACTGCTTGTGGGCGTGTTCGATGGTGAGGAGTTGGTGTATACCGGCAAAATAGGCACAGGCTTTAACAATGCGGCGCAAAAAGAGATGCTCAAACAGTTCAAGCCTTTGATCATCAAAAAGTGTCCTTTTACTGAGGTTCCGGATGTCAATAAACCTTCACGTTTCCGGCCCGACCCTCCGCATGCCACTGCTACCTGGATAAAGCCGGTGCTGGTATGTGAAGTAAGCTTTGCAGAAATGACACCGGATGGAGTGATGCGCCATCCTTCTTTCGGGGGAATGCGGATTGATAAGAACGCGAAAGATGTTGTAAGGGAAGTTGCAGTGAAAAATAAAGCGGTGAAAAGGTCTGCTGCAAAGCTCATTCAGCCTACAGGCAAAAAAGAAAGAAAAACTCTTTTAAATCCGACGGAAGCGAGCCAGGTAAAAAAGATCAACGGAAAGGAAATTAAATTCAGCAACCTTGATAAATATTACTGGCCAAAGGAGAAGATCACCAAACGGGATCTTTTGAACTATTATTACCAGGTGGCCCCGTTTATTCTTCCGTATTTAAAAGACCGTCCCCAGTCCATGCTCAGGCATCCCGATGGCATCACAGGCTTCAGCTTTTATTACAAGAACATTAAAGGAAAAGGCCCTGGCTGGCTGAAAACCTATGATTATCATAGTGAAGGGGATGGAGAGGATAAGGAATACCTTGTTGCCACGGACGAGGCCAGCCTGCTGTACATGGCTTCCATCGGGTCGATCGAGATGAATCCATGGCATAGCCGCGTGCAATCCGAAAATAATCCCGACTGGTGTATCATTGATCTTGATCCGGCGAAGAACACGTTCAACCAGGTAATTGAAGCGGCACTTGTTTGTAAAGAGATCCTTGGAGAGATGGGAGTTGAGGGCTATCCCAAAACCAGCGGCTCCACCGGGATCCACATTTACATGCCGCTGGCTGCAAAATATACTTATGAGCAATCCAAAGAGTTTGCGCGTTTGATCGCAACACTGATCCACGAGCGGCTGCCCAAATTCACAAGCATTGAGCGAGCCGTGAAGAACCGCAGGGGAAAAATGTACATCGACTTTTTACAGAACAGGCCGCAGGCAACTGTGTCAGCTCCGTACTCCGTTCGTCCGAAACCCGGCGCCACCGTATCCATGCCGCTGCACTGGGATGAAGTGAAAAAAGGATTGAAGATGAGCGATTTTACGATCCGGAATGCTGTTGAGCGCATCAGGAGTGTTGGCGATATTTTCAAGCCTGTGTTGGGTAAAGGAATTAACCTGGAGAAAGCGATCAAAACATTTAATACTAAATGAAGCCGGCGTTGAAAAAAAGTAAAAAAGATCTGCGGGCGAGTTTTTATGGCGGACTGAGCGGCCTGCAGCTGCCTGTCCCGAAATACCTGTTCCCTGAGCCGCACCAGAACTCCAGCCGCCTGGCGTATTATTCCACTTTTTTTAACAGCATTGAAGTGAACAGCACTTTTTACAAGCTGCCACTTGAAAAAACAATTGCAGGCTGGGCAGCAACAGTGCCGGATGCTTTCAGGTTCACCTTCAAGCTCTGGAAAGAAATTACCCATGTGAAAGCATTGGATTTTAAAGAAGAGGATATTGAAAAATATTTTAAGGTCATTGCCGCTGCAGGAAGAAAAAAAGGCTGCGTCCTGATCCAGTTTCCCCCAAGCCTTGGCAATGCGCACATGATGCAGCTCGATGCGTTGCTGCGCTGTGTAAAACAGAATAACCCGACTAACGAATGGAAGATTGCCCTTGAGTTTCGTAACAAGTCCTGGTACAATGAACATGTATATGACTTGCTGAACGCTTATGGCGCCGCAATGGTGGTCCAGGATATTCCCAGATCGGCAACACCAATGCTGGAGCATTCAACGGACTTTATGTACATCCGCTTTCACGGGCCTACGGGCAATTACCGCGACAGCTACTCCGATTCTTTTTTAGCGGAGTACGCAACGTATGTGAAGGAATGGCTGAGCGAAGGGAAAACCGTTTATGCTTATTTCAATAATACAATGGGTGATGCTTTCAAAAATCTGCAGGCTTTGCAAATTTATATGAATTCTTAATCTGTAATTTCGATCCACACCGGCGCATGGTCGCTTGTTTTTTCCCAGCCTCTCACATGCCTGTCAACACCGCCCTTTTTAAGGCGCTTTTCCATTCCGGGACTGATCAGTATATGATCCATCCGGATGCCGGCATCCCGGTTAAAGGCATTCCTGAAATAATCCCAGTAGGTAAATATTTTCTGGTTGGGATATAATTTGCGGATCGAATCGATCCATCCCTGCTTCAGCAGCTTTTGAAAAGCAGCACGCGATTCGGGGAAGAAGACCGCATCGTTCACCCAGCGCTCCGGCTTGTACGCATCTATATCAGCCGGGATCACGTTGAAGTCGCCGATGATGATCACCGGTGAATTCAATTTGACCAGGCTTCCTGCTTTTGTGATGAGCCTTTTGAACCAGGCCAGCTTATAATCGAATTTTGGGCCGGGAGCCGGGTTGCCGTTGGGGAGATAAATACATACGATCAGTATTCCCTGTATTTGTGCCTGTATGAACCTGCTTTGCTCATCCTCTTTGTTTCCGGCCAGTCCGCGGCGGACAGCTTCAATAGCGTATTTCTTTTTTGCAAGGATGGCCACACCATTCCAGCTTTTTTGTCCGTGCCAAACTGCATTGTACCCGGCATCTTCTATAGCCTGCAGGGGAAATTTTTCATCCGGAGCTTTCAGCTCCTGCAGGCATACTACATCGGGTTTGCTTTCATTCAGCCAGTTGATCAGGACAGGCAGTCTTCCGTTTATTCCATTTACATTATAACTTGCTATCTTCATACTGATGGAACTATAAATAATGAGCCAGATTTGTATAAGCGGCAGCATAAAGCGGCGAATGCTGCATACCTGTTTTATTAAGCCCGCTTTAGCTTATTGAAAACAAATAAGTGTGCAAAGCGCTTGCATGCTGCTTACATAATTTTATGATGCCGGTTATTAGTGAAGTGATTATTAGCTTTAACGCTAATTCTTTAATAATTTTGCAATGTGAAAAAAAGTTTTATCATACTATTCACCTTTTACTTTTTCCTGTCCTCAGTAGGGATTGTTTTGGGAAAACATTCGTGCGGGAGTAAAATTGCTTACACTGCCTGGGGAATTCCTGTAACTGAAACAAAGGGTTGCAAGTGCAGGCATAAAGAACTGCCGGCAGCACACAAGAAGAGTTGCTGCAAGTCCGGAACGGAATGGATCAAAGCTGCGCCTTCGGATTCAAAGATACAGGCAGCGATGGAAGTATGTGAAAACTGCATTGCCCCGGTAAATATTACGATCATTCGTGTCCTGTACCTTCCTGTAAAGACAAATTACATTGCTTACAGTCCATCTCATTCGCCACCCATACCGGGAATCCCGCTTTTCCTGAAAAACCGCATTCTTCTTATCTGATCCGGAACAACTGCGTTCGATCATGATCGGCCTTAGGAGGCTTGATCCTTCATTTTATTTACCTAAAACACTACTTAGATGCCACACTCGGTATTCATAAAAAGCATGGTGTGTACCCGCTGCAAATTAGTGGTCACGCAGCTTTTTAAAGATTTTAATATCCCCCTCACCGATGTTCAGCTGGGAGAGGTGATCCTCGAACGTGAGATGACGGAGGAAGAGCTTCCATTGGTAAGGGAACGCCTGGAACAGTTCGGGTTTGAGCTCATCCATGATAACAGGGCCAAAATTGCAATGAAGGTAAAAACCCTGCTTATTGAATTGCTTGAATCGGATTCGTTTGACCTGAAGCTGAAGTTAAGCAGCTATCTTGCTGAAAAGCTGGGCTACGAATACCATTATTTAAGCAACCTGTTTTCAGAGGTGGAGGGCACAACTATTGAGAAATATTTTATTCAGCTGAAGATCGAAAAAGTGAAGGAGCTGATCGATTACGGGCAATACAGCCTTAACGAGATCTCTTTCAGATTAGGTTACAGCAGCCCGGCTCATCTAACAAACCAGTTTAAAAGTATAACGGGGATTACGCCCTCACATTATAAATCGATCAATACGATCAATCGTAAGCCTTTGGATAAATTGTAATTGATCATAAATACTAAAAAAACTAAATATGAAAAATATAAAACAATTGCTGATGCTGGTAACAACAATGTTGTCACTCACCTCATTTGATTCTGCTGCAGGGATTAAAAATGCAAAAACAGTAAGCCTGAAAGTATCCGGCAACTGTGAAATGTGTAAAAAGCGTATTGATGCCGCCGCTACAAAAAAGAATGTGGCCCAAGGCGATTGGAACGCAGATTCTAAAATGTTGTCCTTAACGTTTGACAGCAAAAAATCAACTGCAGATCAGTTACTGAAACAGGTTGCATATGCAGGGTACGACAATGAAAAATTCATGGCGCCTGATGAAGCGTATTCGGATTTGCCGGGATGTTGCCAGTATGAAAGAAGGAAGAGTGCAGTTGCTGCAATTGAAGCGGCATCGCCGGAAACAGTGCAGGCATCTGTAATGGTTGAGGATGTCAATTCCGTTGCCGGGGTAGAAACAGCTTATTTTGGCTTGAAGGATGCGCTCACAAAAGATGATGCGAAGGCCGCAAGTGAGAAGGCAAAGGAATTGTTCAAAGCGATCGATAAAGTAAAGATGGATAAGATGTCGGCCGAACAACACAAAGCATGGATGAGCTTAAAGGACAAGCTTTCCTATGATGCCGAACACATAAAAGGTACAAATGAATTAGAGCACCAGCGTGAGCACTTTATGGCCTTGTCAAAGAACATGTACGAGCTGATCAGGGTATTCAAAGCCAGCCAGCCGGTGTATTACCAGCATTGCCCGATGGCGAATGGAGGTAAAGGCGCTGACTGGCTAAGCATGGATGAAAAGATCAGCAATCCGTATTATGGCAATTCAATGTCCACCTGCGGAAAAACTACTGAGATCATTAAATAATGCAAGTTTATCTTTCAATTCTGTAAGTGTCAAAAAGGTTCTGTGCGGACCTTTGCATAAACAAATTATATATACCATGACACACACTTATAACGTATCGGGAATGACCTGTTCCGGTTGTGAAGCAAAAGTAAAAAGCGGCTTGTTAAAGCTGCCGGATGTATTATCAGCAGAAGTTTCTAAAGATACCGGAACGGCTACCATCACAATGGAAAAGCATATTTCACTGCCGGCTTTGCAGGAGGCGCTCGGAGGTCCGGGAAGCAAATACCAGGTTACTGCGGCAAAGCATAATGAAACACTGGAACAAACAAAAAGCTGGCTTGAAACATACAAGCCCATTCTTTTGATCTTTTCATACATAACGATAGCTACCATATTGATCCAGTTGGGAAATCAACGTTTTAGCGGGATGCAGTGGATGCAGCATTTTATGGCAGGCTTCTTCCTGGTGTTTTCATTCTTCAAAATGCTCAATTTGCAGGGCTTTGCTGAAAGCTATGCAATGTATGATGTGGTAGCAATGAAATTCAGGCAATGGGGCTACGTGTACGCGGTCATCGAGCTCGCCCTTGGACTGGCATACCTGGCTAATTTTGAGCCATACCTCACAAATATTGCAACACTTGCAGTGATGAGCATCAGCATTATTGGCGTCCTGAGAAGTGTATTCAACAAGCAAAAGATCCAATGTGCCTGCCTCGGCGCCGTCTTTAATTTACCGATGAGCACTGTTACGATTATTGAGGATCTGCTGATGATCCTGATGTCGGCAACGATGCTTATCCTCATGTAAGACAGCAAAGGAATCAAATTATGAAAAAGATCGTTTTTATTTCTGTATTTCTTTTTACGGTTAAGCTGCTGTTTGCACAGCGAACGGTCCGTTATGACCTGTATATTACAGATACCACTATTTATTACAGCGGTAAAAAAACTCATGGCTTTGCCATTAACGGGCAAATTCCTGCGCCAACTCTGTACTTTACAGAAGGTGATACTGCTGAAATATATGTGCATAACCAGCTCAGCGAAGAAAGCTCGATTCACTGGCATGGTATCATCTTACCCAATGAACAGGATGGGGTGCCTTATCTCACTACAGCCCCGATCAAAAGGAAAACCACTCATTTGTATAAATTCCCTATTGTGCAGAACGGCACTTACTGGTATCATTCGCACACCAAATTGCAGGAGCAGAGCGGGCTGTATGGCGCCTTCGTGATCTATAAAAAACAAAAGGATACATTGCCTGAATATACGATGGTATTAAGCGACTGGACGGAGGAACGGCCCCGTGAAGTGCATCGCTCCCTTCATAATGCAAATGACTGGTATGCGATTAAAAAAGGAGCTGTACAGAGCTATGGAGAAGCTATAAAGGAAGGGTTTTTCAAATCCCGGATCACAGCTGACTGGAAACGCATGCTGCCTATGGATGTGAGTGATGTTTATTATGATAAGTTCTTTGTTAATGGTACAGCGGAAAAGGAAGAGCCTGGGTTCAAACCTGGATCGAAAGTACGGCTGCGGATCGTGAATGGTTCATCGTCCACTTATTTCTGGCTGAGGTATGCCGGCGGTAAAATAACGGTTATTGCCAATGATGGAATGGATGTGGTTCCCGTGGAGGTGGACAGGATGATCATTGCGGTGGCTGAAACCTATGATGTTATTGTTTCCATCCCTGATAGCTTAAGCTATGAATTTTCTGCAACTCCCGAAGACAGGACGAAGCAGGCATCGCTGTGGCTGGGCTCAGGCATTAAGAAATTAGTGCAGCCCATGCCGAAGCTGAAATACTTTGAAGGGCTGAAAATGATGGACAACATGATGAACATGGACGGAAGCATGGATGATATGGGCATGCAGATGAGCAACCAGGCAATGGATATGAACAGGGTAATGTACCCCGAGATCACAGGGCTAAGCGGGCGGCAAAAAAAGCAAGGGGTTAAAGATAAAGCTCCGGAGGATATTGTCACATTGAACTATTCAATGCTTAAATCACCTGTAAAAACAACCCTTCGGGAAGGCACATGGAAAACTTTGCATTTCAAGCTGACCGGCAACATGAACAGATACTTGTGGACATTGGATAATAAAACCATATCGGAAGCAGATAAGATCCTGATTAAAAAAGGTGAGAACATCCGGATCGTTTTGGAAAATGCAAGTATGATGCGTCACCCGATGCATCTTCACGGCCATTTTTTCCGGGTGCTGAACGGAGCAGGCGACTATTCTCCATTAAAAAACACCCTGGATATCATGCCGATGGAAACGGATACCATTGAGTTTGCCGCTACAGAAAGCGGGGATTGGTTCTTTCACTGTCATATCCTGTATCACATGATGAGCGGGATGGGAAGGATCTTTGAATATGAAAATTCCCCTCCCAATCCCCAGATCCCAGATCCCGGGTATGCATTAAGAAAAGTGTACCAGGATGACCGCGGCTGGCACCCGATGCTGCATGCTTCTTTTGAAACCAATGGCATGGATGGAGAGCTTATGTTGTCAAACAAGCGGAATAAGATCAGCACAGAATGGCGGCTTGGTTATGATGTTATGAATGATTACGAATCGGAAACTCATTTTTCAAGGTACCTGGGAAAACAGCAATTCTGGAATGCATACATTGGTGCCGACTTCCGGAATCATGGTATGAGCAGCTCCGTGGATGCGAAGAAAAGCTCTCTGGATTACCGGCAGGTGGCCTGCATTGGCGTTCAGTATATTTTACCTCTTTTTATTACTGCAGACCTTCGTTTGGATCACACCGGTAAAGTACGTTTCCAGCTGATGCGGGAAGATATCCCTGTTACAAAGCGGCTGCGCTTAGGAGCGATGGTCAACACCGATATGGAATACATGATTGGTGCGCGGTACATTGTAACAAAATATTTTTCCCTTTCCACGCATTATGACAGTGATATGAAATGGGGCGCGGGCATAACTTTTATATATTAATCTGAATAAATAAATCCTAAATGAAAAAAACAATTATTTTATCAGCTGCCGTAGTTGCTTTCACGTTCAGTTCTTGTAATTCCACAAACCCGGCTGAACAGACAACTGAAAGTACGGAGCAGAATTTTAAGCTGGATACCACTATGTTGAAAAGCGGTGAGTCATTTTATCAATGCTCAATGGATCCGGATGTTGTTTCTGATAAAGTAGGGGCTTGTCCAAAATGCGGAATGGACCTGGAAAAGAAGGAAAAGAAGTAGCGATTGCCACTTCCTTTCTTTGACCTTTAATTATTGCTGACAAAAATTTTCCTGGTGCAGATTCCCTGTTCTGTTTGGAGAGTTATAAAATACACTCCATTGGAAAAACCTTTTGTATTTAAGAGAATAGTGCCTGGTGCTGATTGCATGCAGCTGTTAAAAACCTCTTTCCCCAGGGAATTGATCACACATACCTTTACCGCCTGTGACTGGAAATCCGGGGAAAGCGCTATGTTCACCATATCAGTAGCAGGATTCGGATAAGCCCGGAAAAAATTTTGTTGAATGTTTCCTGTAATGGCGGTTACTGGTGTGTACGTGCCCATCCTGTATTTTACAGTTCCTGTAGTATAATCCTGCCATACTACAAAGATCTTTCCGTCAATCATTGCTACATCGGCATTCATAACATCATTGCCGGCAATGGTGTCATCCTCATACAAGCCTGTAGATACATCGGCAGTATAACGCGAAACCAGATAGTTGCTGCCGCTTACGGATTGTCTCCACACAGTTGCTAAAGCGTTTCCCGCGCTGGCCATGCGGGGATAGTTTTGTTGTGTTAGCCCGGTAAACTGCCCGGTCATTGGAATTCCGGAAGAATTAGCCAATGCTGAAAGAGAAGACCTGTTGAAATAAACAAGTTCATCCCCGGTGGCGCCACTCATGTAAGTAGTATATAAGGTATCCCCGATAATTGTTCCGTCAGGGCCGGAAGAGGGGCACATCATCAGCATCCAGTTTCCCTGGTCATAAGCGAGGCCCTGTGTAAATGTACTCCCGGTATTGGATGAGATCCCGCCCCACATATCGCGAAGGTTGCTGAGGTTATCACGGTAAAGCATTGCCACCTTATTGCCGGAGCAAACCAATGATCCCGGGCAGCAATCGCAAACTAAGGCTCCCATACCTGACCATCCGCTTGCTTTTCTGTCCGTGGAGAAAGAATTACCAAAGTCTGTTGATTTGCTTACCACCCATCTTGCGCTGCCATACGAAGGATCGAATTTCATGAATCCAACAAGGGGATTTCCAAGGGCATCAGTAGTAACAGTGGGAAAACGGGAAATGCTATCGTTGATATAATCTACGCGCACAGGAGTGGCAAAGCTTGATCCGCCGTTAACAGAACGGGAAATAAAGATATGCTGGGTGGAATCAGATTCAGGCGTTTGCTTCATTACCACATACACCGTATCGCCTTTTGACGCGATATCAGGGCCCATCCAGGCAGCTGTTGCAACAGTTAATCCCGTTGTGTTTACTTTCACAGGCATGGTAAATCCTATGCCGTTCCACTTTGAGAAAAAAACGGATTCATCAGAACCGCGTCCCCAGATAACAAGCGGATCGCCGCTCCGGTCTGTTACTATTCTTGGATGAAGGTTGTCGTAGCTGCTCCCGGCAACATTCACGGCCGGAGACCATGTTATTTGCGCATTAGAAATTATACAGGCAAAAAACAAAAATGCAGAGTAGAGTATTTTCATAACGGGCTTTTTAAGTGTTTACCGAAAGGTAATTAATATTTCGGGAAAACGAAAGATCCCCTGCAGCCATTACCCCTTCTTTTTCTTCAACCTGTTCATAGTACGCTCAATGTAGCTGTCTGTGGGCAGGAGTGAGCGCTGGATCCGCCTTGCATACATAAAGCTGTCGATGATCTCCCGCTGGTGTTCTTCCACCAGTTGTTTCTGTTTTTCCACTTCCTGCTTCTGCCGTTCAACAAGGTCTTTCTGTTTTTCGATCAGGCTTTTTTGTTTACGGGTTATGCGCAGCGAACGGAAAACGAAAGCTGCAAAGAACAGCACCAGCAACAAGCTGGCCGCAACAAACAGGAGCACGATCTTTTGTTTCCTGCTTTTTTCCTCTGCCAGCACTTGCTGGTTCTCCATCTCTTTTTTATGCTCTGCATCGGCAACAGCTGCCTTTTTTTCAAAATCATAAGTGAGCTGGTTCTGGATGGTCTTTTTGCGTGTTTCCTCATTATCGAGGCTGTCCCTGTACGTGATGTAAAGCTTATAGTGGTTGAATGCCCCTTTGTAATCCCTTTCTATACTGTCAAGCGTGGATAATGCAAAGTAGGAGTTTTTCAGGCAGGATTTGTAGCCTGTTTTCAATGCGAGGGCTATAGCCTTGTCGAGGCATTCCCTTGCTTTTGCATATTCTTTTTTCTTTATCAGGATCCGGCTGATGTTGCCATAGGAAGAAGCAACCCCCGCCTCGTCCTCGAGTTTTTCCTTCAGCTTAAGGGAGGCGAAATGATTTTTAAGCGCCTCGTCCAGCATTTCATAGCGTAATTTTTCAGTGCTTTGTATTTCCGCTTCATTGTCGCACAGATTCCCGATGTTGTTGTAAGAATAAGCAACTCCTTTTTCGTTGCCCAGCTCCTGGTCGATCTTCAGTGAGGCCACCAGGTTCTTTCTGGCTTCGGCATAATTTAGCTGGCTGCTGTAGGTGCTGCCAAGATTGTTATAAGAGGTGGCGATGCCGGACTTGTCTTTCGCTGCCAGGTAATACTTAAGGCCTTCATTGTAATATTTGAGTGCTTCCGGAAAATTATCCTGGAAAAAATAGATCGTGCCGATGCCGTTATAGGAAGCTCCAAGGCCACGATTGTCACCCATCTCCTGGTAGATCTTCAGGCAGGCGAAATAATTTTTCAGCGCTTCGGGATAATTACCTTTATCTTCCGCAAAAAAGCCAAACAGCTTGTATGTTTTCGCTTCACCCTTTTTGAATTTTATTTTTTGTGCAAGCTTCAATGCATTGTCCAGCGCTTCTTTTGCTTTGGCATTATCCGAGAATTCATATTCAAGGAACAGGTTGTTGTATGCTTTCACCCTGGTGGTATCATCCGCTTTGGAGCTGATCAATGCAATTAACGAATCGGCAGTGCTCTTTTGAGAAAATGAAAGATTGTGGCAAATCAGGAGTACAGCTATGAGTAAAGAGGAGATCGCTTTTGGGTTCATCGGGAGCAGGCGCAGTGTTTTCGCAGCTAATATAAAATTTAATCTGCCTGTTCCGATGAATTTTAAAGGAAGTATGATATTTATCCGCTGCCGGACTGCCGATGGCGAAACAAAAAGAATGGCTGGATAAAGGCTTTGAAGAATGGAGAGGAGAGATGGAACAGGTAGATGATGTTTGGGTGATGGGTTTCCGGGTATAAGAATGGTTTTCAGCACAAAACAGAAAAGCTTATTTTTTGATAGAAATACTGAAAGAATTAATATCTTTGTGCCATAATACCCGCCCACGTGGCGAAACTGGTAAACGTTGCGGTCTCAGAAGCCGTTGTCATTAGACTTAGGAGTTCGAGTCTCCTCGTGGGCACAGTTAATACTTCGAAACCATCGTAAATACGATGGTTTTGTCGTTTAGGACAAACTGCTTTAACTCTATTTTAACCGCTCTGTGTGATCCAATGCCATGTCATTGCCAGGCAAATACCAAAGTGTGCTGGCATCACTTTATCTCAATATTTTAGTGAATTCAATTTTTATCCTGATGAATTGTTTCTGATCCTATGACAAAAGAAATTTTAAATAAAGATGACATAAAGCAGCTGGTGGATGCCTTTTATCTGAAAGTGCGGGAAGACGGCTTGCTTGCCGGGATCTTCAATAGCAGGATAAAAGATAACTGGCCGCTTCACCTCGAAAAAATGTACAGCTTCTGGGAATCACTTTTGCTGGATAAAGTAACGTATCATGGGAATCCCTTTGCGCATCATGCGGATCTGCCGGTTGATAAGGAGCATTTCGACCGCTGGCTGGCGCTTTTCGGGGAAACCGTGGATGAATTATTTGAAGGCGCCAAAGCCGGAGAAGCAAAATCAAGGGCAGCAAAGATCGCGGCGATCTTTCAGACTAAAATTGAGAACATGCGTAAACTGTAGTACGTTCTCCTCCCGGGCTCCCCGGATGTGCTGGCATCTCTTTTTTACATCATTATAAAAAGAGACCATGAAAAATACATACGTTGCCATCTGCATATTGCTATCAGGCTTATTTGTTAATTTATCCTATTCACAGGGCTGGGAATGGAGAACGCTCGTTACAGCCGGAGTTGATCAGGGGATCGTGATGGACCATTCCAATCGCGTGTATGCCTACCGGCATGTAAATACTTCAAGTATCGGCGGCTTTTCCATGGATAAGCTCGATGTGACAGGTGCCATTCTTTGGTCGGCCTCCATATCCGGCGACGCAATGGTAACTGCCGTAAGGGTTGATGCTGCTGACAATGTACTGCTGCTCGGCAACATTACATCCGCATGTGCCATACAGGGACAGGCACTTATTCCTGTTGGGAGCCAGAGCTTCTTCCTGGTAAAATTATCCCCTTCCGGCGCTGTGCTGAGCTCGTCTGTTTACGGAAGTCCCACGGTTACATTTGCAAACGACCTGTTCATAACCAGCAGCGGGGATTACCTCATAGGCGGCGCCTCTTCCGGCACCTTCAGCATGAACGGATATGCCATTAACGGCGATACACTGCAAACCTGCTTTCTTGTCAAAACGGATGCAAGCCAGAATGTGATCTGGGCCGATAAGGGAGTGATGACATCCGGAAGCTCTGCCATTGATGAGATCGCGGAAACCACATCCGGCAATTACTTCATGGTGCTCAACATGCAGTTCGGCTTTGTTGATTTCAATGGCCCTTACACATTCAGCAGCGGTACCGGGCAATACATTACGTACATGAACAGCGCGCGGCAGATCCAGTCGGATGCCTATTTCGGCTACACCGGGCTAAGCTTTTTTCATCCCTACAAGCTGAGCGTGATCAACGACAATGCCTATATGAAGAACCAGGCTTCGCATCATGATTACGCAGGTGAGATATACAGGTGGGACCCGGCCTGCGTGCAAACGAACATTGGCTGGCCGGGAAGCAACATCGGCTACAGTACGCTGAACGGAAAGGTGTACTTTTCCATTATAGAATGGAATAATTCCGGAATGCCCAATAACTTCTGGAGAAAGCTGGGAACACTGTCGCCCGTACTGGCAATTGAAAAGCAGCACGTTGATTCAACCGGCACCGATGGCGCTGATATCGACATGCAGGCAATAGATACGAACAGCTATTATATACTCGAGGATGAATCCTTTTTCGGCGTATTTGTGGGGAAATATAACATGAGCCTGGCTGCTTCTGTTGCCGGGATCAACAAAAAAAGCAACCCGCTAAGCGTTTACCCTAATCCTGCCTCCGGATCCATTACAGTAAAAGGGCTGGAGCCGGGCGATGAGCTGATCCGCATCTATAATCCTCTCGGCATGCTGGTGTTCACCGCTGCAGCCTCAGATCCGCAGATCGCCATTGGCATGCTTCCACCTGCCGTATACAGTCTTGAGGCAGCCGGGAAGAACGGGATCCGCAGGCTCAGCTTCGTAAAGCAGTAATGCCCGTTTTCAGTCTGTTTTTACAGAAATATCCCTGTTTTTTGGAGAAAATTTCGTACTTTTGTGTCCCTTTAAAAATGAGGAGAAACAATAGGTATCCATTAAATAATTTTGAAAAATGAACATTACGCAGGAAAATATTGACGAATTGAACGCGGTTTTAAAAGTGAAAGTGGTTGCAGAGGACTATCTTCCGAAAGTGGAAGGCGCCCTGAAAAACTACCAGAAAAAGGCTGCAATTCCGGGCTTCCGTCCGGGTAAAGTGCCTACAGGCGTGATCAAAAAAATGTACGGAAAATCAGTGATGGTGGATGAGATCAACAAGCTTTTATCCGATTCGTTATACAAATACATCAACGACAACAAGATCGAGATCCTCGGAAATCCTTTGCCAAAAGCGGATGACAAAACTGTGATCGACTGGGACAACCAGAAGGAATTCGAATTTATGTACGAAATGGGGCTTGCGCCGAAGTTCGAGGTGGAGCTTTCCCCGAAAGATAAATTCACTTACCAGACCGTAAAGATTGATGAGGAACTGGTGAACAAATATGTGAGCGATATCGCGAAGCGTTACGGAAAAGTGGAGCAGGTGGAAGTTGCCGGGGAAGGCGACCTTCTGAACGGTGATTTCGTGGAACTGGATGCAAACGGCGAGATCCTGCCGGGCGGTGTTTTCAAAACATCTTCCGTGTTCCTGGACAGGGTGAAGGATGAGGCGAAAAAAGCATTCATCGGCTTAAAGGTGGGCGATAAAACAGTGGTGGATGCACAAAGCATTACTGCCAATGCTACCGACCTTGCTGCCATGCTGGGAATTGAAAAAGCTGCTGCAGAAACATTCAACGCAAAATTACAGTTCACTGTAAAAGGCATCAGCCGTTTAGCTGCTTCTGAGATCAACCAGGAGCTGTTCGACAAGATCTACGGCCCGGGAACGATCACCACCGAAGAAGAGTTCAGGGACAGGATCCGCGAAGAATTAAAAGGAATGTTCGTGAATGACAGCGAGCGTAAATTTTACAACGATGTGGTGGATCACCTGATGAACAAAGTAAACTTCAACCTGCCAAGCGACTTCCTGAAGCGCTGGATAGTGGCAGTGAACGAAAAGCCGGTAAGCCCTGAGCAGGTGGAAACAGAGTTCGACGGGTATGCAAAAGGCCTGAAATGGCAGCTGATCGAGAACAGGATCATCAAGGACAACAACCTCAACGTTAGCAACGAAGAAGTGATGGATCACACCAAACAACTCATCCTTGCACAGTTCGGAAAAATGCAGCAAATGCCGATGAGCGATGAAGACCTCGAAAACACTGCAAAGCGTGTGTTGGGGAATGAAGAGGAAGCAAAAAAGATCTATGAGCAGGTATACGGACAAAAAGTAATGACACTCTTCAAAACCAAATTTACACTGGAGAACAAAGAGGTTGCTTACGAGGAATTCTTTAACACTGCCAAATAGTCAATATAAATTTTGAGGTTTGGTTTTTGTTTGTAATTTTAACAACCAACTAAATTGTTCACTTAAAACGAAAAAGGTATGTTCGATAACAACGAATTCAGGAAATACGCTGTAAAGCACAAAGGCATCAGTGGAAACACATTTGATTCCTATACAAAACACAATATCTCAAACGTAACACCGTACATCATCGAGGAGCGCCAGTTAAATGTAGCGCAGATGGATGTATTTTCACGTTTGATGATGGACCGCATCATTTTCCTGGGAACAGGGATCGACGACCAGGTGGCGAACATTATCCAGGCCCAGCTGTTATTCTTACAGTCGGTTGACGCGAAGAAAGACATCCAGATCTACCTGAATTCACCGGGCGGATCGGTGTATGCAGGTTTGGGAATTTACGACACCATGCAATACATCGCACCGGATGTGGCTACTATCTGTACAGGTATGGCTGCATCGATGGGTGCAGTGCTGATGTGTGCAGGTGCAATAGGAAAACGCGCTGCACTGAAGCATGCCCGTGTAATGATCCACCAGCCTTTGGGCGGTGCTGAAGGACAAGCTTCCGACATCGAGATCACAGCACGCGAGATCCAGAAACTGAAAAAGGAATTGTATGATATCATCGCGCAGCACAGCGGCCAGACCTACGAAAAAGTATGGGCTGACAGCGACCGTGACTACTGGATGACATCTGAAGAAGCGAAAGCTTACGGAATGGTGGATGAGATCCTGTTAAGGACCAAATAGGGCCGGATTCTTTGAAATTTTGGAATGGTTAATGGCATTGCTGTTAACCATTTCATTTTTAATAACTGGAATAAAGATTTAGTAAATTATAATAAAGGAGATGCAGTTAAATTTAGCAGTTGGCTTTGCTAACTGATCAAATTGCCAGCTGCATACTGATACAATGGCAAAAGAAGAAAAAGAAATAAAATGCTCGTTCTGCGGGCGTACAAAAAAAGATTCGGAGATCCTCATCGCAGGCATCACCGGGCATATCTGCAATCATTGCGTGGCACAGGCACAAACCATTGTGCGCGATGAGGTCAGCCAGCGCAGCAATAATTCCGTGTTCAGCGGGATCCATCTGCTGAAGCCGATCGAGATCAAAAAACATTTGGATGAATACATCATCGGTCAGGACGACGCGAAAAAAACGATCTCCGTGGCCGTGTACAATCATTACAAACGCCTGATGCAGAATTCTGCAAAGACACCTGCAAAGGATGAGATCGAGATCGAGAAATCGAACGTGATCATGGTGGGGGAAACAGGTACGGGAAAAACATTATTGGCAAGGACCATTGCAAAAATTCTGAATGTTCCCTTCTGCATTGCTGATGCAACGGTGCTTACAGAGGCAGGCTATGTGGGCGAGGATGTGGAAAGCATCCTGGCAAGGCTGCTGCAGGCGGCAGAATATGATGTTACTGCTGCAGAAAGAGGAATTGTTTTTATTGACGAGATCGATAAAATAGCACGCAAGAGTGACAATCCTTCGATCACACGCGATGTGTCGGGAGAAGGCGTACAGCAAGGCTTGCTGAAGCTGCTGGAAGGTTCTGTTGTTGGCGTTCCGCCGCAGGGAGGAAGGAAGCACCCGGAGCAGAAATTAGTGCAGGTGAACACCAAGAACATTCTGTTCATTTGCGGAGGCGCTTTTGACGGCATTTCCCGCCATATCGGCAACAGGCTGAACACGCAGGCCATCGGCTACAGCGTGAACAAGGAAGAGGAAGTGGTGGACAAGGAAAATTTGCTCCAGTATATTTCACCGCAGGATATCAAATCATTCGGGCTGATCCCCGAGCTGATCGGGCGTTTGCCGGTGCTTACCTATTTGAACCCACTGGATGCCGACACGCTGCGCAGGATCCTGAGCGAGCCGAAAAATGCGCTCATCAAGCAATACACCTACCTGTTCGAAATGGATGGCGTAAAGATCACTTTTGAAAAAGGTGTGCTTGACCTTATCGTGGAAAAAGCGCTGGAGTTCAAGCTTGGGGCACGAGGGTTGCGTTCCATCTGTGAAGCGATCATGACCGACCTGATGTTTGAAACACCTTCGGAAGAAGGCGTGAAAGCCGTGAATGTAACGCTGCGCTACGCGAAAGATAAACTGAAAAAATCAACATTGAACAAGCTGAAAGTAGCTTAGGAAATAAATGGGTAATTATAAAAACAGGCGGTGGTCTTCAATGATCACCGCCTGTTTTTGTTTTATGATCTATTTGATAAAGTGGTCAAGACAAAGGGAAATATTTTGCAGGCCCTGCTCCAGCTCTTTGTTGGATGGCCATCCGAATCCAATGCGCATGTAATGTGCAGGCATTTCAAACCAATGTCCCGGCCCTACGAATGTCTGGAACTTTGTATTCAGGAGCTCATAAAATTTTTTCATATCGATGGAGCCGCCGTTCTTTATCCTTGGAAAGCAAACAACACCGCCGGCCGGTTCGATCATTTCCATGCGGCTTTCCCGGCTCATCCAGTTCAGCAGGCTGTTGTAGTTTTCAGTGATGTGTTTCCCGGCCATGCTGAAATACTCCTCTTTTTTGCTGAGATGCTGAAAAGCGATCTCTTCATCGATCACCGGGTTGCAAACGAAGATCTGCTCTTTAGCTGCAAGGAATTTTTCAAATAGATCTGCATTTTGTGTAATGAGCCAGCCTATGCGGATCCCGGGCATGCCATAAGCTTTTGAAAGGGAGCAAACCGTAATGATCCGGTTGTGCAGTGATGCGCCGGCAGGGTAGATCTCCTGCCTGTTCAGTTCGCGGTAGGTTTCGTCTGCCAGTAAAAAGCAATTGTGCTTTTCGGCAAGCTCTGCCAGTTGAAGCAGTGTGTCCTTTGAAACTACAGCGCCGGTAGGGTTGTGGGGATGCGTGATGCTGATGAGCTTTGTATTTGGTTTGATCTGTGCGCGGATCTCTTCCACATCGATCTCAAATTTATTTTCAAAAAGAAGCTCGCAATAGCTGATCTCGCAGCCGATCGCACGCGGAGTTTCCATGTTGGAAGCATAATTCGGGCGTACAACAATAAGATGGTCTTCTTTTTCCAGCAGGGATGTAGCAACGATAAACAACGCGGAAGCAGCTCCTGCCGTAAGCAATACCTGCTCTTCACTGATGTTGCTGAACTCGGATGCGATCAGCGCTCTCAGCTCCGGTTTGCCAACATGATGCCCGTAACATAATTTAAGATCATTGAGGTGCAGGCGGAGATCGCTGTAAATGACATCACTAACGGAACTTTCCGTGAGGTTGTATTTCACGTTCTCATATCCCAGCTGCTCGGGAGATTCGATCTCGATGGGCATTCGTTTGTAATCCATTGGAGGATATTGGTTTTGGCCTTAAATTCCCGTACTTACTTTTTGCTTCAGCTGTTCCACCGTGGTTTCCTGAAGTGCTAATGCGATCGTTTGCTTTTCCGAAATGGTGAACGATCTCATTGCAAAATAGGGTTTGTCGTTCTTGTACGCTGTTGCGAAGATGCAAACCGTTTCGCCTACAGGCAACATTGTTTTTTCGAAATCGCCGTGTGAAAAGCAATACGTGCCATCTTTTTTCTGGTAGCCCTGCAAATACATTTTCTGGTTTTTGAACACCATGGAGATGTAAATGGTTTTGAAATCGCTTTGATTGTCCACCGTGGTGATCAGCTCGATCTCCTTTGTGCGCGGGTCGGAGAAGAACCTGTCGATATTGGCCCATCCCAGTTTTTTAAGGGAAAAAAGATAGCTGGTCTTCTCATCTTCTTTGAATGTATTATAGCCGATCAGCTCATCGGTTTCCGGGTCGTAATCTTCCGGGATGATGGCCTGCTGATATTTCTGCAGGTTCTTGTTCACGTAAAAATGAACAGTGTATTTTCCGACTTTGAATGTGCTGTCTTTTGTGATGATCAGTCCGTTGCCGCTCCAGCCAATTTCACTTACCTTGTTGCTGACTTCCTGCGGTGCAGCATAGGGATCAGTAAATCCATCAACAGAATACGTAACGTTTGTCCTGAGCTCTTTCAGCTTCAGCTCCAGCTTTCTTTTTTCCTTTTCCCTTCTTTCACCGATCTGTTGGTTGAGCACCGGAACTGGATTTTCCCAACTGATGCCGATCGTGTCTTTTTTGCCTTCAAACACCTGCATGCCGGAACGCGCGGAATCTGCAGGAATGCTTACTTTGATGTCGGCCTTATCCGCGATCCTTACACTGTGCCCTTCCGCTTTTGCATTGAGGAAGACCATGCCGCCGCTTTCAAGTGGCTTGTTTCCGGAAGTGGTGGTGAGGTTGCAGAGCACCATGTCGCTTACTGTCAGCGCTTCTTTCAGCTCCAGCGTTATTTTTTGAGTAACAGGTTTGCCAAGGCTGTCGACAAATGTGTGTGCAGAAATGTAAAGCCTTGTGCCTGATTTTCCTTTAAGTACAGTATCTGCAGCGTTATCAATACTGAATGCCTGCGTAAGGATATTGTCATCCGTGTATACTTTTGTAAAAACATCCGTTGAAATTTCCTTGTCCTGTTTGCAGGAAATGATGGAGCTAAGTACGACGAGAAGGATGAAGATCTTTTTCATAAAGGAATTATTCTTTCAAAAATTTCAGAGGTTTTCCGACTGCTGTTTCCGTGTTCAGGAAATACATCCCGGAAGCGAAACCGCTGATGTCAATAGTGCCTGTGCCTGCGTTGAGCCTTCCATTCAACACACAGCGCCCGAGCTGGTCGCTGATGAAATAATAAATTTCTTTCCTGGTTCCGGAATATTCAACCGTGAGCACATCGTGCGCAGGAGAAGGATAAACAGAAAGAAGGGAGCCAACGTTTAGCTCATCCACACCGGCCTGTGCCTGCGCTTTTATTTTTATCTTATAGATGGAATCGGTGTAATTATTGGCCACCCAGAGGTACTGTCCGTCAAAGGCAAGCCCGTTCGGGTAAGGCCCGCCCGGCGCCTGGATGGTATCTGTTACCGAGAACGTGCCCGGGTTGATCTTGTAGATTTCCTGCGTGATGTTATTGCTCGACCAGAGTGATGATCCGTCCCAGGCAAGCCCGCTGGTGTACGTGCCAAAAGCATGATGCCTTGCCACTACAGCCCCGCTTGTTGTGATCTTAACAGTGGAATCGTTGGGACTTCCCATTGTGCCCATCGGGTCGTTGTGCCAGAGGTGGCTGCCATTCCAGGCCAATCCTGCAGGATAGCTGCTTGATGAAACGCAGGGAGTTGGGAAAGAGGAGATCACACTTCCGGTGGCAGTATCCACCTGCTGAATGATATGATTATCGGTATCTGTGATCCAGAGGTTGCCGGCTGCAAATGCAAGTCCGTACGGGCGCATGATGGAGCTCGGAATGGTTTTCAGTACAGCGCCTGTTACCGGTGAGATCTTGAAAATAACAAAGTCTGCGTACCCCGTAACCCAAAGGTTTTGTCCGTCGTAATCGATCTCGCAGGTACCCATAGTAGGGCTTGGGATCACATGAAGGATCACCGGGGCTGCTGCAGATGAAACGGAAGCACCTTCGCGGAAGGGTGCTGCTGAGGCGTCTGAAGCAGGATTGCCCCAGGCATCGGTTGGCGATTGTGCATTTGTTTTTAATGCAGCAGCGATCAGGAGCAGGCAGGCAATAAGGGTTCGTTTCATCCGGCTGTTTTTTTGTGTTGAATTAAAGGTACAAAAAGAGAAGAAGGATCACAAAAAAATTAAATGAGTATCGGGGATTCTACTAAATCTCAATACAATGCGTTATTGCGGGTGATAGCGAAGCAATCTCATTCTTATGCAGATTGCTTCTCCGCTGTGGCGGACCGCAATGATGTTTTCCGAAATTTATTCTTTCAATACCATGTCGATGCACATTACCGCCGCAAGGATCAGGATGCGGGTTGGATCGGATGCAGGAACACTTTCATTGACCGTAAGCATGTAATTATCGGCGGAAGTGAACAGCTCCTTGCCGATGCCGGCCCATTTTTTATTCACTCTTGCCAGCTCGCGGTCGTTTTGCACAAAAGCAAAATCCCAGCTGGTCCAGCTGCCTTTCAGCCTGCACACTTCATTATCATTGGTATCGAGCACGGCAAATTTTCCGCCGATGCTGAAAAACTTCTGCCTGAATTTTCCGACAAGCATATCGTTCTCATCCAGCACTTCCACCACCGATCTGAAAATCGTGACCCCGCGTTTTACCGTCAGCACTTTTTTTCCGTCGGGTGTTTTGATCTCGATGTGAAAAGGGGTCATCCGTTTATAATCGGTGAAGCGGAACATTTTGGTGAAGAAGCCCAGCGAATCTTCACGGCAGTTCATGATCAGCTCCTGGTTCTCCGGGCTGTAGATGTCGAAATTGTTGGCTGCCTTAAAGAAGCCGATGTGCTCCTTTACGAAGTACGTGTTACGCTGAAGAATGGAGTTCATGTTTTTAGTTTATTTGGTTAACTGCCTATAAATGCAAGTGAAGCGCCGAGGAGGATCACTACAAATTTGATGAGGTTGAAGCGGTGGTTTTCGCTGGATTCAAAAAGTATGGTGGTGGAAATGTGAAGGAAGATCCCGACCACCACAGCCATGATCCTGTCGGAATACATCGAGAGCCCGCCGATCATGTTCTGCCCGATCGCATAGCTGGTGAAGCTTCCGAGCGGGGTGATGAGTGCGAATACAACCAGCCACATGATTGCCTGCTGCTTGCTGATGTGCGATTGCAGCAGCATGGTCATTAAAGCGATCGCGATGGGAATGTTATGCAGGATGATGCCTGTGAGCAGCGATTCGTGTGTATCCGTGCTTCCGTTTGCAAGCGGCATCCCTTCCAGGAAGGAATGGATGGAAAGCCCGATCATCATGGCATATGGAAATGCACTGTGTTCATGCCCGTGCTTGTGGATGTGAATATGCCCGTGCTCAATTCCTTCCGAAAAGAACTCGAGAAGGATCTGCGCAAAAAAACCGATGAGGATGTACACGCCGGCATTGGCCGCTCCCGATGCATAGATCTCAGGGATGAGGTGCAGCACGCTGATGGCAAAAAGGAATGCACCGCTGAAGGAAAGCAATAGCTTTAAATTCTTGCTGCTGATGTTAATGAACAATACGCTCAGCCCGCTTACGATCACCGACAAAAAAAGAAAGAGGTACATTGAATAGCTCATGCGGATGTATTGATTTTTTTTGCCAGTATGATAAGCCTGTCGGATGTTTCGGGATCAAATTCCGCCAGGTCATAACTGCCCCACAAATGTAGTATTTTAAGGCCGCTGCCTGAAAAGTATTTTTCGAAATCAGGCAGTGATAATGCTTTCACTTTTTCTTCGAAATGAAAATCCTCTCCTTTGTCCGAAAAGTCGATCTGCTTGCTGATATAGCCATTTTCGATCCTTTTCCTGATCCGGAACGTGATGCCTTCAACAGTGATCGCGTCTTCAGCCTTCAGATTTTTCAGCACTTTCCGGGAGTTGAAAAAGTCGAGCACAAAAATGCCTTCCGGCTTTAAGCCTTTTGCGACCGAGCGGATCGTCGCCATTTCATCTCTTTCCTTTTCAAAGTAGCCGAAGCTGGTGAAGAGGTTTACGATGTAATCAAAATAATTGGTCCGGAAAAGCTTCCGCATATCGTGCACATAAAAATGCAACTGCTCATTTTCACAGGCGGATGCCTGTCTGATGCTTTCGGGTGAAAGGTCCACGCCGGTAACATCAAATCCTTTTTTGTTGAGGAACACGGAATGCCTGCCTTTGCCGCATGCAAGGTCAAGAAACCGGGCGCCGGGAGCAGGCTTCAGAAAATTAACGAGCTTATCGATGAACGATCCGGCCTCATCGCAGTTCCTGTGCTTGTAGAGCGTATGATAGTATGGGGAATCAAACCACGTTGCAAACCAATCCGGATGTCCTTTCTCGCTCATTCTTGAATTTTTTTGTAAAAATACGAACTTGTAGCTGAATTTAACTAAATTTGAACTTTAGGAGTTTCAAATAATTTATATGAAACAAACCGCTCCATCCGAAACACCGATTTCCTGGCAGAATGAGCTGAACATCACGGCATTTAAATACCATGCACTTATTGCCTGGGTTGCCGTTGGATTGAACCCTATCTGGGCGATAGGGGATTATTACACCATTCCCGAGCATTTTACCGATTTCCTTATTTTCCGTTTGGCTGTTTCTGCGCTTACGCTGGTGGTGCTTCTTTTTAAAAAACGCCTCGTCAATTTTCCTGAGCTGATCGCGCTGATCCCCTTCATCGGGATCTCCATCCAGAATGCCTACATGTACAGCGTGATGAACATCCCGGAGCTTCAGAAGCATACGTTCGCCTACATTGCCCTGTTCATTGGTGCAGGTATGTTTGTGCTTTGGCGCCCGGTCTACTCGGTGTCCATCGTTATTATTTCCTTCATCGCCAATATCATTTTCTTCTCGATGAACAGCCACCTGCATACCAGCGATATCCTCATTAATGGAGGAATGCTCACTACATCCGTAGCTTTGTTCACCATCCTGCTCATCAATACGCGCACAAACCTTACAAAGAAAGAGATCATTGCAAGGCTTGCACTTGCCGAATCCTTCAAGCAGCTGGAAGAGAAGAATGAGATCATCGAAGAGAAGAACAAAGACATCAGCGACAGCATCAACTATGCGCAGCGCATCCAGCAGGCGGTGCTGCCCCCGCTGGAAAAGCTGGACAAGGAGCTGAAAGATTATTTTATACTGTATAAGCCGAAGGACGTGGTGAGCGGAGATTTTTACTGGTACGCAAAAGGCCAAACGATACCAAAGGATGGCGGGCCCACCTACGACATTATTGTGCTGGCTGCTGTGGATTGCACCGGCCATGGCGTTCCGGGGGCGCTCATGAGCATTATCGGGAGCACCATTCTGAACCAGACTGTTGCCAATGCAGCGATCAACACGCCTGCAGATGCTTTAAGCTTCCTGAACAAGGAAGTGACCAAGAGCCTGAACTCGATCAAAGATGGAATGGACATGGCATTGGTGACCATCAATCCTGAAAAGATGGAATTGCAGTATGCAGGCGCCAATAACCCGATCTACATTATACGCAACAAACAGTTCATCGAGATAAAGCCTGACAAACAGGCCATTGGCGCGGATACCGACAATGCAGATGTGAAAGTGTTCACCAACAATGTGATCCCGCTTCAGCCCGGTGATTGCATTTACCTGTTCACAGATGGCTATGCAGACCAGTTTGGCGGGCCGCTGGGAAAAAAATTCAAGTACAAAAAATTCCAGGAGCTGCTGGTGGAGATCCAGGACAATACCACCGATGAGCAGAAACATATTTTAAATTATCACCACGAGCAGTGGAAAGGTGATCTGGAACAGGTCGACGATATCCTTGTCATTGGCGTTCGCGTTTGATACTCCTCAATTTATCTTTGATTTTTCTCTGTAAAAATTTTCCGGGTAGAATAATTCGCTCCTCCGGAGCTCTTCGTTTCGTTTTCATTTAGTTGGTTATTAATAATGCGCTTCTCTGAAGCGCCGGACACGCAGGGGCGACTACTCCGGAGGAGTAAATGGTTAATAACATAAAACGTCCACCGCCCTCACAGAGCTCCGGAGGAGCGAATTATTGATTCCCAGCCTCACTTAGTTGGTTATTAATAATACGCTTCTCTGAAGCGCCGGACACGCAGGGGCGACTACTCCGGAGGAGTATATTATTAATAACATAAAACGCGCACCGTCCTCACAGAGCGCCGGAGGAGCGGCCTGTTTGTTGCCACCTTTTAACTGCACATTGTCAAGCTCCGCAGGAGCGGCCTGTTCCGGGAAATCCATCTTGACTACTACTCCGGAGGAGTAAATTATTAATAACATAAAACGTCCACCACCTTCACAGAGCTCCGGGGGAGCGAATTATTGATCCCCAGCCTTACTTAGTTGGTTATTAATAATACGCTTCTCTGAAGTGGCGGACGCGCAGGGGCGGCTACTACTCCGGAGGAGTATATTATTAATAACATAAAACGCCCACCGCCCTCACAGAGCGCCGGAGGTACGAATTATTAATCCCCAGCATCACCACATAAAGCATCCTTTCATCCCCAATTCATACAATTTTATATCTTTACTTCCGATCAATAACCGATATGCAGATCAGGCTACTCAAACATATCTTCCTCATTACTGTTCTCCTCTCTGTATCCGCTACAGGCAGGCTTGCTTCGCAGGAGCTTAAATTCGGGCACATCACTGCCGACCAGGGATTATCGATGGGAGTGGTGAACTGCATCCTGCAGGACAGCCGTGGATTTATGTGGTTTGGAACACAGGATGGCCTGAATAAATACGATGGCTACAACATCACCGTATACAAGCACAATCCGCTCGATTCAAATTCACTCTCCAATAATTTTATCAATACCCTGTACGAGGATAAGGAAGGCATTCTCTGGATCGGTACTGATGGCGGCGGAATAGAAGCTTACAGCCTCATCACAGGGAAGTTCACACATCACTTGTACGAGCGTGGCAGAAAAAATTCACTCAGCAATAATAAGATCCGTTCTGTTATAGAAGACAGGGATGGAATGCTCTGGGTGGGAACCGATGAAGGACTGAATGTTTTAAACAGGAGCAGCGGCACATTCACAAGATACCTGAACGACAGGAACGACCCGAACAGCCTGAGCAATAATGCTGCCTGGTGCCTGCATGAAAGCGGCGATGGTATGATCTGGATCGGCACTTCCGGCGGGGGATTGAACTCATTCGATAAAAAAACAAAAACGTTCAGGAACTACCAGCAGCTGGATGAAACAACGGGTGCTGTGGTGGAGAACTCCAATCAGGTGCGTTCCATTCATGAAGATAAGGACGGCATTTTCTGGATCGGTACGTTTGGCGACGGCATTCAGATCTTTGATCCCGGCAGCAAAAAATTTTTAAGGAACCTGCTCAACAATGAAAAGGATCTGAACTCGCTTGCACATAACGGGATCACTTCCATCACTGAAGATGCAAACGGTGTGCTCTGGATCGGTACGTACGGCGGCGGGCTTGACCAGTACTTCAAAAAAACGGGGAGATACCGCCATTACAGGTACGATGAAAAAAACCAGAACAGCATCAACAGCAACCAGGTAAAATGCATTTACCACGACAAGGTTGGTTCTGTATGGATCGGTACGGAAGGCGGAGGCGTGAACGTTCATTTCAGGGCAAGCAGCAAATTTCAGTACTACAAGAAAAAAGACGATTCGGAAAACAGCCTGCAGAGCAATGTGGTGCTGGCGCTGATGCAGGACAGGAGCGGGCTTGTGTGGATCGGCACCAGCCAGGGCGGGCTTACTTCGCTCGACCGCGAAACGGATACTTACACGCAATATCCTGAGCTGTCGACGGCAAGCAACAATTCAATTCTTTCGCTCTGCGAAGATAAGGATGGCTGGATCTGGGTCGGGACCTGGGGAAGAGGCCTCAACTCTTATGATAAGAACACAAAAAAGGTAACGTCGTATCCACTGTTAAAAAGCCAGAACAACGGCACGATCATCAGCATCATACAGGATCACAATGGCCTGATCTGGGTCGGAACCTACAAAGGCGGTGTGTTCTCCTACGACAAGAGCCGGAACCTTTTTACGCATTACACCATCGAATCGGGATTGAGCAGCAATAACATTTACACCATCTTCGAGGACAGCAAAGGGCTCATCTGGATCGGTACAGAAGGCGGAGGCGTAAATGCGCTGAACGTGGAAACAGGCACAGTGAAAACGTATGAGCGGGATGAAAAGGCGAACAGCATCAGCTCCAATTCCATTAACCACATTTATGAGGATGCTAACAATAATTTATGGTTTGCAACAGCGAACGGACTGAACAAATTTGATCCGCGCACCGAGCATTTTGACCATTATTTTGAGAAGGACGGATTGCCGAATGATTACATCTATTGTGTGATGCCCGATAAGCAGGGCAATCTCTGGATGACGACGAACAAAGGCATTTCCAAATTCAATCCTGCTGTGAAAAATGTGGATGGCTCTGCGTTTCACAATTACGATGTGAACGATGGATTGCAGGGAATGGAGCATAACCAGGGAGCGTTCTTCAACAGCAAAAACGGGGAAATATTTGTTGGCGGCGTGAACGGCTTCAATGTTTTTAATCCTGAAAAGATCAGGGACAACCCGCATGTGCCGCCTGTGCGGATCATCTCCTACAAACGCTTTGGTAAGGAAGTGGAGCTCGATACACTGATCTATAACAAAAAATACCTCAACCTTTCCTGGAAGCAGAATTTCTTCTCCTTCGATTTTGTGGCCCTCGATTACCAGATGCCGGGAAAAAATAAATATTCGTACAAGCTCGAAGGAGTTGATGAGGACTGGTCGCCGGCCGGCTCACAGCGCTATGCAAGCTACACCGAATTAAGCGGTGGCAATTACGTGTTCCGCGTGCGTGCTGCGAACAGCGACGGCGTATGGAACGATGAAGGCGTTACGCTGTACATCCGCATCAACCCGCCTTTCTGGAAAACAAAATTGTTTTATGCACTTTGCATCATTCTCATCATCGCAGGATTTACAGTCTTTGTAAGATACCGTACCTCATCCATCAAGCGCGAGAACAGGAAGCTGGAAGAGAAAGTGGAAGAGCGCACACAGGAGCTTGCGCAGAAGAACAAGGACATCACCAGCAGCATCCAGTACGCAAAGCGCATCCAGCTGGCGATCCTGCCTCCGCTGGAGCAGATCTTCAGGTATTTCCCTGGGTCGTTCCTGCTGTATAAGCCGAAGGACATTGTCAGCGGCGACTTTTACTGGTTCGGGATCAAGGACGGAAGAAAGATCATTGCGGTGGTTGATTGCACAGGACACGGCGTTCCGGGCGCTTTCATGAGCATGATCGGGCACAACCTGCTGAACCAGATCATCATCGAGAACGGGATCATTGCTCCTGATCAAATATTGAACGCGCTGCACAAAGGTGTGCAATCGGCATTGAAGCAGGGAACCAACGTGGTGGATACCAGCGATGGAATGGATGTGGCCATTTGCTCCATCAATGCTGACAACACCGAAATGCTGTTTGCAGGCGCTTTCAGGCCATTGTTCATTCTTAACGGAAGTAAATTCGAAAAGATCGAAGCGGATAAATTCCCGATCGGCGGATCACAACTGGAAGCACAGCGGCATTATACGAGCCATGCGATAAAAATCAGCAAAGGCGATACCTTCTACATGAGCTCCGATGGTTATGCTGACCAGTTTGGCGGTGAAAAAGGAAAAAAATTCATGGTGAAGCGCTTCAATGAGCTGCTGCTTTCCATCCAGGATAAAGGCATGGAAGAGCAGGGAAGGATCCTCGAGGAAACATTCAACAACTGGCGTGGAGAATATCAGCAGGTCGACGACATTCTTGTCATGGGCATCAGGTTCAGCTGATCTACAGCCATTTTGTTATTCTGTAAAATTGTTTAACTTTGTTTACGATAAAATCAGCATAGACATTTAATAATTGCTTCATGGATTCGCTTTGAGGGCAATTCCTGAAGATCATAACCTCGTAAACCCGGAAAATATGAAACGTATTTTAATGGCTTCGGCTGTACTTGTTACCGTAATGGGAGTGACATTTACTTCCTGCAAAAAGGAAAAGCCCGACACAGAAACCCAATCGGCAGTGGATAACAGCATCTGCGAGGCGGAGTTCGGAAAATCGATGACCTCCGTGAATGGCTTTGCCATCAAGGAAAACGGGATCAAGAGCATGCTGGATGCGAACAGCGCAATGTCAGGAAGCCCTACCATTATTGTGGATCCGGCGGATACGCTCGACGGTTTCCCTGTAACGATGACGATTGATTACGGTACGCCCACATCGCCAACAACAGATGCTGTTGACGGGAAACCCCGCAGCGGACAAATTGTCTGCGTGTTCTCCAACTACTGGCACATTGTAGGCTCGTATGTGAAAGTAACAATGGTAAATTACAGGGTAGGCAGCAGCACGTATGCATGCGACAGTATGAGAATTACTCACAGTGCAACAAGCTCATTTTCCCACCAGATCTTCAGGGGAAGGTGCAGCGACCCGGCCTGGGCGAACACGTTACAGTGGGAAGGAATCCGCACATTCTCGCAAACGGCAGGCACTTCAACGCCGCTCAATATCATGGATGATGTGTACAGCTTAACCGGCAGTGCAAGCGGCGTTAACCGCGAAGGCAAGTCGTATACGGTGAACATTTCATCGCCTATTGTGAAGCGCACATCCTGCAGCTGGGTAGAGTCGGGAAGAGTGGATATTACGCCTGAAGGACTTGCGGTCCGCACGGTGGATTACGGCAGTGGAACATGCGATGCGCAGGCCACGTTAACGATCAACGGAAATACGTTCACATTCAATATGAATTAGTAGCAAAAGCCCTGTGTTTACAGGGCTTTTTGCATTGAAAAGAATATTTTAAGAAAAATGCAAAAACTGCTTGTTTAATAAAACTTATTTATATATTTGCTTAATTAATAATCAGAATAATAGGCTTAATCGAATAAATTAGCGTTTTTATGATGTTAGATATTTACGATTTTTACGATAAAATGGAGCGTAATAACATTATGCTCTCTTTTAAAGGTGATATTACTTCTGAATTACTGACATCAATCCTGCAGATCATGGAATCCAAACTTGATAACCTGCAGGAAGAACCCAAGATCAAAAAGAAAGTTTACAATGTACTGGTAGAATGCCTTCAAAACCTGTATCACCACATGGATGAAGTAGCACCGGAACAGAATGACAAGATCCGCTCGGCAATTTTCATGATCGGTAAACTGGATAATCAATACAACATCATTACAGGGAATTATATCAAGAACGAGAATGTGGCTGGCTTGAAAAAGCGTTTGGAGGATATCAATTTGCTGTCGAAGGAGGAATTAAAGGAATATTACAAGGCAGTGCTGAACAATGGCGAAATGTCGCTCAAAGGCGGCGGCGGATTAGGAATGATCGACATTGCCCGCAAAACCGGGGAAAAGCTGAATTTTAATTTTTCACCCGTGGATAACACATTTTCATTTTTTACATTAAATATTAAAATTTCACAATAAAATAAAGCGTATGGAAACAATTTCAATTGAAGGAACACCAAAAACCCCGACCATTACTTTTGATACCGGAAAAGGTTTTTTAGAAATCAAAGGACGTTCAATCCCTGAGAACTCTATCGAGTTCTATAAGCCCCTGGTGGATTGGCTGGAAAAATATGCTGCAAAGCCTCAGTCTACAACAAACGTAAACATTCAGTTAGAATACTTCAATACAAGTTCTTCTAAATGCATCCTTGATGTTTTCAAAAAGCTGGAAGCGATCAACAAAGGTGGCAGCCAGGTGACGATCAACTGGTATTACGAAGAAGATGATGAAGATATGCTGGAAGCCGGTGAGGATTACCAGGCGATCATCAATGTACCATTCAAAATGGTCCAAGTAGAAGAATAATTCTGTTACAGGAAAAATTAAAGGGAACACATTGCTTTTGCAATGTGTTCCCTTTTTTGTTTTGTATTAATAAGAAGCTCCTCCGGAGCTTGTTGCTGTGTGTGAAGCGGAATAGTTAGTAATAAGATACTCCTCCGGAGTATTGTTTGTTATTATAAAAGCTCCTTCAAGTATTCCGGAGGAGTACCTGATCGGCTTCTGCTTTCTCCTTTCTCCTGCTTTCTTCCCTCCAACCTCCTTCCTCCGTTCTATATTTTATTCAGCCTTTTTAAAAATTCCTCCTTTTTCCGCTTCGAAACAGTGATCTCATCGCCATTGGCCATTGTTACCAGTCCGCCATCGCCCTTTGCATAGCTTTTAATATGGTGAAGGCTGATGAGGTGTGCATGGTGCACCCTGCAAAAGCCGAACTGCTCCAGCTGCTCTTCAAAATCCTTCATGCTCCGGGTTGAATGGAGCTTGCTGCCATCCATCAAACAGCACCAGGTATGTTTGCCATCGGCTTCGCAGTGAATGATGTCGGCAAGATCAATGAATACAAGTCCGCCATAGGTTGGCAGCGCTATTTTATTACTGTTCTTTGAAACGCCGGAATTGGTATAGCTTTCCATAAGGTGCTGCAATGATTCCGTGTTCTTTTTCGGATCGGGAATGGAAACCTTTTTCACGGCATTGGTCAGCTCTTCAATGTTGATCGGCTTTAAAAGGTAATCAATGGCGCTGTATTTAAAAGCTTTTACGGCATATTGGTCATACGCCGTGGTAAAGATCACCGCGAAGGAAGGATCGTTCAGCTTTTCAAGCAGCTCAAAGCCCGAACCGCCGGGCATTTCAATGTCGAGGAACACAAGCGAAGGATTCACATCCTCGATCACCTTTTTCGCTTCCTTCAAAGAGCCTGCGCTGCCCACGATGGTAATTTCGGGGCAATACTTCCGGATGAGGTTCGAGAGCACACTCCTGCCGAATTCTTCATCATCAACAATTACCGCTTTTATCATTTCTTAAATGGGGATTTTAATGATCACTTTCGTTCCTGCCGGTACATTCTCCGGGCTCATCTTATCGATCACCTGCATCTCGATGCGGATGTTCTCAATGTAGTTCAGCACGGCGATCCGTTCCTTGATAATTTCCATACCGCGTGAAGCATGGTCCTTGTATGTATTGGCATTGATCTCTACCGCTTTTTTTCTTCCTACGCCATCATCTTCAATGATCCCGATCACATGGCTGTCCTCGATGCTGAACGAAAGCACCAGTGTTCCCTTGCTTTCCATGTTCAGCAATCCGTGCGTGATCGCGTTTTCCACGAAGGGCTGGAAGAGCATGCCGGGGATCTCGATGTTAAAAATATCGAGATCAGGCGCGATCTTCAGCTGGAAATTGAATTTGTTCTTGCTTCGCAAAGCTTCCAGCTCAACATACAAACGCAGCAGCTCAATCTCTTCCTGGAGTGTGACGATGTTCGATTTTGAATGCTCCAGGAATTTCCGCATAAGCATGGAAAATTTTGTCAGGTACTTGCTTGCGGAAACTTCATCATTCAGGATGATGAAATGCTGGATGGAGTTCAGGCAATTGAAGATGAAATGCGGGTTCATCTGTGCCTGCAATGCTTTCAGCTCAATGTTCGCATATTGCTTGTTGATCTGCGTTTTTATCCGTTCGCGCTTCCGCACAAAGCTGATGGCCGCAATGGTGATCAGTAAAATGACCAGCACGAAGACAAGGCAGGCAATGGCAATGAAGCGCGGATCTTTCCAGGCAGGCAATGGCTTGCTGACAAAGATGGCTGCTTCGGAAGAGGCCATGTTGCCGGCAACACGGATGCGGATGTAATGCGATCCGCTGGGAACTTCTTTCAGCCGGATCTCGCGGGAAGTCCCGATATCGATCCAATTATCGCTCACACCCTCCAGCTTGTATTCAAAGCAGATCTTTGAAGGATTGCTGAAGAAGGGAGAAGTGAAAAGAATATCGAGCGGAACATTTTCGGATGTTAAGCTGATGCTGTCTTCGAGGGCGATCACTTTTTCATCGGCCTGCAATTGCTCGATCACGATCTGCCCTGCGGGTAATTTCGGGAGCAGCTGCGGGTTGACAACTGCTGCACCTTTTACAGTGGGAAACCAGAATTCACCCTTGCTGGTTTTTAACATCGAAGGCTGGAAGCCGCCATTGAACTCAATGCTTTTCAGTCCGTCCTCCTTACCGAGGAAGATGGGGTTGAACGGCCTGCTGTTGTTATCGGCCATATCGTTCAGCTCTTTTTTGTCAACCACGTACATCCCTGAATTGGAAGGCATCCAGAAGTTCCCGTTCCTGTCTTCAGCAATGCTCCATACATTTTTATCGAGCTGCGTGGTGTGATCGGAAAAATAATACACCTTTCCGTTCTTGAGCCTTGCAAGCCCGCTGCCATGCGTTCCGATCCAAAGTGTTCCTTCAGCATCTTCATAAATATAACGCGTCGACGTTTCTTTGAATCCTTTTGTTTTATCAAGGATCACCAGCTTGTTGTTCTTTATGGTGGCAAGCCCTGCATCCGTGCAAAACCAAAGCTCTCCGTTTTTGTCTTCCTGGATGTAAGTGATCGCATGATGAAAGGAAGTATCAGCCTGCTGGAATGAATTTCCTGCAAACACGTTCAGTCCGCTGGAAGTGCCCACCCAGGTAATCCTGTGGGAATCTTCGTAAATGGAAAAAACAATGTTGTTGCTCAGTCCTTCATCATCCGAAAAATGCTGGATCTCCCCGTTTTTTTTGCAGCGGTAAACTCCTCCTCCGTAAGTCCCGATCCACAGGCTTTGCGCAGCGTCTTCCATCAGCGACCATACACAATTATCCTTCGGCTGCTTCAGCTTTTGCTGAAAGCTGTTGTTGTAAAATTCACTTACACCGCCACAATTGTTGCCGATGTACACCACGCCATTCTTTGCTTCAAGGATTGCGGTGGCACCGTCATTCAACATGCCATCTTCTTTCGAATACGTTCTGAATAATTTTTGCTTTAGCTTATTCAGCCCGCCGTTATTGGTTCCGATCCAGAGATTTTTTTCCCTGTCTGTAAAAATAGAGCGGATGCTGTTGGAGGAAAGTCCCGATTGCACCGACAGGACAGTGGCTGAGCTCCCGGGATTGACAATAACGCCGTTCTCTGTAAGAATGCTCAATTGTTTTTCATCGTTATAACCGATCGAATGATCACCCAGCCGGGAAAGGTCTGTATGCAGCTCAATGCGCTTGCAGCTGTTGGCATGCACTGCGAACAATTCATATTCGCTTTCAGCGATCACTTCCGAAAAGGGGGATTTATAAAGGCGGTTCACCGGCTTGCCTTTTAGTGTTTCAAATTCTCCCAGTTCATCGTTGATGTAGCTGAAGAGGCCATTTTCCGTTGCAATGTAAAGCTGGTTGGTGTTTAATGTCTGTATGGAAGAGATATGCTCAACTATTCCGAAAGAAACCTCAGCAAAGCTGTTCTTCCGGTATTGATAAAATTTATTGTCGGTGCCAAGAACAAGCACCGATTCATTTTCAAAATCCGCGATCACATTTGCAGTGATGCTTAGCTTTGAAGGCAGGGCAATGGCTGTGAATTTATTTTTGCAGAAAAGTGTAAGGTTGCCATCGGCGCTGATGATCCAGAGACGGTCTTCATTGTCGCTGAATAATTTTTTGATCCCGTTCGTTTTCAGCTCGGGTGTATTCGTGGTGCTGAAGACCTTGAATTTAATGCCATCAAAGCGTACGAGCCCATCAAAGGTGGCAAGCCATAGATAACCGTCGCGTGTTTGAGCAATGTCGTTGATGGAATTCTGGGGCAGCCCGTTTTCGGTGGTCCATGACTGCACCGAATATTTTTCGGAAGGAGAGAGGCTTTTCTCAGAAATGAAAGGCAGCACCTGTGCATCTGAATAAATACTCAGCAGTAAAATGCATACAGTGATCCTGTAAATCAGCTTCATTTCTTATTGTTATTTCTCCGTGTTGTTCTTCCTGCTAAAATAGGAAGTCTTTGGGTATAATGCTTCAAAAGCGTGGTTTTAAATTAGCAGGTAGAACAGGCCGCTCCTATGGAGCTTGAAAAAGAGAAGGGGAACGGTTCATTACAAACAGGTTGCTCCTTGCTGTTTGCCACCACGACCTGAAGGTCGTGGCTATTAGGATTGCGCGGAAACATCCTATTGCTTGTATGTTAACTCATTAAAGCCCCAGCGGGGCGACCTGTTTATAACAAAAACACCTGTCGGATAAAACAAGCTCCATAGGAGCGGCCTGTTAAAAAACTCTCCGCCTCCGCGCCTCTGCGGTAAAAAAAAAGGCCGTTCCTTCCGAAACAGCCCTCTCTTCACCAATATAAAATCTATTTCCTCTTGCTTCCAAGCCTGCTGAAAATATTCTCCAGCAGCGTAATGAATTTCTTCAGCACATCGAAGTAAAGCGTGATGCCCAGCAGCAGTGACATTCCCCAGATCACGCAAAGGTTGAACCAGAACGTATCGTAATAGTTGCCGAAGAATTTTTTGCGCGGTGCAAAGAAATGTGCACGGCCATAATTGGAAGAAGGATCCAGGTACACCGGCTCGATCTTCTGGATGTATTCTCCATTCAGGTCGAGGATGCGGTAAGGCGTTGTGCGGTTCTTCACAAGGTCGTTCAGGCTCTCGTTCTCATACTCATCTTTTTCCTTAAGGTAGAGATAACGCGAAACGCTGTCTTTCGTGAATGCGCTCACTTCCTTATCCTTCATCTCTGTCGCATTTTTAAAATTTTTCTGGTAGTTCAGCTTCAGGTCCTCGAGGCATTTTCTTACCTGTGCGGCAACGGTCGGGCCGAATGCGCCAATGTTGAGGTTGTTCAATCCTCCGCATTTGATCCTTGCGTTTGTTTTGGCGTTCAGCTCTTTGTTGATCTCATTTCTGATCATCGCTAAAGCTGCGATCACTTCCGGTTTTTTATCCACCTTGTTGTAGTTCCCTTCGCAGAATTCAAGCTTCTTGATCATCTCAGGCAGCCAGAAATCTTTTTTGTAAGTGGCAATGCTGATCGCCTTGTCGTATTTGTAAAGCGACTTATCAAATTTGTTATCCTTGAACTGCTTGATGGCCAAAGCCTCGAATGCCCAGCGCGAGGTCATGATCTCACCGGAGAAGGGCACATAGCTTTGTGAGGTGATGGCAGGATTCAGCTTGTCGAACTTCACGATCACACCGCTCAGCAATAGCTGCGGGATGATGAGGAATGGAATTAAAATGTAAATAGTGACAGCCGAGTTGAAGCTCGCGGAAATGTTCAGTCCGAGCATGTTTGCGAAGCAGGAGGTGGTGAACAATACCAGCCAGTACGATAAGCCCATTCCGTGGATCTCCAGCACATAATTTCCGACCATCACGAACATGAAGGTCTGGATCGCTGAAAGCACGAACATGATGATGATCTTGCTCCATAAATAACTTCCCTTGCTCAGGTTCAGGAACGATTCGCGCTTCTGGATCTTGCGGTCGCGGATGATCTCCTCCGCGCTCACAGTCAGTCCGATGAACAATGCAACTACTACAGACATGAATAAGTAAGCCGGAAGATTTTCATTCTCACGGAAAATGTATCCTACTTTGTTCGAAAGGTCGGTGTTGTAGAATTTGATCAGGTAGGAAAGGATGAATGCAAGTACAGGCGCTTCCAGCAAGTTGATGGAGAGGTACTGCTTGTTGGTAAGCTTCGAAAGCACATCACGGGTGATGAACACTTTGAATTGGTTGAATTTATTCGGGCGTTTGAATGTGCTTTCCGGGATCTCCGTGTAGCTTCCGCCTTCTTCCACTTTCCGCTCGATCTTTTCCTTGTAAAAGAAATTCCATTCTGAAGGGGATGTTTTCCTGTTCAGCGTAAGGTTGCCATACTCATCCAGTACCTTCGATTCAATGATGTTGAATACCTGCTCCGGGTTTACGTTACCGCATTCGATACATTCGCTTTCGTTGCTGTTTGCATGGTTCACTACGGTTTTGAAATAGATCACGGAATCTACCGGGTTTCCGTAATAGATCGGGTAACCGCCCACATCGAGGATCATCAGCTTGTCGAACATTTTGAAAATGTCGGAGGAAGGCTGGTGGATCACTACGAATACAAGCTTGCCTTTCAGCGCAAGCTCCTTGAGCAAGTCCATGATGTTCTCAGAATCCCTTGATGATAAACCGGAAGTAGGCTCATCTACAAACAGCACGGATGGTTCACGGATGAGCTCAAGCGCGATGTTCAAACGCTTGCGCTGTCCGCCGGAAATAGTTTTCTCCAGTGGGCTTCCCACTTTCAGGTCGCGGGTTTCGATGAGGCCGATATCGGTAAGCACTTTTACCACCATCTCCGAAATTTCCTTGTCGCCCCTGTCGCCGAAGCATAATTTCGCGTTGTAGAATAAATTCTGGAAAACCGTTAATTCTTCGATCAGCAGGTCGTCCTGTGATACGTGGCCGATCACGCCTTCTATCTTGTGTTTTTCAGTATGGATGTTGATCCCGTTGATCTTTACGGAACCTCCGCTCGGCACTTCGTTGCTGTTCAGTACATTGAGGAGCGTAGATTTACCGGCACCGGAGCCGCCCATGATCCCGATCAGCTTTCCTGATTCCTCGCTGAAATTAATATCGCGTAAGCCAAGCTTTCCGCCTTTGAATTTGTATTCGAGGTTCTGCACCACGAAGGATACTTTCGCTTTGGAAGTATCGCTCATGAACGTGCTGAGAATGTCGCTGTAATACACCGGCTTTACCTTCGAGCTTCTTAAGGACGATCCCGGTGTGAGGATGTATACTTTGCGCGGGGTGAGGATCTGCCCGTTGAGCAATAATTCGCTCTTGCCGAAATACAGCAGCGCGTACATGTTCACGCTCGGGATCCAGAGCACGCGTGCCTGGCCCGTTACGCCTTCTGCAAAAAAATGTTTGGTTTCCCTGAAGCTGTGGGTCGTTTTATTATCGATCACCAGCACATACTGCGAATCGGGGATGATTTCCTCGTTTGCACGGATGAAGCTCATGCAGCGCTTGTACTCTTCGTCTTCAATGTTAAATGTTTCGGCCACCGTGGTAACGAATTCCATTTCCTGTTCGGAGATCTCGGTGTTCGAGTTGATGAATTCGATAAGGCGGATCAGTACAACCACTTTCTGAACCTGTGTGAGCTCGCTGTTGATCTGGGTGCAGATCTTAAGTACTTTAACGGAGTTGAGGGAAGTGCGTTTTGCGCTGCCGTCTTTTTTCTTGGTTACCTGGTGATGCGCTTCGAGAAAGTCATCGAATATGGCGAGGTACTGGTCAACCAGTTCCTGGTTCAACTGCTGCTTTAAGAATGATTGTACGATCAGGCGTCCGTTGTCATTGATCCCGTCAACCCTTGCGATGATGGCAAACATCTGCATCAGGGCCTTTAATATACGCTCACTCATAGAGGAATAGTTTAGATAATTTTATAGAAAAAAAAAGACATTAATACCGCAGTAATTAATGCCCTTCTTCTCATGCGTGTAAATACTTTATTTTTGTTGTTTGAAGCCGATTAATACTACCGCCCTTCCGGAGCCCTGTGCGCCTCCGTCAAGTTTCGCTTCAATGATGCAATCAAGTGTGCTTACAATTTTGAAATCCCAGTAAGGGGCATTTTTAAATTCGCTGTTGGTGAACAGCAGGTTGTGTTCTGTATCGTATACCGAAAAGATGAGGTTGCCATCGGATAAGCCGCTGCAGGCTGCAATGCGGTACAATGTGCCGCCGTACAGCGTGGTGTGGAACTCTGCAGTTTCGTCAGCGTTCATCAGTAATGCGCGGTATTGCTGTCCGTCGGAGATAAATTGATTTTCCAGGTGTCGTGCGCAGGAATTAGCAACTGTATCAGCGATCTGTGCAGATGAAGTATTGGCGATAAGGAACCCGCAAACTACAAGTGCTAACTTAAAAAATCCTTTTTTCATATTATATTCCATGTTTTGTATTCGTTCTGTCTATGTATTGTTCTTATTCCTATTTCCGCCGCTTATCCTACAACCTGGCTCCTGATGTTTTTGATCTTCTGAGAAATGGATTCGATCTGCTCCGGTGTGATCTTCACTTCGGTTTTGCTGTTGATCGTGGTCACTTTTTTATCAGCATCAGTGGTCGGTTTTTCATATTTGTACTGGAACTCAACGCCGTCAAATACAGTGGAAAGGTCATTCAGGTTGTCGATGAACTCCGTGTACTCAGGCTGTGAGTAGAAAGGGGTGAGCAATTTGATCAGGCTCTGCAGGGATGATTTCTGCTGTGCAATGCGGTGCTTCACATCTTCGTTCGGCTTTGTTTTGTAAACGTTGGTAGCGAAGTAAAGGCTCTCGATCCACCCGCCTGCAAGCACTAATCCGCTTACATCGCTGCGGTCGTTGTTTTTCAGGTAAGCATCGCTTGAGCGGTAGGCAACTCCCACCAGCACCAGCATGGAATCCTTGTTTCCAAGGTTCTTCTGGAAGCGCTCCAGCGTTTGTGTATCGAATGCGCCGGAAACTCCCAGCTCATCTGCCAGCTTTTTCGCTGAGTTCAGGTAACCGATCGCATCCTGCGTCTGGTCATAAATGGTTACATAACCAAGGTCTGCACCGTAGATCCCGAGGTTAAGGGCTTTTGAAAAATTGGTGGAATATTGTGCTGATTTGCTTGGGGCATTCAGGATGTCCTTGCTGTATGTTGCGCCGCTTCCCTTGATCAGGAATGCAGTCTGGATTGGAGAAGGGATACTGAAGATCTCGCCGCCGACACCTACGATAATTCCCGACTGTGTGCTGTCAACCGGTGGCAGGTCATCTCCTTCTTTCGGATCGTCAGGGCCGCAGCCTGAAACTAAAATGGCAGAAACTGAAAATAATAATAAAGCTCCTTTTAAAGTAATAGGTTTCAATGTCATTTCAACGTATGTTTTATAGATGATTTGGTTATTTTATGCTTCACCCGGTATTTTGAATGAAAGTCCAAAAATAACACTTTATCTAATAAAACAAACAATTCATCCTAACATTTTTAAAGAAAAGCGGTTTTTGAAAGCAAATTGCCGGAAGTGCCTGGAAATGAGGTTTTTTAATAAATAAAAGGCAGGTACGAAAATTATCCGTACCTGCCTTTAACAAACCTTTAAATTCAGATGTTCCTGAAGGGAAATGTTGATAACTATGTCAGTTCGGGTTTTCGCCTTTTTTGGCGAAAGTATCGAGAACCGGTCTACTTCCCGATACGCTTCGCAACGAAGTGAATTGGCATTAAGTTTATGAATGAACATTTCCCTTTTTTAGATGATAATTTTATTGAACGATGATCTTGCCGCCTGAAAACTGCTTGTCTTTAGTGCCGAGCGTATACATGTAATTTCCACTGGAGATCCCGGAAAGAATCACCGTGTTTTGGTTCACTTCTCCCGTCCATACTTTTTTGCCGGCTGCATCAAACACATCCAGCTGCAGTCCGCTTACTTTCGACAAATCGCCTTCGATCGATACCGTGGCGCTTCCGCTGAAAGGATTCGGGTAAACTGTGGTTTGGAAAAGCCCTGCCTGGTTCTCTGTAATCCCGGCAACGGCAACGGATTGCGGCAGCATGATCCTGTCGATGTACAGGTTCGGAAGCATCCAGGTGGTGGTGTTCACCAGGTTGTACTTGCTCGAGTTGAACATGATGATGATGGAATCCGGCGTTTCGGCCGGCATCAGGTAATTGATGTTCACTGTAAAGGAGGTGTATCCGCCTGCTGCTGCAAGTGCTGCGGTTCCGAGCCCAACGGTATCGCGCATCTGTGTCGCGGTATTGTATTTTTTCAGGATCACGGTCACTTCCGCCGAATCGGCAGGCTCTGCATCGGTGTATTTGTAAAAGCCGCTGATGCCTGCCGGTTTGGTGCTGAATGGCGTTCCCGATTCAATGATGTTGTAATAGCCTGCAGGCGGCTGCCCGTTGATCATGATCCCCTGGGCAATGCCGCATGAAAAATATCCCTGGATGCGGGTGGCGTAGGCTCCCTGGTAGGAGTCCGTGCTCTGGTGGGTGGTGTTGCAGTACAGCGACCACCACTGGTTGGGCAGCGTGTCGGATGAATAGGTGCTGGTAACTCCCCAGCTCTCAAAGCCGGCATTTGAAAGTGTCTGTGCGCTTAAGCTGATCCCTGCGACCATCATTAAGCCGATCAATATTTTTTTCATGAGCTTGCGTTTTTAGTACAGGACAAAGTTAGGGCGGGAAAGAGCTAAAGCCGCCGGACAAAAAAAGGCAATGCTGGTACTTTTTAAGGATATTTTACGGAAGGGAATGAATATCTTTGCATAAAATAACTATTGTGGAGAAAGAGAAAGACTTTAAAATGATCGCCAAGACCATCTTCGGCCTTGAGGAAACACTGGCAACGGAGCTGCTCCGGCTGGGAGCAAAGAACATCGAAGAGCATAACCGCGCGGTGAGCTTTGAAGGCGATATGGGCTTTATGTACAAGGCGAACCTCTGCCTGCGCACTGCACTGCGCATCCTGGTGCCGTTTGAGAGCTTCGTGGTAACGGATGAGCAATCGCTGTACGATTCCATCCAGAAGATCAACTGGTCGGATTACATGGATGTGGCCGATACGCTGGCGATCGACACGGTGCTGAACTCCGAGCTGTTCACGCATTCCCAGTACATCTCCCAAAAGGCGAAAGATGCGATCGTGGACCAGTTCAGGCTGAAGTTCAATGAACGGCCTTCGGTGGACCTTGACAAGCCAACTATCCGGATCAACATCCATATTTATAATGATACCTGCACGGTTGCACTCGACAGTTCGGGCGAATCGCTGCACAAGCGCGGTTACCGCGATAAAACAAACCTTGCGCCGATCAACGAGGTGCTTGCTGCCGGGCTGGTATTGCTGAGCGGCTGGGACAAGCGCACCAATTTCATTGACCCGATGTGCGGCTCCGGAACTATTGTGATAGAAGCGGCGCTGATCGCGAACAACATTCCTGCGGGCTATTTCCGTGAAGATTTCGGTTTTCAGCGCTGGCACAAGTTCATGCCTTTCAATGAAGAGCTTTGGGACCTGATCTTTGATTCGGCTGTTAACAAGATCACCGATCATCAGCAGACAATAATCGGAGGGGAACTTTCACCGAACGTGACGAAAAAAGCGAAGGAAAATATAAAGCTCGCGAAAGTGGATGATGTGGTGCAGATCCGCAACTGCGACATGAAGGATTTTGAAGTGCCGCCGGGAAGAGGCGTGGTGGTGATCAATCCGCCATACGGTGAACGGATGGTGAAAGATAATATTGATGAGCTGTACAAAATGATGGGTGATACCTTCAAGCAAAAATTCTCCGGTTACGATTGCTGGATACTAAGCTCCAACATCGATGCATTGAAGAATGTGGGATTGCGTCCATCAAGGAAAATCACGCTTTACAACGGACAGCTGGAATGTAAGTTCATGAAATATGAAATGTACCAGGGGACGAAGAAGATCCATAAGCTGGAAGGAAGGGAGCCGGGAGACAGGAGGCAGGAGAATGGAGGCGGGGAGAGTTTGTAGTGTTAAGAAGTTTGTAGTTTGTAGTTGGTAGTTCGAAGACGGTTCGCGGGATGATGTTGCAAGATCATTAATTATTAAAAATAATGATCGTCATTCCGTGCCACGCCTGTCCCGGGTTTGATCCGGGAACACGGAATCTCTCCGCAATCATAAAGCTGCTACTGATTAGCATACACAGATTCCTAATTCGCTGAAGAGAGATTGCTTCGTCGTACCTCCTCGCAATGACGATTTGTATTTCGTACATTAGTATAAATTCGTATTTAGCAGAGCACACAGGTTCGTAATCCGTACATTGAAGAGAGATTGCTTCGTCGTACCTCCTCGCAATGACGCTCCGATTCGTATTTCGTAAATTAGTATAAATTCGTATTTAGTAGAGTACACAGATTCGTACATTCGTTTTAATTCGTTATCCGTAAATATGAAAAAGATTGCAGTACTTACTTCCGGCGGCGATGCACCGGGCATGAATGCATGTTTGCGTGCAGTAGTCCGCACAGCCATTTATCACAAAATGGAAGTGATGGGCATTGTGCATGGCTATGACGGAATGATCCGTGATGAGTTCATTAAGATGGATGAGAAATCGGTTGCGAATATCATCCACCGCGGCGGCACCATTTTGAAAACTGCGCGGAGTAAGGAATTTATGACGGATGAAGGAAGAAAGAAAGCATTGCACAATTTGCAAAAGTATGGCATTGAAGGTGTGGTGGTGATCGGCGGCGACGGCTCTTTTAAAGGTGCGATGGAATTCAGCAAGACCGCGAAGATTCCTTTTGTTGGTTGTCCGGGTACTATTGACAACGACCTTGCCGGGACAGATTATACGATCGGTTATGATACGGCCATCAATACCGTGGTGCAGGCCGTTGATAAAGTGCGCGACACTGCAGAAAGCCATGACCGCCTGTTCTTCGTGGAGGTGATGGGCCGCGACTCGGGAATGATCGCAATGCTTGCAGGGATTGGTGCCGGTGCGGAAAGCATATTGATCCCGGAAACAAAAACGGATATTCAGCAGCTCGTGGAGCGGTTGAAAAATAAGCGCAAGACAAAAAATTCAAAGATCATTATCGTGGCAGAAGGCGATGAAGCAGGCGGCGCATTTGTAATTGCCGAGCAGGTGAAAAAACAATTGCCCGATTATGATACGCGTGTTACCGTGCTCGGGCATTTGCAGCGCGGTGGCAGTCCTTCCGCGATGGACCGCGTGAACAGCAGCAGGATGGGTTATGCGGCAGTGGAAGCATTATTGAAAGGCGAAAAAAATGTAATGATCGGGATCATCGATAAGAGCATTGTGTACACACCTTTTGAAAAAGCAACCAAGCAAAAACAAAAAATGGATCCCGACCTGCTGCGCATGCTTGATATACTTTCTATTTGATCATGGTACGCCTCAACAGATATTTATACATCGTCATCCTGCTTTGCTTTTTTCTGCCATTTGCAGAAGGATGCAAATGGAACTTGAATTCCCCGCAGGAACAGGCTGCGATAGAAAAAGCAAGGGCTGACAGCCTGGGCTATATGGATCCGCAGCAGCCCGTTGAGGAAATAAATTCAGAACCGATCCAGCCCTTTTTTCTTAAAAAAACAGCATCGTCATTGCTGCTTCCCGGCGGCGATTATTCCGGGATCTTTCTTGTACTGATCGGCTGGAAGAGCCTCCAGGGACTGACAAGCCTTGTTCCGGCATTCATTCTCCTGCTCGTTCTTGTGGTGGTGACAAATAAAAAGAAGTTGAAAAATCCCCGGCGGATCTTTATTTATTCGCTTACCCTTACATTCTTCATGCTGATGTTCTGGATCTACAACAGGAATGACCTGATGTACGGGTATTGGCTGAGCCTTTCCTTCATATGCATCAATACGGTAATCGCAGGAATCAATCAGAAAAAGGAAACAGTAAAAAGAGAATAGTCCGGAACAATTCCGTTTTTCGTATGTTTAAACACAATACATGAGCCTGAAAAAAATAATATTTCTTTTATTCATTCCCCTGCTGATCGGCGGCTGTACGTTCTTTCGGCCAAGCCCGGCAAAATTATACAAGCGTGCATTAAAGAACGGCCCGTATGAAGTGATCATTGTGCCGGGCGTTCCTTTCGATGGAAAAACATGGAGCACAGCTATGAAAGGCCGTGTGATCTGGGCAGATTATCTCATCAAGCAGGGCATTGCCAAAAATGTTATTTTTTCGGGAGGCGCGGTATATTCGCCTTATGTAGAAGCGAAGGTAATGGCGCTGTATGCGGAAGCGCTTGGAACTCCGAAGGATCATATTTTCATTGAAGACAAAGCAGAGCACAGCACGGAGAACATTTATAATTCCTACCAGCTGGCGAGGAAAATGGGTTTCAAAAAAATTGCAGTGGCATCCGATCCTTTTCAATCCAACCTGCTGATGGGTTTCACAAAGCGCAGGTTCAGGCTCCCGATCGCACACATACCATACGTGATCCCGATCCTTTCCACGATCGATGATGTGGACCCGAAGATCATCCCTGATTCCGCAAAAGTGGAAAATTTCAAATCGATCCTCGAAACACAAAGCAAATGGCACCGTTTCAGGGGCACACGCGGGAAGAACATTAAGTTCATAAAGGAAAAGGATTAGCACTTTTTAAGTGTTTGCACAATCTATTCCCCTCTTGAGAGGGGTTAGGGGTGTGTTCGCAAGGGCTTGTAGATCAATAAATCTGCGAATTTGCGGCTGCCATTTCTCCCTCAATCGTTTTCAACAATCACCCAAACAGCAATTTTTTTATTTAGGTTTGTAAGATGAGCCGCATAACCCTGTTCGTTGACGTTATCCTGCCGCTGGGCGTTCCCAACCTGTACACTTACCGTGTGCCTTTTGACCGGAACGATGCAGTTGCTGTAGGAAAGCGCGTGGTTGTGCAATTCGGAAAAGGAAAATTATATTCGGCGCTCATCCGGAACATCCACGAGATTCCTCCCAAACAATATGCTGCAAAATACATTGATGCCGTGCTCGATGAGCAGCCGATCGTAAATGCAAAACAAATGGAGCTCTGGGACTGGATGAGCCAGTACTACATGTGCAACATTGGCGATGTGATGGTGGCGGCATTGCCAGGAGGATTGCGGCTGGCAAGCGAAACACGGATCATCCTGAATGCGGATTACAAAGATCAGCTGGAAACAAAAGAGCTGAGCGAAAAAGAATACGCGATCATTGAAGCATTGGAAGTGCGCAATGTGTTAAGCCTGGATGATGTTTCTCAGATCATCGACCAGAAAACAGTTTATCCCGTGATCAAGGTCCTGATCGAAAAAGGAATTGTACTGATCCAGGAAGAGCTGAAAGAAAAATTCAAGCCGAAGATCGAGAGCTTTGTCCGGATCACGGAAGAGGCAGACCATGAAGAAAAGATGAAAGCGATCTTCGATTCACTGGAGAAGAAAGCGCCGAAGCAGCTGGATGTGCTCATGTCGTACATTACCTTGTCAAAGCGGTATTCCGGCGACAGGAAAGAAGTGAAAAAGTCAGAGATCATGAAGGCGGTTGAAGGTGCGGAAGCAGCGATCCGCTCGATGGTGAAAAAAAATATTTTTGAAATGTATGAGCGCGAGGTCGGGCGCTTATCCTTATTTGAAAATGAAAATAAAGTTTCGCAGCTGAACGAGAACCAGCAGGAAGTGCTTGATTCGATCCGCTCACAATTCGGCTGGACAAAGGAAGTCGGGGATGCGTCCTCCAGCCTCCAGCCTCCAGCCTCCTCAAAGGATGTGGTGCTGCTGCACGGCGTTACTTCTTCCGGCAAGACCGAGATCTACGTAAAGCTTATCGAAGAGGCCATCTCCAAAGGAAAACAGGTATTGTACCTCCTGCCGGAAATTGCGCTCACTACCCAGATCATCAACCGCCTGCGAAAATATTTCGGGGATGCTGTTGGAGTCTATCACAGTAAATTCAATGAGAATGAGCGTGTGGAGGTGTGGAATAAAGTGCTGAAGCATAATTCAAAAGATAATGATTCGGAATTCAAGCTGATCATCGGCGCGCGCTCTGCGCTGTTCCTGCCATTCAGCGACCTCGGTTTGGTGATCGTGGATGAAGAGCACGATACATCCTTTAAGCAGTATGATCCTGCTCCCCGCTACAACGCACGCGATGCGGCTATTTACCTTTCACACATTCACAAGGCAAGAACGCTTTTAGGCTCCGCCACGCCAAGCATTGAAAGTTATTTCAACGCGCAGGACGGCAAATACGGATTTGCGGAAATGACGAAGCGCTTTGGCGGCGTGCAGATGCCGGAGATCCTTGTGGCTGACGTGAAAGAGGCGATGAAGCGGAAAGAGATGAAATCGCATTTTTCTCCTTTGCTATTGGATACAGTAACGCTTGCGCTCGACAAAAAAGAGCAGGTGATCCTGTTCCAGAACCGGAGAGGATTTGCCCCTCAGCTTGAATGCAACATGTGCGCATGGGTGCCGCAATGCGTGAACTGCGATGTGAGCCTTACCTATCACAAAGCAAGCAACCAGCTGCGCTGCCACTATTGCGGGTACGCTGCAAAGCCGCCTTCCCAGTGCAGCGCCTGCGGTGATACAAACATGAAGATGAAAGGATTCGGAACGGAAAAGATCGAGGAGGAGCTGTCCATTTTTTATCCGAAGGCAAGGATCGCGCGAATGGATTTAGATACAACACGAAGCAAATTTGCGCACCAGCATATCATCCAGGATTTTGAGGACGGCAAGATCGACATTCTTGTCGGGACGCAGATGGTCACAAAAGGACTGGATTTCGACAATGTGAGCATGGTGGGAATTCTTAATTCCGACAGCATGCTTAACTTCCCTGATTTCAGGTCTTTTGAACGAAGCTTCCAGCTGATGTCGCAGGTGTCGGGCAGGGCAGGGCGCAAAAATAAAAGAGGAAAAGTGATCATCCAGTCGCAAAACCCTGACCACAGCATTATCCGCGAGGTGATCGCAAACGATTACTTATCGATGTACACCAACCAGCTGCTCGATAGGAAAAATTTCAATTACCCGCCGTATTATCGCCTTGTAGAGCTTACGCTGATCCACAAGGACCAGAACATGGTGAACGCTTCCGCGAAATATTTAGCGGATGAATTAAAAACGCATTTCGGGAAAAGGATTCTCGGCCCGGAATTTCCTTTGGTAGCAAGGGTCAGGAACCTGTACCACAAAAACATCATTTTGAAAGTGGAACGCGATGCATCCATTGTGCAGGCAAAGAAAATAGTTTCAGAACTTTTGATTAACTTTAAGAATTCGGATTACAAATCAGTGCGTGTGCAGATTGATGTGGATCCGATGTGATCGACAAAATGAAGCGCATGAAAAAGTTCAGCTTGAAAAATTATCATTCCCTATTTATTGCAGCAGTAGCTATCGGTTTTTTCTGCGCATTGCTTGCCAACTCCTTAAAATCGCTCACTGAATATTACGAAGAGAAATTTTTCAGGATCTCCGGCGAGCATTCTTTTTTATTTCTTGTATTGCCTGCCATCGGCCTTTTCGCGATCTACATCCTGCGCCATACATTGTTTAAGAACAAAGCCAATAAGGGCCTGACGGAGATCTTCGATGCTGTGAATAACCGGGCTGCCATCCTGCCTTCCTATAAGATCCCATCGCATTATTTCAACGGGCTGCTCACCGTTGTTTTCGGCGGCTCTACCGGTATTGAGGTTTCCACAGTGGTTGCTTCCGCAGCGGTAGGTTCGATGGGCAATAAAAAATTCGGGCTGCTGAAATTATACAAAACGGAACTGATCTGTGCCGGGGCAGTAGCAGGCATCACTGCATTGTTCAACAGTCCCTTTGCCGGGCTGCTCTTCTCATTCGAGGTGATCTCGAGAAAAATTTCCGGGCATTCTGTTCTTGTGCAGCTTAGCGCGGTCGCTTCCGCTTTCCTGTTCAATTTTTTACTGCATGAAAAAGCTTTGCTGCTGATGAGCGGACTGCACTGGCAGTATTATGCCATCCCTTATTTTATGTTGCTTGGCCTGCTGGCCGGGCTCAATTCCGTGTACCTTACCAAATGTGTGATCTCTATAAAAAAGCTGTTTTCAAAATTCAAAAATGAGCAGTATAAAATAATCACCGCGGCTTTGCTGGTAGGTGTTTCGCTGTTGCTTTTTCCTGCCTTGTTTGGGGAAGGCTCGCACACCATTAAGGAATTATTGGGTGATCCTTCACAGGAATATACCGGAAGCGTGCTCATTATGTTTATCCTGTTACTTGTACTGAAGCCTGTTGTTACATCGCTCACGCTTTCCGGCGGCGGCGATGGCGGTATATTTGCGCCAAGCCTTTTTATCGGTGCCATTCTTGGTTTTGTGGTAGCTACTGTTCTGAATCATTTTTTCAATGTTGGTGTGATCCCCTTGAACTTTATGCTCGTGGGAATGGGAGCCGTGTTAAGTTCCAGCATTCATGCTCCTTTCACTGCGATCTTCCTCATCTGCGGACTTACCGGCAATTATGCACTCATCATTCCTTTGTTCATTGCCTGTATCATTTCAAAGGTTGTTTCATCCAGTATACTGCCATATACGGTATATACTTATAGGGTGCAAAAGGCATAAAAAAACGGGCAGCCCTGCTACGAGGCTGCCCGCATTCACTCTACCCCCCACCTAATTTATTTTTATTGTAAGAGGACTCAGCTTTACCGCTCCGCCCGGGCCTACAGCCTGGATATCCTCGAACATGATCCTTGAGTTTCTTCTGATCAGCTTTAACTGCTCTTTCATTTGCGGTGTCAGCATGTTGTTAGTCGATTGCAGCTCCAGCACGCCGCTTGCCGTAAATACGATCATTTTAAAAGAGGTTACTTTCGCGGTAATATTGTAAACAAAGTTGTCGTATTGTGCGATCAGTCCCTGCTGTGCTTCGGCTACACTTTTTGACATCACGCCGCTGTCGGTGATCTCCCAGAACTTCGCTTTCGGTTTTGGGATTGGCCTTACCCTGAAGCTCATCGTTCCCATGTTTTTCTTTTCCCCGTTATCCATTGTTGCAAATACATTTAGATCCACTTTTGTTCCGCCTGAAACTTTTACATTGTATTTTCCGCTGCCGGTCGCGATCAGTGTTCCGCCGGTTGCCGAAACGCTCAGATTTTCAGTAGGAATTCCAGGAACGGAGATGGAAACGGGGTTGTCAAGGCCCGGGTACATAACATTCATCGCGTCGAGGGAAACTGTTAATGAAGGCCTCGCCACAATGTATTGCGATTTGAAAGGAAACACAGATTCCTTACCTTTGGCCGAAGTGATCCTGATCATTCCTTCATAATCAACAATGCCTTCCTTATCCGCTTTTACAGTGTATTTTCCCAGGCCGTTTTTAACATCCAGCTTTATGTTTTCACCAATGGTGATCTCCGGCTTTTTTGTTTTGCTGAATGCTGCTAAAAAAACATCGGCTTTGTATTCACCACCCAGCAATACATAATTACTTTGAGAAACAACCTTGGCTGCAACAGTATCGAATTTCATCACTTCGCCATCGGTCTGCTTTAATAAATAATCCACCACCAGCGATTCCGAATTCTTTACATCGTTCTTCAATTTCGAAAGGATGGTAAGGCAGGCAACCAGCGGCCGGTCATAGAAATTATATAACTCCCAGTTTTCGTTCTCTTCGCTGAATTTCGGATCATCCGTGTTGATGTCCACCTTCACATTTTTCCTGTCGACAGGTAAAATGTAACCGGTGAGAAGCTCCCTGTATTGGATCAGCTTGTTCTTCAGCTCGCGCGATGCGCCTTTTGAGCCGTCTTCCGAATCACCGATCATGATGTTGGTTGGAATATCGTACTTGTCTTTGTTCTCGATGTTCTGCATCTGCAATGTATCGGCAACCGATTTTTCAACCTTCTCTGTTTCGGTGATCATTTGCTTTTGCAGCTCATCAATGTAAGCCACCAGCTTTTCGGATTCCTTTCTCGCATCCTGCGCCTTTTTCCAGTTGGGTGTTACCAGCACCGGATCCACGGTTTTTGCAAGATCAAAATCCGCATATAGTTTTTCATTCCGTTCCGTAAAGTTGAGGTTGGAGTTTTCCAGTCCTTTGTTAACGATCACAAATGCATCTAAAATGTCTTTTGAAACATTCAGTGCAAGCAGTGCAGTGAGTACAAGGTACATCATGCCGATCATTTTCTGCCTTGGAGATTCTTTTGCTGAAGACATAGTAATTAGTGTTTAGAGGATGAATGAACAATTGCTTTGAACCGGTTTCGTCCTCATAATGCAGGGCAGTAAAAAAAGATACAGGGAAAATAAAAAAGCACCCTTCCGGTGCGGAAGAGTGCTTTCAGGAAAGGAGTAGCTAATGTGTTAAAGCGATGTTCCGGCAATGCTGCCGTAAGTGTTCTGTGTTTTCATCTGTGTTTTGTTTTAATGATCTGTTCGTGGAATGTGTTGCACAAATCTCTGAAAACAAGGCAGGCAGGGCAATCCCCTGCGGAGGGTATATTCGTATCCGTACTGGTACGCAGATGAAAATTTATTAAAAGGGTCAGGAAGAAATGCGGACGCCGATCAGGCAGATGTCATCCACCTGCTCCAGATCGCCTTTCCAGTCGTTCAGGGCCTTATGGAGAATGTCCTTTTGCTCGTTCATCTTTAAATGACTGATGGAAACAAGCAGCTCTTTCAACTGGCGGTACATGAATTTTTTTCCTTTCGGCCCGCCGAACTGATCGGGCATTCCATCGGTAAGGGTATAAACAATATCGCCGTTCATGAGCTGGAAGGTCTGCTCGCTGAAAGAAACGGTATCATTGTCGTGCTTGCCTACCGGCATTTTATCCGGCGCAAACTCAATGATCTCTTTGTTGCGGATGATCCACACCGGGTTGTTAGCGGCAGCAAAGCGGATCTTGTTCTTTGCTTTATCAAAGCATACGATACTGCAGTCCATGCCATCCTTGCCGCCTTCAGCGCTGCCATCGTTCGAAAGATGATCGATTATTTTTTTGCGTGTATAGTTTAAGATCTCGTGGGGAGCAGTAAGCCTGTTGCCATTCACCGCTTCATTGAGGCAGGAAATGTTCAGCATGCTCATGATCGCGCCGGGAACGCCGTGGCCGGTGCTGTCGGCCGTAACAAATGCGAAGCTGCCGTCACTTAACGGAGAGGCCCAGTAAAAATCCCCGCTTACAATGTCCTTTGGCTGGAAGAAAATAAAATAATCACCGAGGTAGCTGTCGAGCAACTTGTTACTCGCCAGCAGCGAACGCTGGATGCGCTGCGCATAATTGATGCTGTCGGTAATATCCTTGTTCTTGCTTTCAACGATCTGCTTCTGGTGCTCGATCTCTTCCTTCTGCTTCACCACTTCCGCGGTGCGTTCCTTCACTGTTTTCTCCAGCTGTGTTTTCGCTGCTTTCAGCCTCCGGATGCTCAGCTGCACCATCAGGTAAATGAAGAGGATGAAGGCAAGCACGTAAGCAATATACGCCCAGATGGTCCGGTACCAGGGCGGAAGAATGGTAAATGAATAGCTGCATTCAATGCTTTCAGTCCCGTAAATATTTTTTGCCTTTACGCGGAATGTATAATTGCCTTCCTTTAAGTTCGTGTATTCCTTCAGGTTTTTATTGTCCCATCCCGACCAATCCGTATCGTATCCTTCGAGTAAAATGTTGAATGCATTGCTTTGCTCATCGCCGAACGTAGTGGCGGTATATTCAAAGCGGAGTGAATGGAATGAATAAGGTATCGTTGGAATGAGCTGCTCCGGCTGCGATAGCACGGGAACGTTGATGCTGTCCTCTGTAATGTAAAAGCTGCCGCCGAACAGGAGTGAATCTTTTCCGATGCTCACCTTGCGGATGTGTGTGTAGAATGGCTGTGAGAAATCTTTCTGTATTCCTGCGTCGTAGCGTAAAAGCCCGTCAGGCCCGCCCAGCCAGGTGATCCCGTTCTCATCCGGGAAAATCGCATGGATCTCGCTTTCGCGGATCTTGCCGAATGGCTTTGAATACCAGGAGTAGGAGTGATCCGGCTGAAGGCTTGCGATCCCGGTTTCTTTCGGGCCATCGGTGTAGAGCCATACCGTTGAATCTCCTTTGGGTACAAAGCGATATACCTGCCGTTGCTCCAGTTCTTTTTTCAAAAAGGAAGAAATAATGAAGCGTTCTGTTTTTTCATCAAACTCATATATGCCATCGTATGTTGCAAATACCACGCGGCCAAGGAAACAATAAGGGATATTATATTGCATCTCCGGCAGCCCGCTTGCCGTATCATAGTTCTGAATGGTGTAATGCCTGTTCCAGGATGTAACAAGGCTGTCGGATGAACTACCGCTCCCGTTAAAGCTGACCTTCACAAGCCCGTCAAATGGGGTTCCCAGCCAGAGGTTTCCTTTCGGGTCTTCTGCGATGCTTCTTATTTCCTTGTCAATTCCTTTGATGTGCTCTTCATTGATCCACTTTCCGTTTTCATAACGGATCGAAGAAAGCCCGTCGCCCATTCCTATAAAGATCCTTTGCGGATCGGCCATTGAGCGGAAAAGGCTGTAGCCTGATTCATCCTGTACCAGTGTGCAGCTTGCGCCATCAATTTTAAAGATGCCTGCTTCGGAAGAAGCCAGCAGAAAACTATCCTTATGATCATAGAACGGAAGCAGCGACCATGCCTGCGCTTCGATGCCTTTCAGCGGCTGCAGCATATTTTTATCCGCAGATGAAAATGTGCTGAATACTCCCAGCGAAGTTGCGATGTAAATCGAGTTGTTGATTTTTACGATGTCTTCAATGGAGCCTTTCAGTCCCTGCACATCATTAATGAATGAAAGCGGTGATGAGGTCTCAACCCTTGAAATCCCATTGCCTAATGCAAGCCAGAGGTCGTGCTGGTTATCTTCGCTTACAAATTTTACGATGTCGTCCTGCAGGCCTGTACCTTTATTAAAGATCTGCAGAACCTTTCCTGTTTGGTCCGTGATGATGGCCCCGTTCTTTAATGTCGCGAAAGCATAATGCTTGTTATGCAATTCGACTCCGCCGTAAACCTGGTCATTGATTAAGTAGCTGTTCGCCTCTGCATCCATGCTTTTAACGGAAGCCTTGCCAGAGAGATCAATAAGCACAAGCCCTTTTTCGCGTGTGGCAGCAAATATCCTGTTCCCGGGATAAGGCAGCATGCTGTAGATCCTCAGCCCGGCAAAAAAATCTCCTCCTGAAACCAACGCGAGCTCATCGTTCACAACATGCTCCAGGCCCTTCTCTCTTTCATTGATGTACAGTTCCTTATTTATAAAAAAGCTGAAATGAAAGGAGGTTTCCGGTTTCCAGAGTTTTATGGAATTGCCATTGATGCGGATGAGCTTTGTGAATGTCTGAAAGTAAATACCTTGAGGTGTTACGTATGTTTTCCATACATCGGCGAAATCACGTTCCTCCGCAGGCAGCCTGTTAAGCAGGGAATGATACACCATCAGGCCATTGTTGTCAGGCGCGAGATAGCCGAATTCTCCAACAGCCCCGATGTAAACAGTTCCGTTATCTGCAATGGCTATCGAGCGTACGAGTGAATTATTGGAAACGGGTATCAGCCTCCAGTTGTTTCCATCGTATTCCAGCACGCCGCTGGCGTTCCCGAAATACATGATGCCGCGCTTGTCCTGTGCAACAGCCCAACAATCGGAAGATGCTGCGTATTCATTGGGCGTGTAATTCCTCACAAAGGGAATGCCTTCCGGTTTTTGAGAAAAGATAAAAACAGGAAAAAAGAAAAGGAAACAGAAAACAACAAGAGCTATTTTATGACCGTGTTTCAAAGCAGCAGGTTTAGGCGATATCCAAACAAAAATAACATAATAAAACAAACCCATGAGATTGTCTCATGGGTTTTGTTTTTATTGCTTTCAGTAAGTCTATTTAATGATGATCACTCTCTTCACCCAGGATCTGTCCCCTTCATAAAAATGAATGAAATAAATTCCCTGGCGGTAATGTTCAGTGCTTACCGTTTTTTCAAATGCTCCGGAAACGCTTGTATTTACGATCCGTTCGATCAGCTTGCCATCAGCATCCCTGATCTCTATTTTCAGATTCTCCATATCCGGGAGCAAGCCGGAAATATTAAATTCATCTTTGGCCGGATTTGGATACACGCTGAAATTATCAACGCTGTTCGCAGGGATGTTTACATTTCCTGTGACAACAAATCCGCTACCTTCACCGAAATTACGGCCGTTTCCGCCATGCCCGACAGTATGGCCTTTTCCCCTGCTTACGCGGATCTCTTCCTGGTCGCTCGGATAGCCTACAGAATAACGAATCCATGTTGCGCCGTCGTCGATGGTCGTATACACGATGCCGTTGGTACCTGCTGCCCATGCCGAATCTGCGCCTGCTACTTCAATGCTGTTGAAATCAATATCAACGCCTGTCAGAGAAGGTGTCCATGTTGCGCCTCCGTCGTTCGTTTTGATAATGATCCCGTTTGTTCCTGCAGCATAGCCATTCAGTGGAGAAGAGAAGCGTACATCCTTCACATCAAAGCTGAGCGGCGACGTTTGTGGTGTCCATGCCGAGCCGTTGTAAGAAAGGATGGTTTGATTGTCGCCCACCGCAACCGCACTTCCGCTGCCGGTGGCAAACACATTGTTCAGGTGTTGTGCGGTACCCGAGCTTTCAGGCGTCCATGCAGAACCGTTGTAGCGCTGGATGGTTCCGTTGGTTCCCACTGCATATCCGTCGGAAGCGGAATAGAACGACGATCCGTTAAAGGTCTCTGAAGTTCCTGTTGTAAAAGAGTTCCAGGATGCACCGTTATTGGTCGAAATCAGGATCGTTCCGTTCACGCCTGTTACAAACCAGTTGCCCGGGATTACACAGGCGCTGGTGAGAGGCTCTAAATTGCCTGTAGGAAGCGGACTCCAGTTATTGCCGCTGTCGAGGCTGATGAGGCAGTTACCATCCGTTAAGCTGATGATCCCTGTCTGCGCATCAATAAATGAAACTCCCGTAAGGTCAAGCGCAGTGCCTGTGTTCATTGCCCAGCTTGGGAACAATTGCTCCACTTCCACGTAGTTTGGCTTCGTGATGGTTTTTGAGCAGCCTGTGCTATCCGTCAGCGTTAATGAAACTGTTTCATACGCGATGCTTCCGTACGTATGGCCCGGTGCTGCAAGCGTTGAGGTTGCTGCATCACCGAAATCCCAGAGATAGGTGTATGGTGGCACTCCCGCCGGTGTTGCCGTGAAGCTCACATTAGCAGTCGGAATAAATACCAGCAGCGGTGTTCCTGTAAAATCAACCAGCGGATCGTTCACATTTACGGTGATTGCTGAAGAAGAAGTTCCGCAGCCAAAACTGTTGTAATTGGTAACGCTGTAAGTTCCTGCTGTTGTTACGTAAATGGAAGAGCTTGTTGCTCCCGTGCTCCAGAGATAGCTGCTTGCGGTGTCTGATGCCAGCGTCACCGTATCGCCGATACACAGGCTGGTGCTTCCGTTTGCGGAGATCACAGGCGTTGCGGGATTCGGATGAACGATCACATTCACCGAAGCAGAAGAAGAGGAGCATCCGTTCACATCGGCAACGCTTACCGAATACGTTCCCGGCAATGTGGCAACGATCGACTGTGTTGTATCTGCAGTTGACCATGCGTACGAGCTTCCTGCACTTGCAGAAAGCGTTACGCTGCCGCCCTGGCAAAAAGTAAGCGGACCTCCTGCAGAGATGCCCGCAGTTCCTGTACTATAAACAGTAACGCTCACCGGTGCTGAAGTTGCTGAGCATCCATTCACCGAAGTAAGGCTTACCGAATAACTTCCGGAAGCAAGTACGGTAATGGAAGCGTTTGTATTTCCATTCGACCAGAGGTACGAGCTGCCGCTGCTTGAAGCCAGGATCACACTGTCGCCCTGGCAGAAAGTGGTTGGCCCGCCTGCTGTGATCGTAGCTGTTGGCAATGAATTTACTGTAACGGTCACTGCATCGGTGGAAGAGCATCCTCCGCTGAAAGCAGTAACTGTATAGGTTGTTGTAACCGATGGGCCCGCAACAGGATTTGCAATAATTGAAGAACTCAAGCCTGCAGCCGGCGACCAGCTGTAGCTTGTTCCGCCGCTTGCCGTCAGCGTTGTATACGATCCGTTGCAGATCGAAGTGTCCGCTCCTGCATCCGCAATAAGCGATGTGCTTACCGTAATGGTCACCACATCTGTTGCAGAACATCCGCTGTTGGTAACCGTGACGGTGTAGGTGGTGGTAACAGTTGGATTTGCAACCGGGTTTGCGATCGTGCTGGAGCTTAATCCGGCAGCGGGTGCCCAGTTGTACGATGTTCCGCCGCTTGCATTCAGTGTTGCGGATGACCCTGTGCAAATGGTCACATCGCTTCCCGCATCAGCGGCAGGCAATGGAGTGACGAATACTGTTACCACATCCGTTGAAGAACATCCTCCGCTTGTAACGGTCACTGTATAATTTGTTGATGTTGTAGGCGAAGCAACAGGATTTGAAATAGTTGTAGAGCTCAATCCTGTTGCAGGCAACCAGCTGTAGGATGTGCCCCCGCCCGCATTCAGCGTGGTGCTTGTCCCGTTACAAATGGTAACATCGCTTCCTGCATTTGCTGTAGGCGATGGATTTACAGTAACCAGCACTGCATCGGTTGCAGAGCATCCTGCTGCTGTTACAGTAACAGTATAAGTAGTGGTTGTTGCTGGGCTTGCAACCGGGTTCGCAATCGTTGTGGAGCTTAATCCGGCAGCTGGGCTCCAGCTGTAGGAAGATCCGCCGCTTGCACCCAATGAAGCGGAAGATCCGCTGCAGATGGAAACATCACTTCCTGCATTGGCCACAGGAACCGGGTTTACGGTGATCGCTACCACATCGGTTGCAGAGCATCCTGCGTTTGTAACGGTTATCGTATAATTGGTTGTGGCTGTAGGATTCGCAACCGGGTTTGCAATCGTTGCCGAGCTTAATCCCGTAACAGGCAGCCAGCTGTACGAGGTTCCGCCGCTTGCATTCAGCGTAGTGGATGATCCGTTACAGATGGCCGCATTCGCTCCTGCATCTGCTGAAGGTATTGCATTTACAGTGATGTAGCCGGTAACGGTTTTTGTATTGCTGCCGTGCGAATTTGTAGCGATGAGCGTTACGTTGTAAATTCCTGGAGTGTTATATACAACAGCCGGATTTTGAACTGCGGATGTGGCAGGCGTACCTCCCGGGAATGACCAGCTCCATGTGTTTGGAATATTCGTTGAAAGATCGGTATATGCTACAGAAGCCCCTGCACAAACAGTTGTGAAGTTGGAAGAGAAGTTTGCCACAGGCGGAACTGCCGGACAAATTATTTCTGAATCTATCGCAAAGCCATTGGCGCTTCCCCCGAAGTAAGCATAGAATTGTGCAGGAGTGGAGCAGGCTGTTTGCGTTAAATTATCAACAGCAGCACCATCATCGGTTCCCCCGAAATATGCATAAAAGGCTGCGGGTGTACCGCAGGCCGTTTGGTTTAAAAGATCAACTCCGGCACCGTCATCCTGTCCTCCCATATAAGCGAAGAACTGGGGCGGAGTGCCGCAGGTTGCATTCATCAGCAGGTCTGTATGCGCACCATCACCGGCTCCTCCGAAATAAGGATAGAAGGCAGGCGGTGTTGCACAGGCTGTTTGACTGAGAAGGTCTGCAGCTGCCGCATCGTCCGTACCGCCGAAGTATGCATAAAAAGGCGGCGGAATGCTGCAGGTGGTCAGGCTCAATCCGCCGGTATTGGCGCCATCGCCGCTACCTCCGTTATATTGAGCAAAGCCCCTTGCCTGTATCAGTACAAATGCTATGAATACAACTATATAATAGTTAGTTGTTTTTGTCATCTGATCGGTTTTTATATTGTTAATAATCCATGAATGTGTATGAATGTTATGCCGGGCATAACATGCGATATACACTATACTGAATCAGATGATCTATCTTACTCCACGTCCGCCCTGGTTGTAGCTGCGTGTTGTTACTGCAGAAGAAGCGCTTCCCCTGTCGGAGGTGCGTACATAAACTGAAGTGTTAACATAATCGCCGCCCCTCAGGCCGCTTCCTGTGGCTGTAGTTCCTGAAGGCCACGTGGCCTGGTTCGCTTCGCCTGCCGCATCCAGTGTTCCGTCGCCGGCAACGCCTGTATAAGCTGCACCTGTGGCGTTACCTGTAGTAACAGTACGCTCCCAGAGGTTTCCGCCCATTTCCATAACACCATAATAAGTGGCACCGGCAGATGCCCTGCCCGAGCTTCCTGTTGCGAAGATCCCTGCTCTCAGCGGGCCGTATGCAGTACTTGCTGATCCAACACCGTAGCAGCACATTCCGTTTGATGCAGGTGAATAAGATTCAGTTGCTGTCAGCAATCCGGCCATGCCCCCAAGTGTATTGTACACCTGAGTGATGGCAGTGCTTCCCCAGGGGTACTCACCTGCTATACGCGCTACTGGGCCCCTGCAGATCTTTTCAAATTCCATTTCCGACATCGGGCGAAGCGCCGACCAGTCAAGGTAAGCAGCAATATCACCCCAGCTTAAATAATTCGCCGGGATGTTCTGTCCGTCATTCGCATTGTTCTCAACACCCGGAGTTGCATCACAGGCGTAGACTGCAGGCAATGCACTGTTGTTTCCCGGTACTGAGATACGGATCCCGTTTCTCTGTCCGTTTGCAAATGCATAAGTTCCCGCTGCACCGATCGGATCGTTGATCGTTCTCGACCGTTGCTGGTCATAGGTCAGTGAATTTAAAAACTCAACATATTGTTCCTGTGTGATCTCGTATTTCATGCAGTAGATTGAATTGTATCCCATCGGGAAAGCCGCAGGAACCGCAACAGATGCGCCACCCAGGGCTGCTGCTGTGAGTCCGCCCGATTGTGATGTTGCAGTGATGTTAATACTGTTATAAGTGGAAGCGCTGGTTCCGTCACCAATATCAAAATTGCCCTGCGGCACATTTACCATTTCTATCCCGAACACTTTATAATTGTATGTGCCTGCCGGAATGGTCATTTTTAAAGTCACCGAAGTGCTTGTAACAGCTCCTCCGCCCAATGCGCTTCTTCTCACGAACACGCCTTTTCCATCCGTAACAGGGTCAACCTGTAAAGGAGATCCCGCAGTGTGGTCTGAAGCGATATTGCTCAGGCCCGCATGCGCCCATAAGCGCGTAGCGCAATCCTGGTACTTAACAAATACCCATACCGCATCCCAGTTGTTGGGTGCAAGGTTGGTGTTCCAGCTGTTGTCCCAGCTGATGTTGAACGTGATGTTGGAACCCGCAACGGATGTTCCGGTAATAGTCACATTGTTCGCGTCTGACACTGCAGCAAGGCCAAGGATCAATGTGAACATCACAGCTAATTTTTTGAAGAGTTTGTTTGTTTTCATGATAGTGTTTTTAATTAATGAATAATGGTTGTTGATGAGTGATATGTATACTGATGAAATGAATATTAATTGAATGCTTCAGGCAAAAATGATGAAATATCAGGTAGTGAAGCATCCGTTTACTGACAGGATCTGGAATTTCTTACTAAAAGGATTTTTTAATGATTTATTTATGAATTTGAATCACATCAAAACTCTTAAAATAAAGGAAGCAGGGCAATCCCCTGAGGAGGGTATATTGATATCCGTGCTGGTACGGAGATGGGCGGATTGCGCGTAGGCAATCTTTACTGCTGACTGTCATCCCGTGCTGCGACACGGGATCTGCTAAAGGGGAACTGCAAACATTTATGGGATCCCCTGTCGAGGCACGGGATGACGTTCGGATAAATCAATCAGAAATCAGTTTATTCTCCATAGCAAACTTCATAAGGCCGACAACAGTTTTTGTATTGGCTTTGCGGAAAATATTTTTGCGGTGGGTTTCAACGGTGCGCTCACTGATGAACAGCGCTTCCCCGATCTGTGCATTGCTGTATTCTTTGGCAATTAAATTAATGATCTCTTTTTCCCTTTCGGTGAGATGTACTTTTTCTTCCTTCTGTCCGCGCTCGCTCATGGCTTTCATCATCTCCGCAGAGATCTCATCGCTGAAGAACATTCCGCCGGAAGAGATCTTCAGCAGCGCATTGATCAGCTCTTCCTTTCCGGTATTCTTTAAAATGTATCCCGAAGCGCCTGCATCAAGGATCTCGGAGATCGTACTTTTTTCACCGAACATCGACAATGCAAGCACCTTCACCTGCGGATGGTTTTTTTTCAGTTCCCTTGTAAAGGCAATCCCATCCATCTCCGGCATGTTGATATCGCTGAGCACAACATCGGGCGTATTTTTACCGATCTGCTCCAGTGCATCTTTTGCAGTGTTGGCAATGCCGATGATCTCAAATTGCTTCTCATTCATGAGCAATGCTTTTAATCCATCGATCAGCATCTGGTGGTCATCCAGGATAAATACTTTTATTTTTGACATAGGGCTAAGATAGTTAATACAGGCATACGAATCAAATCAGGCCGGCCTTGTTCCGACCCAAGGGAACTTCAATAATGATGGTTGTACCTTTGCCGGGAGATGAATCAACGTTCACTGTTCCGTTAAGGAACTCGATCCTCGACCGGATGTTTTTCAGGCCGATGCCGGAGGAAGCGAGCACAGGATCAAACCCAACGCCATTGTCTTCGATCATCATGCTGAGCTCATCTTCATAGCGTATGATCTGGATGTTCACCACCGATGCGCCCGAATGCCGGATGATGTTATTCACCGTTTCCTGCACCACGCGGAATAAGATGTTTTCCATCATGCTTTCGAGGCGCTCGTTAAGGCCGCTGATCTCCAGCTCAATTTTTAATTTACCCGTGTTGCTGATCTTGTTCAGGAACTCACGCACTGCGGTTGCCAGTCCCGATTTTAATAAAGCATTCGGCATCATGCTGTGTGAAACGGATCTTACTTCCTTCACAGAATCGTCGATGATCTCGATCGCATTTTTCATCAGCACCGATTGCTGCGTATTGCTATTGTCCAGCGTCGATTGCAGGCTGCTCAGGTTCAGCTTCACTGCCGAAAGCTGCTGCCCGATGCCATCATGCAATTCACGTGCAATGCGTGTGCGTTCGTTTTCCTCTGCTTCCACGATCGCTTTTGTACGCAGTAATTGCTGCTCGCTGCGTTCTGCCTGCAAAAGATTCTTCTGCTTTAATTTATGGCGGTTATACAGCAGGAAGATAATGACCGCAAGTATGATCACCGAAATAAGTAAAATATTGCGCTGTGTTTTTTGCCGGAAGATCTCCAGCTTGTTCCGCTCCAGCTCTATACTTTGCTTCCCGATCGCAAGGTCTTTTTTCTCCGCTTCATACTTCGCCTGCATTTCTGCGATCTGCTTGTTTGTTTCCGTGTTGAGAATAGAATCCTTGATTCCGCTCAGCAGGCCCTGGTAATAAAAAGCCTGTTCGAAATCCTTCTTGTTTTTGTTCAGCGCCACAAGCGATTCATACGTGTCCTTTACAAGTTCCCTGCTGCCGGTCTTTCTTGCAAGCGCCAGGGCTTTCAGCTGGTAGTCCATTGCTTTGGTATAATCGCCCAGCAGGTTGTAAATGTTCCCGAGGTTGTTATAGCTCATGGCAATGCCGCGCTTGTCCTTCATATATTCCCGCATCGCCAGGGCCTTCATCTGGTATTCCATCGCTTTTGCCTGGTCGCCCGCTCCGGAGTACACATTTGAAATGTTATTATAGCTCGACGCAATGCCGATCGTATCTTTCACTTCTATCTTAAGCTCAAGTGCCCGCGTTACATTTTTTATCGCCTCGCTGTATTGTTTTTGTTCATAATAAATGATGCCCATGTTATCGTAGCTGTCGGCCATCTCCTGCTTGTTCTGCAGCTTTTCCCTGATGGCAAGGCTCTTCCTGTTGTAATCAAGCGCCTTGTCATAATTTTCCTGGTACCTGTAAATGATCGCGATGTTGTTCATGCTGGTGGCGACCAACCTCGGCTTGTTCAATTTTTCCAGCATGGCCAGCGATTTCAGGTAATACGATAATGCTGCCGGGTATTCTCCAAGGAGCCTGTGGATCTCGCCAATATTGTTATTCACTTTCGCGGTACTTAATGAATCTTTCCGTGCTTCCGCCACTTTGAGCGACTTCGTATAATTATCCAGCGCATCCGCGTAATTTCCCTGCGACCGGGAAGCCGCACCAAGAAGGTTATAGCCCCAGGCGATGCCTTTTGTGTAGGAAAGATCTTCTGAGAGCTTCAGCAACTCATTCGCATATTTTTGCTTTGTTTCCGGCTCATCCTGCCGCACTGCCAGCTCATACAGGATGTTTACTTTTTGAGTGTCGGCAGCAGCTGTTTTTAAAGCCGCCTGCAGGCTGTCGGTGTTGGACTGGGCGCTGCCCGAGCTGCTGCATGCTATACACAGGAGCAGTAAAAATGATTTGATCTTAGAGGCCATTATTTAATAGTAAGATAATTCAGGACGCCCTGGAAATATGCTTCTGCAACCTGCTGAACACGTACGTTCTTTGTTTTGTCGCTTTCTTTGTTGAGCAGCTGCGATTCTTTGATATTGTCCTGGTACAGCGTTTCGCCATACACAAGAGGCGTATGAATGTATCTTGTGAGCTGTAAATTCCGGCAATACACGCCTTTCTTCCCGGTGCTTAAGCAGCCTTCCGAAATGTAGGTTGCATCCTGCTCGCCGGCGGTTTGCACTTCCAGTGTCTTTTCAAAGCTGCTGACCACGCAGGAGCTCAGTGCAACCGATTTTTCAAGGTCTTCCGTAATGAGCAGGCGTAAAAATTCAAAGCGCTTTTCGGGGCTGGACAGATCATTTTTCATAAAGGCGCCTCCCACAAATGCCATGTTGAAATCCCGCTTCGCAGGATGCTGCCAGTCAGTATTTGTTTCGTCCACGTTGTAGTGGATGATGATCGTAAAGTCAGGATGGTAAGCATTGATCAGTTCTGCACGCTTCGCCAGGTCAAGGTCGCGGAAGATCACCCTGAAAATATCCCTATCATCTGCCTTTGCACTGAAGAAATAATTTTTTTGTGACGGCTTTAATTCCCCGATCTTGAAGAGACTATCCACTGCTTTTTTCAGGTTGTCTTTTTTCCATTGCTTATATGTTTTTCCAAATGCGGAAGTTCCATCCGGCCTTGTCAGCATTACTTCCGCGCCTTCGGCTTCCAGCTTCTGCTTCAGCAGCACCGCGGTGGCATAGGTGAGCATTCCTTCCGCGATCTCGATCGAATCGGGTAGGCCGCGTACCAGGTCCTGTTTGAATTTAATGTGTTTTTTTTCGAGGTCGCCGCTTTCAAAATCATTTGCAATATGCCCGGGATCAATTGCGATCTTTATGCCCTGTAATTTTTTCCGCCCGGGCATATCATGCTCCATGCTCCCATTCACATTTCCTATTTTCAATTTTGGTACAGGCAGGCTGTATTCGGTTTGCGTTTGGTACTTCCCGGTTTTGTACACTTCAAATGCTTTTGCAGCATCGGCTCCCAGCTCCGACCTGTAATCGCCCAGGTGTGCCCAGTCGAGAAAAAACTCCGGCTTGTTCGTCAGCTTACTGTTCAGTGAGGAAAAGATCTTTATCCCGGAAGTGTCTATCGAATAGAAGGCCGACAATGCTTTTTCCTTATCGAGGAACTTCTGCACCTTCTCAGCATAGCGCCGCATCATATCCTGCGTGATCCTTTCCTGTGCGAAGGAAAAAGTGCTGATAATAAAAAAAACAATGCAAGCCTTTAATTTCATGCTTAGTGTACCTTGATTTTTTCAGTGTCTTAATGGTAATGAACCAAATTTAATCAAATATCAATCCCGTTTTATTTCACTAATTTTGTTTTATGAACATCAAAGGAATACAATTCGAGCCGGAGTTCAGCTTTAAAACAAGCAGGAGCGGCGGGGCAGGAGGACAAAATGTGAATAAGGTCTCCACAAAAGTGGAACTGGATTTTGATGTTGTAAATTCTGCTTTGCTTACCGAAGAGCAGAAAGCGGTGATCCTCGAAAAGCTGAACAATAAAATTACAAAGGAGGGCATCCTGCAGGTGATCTCGCAAACGGAACGCAACCAGCTTGGCAACAAGGAAATTGTAATAAAGAAATTTTATGAAATGATGAATGCCTGCTTTGTGCTGAAGAAAAAACGCAGGGCAACAAAACCTTCTCGAAGCGCAAAGGAAAAACGCTTAACAAGCAAGAAGCGGGACAGTGATATTAAAAAATTAAGAAAGAAAGACTGGTAGTATATGTACGCCTATAAACAACAGATGGTGCAGGCATTTGTGAGATCCCGTGTCGTGGCACGGGATGACGGATTCGAATGGAGATCTCTGCGTACTTTGCGCCTCTGCGAGAGTTATCCCACCCTCTTCACAAATTCATTCCACAATACCTCATCCGGCGGTGGCGCTACAATCACAACAGGCTCTTTTTTTACGGGATGAATGAATTCGATCTTCCGTGCATGTAAATGAATGGATGCATCCTTGTTGCTCCTGTTAAATCCGTATTTCAGGTCGCCTTTGATCGGGCAGCCCATGCTTGCCAGCTGTACGCGAATCTGGTGGTGCCTGCCTGTAAGCGGGGTGATCTCCAGTAAATAATAATTATCGGAGCTGCAGATCAGCTTATAATCCAGTTCGCTGCGCAATGCCCCGGATTGTTCATTGTCAAATGCCTTCGACATGTTCTTCGCTTCATTTTTTTTCAGGTAATGCACAAGCTTTCCGCTTTCCTTTGCAGGCTTGTTCTTCACAACTGCCCAGTAAGTTTTCTGAATTTCCCTGGTCTGGAACATCTGGTTAAGGCGTGCCAGTGCTTTGCTGGTCCGTGCAAATAAAACGATACCACTTACCGGCCTGTCGATGCGGTGCACCGTTCCGATAAAAACTTCCCCCGGTTTGTTGTATTTATCTTTTACGTATTGCTTTACAAAATCGCTCAGGGGGGCATCACCGGTTTTGTCGCCCTGCACAATGTCGGAAGGACGTTTGTTAACGGCAATGATGTGGTTGTCTTCGTATAATACTTCTAATTTGTTCATTTTATTTTTTCAGGATCTGCTACCGGAGCGTCATCCCGTGCCCCGACACGGGATCTTATAAATGTTTGCAGTATCCATAAGCAGATCCCGTGTCGGGGCACGGGATGACGATTAAAAGAAACATTGCAATCTAATACTGCTCATTCACATTCGGAAAATCCTTCGACTTCACATCCTTGATATAATTTTCCACAGCGCCTGTAATGTCTGCGTATAAGTTCAGGTAACGCCTCAGGAAACGCGGATTGAATTCGTTGTTCAGTCCCACCATGTCATGAAATACAAGCACCTGTCCGTCTACCCCGCCGCCGGCGCCAATGCCGATCACAGGTATCGTCAGCTCTTTCGCCACCTGTTCCGCCAGCTTTGCAGGGATCTTTTCAAGCACAATGGCAAAGCAGCCTGCTTTTTCAAGTGCATGTGCATCTTCGATCAGCTTTTTTGCTTCCAGCTCTTCTTTCGCGCGAACCGTGTAGGTCCCGAATTTATAAATGCTTTGCGGTGTCAGCCCGAGGTGTCCCATTACAGGGATGCCGGCTGTAAGGATCCGTAGGATGGATTCCGTTACTTCCATGCCGCCTTCCAGCTTTACAGCATGTGCGCCGCTTTCCTTCATGATCTTGATGGAAGAGTTCAGCGCCTCCTTGGAATTTCCCTGGTAGCTGCCGAATGGCAGGTCGACCACGATCAGGGCCCTGTTTACAGCCCTTACAACGGATGATGCATGGTAGATCATCTGGTCGAGCGTGATCGGGAGCGTGGTTTCATGGCCTGCCATTACGTTGGAAGCCGAATCGCCCACGAGCAGCACGTCAATGCCTGCATTATCCACGATCTTAGCCATAGTATAATCATAAGCTGTGAGCATCGAGATCTTTTCCCCTTTCCGTTTCATTTCCTGTAAAACGTTGGTGGTAACCTTTTTTATTTCCTTATGTACCGACATGGTTCTGAATTTTTGAATGAAGAAATAGTGATTTGTTGAATTATTGATGGATTCTTCAATTGGTTTCTGCAAATCTACAAATACTTTTCGGATGCGGAATTTCAGCCGCTTATCAGGAAAAGCCTGCCACCCACACATTTATTTAGTTAAAAATCAAATTATTTGATACATTTGTCCGTATTCAAAAAATCAATAAAGTGAAAAAGAAATTAGGCATTTTAACATTCGTATCTGCCATCCTGCTTTCTGCCTGCAGCACCGATTTTGAGCTGAACGGCGACTGGAAGGAAACGATGGTTGTTTATGGTTTGCTGGACCAGTCCCAGCCCAAACAATACATCAAGATCAACAAAGCATTTTTAGGTGAAGGGAACGCATTGGAATATGCACAGGTAAAAGATTCCGTGCAGTTTGCAAATGCCCTCACCGTGACCCTGAAACGCATCAAGAACGGCAATGAAATAGCTTCTTATAACCTTACACAGGACAATTCCATTCCGAAAGACCCGGGGATCTTCTATTCCGGGAACCAGGGAAATGCCATTTATTCCTTTATGTCAATAGGCCCTGCAGCCCTGCATGACGACAGCCAGTACAAACTGATCATCCGCAACTCGGAAACCGGTACCGAGGTCACTTCCCAGACTTCCCTTGTAAAGGATTTCGGAAACCTTGTTTCTCCTTCTGCCGGCGCTACAGTAGCATCCCTGGTGGGCACTTCCGATAATTACCGCTATGCCCTGAAGTTCAACAGCGCTCCGAATGCCCGCATTTACCAGGTTGTATTGAGGTTGCATTATATTGATTCCACTACAACAGGCAATGTGAACGACAGCATCGACTGGATCTTCAGTCCGAAGGAAACCGACGACCTGAATGGCGGCCAGGAAATGGACTTCGGCTTTAAAGGACAGGATTACATGAGATTTTTAGGCTCCACACTGAGCGATTACTCAGGACTGGTATGCCGCATACCGGGAAACCTGAACATTGTGGTGATCTCTGCTGCTGATGAGCTCAACACCTTCATCAACGTAAATAAGCCTTCCACCAGCATTGTACAGGAAAAACCGGAATACACCAACATCAGCAACGGTCTGGGCATTTTCTCCGCAAGGTATTACAAGATCCCGTTCAACCGCCCGCTGGCATCCCAAACGAAAGACACGCTCTCAAAAGGCCGCTATACCCACTGCCTGAAGTTTTTAGGCTCTTCCGGCACCTGGCTGGGAGCATCCATTCCATGTAATTAATCTGCCTCTTTGTCAGAATATGAGCGCTGCAACTCCCTTGCAGCGCTTTTTTTATGTCATATTTTCGCCATATCCCTAATGGCATAATGATTGAAAAAAGCCTGTGGACTAAAAAACGAAATAAATAACTTAAACCCAATATAATTATGAGTAAGATAATAGGAATTGACCTTGGTACCACAAACTCCTGCGTTTCAGTAATGGAAGGTAATGAGCCGGTGGTTATACCAAACAGCGAAGGAAAAAGAACAACTCCTTCCATTGTGGCATTTGTGGAAAACGGAGAGCGTAAAGTAGGAGATCCTGCCAAACGCCAGGCCATTACAAACCCTACAAAAACTGTGTATTCGATCAAGCGTTTCATGGGGCATACCTTCGACGAGGTAACGACAGAGCTCACCCGTGTTCCTTATAAAGTGGTAAAAGGCGATAACAACACCCCACGCGTGTTGATCGACGACAGAAAATATACAGCACAGGAGATCTCAGCGATCATCCTGCAGAAAATGAAGAAAACAGCTGAGGATTACCTCGGCCATGAAGTAACAGAAGCGGTTATCACCGTTCCGGCTTATTTTAACGATGCACAGCGCCAGGCGACAAAAGAAGCCGGCGAAATTGCAGGATTAAAAGTGAAAAGGATCATCAATGAGCCTACTGCTGCTGCTTTGGCTTACGGCCTCGACAAAAAGCATGACATGAAAATTGTTGTGTTCGATTGCGGTGGCGGTACACATGACGTATCCGTGCTTGAGCTTGGAGATGGCGTGTTTGAAGTGAAATCAACCGATGGTGATACGCACCTGGGCGGTGATGACTTTGACCAGAAGATCATCGACTGGCTGGTGGCGGAATTCAAATCGGAGAACGGCGGACTGGACCTTTCCAAAGATCCGATGGCACTTCAGCGTTTGAAGGAAGCTGCTGAAAAAGCGAAGATCGAATTGTCGAGCACAGCATCTTCCGAGATCAACCTGCCATACATTATGCCTGTTGACGGTATCCCGAAACACTTGGTGCGCACCTTAACAAAAGCGAAATTCGAGCAGTTGGTGGATGACCTGATCAAACGTACGATCGAGCCATGTAAATCAGCATTGAAAAATGCAGGTTTAAGCACAACAGATATTGATGAGATCATTCTCGTAGGTGGATCAACCCGCATTCCTGCTGTACAGGAAGCCGTTCAGAAATTTTTCGGAAAAGCTCCTTCTAAAGGTGTTAACCCGGATGAAGTAGTGGCAGTTGGTGCTGCTATCCAGGGCGGTGTGCTTACAGGTGAAGTGAAAGATGTATTGTTGCTGGATGTAACCCCGCTTTCTTTGGGTATCGAAACAATGGGCGGCGTGTTCACCAAATTGATCGAAGCAAACACGACGATCCCGACCAAAAAATCGGAGACTTTCTCTACAGCAAGCGATAACCAGCCTTCCGTGCAGATCCACGTATTGCAGGGTGAGCGCCCGCTGGCGAAAGACAACCGCACGATCGGGCAGTTCAACCTGGACGGAATTCCACCGGCACCACGCGGCGTACCGCAGATCGAAGTAACATTCGATATCGATGCCAACGGGATCATCCATGTGTCTTCCAAAGACAAGGCAACCGGGAAATCACAGCAGATCAGGATCGAATCAGGTTCCGGCTTATCGAAGGAAGAGATCGAGAAAATGAAGCGTGAAGCGGAAGTGAATGCTGATGCAGATAAGAAAGCAAAAGAAGAGATAGAAAAAGTGAACTCCGCAGATTCAATGATCTTCCAGACCGAGAAACAACTGAAAGAATATGGCGACAAGATCCCTGCTGAGAAAAAATCAGTGATCGAAAGCGCTTTGACAGACCTGAAAACGGCACATGCCTCTAAAGATGTTGCAGGAATTGATGCAGCACTGGAGAAACTGAATACGGCATGGCAGGCTGCTTCACAGGATATGTACAATGCGCAGCAGGGCGCTGATGCAAATGCACAGGGTGGCGCTAACGCCGGCCCGAACGCAAATGCGTCCAACGATTCTGAAGTGACCGATGTGGACTTCGAAGAAGTGAAAGACGATAAAAAGTAATTTTTGTTTGTTTGCCAATGAAAGAGCCTCACGCTGAAAAGTGTGAGGCTCTTTTTTTATTATCTTTGTAGTAAACCGCTCCGCATGAAAAAAATATACACCTTTCTTGTTTCGCTTGCCCTTCCCTTTACCATAATTGCCCAAATTCCGCCGGGATATTACAATTCCGCAGCCGGACTTACCGGGCCTTCACTGCAGATGGCATTGCATAACATCATCAAAGCCCATAATTCGGTGAGCTATGCCAGTCTCTGGACACATTTCCAGGTAACAGATAAGAAGCCAAGCGGCAAGGTGTGGGACATCTACAGCGATGTACCATCCGGAACTCCTCCTTACCAGTTCACCTTCAGCACCGACCAGTGCGGCAGCTACAGCGGGGAAGGCGATTGCTATAACCGGGAGCATTCCTGGCCGCAAAGCTGGTTCAGCTCCGCTACCATTCCTTCTTCCGACCTGTTCCATATTTATCCGACTGACGGGTATGTCAACAACAAACGCGGCAATTATCCATACGGAACGGTTGGCACACCCATGTGGACTTCCCTGAACGGAAGCAAGCTGGGCTATTGTGTTGATCCGGGTTACGGCTCTACTGTTTTTGAACCGATCGATGAATACAAAGGCGATGTGGCGCGCAGCTATTTTTACATGTCAACGCGCTACCTTACGGAAGATGGCTCCTGGACAACCTCCTTTGGAACAAATAAATCGGTGATCCTTCCCTGGGAGGCATCCGTGCTGCTAAGCTGGAGCCACATGGACCCGGTAAGCACAAAAGAAGTGGACCGCAACAATGATATTTACGGCATCCAGAACAACAGGAACCCCTTTATTGATCATCCTGAATGGGCTGACAGCATCTGGGCAATGATCGTAACAGGATTTGAAAAAGAGATCGCCTCAAACCTGTCCATTGATGTTTATCCGAACCCCTCCAACGAAACGTTTTATGTTTCGAATGAAAGCCGTTCCAATTTAACGGTGGAATTAAAGATCACAAATGCGTTAGGACAGGTGATCGCAGACCGTTCAGCTGTTGAGCTGATGGCTTTGAATAACAATTCTTACGAGCTCGATTGCAGCGCCTGGGATAAAGGGATTTATTACATTACAGTGATCGAGAAGCAAAAGATCAGGACGCTGAAGTTTATTAAGATGTAGAGGATTGCACGTGGTCAGTTCGGAGTCGGGAACGTTGGGTAGGCTTAAAAAGATTTACCACTAAGGCATGAAGGACACTCAGGGCACTAAGGATTTTACCACGGAGGAGCGGAGAGCATGGAGAAGCACGGAGAATTTCCTGGATTTATAGAGGGACAGGGAGGAAGCTTCGCTTCTTGGTAAGAATGTATAGGCATGCGTATTCTTACTTATACTTTAACTTAACTCCGGTATTGTCATCCCGAGCTTGCCCGGGGGATCTTATTCCAAATACAGCATAGTTATTTGCCGCAAAGACGCGAAGACGCAAAGCACATGCACTGTGTGTTGTCAGTTCGAGCGAAGTCGAGAACGTGTGAAGGTATACAAGCGCTTGTCATCCCGAGCTTGCCCGAGGGATCTTATTCCAAATACAGCATAGTTGTTTACCGCAAAGACGCGAAGACGCAAAGCACTGTGTGTTGTCAGTTCGAGCGTAGTCGAGAACGTGCGCAGGCTTTCGCACAGAGTAAGATTCCTCGGGCAAGCTCGGAATGACAGGACATAAAAAAATCCCCGGATGAACAACATCCGGGGATTTTCTTTTATAATTCCTTTGATCTTAATACATCGTGATGTTGTAAGTCGTTCCGTTCAGTAATGCTGTAGCATTTGCATCACAGGCACCTGTGCCGTAATCAAATACAATAGGATAGGTAGGATAATCCGCAAGCGTTAATGTGAACGCACCGCTTACGATCCATGGGCAGCCAATGTTTATTCTCAATGCTGTATTTACAACAATGGTGTATGATTCGCCGTTTGCAGCAGTTCCGTTAGCGCTTCCTGTGATCAGGTAAACATCATCAGCAAGATACCAGTTGCTAAGGTAGCCAGCATAAAATTCCCTGTTTTGGTTGGTGCTCCATGTAGAAGTGTGCGCGCCGTCAGGGCTGGTGATCGTTGCGCTATTTACGATCACATTGTACACCGGGTGTCCTGCCGAATTACGTCCCATATTCCGGATGGTTTGTGTTCCCTGGACGTGATAGTCATTATGATAATAATTTGTAAGCGTAATAGTGATCACTGTATTTGAATCCAGGTACCTGCCGGAAAACACGGCAGTGATTGTTCCCCTTCTCCTGTTCCCGTCAGAGCCCGGGCAGTTTGTAGTGGATGTCCCGAATTGCAGCACCACTGTTTTAGGCCATGTGGTATCAACAGGAGTTATAGTTGCTGTTGCACAGCCGGAAGAAGGACTTCTCAGCACGCCGGAGCTGTCGGTAACCACGCTGACCTCTTTCCAGATCCCGGCAAAAGCATTGTTTGCATTGGCATTGTCAGTGGAAGCTGAATAATCTTTCGGCTTGTCGTCTTCTTTCTTTTTACAGCCTGTATACACCAGCGCTGTAAAGGAAACAAGCAGGAGCGCCGTAAATAATTTTGTGATGTTGGATTTCATGGGAGCAGGTGTTATTTTTTAGGTTTATCTGATCAAATTTAGTCAATTTTATCCAGAGTAATATAATCATGCGGATATTTGTTCTTTTCGTCCACAGGCCCCTGTATTCGCGTGGTTTCCTTCCATTGCGTCCTGTCGATCTCCGGGAAGAATACATCTCCTTCAAATGAATGATGGATGACTGTAAGATAGATCCTGTTCGCATAACCAAGGCTTTGCCGGAATATTTCAGCACCCCCGATAATGAAAATTTCTTCATCGCCCGTTTGCTTTGCTTTTTCAAGTGCAGCTTCCACCGAATTCACCACGATAGCACCCGGCGCGCTGTAATCGCTTTGCCTCGTGATCACAATGTTGGTACGGTTTGGCAGCGGGCGGAATTTTTCCGGGATGGATTCGTAATTCTTCCTGCCCGTAATGATGCAATGCCCCGTTGTTTTTTCTTTGAAGAATTTCATATCGGCAGGCAAATGCCAGATAAGGGCATTGTCCTTCCCGATCACATTGTTATCACCCACAGCTACTATTAACGAGATCATTTTTTACTATATATATGAGGTTCTTGATTTTGTCCTGCGCAATTCTCGTCCTTCGGCTTCGCTCAGTATGACAGCCCGAAATGACAACGCGCATTGGTCATTTCGAGCGGAGTCGAGAAAGCGGGAGGGAATCAGACAGCTACTGCTGCTTTAATGTGTGGATGCGGATCATAGCCTTCCAGCGTAAAATCTTCGAATTTGAACCCGAAAATATCCTTCACTTCCGGGTTGATCTTCAGTGCAGGCAGCTTGCGAAAATCACGCGATAGCTGGAGTTTTGCCTGTTCGATGTGATTGGAGTAGAGGTGTGCATCTCCCAGTGTATGGATGAATTCTCCCGGCTGCAATCCGCAAACCTGCGCCACCATCATGGTAAGAATGGCATAAGAAGCGATGTTGAAAGGCACGCCTAAGAAAATATCTGCGCTGCGCTGATACAGCTGGCAGCTGAGCTTTCCGTCCGCAACATAGAATTGAAAGAAAGCATGGCAGGGAGGCAGCTTCATTTTATCGATCTCGCCCACGTTCCAGGCGCTTACGATCATTCTCCTGCTGTCAGGTGTGTTTTTTACCTGGTTGATCACCTGCGTGATCTGGTCGATGTGCCTTCCGTCGGCAGCAGGCCAGCTGCGCCATTGCGAGCCGTATACCGGCCCGAGGTTGCCGTTCTCATCCGCCCATTCGTCCCAGATGCTCACGCCGTTATCCTTCAGGTATTTGATATTGGTATCGCCTTTCAGGAACCAGAGCAGCTCATGCAGGATTGATTTCATGTGCACCTTTTTGGTGGTCATCATCGGGAATCCTTCCTGCAGGTCGAAGCGCATCTGGTAACCGAATACGCTGATGGTGCCTGTTCCTGTGCGGTCTGTTTTGGTTGCGCCCTTGTCGAGGACGTGCTGCATTAGATCGTGGTATTGTTTCATGTACGGATAACGAATTTTTTACGAATTTACGAATCTATACTTTCTCTGTAAATGCCAATCTGTACTAAGTTATTAAATGTTTTGTACAGAGCGCGAATCGTTACGGATCGTGTGTCAGTCATTTCGAGTTCGACCGAAGGGAGAGTATCGAGAAAGCGCGTGGGCTCGTTCTCGATATGCTCGTGCCTCGCTACTCGAACTGACGCCAATAAATCCAGTTACAGAAATACGCCAATAATACTCTTTAGAATCTGGGTTGTTACACACCGATTCGTAAATTCGTTTTGTTCGTATCTGTCCCCTATTTTTTGATGTCTTTATTGTCTTGCCCATGCGTATGATCATCCTTCTTCGTCGCATCGATCATCTCCATCAGCTTCAATCCAAGTAATCCGTTCATCGGGTTTGCCTCTCCGCCGCTGCCATTGATCAGCACTTCCGGGATGATCTTGATCTTGCCCTTGCCGATCTCTTCCGTGATTTTATACTTGGTGAAGTTGTCGCCGCCCATGGCGCCTACAGCCAGCTGGTAGGCTTCCGCAGTTGATTTACCGATCGCGAGGATCTTGCCAGCTTCGGCATTACCTGTCACCGCAATTTTTTCTGCATCAGCGTTCGCATTTAATTTGGTCGCTTCCGAATCGGCCTGCGCTTTAAAGCGTGTGGCTTCCGCCGATGCATGTGCGCGCATTTTAATGGTCTCTGCTTCTGCCTGTACCTGCAATTTGATACTGGTTGCATCTCCTTCCGCTTTCTTCACAGTTGCGTTTGCAGTGCGCTCCGCGATCTCAACGCTTTGCTGTGCTTTCACGATCTCTTTCTGCATGTCTGCGATGGCAGTTTCCTTTTCAACGCCCTGGCGCTTTTCCTGCGCTTTTTTCTGCGTTTCAAAAGTGAGCTCTTCCTCCTGCGCAATTTTACGGTCTGTAAGTGTTTTCATCAGCGATGCAGGCGGAACGATATCACCGATGAGCGTATCCACTGCATTTACATTGTATTGTTCCAGCACCTTTGAGATGTGCTCTTTTGCCGATTGCTGGCGCTCTTTACGGGTGCCGAGGAAGGAGATCACATCGCTGTCCTGCGCGGAGTTCCTGAAATAGTTACCGATGGTCGGCTCCAGCACCTGTGAAACAAGATTGTTCATGTTCCCGAAGCGTGCGATCACCTTCGGAGCTTCCGTGGATGGAATGTGGATGATCTGTGCAACGTCCAGGTTGAAAGGGAAACCGTCCTTTGAACGCACCGTGATCGTGGAAAGATTCTTGTCAAGACTGTGTGATTCGCTGCGTGCATTTGCCCAGTTGAGTACAAGGTTGGTGGTGGGCACCAGCTCCACTTTCATGATGTATTTGTTGATCGGGTATTTTCCCGGACCGTAAGGCTCATTCCAAACGCCCTTATGTCCTTTTTCGAAAATATTGCCATGCTTGAATTCGCTTCCGCTGGTATCTTTTCCTTCTAATCCGATGTAGGAAATTACCACGCCTACATGCCCGATCGGGATCTCCGTCATCGGGATCTCTTCGATCTGTACAGCCCATGGATTGATGTTGTACGAACCTGCCAGCACGATCTGTGGCTGCAAGCCCCTGTTCCCGGAATTTCTCAGGAAGAGGTCAAAATCCTGGAAGTTGTTGTGTCCGTCGATGTATTTACCTGCGATCTGTCCGCCTTCGATCGGACTTCCGTCAAGGGTGGTGACAATGCCGACCATGCTTTCGTGGATCTGCACCATGTCCACTTCACTTACGGTGAAAAGCAAGGTGTTGATCCTGTAAGAACCGGCAGTGATGTATGCAGCCTGGCGGCCTTTTTGCCCGCCGCCGTTCAGGAATTTGTCTGCATCCTGGAAATTATCGCATTCCACCTTGCGGCCGAGGATCGCTCCTGTCGGGATCTCGCCGCCATCCTTGGCAAGCACTAAACCGATCTTTCCCTGCGGGATGATGATGAAAGGCTGGCGTGTAATATCATACTGCCATACCCACATCCCGAAATACAAGCCCGGAGCAAGTGTCCTGGCCTGGAATCCGGCTTCGCCTTTGGTCGCGACCATGCGGCTGTCTGTCAATTCCTTGTTTTCACCGAAAAGCACGAATTTTTTTGTCACAAGCCCGATCCGGTCTTCGGGGATGATGACCATACCAAATAAAATACGCAGGATCACTTTGTAGAGCAGGATCAATAAGATCAGCAGGAGGATCCACCAATAACTTTCAAGAAATTCCATAAGAAGGGGTTTTGTTTGTGTGTTCAGTGCTGTGTCACTAAATCGGGTGTAAAGGTAGATTGATTTCCGGCGGAAGAGGAAAACCATGGACTGATAATATGCACAACATATCAACCGGGAAGCGGCGGTTTTGACATAAAATGTCAGGTTGCAAGCATCTTAATTAACCTAATGGTTAATGTCTTTTATTGCTTTGGGATCGTGCTTGTGCTTGAAGAATATAGCAAATGCGATGGTGATGACCAGTGCATATATGGAAAAGCAGAGCCAGATGGAATGCCAGTCTTTTTGGCCCCCCCCACTGAAATACCGGTCGATTAAAAAGCCGCTCACTTTTGCACCAAGTACAGCTCCAACGCCATTGGTGATCAGCATGAAAAGGCCCTGCGCACTCGAACGGATCCGCGGATCGGTGGTGGTTTCAATAAAAAGGGAACCGGAAATATTAAAAAAGTCGAAAGCCATTCCATACACAATGCACGACAGGATGATCATCCAGAGTCCGCCTGCCGGATCACCATAGGCGAAGAGCCCGAAGCGCAGCACCCATGCAAGCATGGCAAACAGCATTACCTGTTTGATGCCGAATCTTTTCAGAAAGAACGGGATCGCGAGGATAAAAAGCGTTTCCGAGATCTGCGAGATGGACATAATGATGGTGGAATATTTAACTACGAATGAATCTGCGTATTGCGGAATGTCCTTGAAGCCCGACAGGAAAACGTCTCCATACATGTTTGTGAGCTGTAGGGCGGCGCCCAGGAACATGGAGAAGGTAAAGAATAAGGCTATCTTATAGTTGCCGAACAGCTTAAAAGCATCGAGTCCGAGTTTTTGCGCAAAAGTGGAATTCTCGGAAATCAGCTTTGGCGGAGGGCATTTCGGTAAAGTAAAGGAATAAATTCCCAATGCGATTGCTGCCGCTGCCGAAATGTAAAACATGTTTGCAGAGGCCTTGTTCCCGGTAAGGTTGGTGGTCCACATTGCGGCAATGAACCCGATAGTTCCCCAGACACGGATTGGCGGGAATACCTTCACCACATCATAATCATTATCTTTTAAAATACGGTATGCAATAGAGTTGGAGAGGGAGATCGTGGGCATGTAGCACATCATTGCCATGAAAATGATCCAGAAAAAGGAGCGGGTTGTTTCTACCTGCGGGATACAAATAAGTACGATGCCTCCTAATATGTGAAGAAGCCCGTATAATTTTTCAGCGTTGATCCATTTGTCGGCAATGATCCCGGTAAGGGCAGGCATAAGGATAGAAGAGTAGCCAAGTGTAGCGAAAATGTCACCGAAGTCGTCGCTGCTCCATTGTTTTGTTGCAAACCAGTAATTCCCAACGGTGATCAGCCAGGCCCCCCAAATAAAGAACTGAAGGAAACTCATTAACGTGAGGCGACTCTTTATGCTCATAAAGTTCTTGGAATAGATGCGCTAAGCTACGATTTTTTCCGGTTGTTTATCTCATCGCGGATGCGTGAGGCTTTTTCATAATCCTCATCAGCCAGGGCAGCATCAAGCAATTGTTTCAGCTCTTCCGTAGATTTTTTCAGGTAATCGTTCACGTCAGCTTCCACCAGGTCGTCGATCTCACCGCTTTCCCCGGTGGCATTGATCGCTTCATCATCCAGGATGATCCCGGCCTGCGATAAAATAAATTCGTAAGTATTGATCGGGCAGTTAAAGCGCACCGCAACGGCGATGGCATCGGAAGTGCGGGCATCTATCTCCACATCTTTTTCTCCGTTGCTGCAAATGATCTTCGCGAAAAAGATGCCTTCCACGAGGTTGTATATGAGCACTTCGCTTACGCTGATATCAAAGCCTTCAGCAAAGCTTTTGAAGAGGTCATGGGTCAGCGGCCTGCTCGGGGTCATCTTCTCCAGCTCAATGGCAATGGCCTGTGCCTCAAAGCCCCCGATGATGATCGGCAGCCTTCGTTTGCCTTTTGATTCTCCAAGTACAAGCGCATAAGCCCCTGTTTGTGTCTGGCTGTATGATAACCCTACGATCTCTAATTTAACTTTTTTCACTTGTAATGTTTTTAAATTCCAACCTTTTTTTGCTAAAAAAAGATGCCTGAACCTGTATAACTAAATTACGAAATTTCTTAAATCAACAACCAGAAACTTAATTATGATTTGCCTTAAAGTTCTTTACAGCAGCAACCAGCTTCGGCACGATCTCGAATGCATCGCCAACAATACCATAATCCGCTGATTTAAAGAAAGGTGCTTCCTTGTCGGAATTGATCACCACAATGGTTTTGCTGCCGTTCACACCTGCCAGGTGCTGGATAGCGCCGGAAATACCAATTGCGATATAGAGGTTCGGACGGATGGCAACACCTGTCTGTCCAACGTGCTCATGGTGCGGGCGCCAGTGCATATCGGCAACCGGGCGGGAGCATGCTGTTGCAGCGCCCAGCTCTTTTGCCAGCTCTTCCACCATGGCCCAGTTCTCCGGGCCTTTCATTCCGCGGCCTGCAGATACAACCAGTTCCGCATCCGGGAGGTTCAGCTCAGAGGTCACTTTTTTCACTTCTTTTACTTTCACCGGTGAATTCACATTGTCGAGGTTCACTGCGAAATCAGAAACTTCGGCAGTACCTTCTCCTAATGTTACAGGGAAAGAGTTTGGCAGGAGGGAAATGATCTTTTTAGCAGAATGGATCACGTACATTGCTGTCGCTTTCCCGGAAAATACATTTTTCTTTACCGTGAAGGAATCGCCGGAGATCACAGGATCACCTACAGCTCCTGCCACAATTCCGGCCTTTAATTTGGCAGCCAGTCTTGGTGCAATTTCCTTTCCTGTGAAATCGCTGGAAAAGATGATCACTGTTGAGTTTTCAGCAGAGGCAGCTTGTTCAACCGCCGCAGTAAGGTATTGTCCGTTAAGGTCGGAAAGCTTATCGTTTTTCAAACGCAGCACTTTTTTTGCACCTGCTTTTCCGAGGTCGGCAAGGTCGGCATCACCGATCACTACAGCTGTAACGCCGGTGTTCATTTGCGCAGCAATGCGGCTTCCGTAGTTAACGGCTTCCAGCGATGCTTTTTTGATCCTTCCTTTTGATATTTCTGTATAAACGAGTACTGACATAGTCTATGATTTTAATTTTTTGAATGTTAATTTCTCGCAGAGTTGCAGAGAGCGCAGAAGTTATCTGCATCCTCCATATTAAATAACCTTTGCTTCGTTGTGCAGCAATTCGATCAGCTGCTCAGGATGGGCTGCATCAATGAACTTGCATTCCGTTCTTCCTTTTGCAAGCTCGTAGCTTTTGATGCTCGTCAGCTTATCTGCTGCAGCAGCAGGAACTACGGTCAATGGCTTTGTGCGTGCCGCCATGATGCCGCGCATGTTCGGAATGCGTGCTTCCGCCATTCCTTTGTTCGCAGAAAGCACCAGTGGCAAGGGACATTCAACCACTTCCGTTCCGCCGTCAATGTCGTGCTCAATGGTTGCAGTTGTTCCGGCGATCTCCAGTTTGGTAGCCATGGAAACGAAGGGAAGGTTCAGCAATTCAGCCAGCATGGCGCCAACCATGGAACCGTTATAATTGATGGTTTCTTTTCCGGCCATCACCAGGTCAAAGCCTTTATCTTTTGCATAGGCAGCGATCTGCTCAGCCACAGCAAATGCATCGTTTGGCTCTGCATCGATACGGACTGCATCGTCAGCGCCAATGGCGAGCCCTTTGCGGATAGTAGCTTCACTGTCGGCAGCGCCCACGTGTATGATCGTAACATTTCCGCCGAGTGTTTCTTTAAGCTCCAGTGCACGTACCAGCGCATACCACTCATCGTAGGGGTTGATCACAAACTGTACACCTGCAGTGTTGAATGTTGAGTTGTCCGCTGAGAAAGTGATCTTGGTAGTTGTGTCCGGCACATTACTGATACAAACTAATATTTTCATAGAATTCGGAATTTTTAATTTTTTTAAACGAAGCGCAAATTTAGCAATATATGCCGTATAAAAAAATGAATTTTATGAGGCTTTTGTTCATAAGCTTTGCAGGCTGTTTCCCTGCTGGAATGGCATGCTCCTGTGCGCCTTCCGGGGCCGGCAGGGAGCCGATAATATAAAAGCCCCGGATTTGGTGTATTGCTATTAAATCCGTACTTTTGAAACCTTATTAGAAGAGTACTTACCGCCAACCAAATTATTGTAGATGGATTATAATACCGACCTGCCACAACTCATCATCCCCGAATACGGCAGAAACATTCAAAAAATGCTTGATTTCGCGATCACAGTTGCCGATCGTGAAGAACGAAATAAAGTGGCCCGCGCCATCATTGATGTAATGGGGCAGCTTAACCCGCATTTACGCGATGTCACCGATTTCAAGCACAAGCTCTGGGATCACCTGTTCATTATTTCCGATTTTCAGCTCGATGTGGATTCCCCATACCCGCAGCCAACCCGCGAAACATTCCAGACCAAGCCCGAACTGCTGAAATACCCGCATAACGATATCCGCTACAAGCATTACGGCAAAACCGTGGAGCAGATCATCGCGAAAGCAAGGGAATATCCTGACGGTGATGAAAAGAACGAGCTGATCAACCAGATCGCAAACCTGATGAAACGCTCGTACCTTAACTGGAACCGCGACAGCGTGAACGATGAGGTGATCATCAAGCAGCTGGAAGAATTGTCGAAAGGACATCTGAAAGCCGATATTTCCGTGTTGAAAAGCACGCAGACATTTGTTCCGCGCAACAGCAACACCGGCACGCAGCATAAAGATAAAAAGAAGCATTCCGGGGGCGGCAAGCAGAATACCGGCGGCCACAAGCACCACAAAAGCAATAACAACGGCAACAACCAGAACTTCAAGCGCAAGCCGTTTTAAGTTCAGCACATACATATAAAAAGCATCTTTCATTTTGAAGGGTGCTTTTTTATTTCCCATCTCTATTTGATTCCGTCATCCTGTGCCACGACACGGGAACCCATGAATATTAGCAGTTTTTTTGCTGTTGTTTTTTATTCCCCTTCTCTATAGAATTCCGTCATCCCTTGCCACGACAAGGGAACCCATGAATATTAGCAGTTTTTTTGCTGTTGTTTTTTATTCCCCTTCTCTATAGAATTCCGTCATCCCGTGCCACGACACGGGATCTCATAAATAGTTAGCAGTGTCTTTGAACAGATCCCGTGTCGGGGCACGGGATGACGATAGCGAGTGAAAGCGAGGAATCAATAACGCACTTACCTCAATAACCAACCCTGCTATTAACAATTCCCGGTTCGTAAAAAGGCCCTCTTCCTCTCCAAATCTTTTTGTTTTAACTCGTACTTCGTAAAGAGGTTCATAGAATCTCCCAATCATAATTTTTCAATTTTTAATTCAGAACAAATGAGTGTATTCGAGATCATTGGCGGAACAAAGCTGAAAGGCGAGATCATCCCGCAAGGTGCTAAAAATGAAGCATTGCAAATTCTCTGCGCGGTGCTGCTCACCCCGGAAAAGGTGGTGGTTCAGAACATCCCCGACATTGTGGATGTGAACAAGCTGATCGACCTGCTGCGCGACCTTGGCGTGAAGATCGAAAAAACAGGGCACGAGGAATACACCTTCCAGGCCGATGATGTGAATGTGGATTACCTGAATTCGGAAGAGTTCAAAAAGAAAGGCGGCAGTCTTCGCGGATCCATCATGATCGTGGGGCCGCTGCTTTCCCGCTTTGGCAAAGGATACATTCCGCGCCCGGGAGGCGATAAGATCGGCAGGAGAAGGCTGGATACGCACTTTATCGGCTTCCAGAACCTTGGTGCCAAATTCATTTACGATGAAGGAAATGATTTTTATAAAGTAGAGGCCAGCAACCTGAAAGGATGCTACATGCTCCTCGATGAAGCTTCCGTTACAGGTACTGCCAACATCATTATGGCTGCGGTCCTGGCAGAAGGCCGGACCACCATCTTCAATGCGGCCTGCGAGCCATATATCCAGCAGCTCTGCAAAATGCTGAACAGCATGGGAGCGAAGATCACCGGCATCGGCTCCAACCTGCTGTACATCGACGGCGTGGAAAAAATGAAAGGCTGCACGCACCGCATGCTGCCCGATATGATCGAGATCGGCAGCTTTATCGGGATGGCGGCCATGACGCAATCGGAGATCACGATCAAGGATGTGGCCTACGATGAGCTTGGAATTATACCCAACACGTTTCAGCGCCTGGGAATTAAAATGGAACGCCGCGGCGATGATATTTTTATCCCGGAGCAGGACCGTTACGAGATCGATACATTTATTGACGGATCCATCCTTACCATTGCAGATGCCATTTGGCCGGGATTAACACCCGATCTGCTGAGCATTATTTTAGTCGTGGCAACACAGGCAAAAGGAACCGTGCTCATCCACCAGAAAATGTTCGAAAGCCGCCTGTTCTTCGTGGATAAGCTCATCGATATGGGCGCGCAGATCATTCTCTGCGACCCGCACCGCGCAACGGTTATCGGGCTGAACCACGAGCACCGCCTCAAAGGAATTTCAATGACCTCGCCGGATATCCGCGCCGGAGTGTCCTTATTGATCGCGGCGCTTTCCGCCAACGGAAAAAGCACGATTCATAATATAGAGCAGATCGACAGGGGATACCAGAACATTGATGCGCGTTTACAGAAACTTGGCGCACAAATTGTTAGGAAGTAGCATTCTTCAACAAAAAAATGTTATTTTTAAGCCATGAAAAAAGTAAACGTCCTTTTGATCCTTGCAGCATGCTCAGTGCTTGCATACGGATTCATCACAAAAACAAATACCCCGGCACAGTCAGGTGCTGTTGAGGGATTAAATGTCGGCAATATCGCTCCGGATCTTAAATTCATGAGCCCGCAGGGAAAAGAGATCGCTCTTTCTTCTTTACGCGGCAAAGTGGTGCTGATCGATTTCTGGGCATCCTGGTGCGGGCCCTGCAGAAGGGAAATGCCAACCGTAGTTGCAGCATACAACAAATTCAAGGATCAGAAATTCAATAAAAAAGCAAAAGGGTTTACCATCTATAGCTTATCGCTCGATAACAATAAAGATGCATGGGTGAACGCCATCGCGAAAGACGGCCTTGTGTGGGAAAACCATGTGAGCGACCTTGGTGGCTGGCAGTCGAAAGGTGCCGCACAATACGGTGTTACAGGCATTCCTGCAGGTTTCTTAATCGATGAGAACGGCGTGATCGTTGCAAAAGGCGATGTGTTAAGAGGCGGCGGACTTGAAGCAGAATTGAACAAGCTGGTGAAAACAGCAGCAAAATAAGCAGCGAATTACGGATCAAAAAAACAAAACGTACGAATTACAAAAAAGACAGAATTTGACAGTTCTGTCTTTTTTTGTTTATTGATTATCCGGAATGTTGCACTAACGAATGGATTCTTTTGGAAGCGTCATTGCGATCCGCCGTGGCGGAGAAGCAATCTCATTCCTATGGCAGATCAGCTCTCCTTTACCTGTGTAATACTTCCGCTGTGCCTTTTTGTTTTCATACATCCTATTTTTGATTAGCTTTGATTATTAATAAGAACAAATTATGAAAAAATTGTTTTTGATTTTTTGTCTTCTGAGCTCTGTGCTTGCCTTCGGGCAGAAAAAGGAGCTGGCCGTCCACATGGGCTGCTATGCCAGCGGTGATACACTTACTGTAGAAGCCGTAAAACGTGTGAGCTCGGTGAACCTGTTTGGCGACGGCTCGGGCGATCACAGCCTGAAGCAATGGAGCTTCGCGATGACCGTTAAGAACAAAAAAACATACACTTTCAAACACAATCCGAAGGAAACAAATGTGATCACCCCGCAGATGAGGGATGCCATGCTGGATAAATTCAAGGCGGTGACAAGGGTGGTCATAAAAGATATAGTTGTGGAAAGCAAAGGCCAGGAATCGAAGCTGGATTCTGTGATCTTCTACCTTGATAATAAAGCCCTGAAGGTGTGTGATGAAAAAACCGCGCAGGCAAAGGACGACCTGATGCTGAAATTTTCCTGCTTCAAGAACGGCGATGTGGCTTCTGTAAAAGACCTCCTGCATTATCCTACTTTTTCCATTATCAATTTCAATCCGAAAGTGGATGTCCGGATCGTTTCCTACACGTTTGTTGTTCCTAAAATGGATGTGCGGAGAAATCCGAAAGCTATCGAAGGCATTGAAAATACAGGCATTGAGCTGAATGCAGAAAGCTTTGAGATGGCGAAAAAGCTGGCTCCCGGTGAGCAGTTTATGATCAGCAGCATCAAGGTGGAATTCAGCAACCGGAAAGCAAAAACAAAGGAGATTGTCACCGTTCCCCCGATCAGTATTACGATCGCCCGCAAGAGCAGCGAATCCTGCGGGGAAGCCGGCTCCGATACATTGTTTGTACTCGAATATTCAGGAAAGCTGCTTACCGGGAAAGACAGGAACCTGCCGGTAGTAGGCGAGAAGGTACAGCTGAAAGATTCGCGTGATTCAGTAGTGCAGATCACCGTTACCAACAGTTATGGCGATTTTACCTTCCGGAACCTGAAAGCAGATGAATTTTACAAGCTGAGCGTAATGGCAGCCGATAACCCGAAGCTGAAGGACCAAACCCTTTACCTCGCAAAGGTGGACGGGACCATCGTAAAAAGCTTTGAGAAAAAGGGGAACCTGTTTGTTTATTCTGTGCTTCCTACCGAATTGTTCCAGCTGGCAAAAGAGGATGAGGAAGACACCGAGCTGAAGATCCGGAATTTCGGTAAATCCAGCCAGAGTGAGCTCACCGTGATCGAGGATATTTACTATGCGCCGAATTCATACGAGATCAACGACCTTTCCATTGCGCAGCTGGACAAGATCATCAGTGCCATGAAGCAAAATCCCGCTTTAAAGCTGGCTATTTCCAGCCATACCGATGCCAACGGCGATGATGCCTACAACATGGGCCTTTCGGAAAAAAGGGCGAAAAAAGTGATGGAATACCTCGTGGCAAAAGGGATCGGGCAGGAACGGCTGAAAGCCAAAGGTTTCGGGGAAACCATGATCAAAAACCGCTGTAAGAACGGCGTGGATTGCTCGGAGCTGGAGCATGAGCTGAACAGGAGAACGGAATTCAAGTTTACGAAATAATTTACCGCAAAGGCGCGGAGACGCAGAGGTTTTTCCTGGGAGTTTGTCCGGAGTCATTGCTTTGAAGCCGCAGGCGCAAAAGCGTATCGGGAAAGCGGGTAAACGAATCATCTGAATCCAATCGCGAAGCGATGAAATCTGCGCCATTTAATTTCACACAGAATCTGTGAATCTGTGGCAGATAAAACATTACAGGCTTCCATTATTGCAATCCATAATTTTGTCTTTACCAATGATTGTCGAAATCCAATGCCTGCCCCGGACACCGATCCGGGGTCGGGGCACGGGATGACTTTGTAATTTGAGTGCACTGCACTGCCTTTTTTAATGAATTGAAGCTGCCATGGCGGATTATGTCAAATTGTCTTATTATCTTTGTTGGCAGGCATTTTGAATAAGCGGGTGGTCTGAAAAATGAATGAAAAACATTAAAAAATTATTTAAAAAAATGAGCACACAGGAGAACGATACAGTGAATGAGCAAAACGGGCAGGAGCAGCAACAGGAGAACCCTGCAGCGGAATCTGACCCGAAAGATGTTCAATTAAGCGAGATGAAGGCAAAGGTGGATGAGCTGAACGATAAATACTTACGCCTGTATTCCGAATTTGATAACTTCAGGAAGCGTACTGCAAAGGAAAAGCAGGAGCTGATCCAGGCCGGTGGCGAGGATGTTTTCAAAAGCATTCTTCCCGTGATCGATGATTTTGAAAGGGCGATCAGGTCGAACAGCGAAACCTCCGATGTAAAAGCCGTTAATGACGGAGTAAGCCTCATCTATACGAAATTAAAATCCACGCTGAACCAGAAAGGGCTCGAAGAGATGAAAGCGCTCGGTGAGCCTTTTAATGCCGATGTGCATGAAGCGATCACGAGCATCCCTGCACCTTCGGATGACATGAAAGGCAAAGTAGTGGATGAGCTGGAAAAAGGATATATGCTGAATGGAAAGATCATCCGCTTTGCAAAAGTGGTGATCGGGAATTAATGCTAATTAAATGGCCTCACACATTGAATTGTGCAGGCTGAAACATAAAGATTATGTCAAAGAGAGATTATTACGAGATCCTGGAAGTGCAGCGGACTGCGAGTGCCGAGGAAATTAAAAAGGCATACCGCAAAATGGCCATTAAGTTTCACCCTGACAAAAATCCGGGTGACAAGGCTGCCGAAGAAAAATTCAAGGAAGCTGCCGAAGCCTACGAGATCCTGAGCAATGCTGAGAAAAAGCAGCGCTACGATCAGTACGGCCATGCCGGCGTTGGCGGAAACTCCGGCTTTGGCGGCGGCGGCGGTTTTGGCGGCATGAACATGGATGATATCTTCAGCCAGTTCGGAGATGTATTTGGCGGGCATTTTGGCGGTGGCGGCGGTTTCGGAGGAGGAAGAGGAAGGCGTGTGAACCGCGGATCGAACCTGCGTGGAAAAGTGAAGCTGACGCTGGAAGAGGTCGCGAATGGCGTTGAGAAAAAAATTACGGTAAATAAATTTGTTACCTGCAAGCCCTGCAGCGGATCAGGAGCGCAAAACGGCTCCGCAAAAAATACATGCTCTACCTGTCGCGGTACAGGGCAGATCACCCGGATGACGCAAACTATCCTCGGTGCTATGCAAACATCCAGCACCTGCCCGTCCTGCGGAGGTGAAGGACAAACTATTACCGATAAATGCAAATCATGCCACGGAGAAGGAATTGTGCGGGAAGAGGAAGTGATCACATTCAATGTTCCTGCAGGCGTTGCTGAAGGTATGCAGCTTTCCGTTGCCGGCCGTGGAAACATGGGTGCGCGCGGAGGTGTTCCCGGCGACCTGATCGTTGTGATCGAGGAAGTGGAGCATGAGCTGCTGAAGCGTGATGGAATGAACCTGTTCTACGATCATTACATCAGCATCGCGGATGCCGCACTGGGCACACAGATCGAAGTTCCGACCATCGATGGAAAAGCAAAAGTGAAAATAGATGCGGGAACGCAGAGCGGTAAGGTACTTCGCCTGAAAGGCAAGGGGCTTCCCGACCTCAACAGCTATTCACGCGGCGATATCCTGGTGAACATCAACGTATGGACCCCCCAGAACCTTACCAAAGAAGAGAAGAAGATCCTCGAAGACCTTCGGAGCGCTGAAAATTTCAAGCCGCACCCGAGCAGGAAAGACAAAGGCTTTTTTGAGCGTATGAAAGAATATTTCAATTAAGGAATTAACGATCCTGTCATGTTAAAAAGCGCGCTGGCCTTTTTCTTGTTTTTGCTTGCTGCGAACCTGCTGCAGGCACAGGATACGATCAGGATCCAGCGGCCGGAAGATGACAGGTACTGCAGCCTGCAGCTCTGCATAAAAAAAGAGTGCTTTACCGACAGCATTCCGCTATCGGTACTTTCCGGCGATATCAATATGGAGCTAACCATTAATGACCGCTGCGATACAAAAAAGCATGCTGATGTTTTTGTCACTTCATTCGAAGTATGGACGGATGACAAACAGGCGATTACCGCGCACAGCTCCTTCTTTACCGGTATGCAGAAAAAAAAGATCCTTGGCCTTTCCAAAGGCGAAGCGTTCACAATTAAAAATGTAGTGGTACATGCACCGGACGGATTTACAAAATTCGATTCTCTCCGTGTAATAATTAAATAACGATAAGGATGTCTTCAATTTTATCCGCTCAGAACATTGTAAAAAAATACGCAGCACATACAGCGCTCGACAATGTATCCCTTGAAATTCCCTCACAAAGTATTTTCGGATTGCTTGGCCCGAACGGTGCAGGCAAAACATCACTGATCCGCATCATCAACCAGATCACCGGCCCCGATTCGGGGACTGTGCTGTTTGAAGGGCAGAAGCTTTCGCCGCAGCACATCGAAAATATCGGCTACCTGCCGGAAGAGAGAGGCTTGTATAAAAAAATGGAAGTGGGCGAACAGGCCTTATACCTTGCGCAGCTGAAGGGAATGCCAAAGGCCGAAGCGAAAAAAAAACTGAAGGACTGGTTCGATAAGTTCGACATGAATGCATGGTGGAACAAAAAGGTCGAAGAGCTTTCAAAAGGAATGCAGCAAAAGGTGCAGTTCATTGTCACCGTGCTCCACGAGCCAAAACTGCTGATCCTTGATGAGCCTTTCAGCGGCTTCGACCCGATCAATGCCAACCTCATTAAAAACGAGATCCTGAGCCTGAAGGAAAAAGGCTCAACGATCCTTTTCTCCACGCATAACATGGGCTCTGTTGAAGAGCTGTGTGATCACATCGCGCTGATCAACCGTTCAAAAAAGATCCTGGATGGCCCGGTGAAAGAGATCCGCAAAAATCATAAATCAAATACCTACGAGATCGAATTCAGCGGCAACATGATGGGCTTTACCAATTCACTGTGGACTTTCGGTAAGCTGGGAGAGCACAAGATGGATGGCGATTACTGCAAGGCGCAGGTGGTGCTCACACCCGGAAGCACAGCCAATCAATTGCTGGAATCCATTCTGCCTGTAGCGCAAATTCATTCCTTCAGGGAGATCATCCCAAGCATGAATGATATCTTCATCTCAAAAGTGAATGCAGAAAATCCATTGGGAACAAAAAGCAATTTTACCGAGTAACGTCATTGCGATCCGGCGCGGCGAAGAAGCAATCTCATGAATAGAACAGTTGGCAAAGATTACAGTCCGGAAAAACAATTAAGGAACGTCATTGCGGGGAGGTACGACGAAGCAATCTCAAATTCAGCAGCAGGCAATTAAATAAACCTGCAAAGATTGCGATCAGGTTAACCCCAGAGTTTAAAATAACACAGGCATAGATTAACTATACAGATTCGTAAATCAGTACAAATTCGTTATCAGTAGCATGAATAAGATCCTTCTCATCATCAAGCGTGAATACCTTTCGAGGGTACGGAAAAAATCCTTCATTCTCATGACCATCCTCGGGCCGATCCTGATGGCCGGGATTCTCGTGGTGCCGATCTGGCTTTCACTCCAGAAATCCGAAAAGCAAAAGATCGAAGTGATCGATGAGAGCTTCCAGTTCTCTTACATCAGCAGTAAGGACGGACAACGCAAAGGATTGATCCCCGAAAATGAAAGCGTCCATTTTGATTATCCCGAAATAAAGATAGAAGATGCAAGGGCCGGATTTTATGATACCGATTACGATGCCATCCTGTACGTTCCATCCAACCTGCTCAACAGCGGACAGCTGGGAATAAATCTCTTCTACAAGAAACAGCTCAGCAATAATGTCCAGGAGCACATCCAGTCGAACATGAGCAAAATGATCTACGAGGTAATGCTTGCGCAGAACAAGGTGAACATGAATGTGATCAAGGATGCGAAGGATAAATCCACATTCACGCTAAGGACGATCCAGCTTGATGAGACGGGAAAAGACAAAGAAACAAACACCGCAGTGAATGTCGGGATCGGCTTCGCCTGCGCCATTGCTATTTATTTCCTGATCTTCTTTTACGGTGCCCAGGTAATGCGCGGCGTGATGGAAGAAAAGACCAGCCGTATCGTGGAGGTGATCCTCTCCTCCGTAAAACCATTTCAGCTCATGATGGGAAAGATCATCGGGGTAGCGATGGTAGGGCTTACACAGTTTATTTTGTGGGTGATCCTCACAACAAGCATTTATTCGATAGCTGCTGCAACCGTGCTGAAGGGCATGGACATAAAGCAAGTGCAGCAGAAGGAAGAGGTCATCCGCATCGGGCAGAACCTTGATGTAAACCACATGGGCAAGATCGAGCATAACCCGGTGGTTGACCTGTGGAGCAAGTTTGATAATGTGGACATGACAGAGATCCTCATTTGCTTCGTGCTTTATTTCCTTGCCGGTTACCTGCTTTACAGTGCCCTTTTTGCAGCGATAGGCTCGGCGGTCGACAATGAAGCTGAAACCAACCAGTTCATGCTGCCCGTCACCATACCGCTCGTGTTCTCCTTCATGATCGCCCAGTTCGTTACACAGGATCCGCAGGGCAGCCTTGCGTTCTGGTTCTCCATGATCCCGCTTACATCGCCTGTGGTGATGATGGTGCGGCTTCCGTTCGGCGTGCCGATGTGGGAGCTGGCATTGTCCATCAGCCTGCTGATCGGCGGATTTGTGGCAACCACATGGCTTGCAGGGCGCATTTACCGCACCGGCATTCTGATGTATGGCAAAAAAGTAAGCTGGAAAGAATTGGGGAAATGGTTGTTCTATAAAGGATAATTAAACATCATTGCGGGTGGAGCGAAGCAACCTGAAATAAGAATAAGATGGCTTCGCTGCCGCCCGCAATGACGCTCTGTATTTAAATTCTGTGCAATATTCCCGGGGCCGGTTAAGGGATAATTTATTGTTTTCATTCCTTGTATTGTAAGATTGTTATAGCTACATTTAGCATATAAACAATTAATGCAGCGAGAAGCGATTTATGAGAATTGCCGTTATAGACCTGGGGACAAATACATTCAACATTCTTATCGTAGAGGTCGCTTCCGACAAAAGTTACAGCACCATATTCCAGGCAAAGCTTCCCGTTAAGCTTGGCGAAGGCGGCATTAACGAGAATGTGATCCAGCCTGTGCCGTTCCAGCGCGGCATCGATGCCCTGAAACAACACCAGAAAACCATAGAGCAGTATGATGTGCAGCAGGTGTATGCCTTTGCAACTTCCGCTGTGCGCGAAGCAGAGAACGGACAGGAGTTCGTGGAGAAGCTGAAGATGGAAACAGGATACGAAGTGCAGGTGATCGATGGCGACAGGGAAGCCGAATTTATATACTATGGCGTGCGCGAAGCGGTGAAGATGACTGAAGACATTTCGCTGGTCATTGATATTGGCGGTGGAAGCACCGAATTCATTATCGCCAGCAAGGACAAAATTTTCTGGAAGCAAAGCTTTTTATTAGGAGCGGCACGTTTGCTCGAACGCTTCAATCCTTCAGATCCGATTACCGATAAACAGATCGACGAGATCAAGAACTACCTGGAAGAACAGCTGCAGCCATTGTTCGCTGCAGTGAAAAAATTTCCGGTGACAGAGCTGATCGGCTCTTCAGGCTCTTTCGATTCACTTGCGGAAATGATCGCGCACCGTTTTTATACTCCCGACATTCTCGACGGAAAAACGGAATTCACATTCAAGCTCGCGGATTGCGCTGCAGTTTATGATGTGCTGCTAAAGTCAACACGCGAAGAGCGCCTGCACATGAAAGGGCTTGTTGAAATGCGCGTGGACATGATCGTTGTGTCCAGCATCATCGTTCATTTCATTCTCACTTCCTTCGGGATCGAAAAGATGCGCTTGTCTACCTACGCACTCAAAGAAGGTGTTATTCAGCAGTTGCTGGGTTGATCCGGATTTTGTAATTTAGAATTCATAATTTTTATACAATGGCCAAGATCTTAATAATCGACGATGAGAAAAGTATCCGTAAAACCCTGCGGGAAATCCTGGAGTATGAGAAATACCAGGTGGATGAGGCTTCCGACGGAGTGGAAGGGCTGGGCATGATCCAGAAGGAGAAATACGATATTATTCTGTGTGACATTAAAATGCCGAAGATGGATGGCATTGAAGTGCTTGATAAAGTGATGCAGCTTTCCATTGATACACCGGTGGTGATGGTCTCCGGGCATGGTAACATTGAAACGGCAGTGGAGGCGGTGAAGAAAGGCGCTTTTGATTTTATTGCAAAGCCGCTGGATTTAAACCGCCTGCTGGTAACGATCCGCAATGCAATGGACAAGTCCACGCTGGTAAAAGAAACAAAAGTGCTGAAGAAAAAAGTAAGCAAGACATTTGATATGATTGGCGAATCGAAAGCCATCGGGCAGATCAAGGAAATGGTGGAACGCGTTGCGCCTACGGATGCGCGCGTGCTGATCACCGGCGGGAATGGAAGCGGGAAAGAATTGGTGGCACGCTGGCTTCATGAAAAAAGCAACCGCTCGGGCGCTCCGCTGGTCGAGGTGAACTGTGCCGCCATTCCAAGCGAGCTGATCGAAAGCGAACTGTTCGGGCATGAGAAAGGCGCTTTTACTTCCGCGATCAACCAGCGCAAAGGAAAGTTTGAACAGGCCGAAGGAGGAACCTTGTTCATGGATGAGATCGGCGATATGAGCCTTTCTGCACAGGCCAAGGTATTGCGCGCTTTGCAGGAGAACAAGATCACACGCGTTGGTGGAGAGAAGGAGATCAAGGTGAATGTACGTGTTGTTGCTGCAACCAATAAAGACCTTCAGAAAGAAATAGCGGCAGGGAATTTCCGCGAGGATCTCTATCACCGTTTAAGCGTGATCCTCATCCATGTGCCTTCATTGAACGAGCGCAAGGATGATATTCCGCTGCTTGCAGAGCACTTCCTGAAAATGATTTGTGAAGACCATGGCATGCCATTGAAGAGCTTCAGTAAAGATGCGATCAAGGAATTGCAGAAAATAAACTGGACCGGGAATATCCGTGAATTCCGGAATGTGGTGGAAAGGCTGATCATCCTTTGTGACAAGACGATCACCGACAAAGATGTGATCGCGTATGCGCGTCCTTTAAAACCCTGATGCAATAATTATCCCCTTCATACGTTCTTCATTGTCTTAAAAAAAGAAAATGATGAAAGGATCCTTTGCTGCATGTATTGCTATTGTGTTGTTAACGCTGAATTCCTGCCGCAAGGATAAGGACGAAACTCCTTCGCCGGAAACGCCCTCTTCACCGCAAGCCTATGATAATTATTCCAACCTGAAAGTAGGGAACTATTGGGTCTACCAGGAATTTTTTATTGATACACTTGGCAATGCCACGCCTGGAACTGAGATCGACAGTTCTTATATAGAGAAGGATACTGTTATCGGAATAAATACATATCGTAAAATGGTCAGGTGGAAAACATCTTCGATTGTTCCGGATATCTTCCTGCTGCGCGATTCACTCTCTTATACGATTTCTTACATTTCTACTTCCTACATCACATTTTCTTCAGCGGATTTCAGCACGGCCTTTCATCACGGTTATGTTGTGAATATGCCGGGTGATACGGTAGCTGAAACAACAACAAAAATGCACGGTCCGGCTGAAACAACTGTAGTGCCTGCCGGTTCCTTTACTACGCTCGATTACAGGATTACGTTTGATATGTACCCGGCTTATGCGTTTGGCACAGGTATGCGGTATATGCATTCGCGGTATGCTAAAAATATAGGGATGATCTCGGAAACAACCAATATCAATCTGTATACAACTTCCTGTTCCGAAAGAAGGCTGGTCAGGTATCACCTGGAGTAAGGAACTTAATGCTTAAAATCCACCTGGTAGATATCCTTCCATAGCTTACCTGTCACGTACACTTTATCCGTAATGGAATCGTAAGCGATACCGTTCAGCACTTCGGCATTGGAATGTTTTCTTTTTGCATCATCGGTAAGCGAAGCAAAGTTGAGCAGTCCTGTGACCTTGCCGCTTGCAGGATCGATCTTCACCACATAATTCTTCGTCCACACATTCGCATAAATTGATCCTTTGATATATTCCAGCTCGTTCAGGTAATCTTCTGCATAACCGCCGTTGGTGACGTTCAGGGTTTTCGTCACCTTTAACGTTTGAGGATCAAGGTAAGTAAGGATGTTCGTTCCGTCGCTCATGATCAGCGAAGCGCCGTCAGTGGTCATTCCCCAGCCTTCCTTGCTGTTAAAGCTGAAGCGACCCAGTTGCCTGTAGGTTTTTGCATCGTAGATAAATCCTACCTGGTTCTTGTAGGTCAGCTGGTAGATCTTGTTGTTGAGAAACACGATCCCTTCCCCGAAATAGGTTTTTGAATCCAGCTCCGCTTTCACATCGATCTTTCCTGTTTTTGGATCAACGGGGCCTAACACAGAACGGAGTCCAGGGAAATCTTCCGGCGAGCCGGTGCTTTCAAATAGTTTCCCATCGTGGAACAGCAATCCTTCGGTAAAGGATGATGTGTCGTGCGGCAACGTGCCTGCCAGCGTATAATCGATAGTCGGTACAAACTCTTCCACTTTTGTTTCCTGTGGCTTGTTTTCGGGTGGAGTTGGATTGTCGCTGCAGCCCAGGAGGGAAGTGATTGCGATCAAAAAAAAGATACTGTTGAAATTCTGTTGCATGATTCTGTTGTAAAGCTACGAGGAATAAATCGCTCCTCCGGAGCTCTCTTATTTTTTTTATTTTGTTGTTATTAATAAGGTACTCCTCCGGAGTACTTTTTAGTGCAAATATCTTTAATGTATGATTACTCCGGAGGAGTACCTTATTAGTAATAAAAACCCGGCTAAGCCCTGCGGAGCTCCGGAGGCGTGAATTATAAACTTGTATTCAGCAGCTTCCCGCTTTCCATCAGTTTCTGCAGGTGCGGCTCATACACCACTTCCTTCATCAGGTTGATGTGACCGGTATGATGGCAGTCGGTGCCCAGCAGTGAGATCATGTTCTTGTCGATCATTTGCTCCGCTACTTTTTTTGTGGCCATTGAGTAATAGCCGCTGAGCGAATTGATGTTGAGCTGCAGCAGCACTCCCTTATCCACAAATGATTCATATTTCTCAAAATCGGGATGCCAGAAATTATAACGCTCGGGATGCGCCAGTACAGGCTTATACCCGAGGGTCTGCATTTTAAAAATGGCGTGATAAAGATTGTCCGGCGGGTTCATGTACGACACTTCAAACAGCAGGTAATTGTTCCCGAAGGTCAGCAGTTTTTCATTGTCGAGCTTTCTTTCAAAATCAAAATCAAGGTAGTACTCAGCTGCAGCACTGAGCTCTACAGGAATGCCTTTTTCCTTAATGGCCGCCTTCACGGGCTCAAGCCCGCCAAGGATGGTTTCGGGAGTGTTCCTGTAAGCATCGCTCATGATGTGCGGCGTGGTGATGATCTTCTTATAGCCCATCTCATACAGTTTCGTGATCATGTCAACGCTGTCGTCAAGGCCTTTTGAGCCATCATCGATATTTGGCACAAGGTGCGAATGGATATCACAGCCCAGGAGAGAAAGGTCTACCGGCACTTTCAGGCGTTTGTTCTTTTTGAAGATGCTGAAGATTCCCATATTTACTCTGCGTTTTATAGAAAAATGTTAAATATAATTTTCAATAACTGCGTCACTTCGTTGCGTAACATAGTGGAGCCCTTCGGCTCCGCTCAGGATAAACTTCTCGAGAGGTAGACCAGTTCTCGATACTTTCGCCAGAAAAGGCGAAAACTCGAACTGACATGTTGTATTATAACATTTTTCTATGAAGACCCTGATTATAAGCCCAGGTTATCGTTATAAGAAATTATTATTTTTTTAGTCCCGACCGGAACCATTCCAGTGTCAGCTGCAATCCTTCGTCGATCTTATACTCAGGATCGTATCCCAATACTGTTTTTGCTTTTGTAATGTCGGCAAGCGAATCGCGGATGTCGCCGGAGCGCTCTGCCCTGTACGTCTGATCAACGGTGCTGCCTGTCAGTTTTTTTAAAATACCGATCAGCTGGTTCAGTGAAACACGCTCGCCAACTGCAATGTTGAAAACGGCGCCTTCTGCTGCTACATTCTGTTCGAGCATGGCTTTTACATTTGCCTGCACTGCATTTGCTACAAATGTAAAATCGCGTGTTTGTTCTCCATCGCCGTTGATGGCAGGCGGCTGGTTGTTGAGCAATGCGTTAATAAACAAAGGTATCGCTGCAGCATATTCTCCCTGCGGGTTTTGCCGCGGCCCGAAAATATTGAAATAGCGCAGCCCGATGATCTGCATATTGTAAGTCTTAGCGAAAATTTCCCCGTAAAGCTCATTCGTCATTTTCGAAACAGCATACGGTGAAAGCTGTTTGCCGATCTGCTCTTCCACTTTTGGAAGTATTTTGCTGTCCCCGTAAACGGAAGAGGAGCTTGCATACACCACGCGCTTAACGCCTGCATCGCGTGCAGCGATCAGCACATTGATAAAGCCGGTAGCATTTACGTTGTGAGTTGCGATCGGGTTTTTAATGGAGCGGGGCACGGAGCCCAGCGCTGCCTGGTGAAAAACATAATCAATGCCGGTGCATGCCTTGATGCAATCATCCAGCTCGCAGATGTCGCCTTTGATGAATTGAAAGTTCGGAGCAGAAGCGAAAGGTTTGATGTTCTCTTCAAAGCCGGTGGAAAGGTTATCGAGCACCACCACTTTTCCTGCATTGTGCTTCAGCAGGTATTCCACGATGTTGGAGCCGATGAAGCCTGCACCGCCTGTTACCAGGAAGGCCTTGTTTGAAATTTCGGAAGAGTGGAATGGAGTAGTGTACATTTTTTCATTTACCTTTTTGCGTACTGATCTTCGTAATATTTTTTGTAATCGCCGGAAGTAACCTCCCTGAGCCATTCTTCATTGGAGAGGTACCAGCCGACGGTTTTTTCAAGCCCTTCTTCAAACTGCAATGAAGGTGTCCAGCCAAGCTCTTTCTGCAGCTTCGAGGAATCGATCGCGTAACGAAGGTCGTGTCCTGCGCGGTCCTTCACAAATGTGATCAGCTTCGCGGATTCGCCTTCTGCGCGCCCGAGCTTTTTATCCATGATGCTGCACAGCAAACGGATCACATCGATGTTCTTCCATTCATTGTGCCCGCCGATGTTGTAGGTGTCGCCTGCTTTTGCTTTATGAAAAACAATGTCGATCGCCGTTGCGTGGTCTTCTACATACAGCCAGTCGCGCACATTCTCGCCTTTGCCGTAAACAGGCACAGGCTTGTTGTTTTTGATGTTATGAATTGCCAGCGGGATCAGCTTTTCCGGGAAATGGTGGCTTCCGTAATTATTTGAGCAATTGGAGATCACTGCATCCAATCCGTAAGTGTCATGGTACGCCCTTACGAAATGATCGGAAGAGGCTTTGGATGCGGAATACGGACTGTGCGGATCATACTTTGTTTCTTCGGTGAACATTCCGGTTTCTCCCAATGCGCCATATACTTCATCCGTGGAAACATGATAGAAGCGCTTTGATGAAAAGTCATCTTTCCATTCCTGCTTTGCAGCATTCAGCAGGTTTACGGTCCCGATCACATTCGTCATCACAAATTCAAGCGGGTTGGAAATGCTCCTGTCTACATGACTTTCTGCTGCAAGGTGGATCACAGCATCGAATTTATGTTCGACAAATAAGCCGGAGATAAATGATGCATCAACAATGTCGCCTTTTATAAATTTGTAATTGGGCTTGTTCTCGATGTCTTTTAAATTTGCAAGGTTGCCGGCATACGTGAGCTTGTCAAGATTCACGATGCTGTAGTTTGGGTATTTGTTAACGAACAAACGCACAACATGCGAACCGATGAACCCGGCACCACCGGTAATAAGTATCTTTTTGTCTGACATTTGTCCTGTTGATTCTTGTACTTTACGTTCTTACACACCCCTGGCCCCTCTCAAGAGGGGAATGGACGCTGCTGCAAAATTGATCAAATTTTTAATCCTGCTTTTCGCTACAGGCTCCAATATGTTAAACTGTTGATCTTCCCTCTCAGGATACCTTTGATATCAACCAGGATCCCGCCTTCGGAAAGCACCGATTTGTAGTATGCTTCATCAAGCGAAAGATAATCCCTGTGATTCACAGCAACCACAACAGCATCGTAGCCCTTGCCAACGGATGGTGCAAGGCCGAAGCCGTATTCATGCTCCAGCTCATGTGATTCCGCGTAAGGGTCAACAACATCCACCTGCACGCCGAATGATTTGAATTCCTTGATCACATCCGCCACTTTTGAATTGCGGATGTCGCTTACGTTTTCCTTGAAGGTAGCGCCCATAACAAGCACTCTTGATTCGGAAAGGTTTTTCTTTGCGGCAATGATCTTTTTTACGGTTTGTTTCGCCACATAAAATCCCATTGAGTCATTTACATAACGGCCGGAGTTGATCACGCGTGCATGATAGCCCAGCTCTTCCGCTTTGTAAGTAAGGTAATACGGATCCACGCCAATGCAGTGTCCGCCTACCAGCCCCGGCGAGAATTTCAAAAAATTCCATTTGGTTCCAGCCGCTTCCAGTACGTCATACGTATTGATGCCGATGCGGCTGAAGATGATCGAGAGCTCATTCATCAGGGCAATGTTCACATCGCGCTGCGTGTTCTCAATGATCTTTGCAGCTTCCGCTACTTTGATGGATGCTGCTTTGTGAACGCCCGGCTCTACAATGATCTTGTAGGTTTCAGCGATCACTTCCAGCGATTCCTCATCGCATCCTGAAACCACTTTTAATATTTTGGTGATGGTATGTTCCTTGTCGCCCGGGTTGATCCGCTCCGGTGAATAGCCCACTTTAAAATCCGATTTAAATTTTAATCCTGAAATTTCTTCAAGTACAGGAATGCAATCCTCTTCGGTGCAGCCCGGGTAAACAGTTGATTCGTAAACAACGTAATCACCTTTTTTCAGCGCCTTGCCAACGGAGCGGGATGCGCCAAGCAATGGCTTCAGGTCGGGAAGATTGTGCTCATCGATAGGAGTAGGAACGGCGATGATGAAGAAGTTCGCCTGCTTCAGTACATCGATGGAAGCGGTGAATTCAATGTCACAGCCTTCAAAGTCTTTAGCTTCCAGCTCCTGGGAAGGGTCGACATTGTTCTGCATCATTTTAACGCGCTCCTCGTTGATGTCGAAACCGATCACCTTCACTTTTTTCGCAAAGGCAAGCGCGATCGGTAATCCCACGTAGCCAAGGCCGATCACGGCGATCTTAGCTTCCTTGTTTTTGATTTTGTTTATCATATTCTTTATTTTTTACCACTAAGGCACTAAGGGCACTTAGTTTCACTCAGATTTGTAAGTCGTTTAATCTGTAATCCGCTTAGCTTTTTTTGTCAGGCCCACGCAATGCGTAGATCCGCTCGATCATATCCACCACTTTCAGTCCTTCCATGGCGTTGGTGGTGATTGTCGTCCTGCCCTTCAGTGTGTCGATCACATTCGCGATGATCTGCGGGTGATTGTTTGCAGAACCTTTGTAAGTGCCATAATCGTTTGCTTCGTTGGTCGGATCAAGTGATGGCAATGTATAATCCCTGATGTTGCAGTGTTCCACCTGGTCCATGTATTGCCCGCCAACCTTCACGCTTCCCTTGCTCCCGATGATCGTAATGCTGCTTTCAAGGTTCGAGTTCCATACGGCAGTGGAATAATTAATGCTGCCCATTCCGCCGTTCACGAAATTAAAATTAACGAAGCCGCTGTCTTCAAATTCAGTTAAAGTGGCATGGTTAAAATCGCCGAACTTTGCCTGGATGTCTTTGATATCGCCGAAGATCCAGAACAGCAGGTCGATCCAGTGGGAGAACTGCGTGAACAATGTTCCGCCATCGAGCTCCTGCGTGCCTTTCCAGCCGCCTTTTTTATAATAACGTTCATCGCGGTTCCAGTAGCAGTTCAGCTGCACCATGTATACATCGCCGATGATCTTTTCCTCAACAATTTTTTTCAGCCATACCGATGGCGGTGAATACCTGTTCTGCATCACGCAGAAAACTGTTTTATGATGCTGCAATGCTTTGTACAGCATGGCCTCACAATCCGATTTGCTCAATGCCATCGGCTTTTCACACACCACATTCTTTCCGGCTTCCAGCGCGAGCAGCGAGTGTTGTGCATGCAGGCCGTTAGGCGTACACACATTCACCACATCGATCTCCGGATGCTTTGCCAGCATTTCTTCCGGGTTGGAAAAAAAATCTTCTTTCAGATCCGCGATGCCTAATTGTTCCTTTGATGCCACATCACATACGGCCACCAGCTCTGCTTCGGGATTCCTGCGAACCATTTCCGCGTGGCGCTTCCCGATATGTCCCTGCCCTATGACTGCGAATTTTATCTTCATGTAGTTAAATTGGTTGATTAGGTTAAATGGCTAATTTGGGCTTAGCCCGTTTTTCCTATTTAACCTACTTTACTTACTTTACCCTGTTTAAATTGGTACTTCTCTTTGCTCTCCGGGCATTCCGCATGTCCGTCCTTATCGAACTGTAAGCGGTGCCCGTATTCACTGATCCAGCCCATTTGCTTCGCCGGATTTCCAACCCATAAGGAATAGGGAGGAACATTCTTGGTCACTACAGCGCCTGCGCCGATAAAGGCATAGTCGCCGATGTCGTGCCCGCATACGATGGTTGCATTTGCACCGATCGAAGCGCCTTTTCCAACATGTGTTTTTGCGTATTCATTTTTACGGTTCACAGCGCTTCTTGGATTGATCACATTGGTGAACACCATGGAAGGCCCCAGGAACACATCATCATCACAGCTTACGCCGGTGTAGATCGAAACATTGTTCTGCACTTTCACATTTCTTCCCAGCACCACCTGCGGCGAGATCACCACGTTCTGCCCGATGTTGCAATTTTCTCCAAGCGTGCAGCCCGGCATGATGTGCGAAAAGTGCCAGATCTTCGTTCCTTTACCGATCGTGCAGCCTTCGTCTATTATTGCTGTTTCGTGTGAAAAGTAATCCATTATTAGTTTCCAGTTTTGAGTTGGTTACCTCACCCCAGCCCTCTCCGAAGGAGAGGGAGCAGGCACTGCGCCTGTGATGATCTGTTCTAAAATTTAAAATAATTAAGCAGAGCTATAAATGTTAACCGTCTCCGAACTACTAACTCCGTTCTATTAACTAAAGCTACGGTGCTCTGTTTTATTCAGCTCTTCTTTTGAGAGCGATTTAAAATATTCATACGTGATCTTCAATCCTTCTGCACGGCCAACTTTCGGCTCCCATCCTAAGATCTCCCTGGCTTTGGTAATGTCCGGCTTGCGTTGTTTCGGATCATCCTGCGGCAATGGCTTTGAGATTAATTTCTGGGTGGTGCCTGTTAATTTGATGATCTCCTCGCCGAATTCCTTTATCGTGATCTCGCTCGGATTACCAATGTTCATCGGCTGTACATAATCGCTCATGAGCAAACGGTAAATTCCTTCCACGAGGTCATCCACATAGCAGAAGGAGCGTGTCTGTGAGCCGTCGCCAAACATGGTGAGGTCTTCTCCGCGCAGCGCCTGCCCGATGAATGCAGGCAGTACGCGCCCGTCATTCAGGCGCATGCGTGGCCCGTATGTATTGAAAATACGGATGATGCGGGTTTCCACATCGTGATAGGTATGATAGGCCATTGTCATTGCTTCCATGAAGCGTTTTGCTTCATCGTACACACCGCGCGGGCCAACGGGATTTACATTTCCCCAGTATTCTTCGGTTTGCGGGTGCACGAGCGGATCGCCGTACACTTCGGATGTAGAGGCAACAAGGATGCGTGCTTTTTTCACACGTGCAAGTCCAAGGAGGTTATGCGTTCCGAGAGAGCTTACTTTCAGCGTCTGGATCGGGATCTTCAGGTAATCGATAGGGGAGGCCGGGGATGCGAAATGCAGGATGTAATCCAGCTCGCCCGGTACAAATACAAATTTTGAAACATCGTGGTGATAGAATTCAAAATTCTTCAGCTTCATCAGGTGCTCAATGTTCTTGAGGTCGCCGGTGATGAGGTTGTCCATCCCGATCACAAAATATCCTTCTTTGATGAACCTGTCGCAAAGGTGGGAGCCTAAAAATCCGGCAGCACCTGTAATTAATATTCTTTTCATAGTTCAATTTTAGAATTCTAAAACTATTTTACATTTTCTCTTCCGATGCTGTAATACGTATATCCCAGCTCTCTCATCTGCTCTATTCCATAAAGGTTTCGTCCATCGAAGATCACTTTGTTCTTCAGCAATGAGCTTACCTTTTCAAAATCCGGCGTGCGGAAAAGCCCCCATTCCGTTGCGATGAGCAATGCATCCGCATCTTTCAGTGCTTCGTATTCGTCATTTGCATAGCTGATCTTATCGCCGATTGTTTTTTGTACGTTCTTCATTCCTTCAGGATCGTATGCCGTCACTGTTACTCCTGCTTTCAGCAATTCTTCGATCAGGTACAATGCCGGCGCTTCGCGGATATCATCCGTATCAGGCTTGAATGCCAGTCCCCAGAGTGCTATTTTTTTTCCTTTGAGCTCATTGTTGAAATGCGCTTTGATCCTTGGGATGATGATCGTTTTTTGCTTTTCATTGATCTCCATCACCGCATCAAGGATCTTGAAATCGTAATTCACTTCCGCTGCCGATTTTGCAAGCGCCTGTACATCTTTCGGGAAGCAGCTGCCTCCGTAGCCAATGCCGGGGAACAGGAAGCGTTTGCCGATCCTGTCGTCGGAACCGATCCCGATACGCACCGAATCAACATCAGCACCCACTTTTTCGCAAAGGTTGGCGATCTCGTTCATGAAGGTGATCTTGGTGGCCAGAAATGCGTTGGCAGCGTATTTTGTAAGTTCTGCAGATTTTTCATCCATGAAGATGATCGGGTTGCCCTGGCGGACATAGGGCTTGTACAGCTCTTCCATTGTTTTGCGCGCTTTCTCGGAAGATGTGCCGATCACAACACGGTCAGGCTTCAGGAAATCATCCACTGCAAAACCTTCGCGTAAAAATTCAGGATTGGAAACAATGTCGAATTCCACTTTTGCATTCTTTGCAACGGCTTCACGCACTTTTTCTGCAGTACCCACAGGTACCGTGCTTTTATCCACGATCACTTTGTAATCTTTGATGATCCTTCCCAGTTCGTTTGCAACGCCAAGGATATAGCTGAGGTCCGCAGAGCCGTCTTCGCCCGGAGGCGTTGGCAGCGCAAGGAAAATGATCTTTGCGTTTTCAATGGCAGCGGCAAGGTCGGTGGTGAAAGTAAGCCTTCCCTGCTTGATGTTCCGCTCGAACAATACATCGAGGTGCGGCTCATAAATGGGAACAATGCCCGCCTGCATCTGCTTTACTTTTTCTTCGTTGATGTCGACACAGATCACTTTGTTCCCGGTTTCTGCAAGGCAGGTGCCTGTAACCAGCCCAACATAACCCGTCCCTACTACTGCTATATTCATATATTTTTAATTTAGAATTCCTGATTTTAGAATATTAGAATCTCCGTAAAAGCTCCCGGGCTTAAATTAGTTGCAAAACTCGAGCACGCTTGATGTGATGTATTTCAGCGTTTCCTCATCCAGCTCGGTATGCATCGGTAATGAAACCACGCAGGCGCAAAGCTGTTCCGTTACCGGGAAATCACCCGCCTTGTAGCGCGGATCAAGATATGCCTTCTGCATGTGCAGCGGGATCGGATAATAGATCATTGCAGGAATATCTTTGGAAGCTAAAAAATCACGCAGCGCGGTCCTGTCAACCCCCTTCAATTGCAATGTATACTGGTGAAATACGTGATCGGAGTATTTGGCACGTGCCGGTGTTTTCAGTTTTGAATTTCCCGCAAATGCCTTGTCATAATAATCTGCAGCTTTGTTCCTTGCTGCAGCGTAATTGTCAAGGTCGCGCAGCTTGATGCGCAGGATTGCCGCCTGGATGCTGTCGAGGCGGGAGTTCACACCGATCGAATCGTGCACGTACTGCACCGATTGCCCGTGGTTGGCGATCATGCGGATCTTTGCCGCAAGCGCATCATCATTGGTGAAGATCGCGCCGCCATCGCCGTAACAGCCTAAGTTTTTAGAGGGGAAAAAAGAAGTGCAGCCCACTATGCCGATGGTGCCTGCTTTTTTGCGTGTGCCATCAGCAAACATATAGTCAGCGCCGATCGCCTGTGCGGTATCTTCGATCACATACAGGTTGTGCTTTTTTGCAAGCGCCATTAATGCTTCCATGTTGGCGCACTGCCCGAACAAATGAACTGGCACGATCGCCTTTGTTTTCGGGGTGATCGCTTTTTCAATTGCATTGATATCGATATCGAAAGTATCGGGGATCACATCCACCAGTACCGGCTTTAATCCAAGCAGGGCAATCACTTCGGCCGTAGCCACATACGTGAAATCGGCAGTGATCACTTCATCGCCGGGCTTCAGGTCCAGCGCCATCATCGCAACCTGCAGGGCATCTGTGCCGTTTGCGCAGGGAATCACGTGCTTCACGCCAAGGTATTGCTCCAGCTCTGCCTGGAATGCTTTCACTTCAGGCCCGTTGATAAATGCGGTATTGTTCAGCACATTCTGGATGGCTGCATCCACTTCGGGCTTTATTTTTTCGTATTGACTTTTCAGGTCAACCATCTGGATCTTTTTCGCTAATTTTTCCATTGTTTCCGTGTGTAAATTAAGAATGCGAATATAATGAAAATTAACAAACCGGGTGGGCAATTTTGGCCCATTTAATTCGTTAAAAAAGCCTATATTTGACAATTATTTCAGGCGATGAAAAAAATCCTTATTCTATTTACAATTGCATTTCTTTCCGGGGTCGATTTGAGGGCGCAGGTCAGCATTAAAGACTCTTCCATTTACACTCCCATGATCGGCGCTTCCTACGGATATTACCTGCCTGCAGGCGATCTGGTGAAGCGTTTCGGAAATAGTTCCGCCTTACAGATGAATGTGGATTTCAAAACAAGATACAACTGGGTGCTTGGCATCAACGGAAGCTACTTTTTCGGCAAACAGGTCAAGGAAAGCCTGTTCGACAGCATTGCAACATCCGGCGGCTACCTGATCTCGCAGGATGGCGAGCTGGCCGATATCCGCCTGTATGAGCGCGGCTTTACCGTGTCGGGCACGATCGGGAGGCTGATCGCATTCAAAAAGCCGAATCCTAATTCGGGCATCCGGGCAGACCTCGGCTTTGGGTTTATGCAGCATAAGATCCGCATCGAAACCATTGGCAACAAAGTGCCGCAGATGGCAAAGGAATACAAGAAGGGCTACGATAAATTATCCAACGGTTTTCTTCTTACCGAAAGCATCGGTTATCAATACCTGAGCAACAACAGGCTCGCGAATTTTTACATCGGCTTCGACTGCATGCAGGGCTTTACCCGCAGCCGCAGAAGCTTCGATTACGACCTGATGAAGCAGGATACAAAAAAAAGAGTGGATATATTATTCGGCGCAAGGCTCGCATGGATCCTGCCGCTCTATAAAAAAGCACCGCAGGAATTTTATACCTATTGATCTCCATAATCCCCTGCAAATAAGGGATGCAGCTATATGAGACTACTTTATAACATTTCCATCCATGTTTATAAGATCCTTATAACTGCCGCTTCGTCCCTCAATCCCAAAGCAAAATTATGGCTGGACGGGCGGAAAAACATTTTTGAAAAATTAGCCTCTTCCATCTCCGCAACCTGTTCCCCCGGCTCAAAACTGGCCTGGTTCCATTGCGCTTCCCTGGGGGAGTTTGAGCAGGGCCGTCCATTGATCGAGCGTTATAAAGCACAGCATCCGGATGTGAAAATACTGCTTACTTTTTTTTCGCCTTCGGGCTATGAGATCCGGAAAGATTACAAAGGCGCAGATCTTGTCTGTTATCTTCCTGCCGATACGCCTTCCAATGCTAAGCGTTTTTTAGAAATTGTTAAGCCTTCCGCTGTTTTCTTTGTCAAGTATGAATTCTGGTTCAATTACCTCGCTGAGCTGAAAAGGCGGGATGTTCCAACCTATCTCATCAGCGGGATCTTCAGGGAAGAGCAGCACTTTTTCAAATTTTACGGATCATGGTTCAGGAAGCAGTTCAGCAGCTTCACGCATTTCTTTTTGCAGGACCTGCGTTCCGAAGAGCTGCTGCATTCCATCGGGTATAAAAATACGACAGTGGCCGGGGATACGCGTTTCGACCGGGTTTCGGAGATCGCGAAAAATGTGAGGCCATTCCCGCTTATTGAAAAATTCAAAGGCGGCCACAGAGTTCTGATCGCGGGAAGCACCTGGAAAGAAGACGAAGAGCTGATTGCCGGATCCGCGCAGGAAAATTTAAAGCTGATCATCGCTCCGCATGAGATCGATGAAAAGCACATTGAGTCGATCTGTGCATTGTTTTCAAAATATTCCGTCATCCGTTATTCACAGGCAACTGAAAGCGCTGTTGCAGCTGCGCAGGTGCTGGTCATTGATAACATCGGAATGCTTTCTTCCCTTTACCAATACGGTACTTTCGCTTTTATCGGCGGTGGTTTCGGCAAAGGCATCCATAACATTTTAGAGGCCGCCACCTTCGGCCTGCCTGTTGTTTTCGGGCCCAATTATGATAAGTTCAAAGAGGCTGTCGACCTGGTAAAAACAGGCGGTGCATTTTCTGTTTCCGGCAAGGCTGAATTTGAAAATGTAAGGGCTTTGCTCAGCGATGAGCAGGTGCTGAAAACAGCTTCGCACATTTCAAAATATTATGTGGAAAGCAGGACAGGTGCGACGGAAAAGATCATGAATGCTGTAAAGTTTTAACCTTTTCTTAATCCCGGATATTTCTAAGGCTTCTTCAAATGAGGTTTTCTCCAAACGATCACACGCCAGATCACTTCTGCGGAAAGCAGCGTCGCTAAAGCGATCACCACCGGCATAAATGTTCCTCCTGAATCGGAGAAAGCACCGGTCAGCGCGATCACATACACACCCACAGGCAAAAGGAACATGATGCAGAGGCCTGCAATGTTCAATGGGATTTTAAAGGGACGCGGCCTGTCCGGCTCTCTTTTTCGCAGGATGATCAGCGCTACGAATTCAAGGAACAAAGCAGCGCCATACAGGATCACATCAATGATCAGCAGGTCTGCAAACCTGAGCATGATCATAACACTTACCACCAGCGAGCAGCAGATGATCGAGATGTACGGCGTCCCGAATCTCGGATGCAGCTTGTGCAGCTTTGGAGGGAGCAATTCATCATCCGACATTACTTTTGGAATGCGCGAAACGGAAAGCAGCACTGCAGAATACAATCCAAGGCCGCTTGCCAGTCCGCCAACAGCGATCAGCGCTCCAAGCCATTGCCCGCCGACAAAAACACCGAGCGCCGGAAAGCCTTCTTCTGATAATGTTTCAGGGTTCATGCCCGACTGAATGGAAATAAAAAGCGCCATGAAATACACAATGAAGATCAGCGAAAAGGCAGTGAACACGGAAACGAGGTACGTTCGTACCGGCTGTGTCACTTCTTCTGCGTAGGTGGTTACATTGTCCCAGCCTAAAAAATTCCACATCACGGTATACAAGGCGAGGCCGAGTGCCGGGAATTTAACGCCCTCCAGTGAAGGCGAAGGCAGTGCAAGCGAACCGCTGTGATGGAAAAGAAAATAAAAGAACAGGATGAAAAAGGGCGCGAGAATGATAATGCCAAGGAACACCGAAAATTTTCCGACCGGCACAATGCCCCTGATATTGAGCAATGCGGAAGACCAGATGATGACAAGGCAGACAGGGATCTTGTAGGCTTCCGCTCCGGGGAAAAAGAAACCGAGGTATTCAACAAAGAGTACGGGGTAGATCGCGAGATCCACAAAGGTATACAGCCAGGTCCACCAGCCTTCATACCAGGCAAAGCGAAGTCCCATTGCATGTTTCACCCATTGGTAATAGCCGCCGGTAACGGGCATCATGCTGTTGAGCTCCAGTATGGTGAAGATGGTTGGAATGTCCCAGAGGATGGGTGTAATGATGAGCAGGATGAACACGCCGTGATCTCCCACATAGCTGATGAGGGATTCCAGTCCGTACGGGCCGCCGGAGATCGTGAGAAAAATGATCGCGGCTAATTGTAACGGCCTTAATTTTTTTACGGATGGGACACGTTTGCTCATGGAATGCAAAGCTAAGCGTTTATGATATTCCGGATGTGCAGCTGGTGAAAAAGATCGTGCTCTGCAACAAAATGCAGGAGGTCGATCACGTTGATCTCCACCTGCAGCCGCGGATGAAAGGAACGGAACTGCAATTGTGCTTCGGAAAATCTGCCTGTTTGCTCAATAAACTTCTCCCGGGAAGCCCTGAATTCACGGATCAGTTCGGGTAATGATCTTTTGTTATGGTCAGCATCCTCCGTTTTTTTATTGTTCATGTCTGCTGCTCGCAGAGGATTTTTATGTGCAAGGAAATCCTCCAAACGCCCCTCATGCAATTCTTCCAGGTCGGTTAAATGTCCGATGTGCTGCTTCACCGACCACTTGCCTTCCGGCATAAAGGAAGCCTGTTCATCGGAGAGGTTCCTTACCAGCTCTTCGATCCGCGGTGCCGTTGAACGCAGCCGTTCAATGTAGAGAGGAAGGTATTCGGGAGTATACCCGAAATTAAATTTGCGTTCGATCCATTTAAGCTGCTGCATGATTTTTATTTTGAGATTTTTTTAAGAAGATGTTCCTTCACACGCTCATTCCATTCACTTTTGAGGATGCTTAATATAATGCTGTCGCGCCGCATGCCATCCGGTTTGATCACATTCTGCCGCAGCACGCCTTCAACGGTGCAGCCAATGCCTTTCATAGCGGCAATGCTTTTTGCATTGTTGTTATCGGCGCGGAACTCCACGCGCTCCATGTTGAGCTCTTCGAATGCAAAACGCAGCAGCAGGAATTTACAATTGGCGTTCAGTCCTGTGCCCTGCGCCGCTTTGCCGTACCACGTATAGCCGAGCTGCAAAGATCTGTTAGTAAGCTGCATGTCGTAAAAGCGAGTGCTGCCTACGCATTGTTGTGTACGCTTATCAAACACAATGAAAGGAAATTCCGTCTTTGCTGCTTTTGCATCTAAGGCCAGTTGAATGTATCTCTCCAGGTTTTTCTCACCGGCGGCAGTGATCAGCGAATAGCTCCAGATCTCCGGCTCGGCAGTTGAAATTGGCAGGAGCAGGCCGCTGTCGGCCATCCTGAGCGGGCGAAGCAGCACCGCCTCGTTTTCGAGAATGTATTCTTTTTCAAAATCAAATATATTTTCCATGCTATGATTTAATAGTGGAGATCAGCACTGCTGAAGGCTTAAAACAAGCAGTCTTTTCATGGGCTTGTTGCCTGCTAAATTTCAAAGCCCTGCGATAAAAATAAGCAAATATGGTACAGGCGGCTGGAAATTGGTATAAATGGGTAATTGCGGATAACTTTATGAAAGGATCAATTTTATTTCCCGATTATTTTATTATTTTTCGGTAAATAAAAAACCCGTTATGGAACAGAAAAAGAATTACTCGATGCCCCTTGCATTTCTCACCATGTTGTTTTTTATGTGGGGCTTCATCACCTGCCTGAACGATATCCTTATCCCGCATTTCAAAGCGATCTTTGTGCTCACTTATTTTGAATCCATGCTCATCCAGTTCGCCTTTTTCAGTGCGTATTTTGTGGGCTCCCTCATTTACTTTATCATCTCTTCCGTTTCCGGCGATCCCATCAACAAGATCGGCTACAAGAACGGGATCCTGCTCGGGCTGCTGATCTCAGCGATCGGTACCTTCTTGTTTTATCCTGCGGCCCTGATGCAGTCCTTTGCATTTTTTCTTGCCGCCCTGTTTGTGCTTGCCCTCGGATTTACCTTGTTACAGATCGCGGCAAATCCTTATGTGATCCTGCTTGGCCGCTCTGAAACAGGCTCTCACCGCCTCAGCCTGGCAGGTGCCATCAATTCATTCGGTACCACCATTGCGCCGATCATTGGCGGAACACTCATCCTGTCAAGCGCCGGGCATGAAACCGATATCGATTCCGTGAAGATGCCTTACCTCGTGCTTACCGGGATTTTCCTGGTGCTGATCGTTGTTTTCAAAATGGTGCCGCTTCCCAATTTTACCAATCACCAGAACATTGAAAAAGGAATGGGCGCATTAAAATATCCGCAGCTCACCTGGGGCATCCTTGCTATTTTCTTTTACGTTGGCGGCGAAGTCACCGTTGGAAGCTTCATGACAGGCTTTGTCGGGCTGCCGGAGATCAAAGGCGTTCCGCCTGCAGCTGCAACCATCTATGTCGCGCTGTATTGGGGAAGCCTGATGGTAGGGCGTTTTACAAGCTCGGTTTCCGTGTTCAACCTTTCGCCTCCTTTAAAGAAGATCTTTACGGCGGTATTGCCTGTGGTCACCTTCTTTTTTATTTTGATGATCTTTAAGATCAAGTCAGGCGATACCCCATTCGATTTTCAATCGATGCTGCTGTATCTTCCTTTCATCGCGATCAGCGTCATCGCCTTTTTTATCGGGCAGGAAAAGCCGGCACGCACATTATTTTTATTTTCCATTGTATGTATTTTGCTGCTGATCGTTTCCCTTTTCACAACGGGTGAAGTGGCATTGTGGTCGGTGATCAGTCTCGGGCTTTACAATTCCATCATGTGGCCCTCCATTTTTGCGCTGGCCATTGCAGGGCTTGGAAAAAATACCAGCCAGGGCTCATCGCTGCTGGTGATGGCGATCCTTGGCGGCGCGCTCATTCCGCCGGTGCAGGGTTTGATCGCCGATCTGTACGGCGTTCATCTTTCGTTTGTGATCCCGATCTTTTGTTATGTGTACCTGGCTTTTTATGCTTACATCGTAAAAGGAATTTTCAGCAGCCAGGGAATTGAGTTCGACAAGGCGATCAGCCCCAATCATTAATTGATCTAAATTTCAGTGATGAAGCAATACTTAGTAGCAGGTGTAGACATAGGCGGAACAAACACTGTGTTCGGGCTCGTGGACAAGAACGGAAAGATCCTCCTGAAGGAAACTGTTTCAACGGAACATTTCCCGGTTCCGGAAGACCTGGTAATGGTGGTCAGCGAGCGGATAAAAAAAGCAGCGCTGCAGTTCAAAGACCATGAGCTGGCGGGCGTTGGCATTGGCGCACCGAACGGAAATTTTTTCAAAGGCACTATTGAATTTGCACCCAATCTCAAATGGGAAGGCGTGATCCCGCTTGCACAGCTGTTTTCGGACAGGCTGAAGATAAAGGCGAAGCTGACCAACGATGCCAATGCAGCAGCGATCGGGGAGATGATCTTCGGAGGCGCGAAAGGCATGAAGGATTTTATTTTCATCACGCTTGGCACCGGCCTCGGAAGCGGAATTGTAGTGAATGGCGAAATGGTGTACGGGCACGACAGCTTTGCGGGAGAGATCGGGCATGTGATCATGTTCCCCGACGGAAGGCAGTGCGGCTGCGGAAGAAAAGGATGCCTCGAAACGTACTGTTCTGCAACGGGAATTAAAAGGACCTTTTCCGATCTGCAGATGAGCCATCACATGAAGACCGACCTGCGAGGGCTTGTTGCCGATGCAAAATACATCCACGAAAAAGCGCTGGCAGGAGATAAGGATGCGATAGAAGCATTCAACTATACCGGCGAGATCCTCGGGCTGGCGCTGGCAAACAGCGTGGCATACACAAGCCCGGAAGCGATCTTCCTTTTCGGTGGGCTTGCGCTTGCCGGCGATTTTATTTTCAAACCGACAAGGACAAGCTTCGAAAATCATTTGCTGCACATTTACAGAAATAAAATAAAGATCCTTCCTTCCCAGCTGAAAGAGAATGATGCAGCCCTTCTTGGCGCAGCTTCACTCATCTGGAAGGAACTGAAATAATGGTTCCCGAAAAAGACAATGAACAAAAATTGCTTGATGTGGTCTTTAAGCTCATCAACGTGATCATTTGCCTGATGCTGCTGGCTGCCGCGCTGGTGTATGTGAATTTTTGCGGTGTCCCGGAGATCTTCCTTCCTTCAAAAGTTGCTGTTGCGGATGCTCCTGCACCTGCTAAAAAAGAAAAAGTCCCTGCAGCACCGGATGTATGGATCGCGCCGGATACTTTGTCTTTTCCTGCCGGCGCTGAAGGAGAGCTGCTGCGTTACGGAAGGGCGCTGATCGCTAATACTGCTTATTATCTCGGGCCTGAGGGAAAAGTGCAGCACAGCAGCAACGGCATGAATTGCCAGAACTGCCATCTTGATGCAGGAACAAAGCCTTTCGGAAATAATTACAGCGCGGTGGCATCCACCTATCCTAAATTCCGTGAGCGTTCGGGAAAAACAGAAAGCATTTACAAGAGGGTGAACGATTGTTTTGAGCGCAGCCTTAACGGAAAAGCACTGGATACAATGAGCCGCGAAATGCAGGCGATCAAAGCATACATCGTTTGGTTAGGAAAAGGTGTGAAAAAAGGAGAGAAGCCGAAAGGCGCCGGAATTACTGATCTCGCGTTCATGGATCATCCGGCTGATCCGGAAAAAGGAAAAATGGTGTATGTTGAAAAATGCCAGTCCTGCCATGCTGCAGGCGGTGACGGAAAAATGAATACTGACCTTGTAAGTTATCAATATCCTCCTCTCTGGGGTTCCCACAGCTACAACACCGGCGCCGGATTGTTCCGCCTGTCAAGGTTTGCAGGATATGTGATGTCGAATATGCCTTTCGGCGCAAGCTACGATACTCCGCAGCTGAGTGCCGAAGAAGCCTGGAATGTTGCGGCTTATGTGAATTCACAGCAAAGGCCTGCAAAGGACCTTTCCATGGATTGGCCGAAGATAGAAGGAAAGTCGGTGGATCATCCTTTCGGGCCATATGCGGATAGCTTTGATGAGCAGCAGCATAAATACGGGCCTTTCGCGCCTATCGCGGAGTTTAAAAAGAAGCATAAGACAAAATAAACAAGGCCATGGAGCAGAACAAGATACATGTAAGTGAATGCGCCTGTGCTTCCTGCAGCCCTGTGGATACAAACGGCTTGTCGCGGAAAGATTTTCTGCGCAGGCTGGGCGCGGTAACTGCCGGCCTGGGACTTGCTCCTGTTACAGCTTATGCGCTCACTGAAAAAGGAAAAGCGGAAGAGATCCTCAAAAGTCAAAGTATTAAGAGCGGAAAAGTGCAGCATTTATCGCTGCTTCATACAAGCGATATTCACGGGCAGGTGAATGTGCATGATGAGTTTTTCTGGGAGAATGATAAAGCCGTCTTCAAAAAAAGAGGCGGCTTTGCGCATTTGAAAACAATGATCGGCGAGCTGAAGAAACAAAATCCGAATACGCTGTTGCTCGATGGCGGCGATTGTTTCCAGGGCAGCGGACTGGCTTCCTTATCGGAAGGCCGCGCCATGATCCCGCTGATGAACAACCTTGGCTATGACCTTGTATTGCCGGGCAACTGGGAAGTGGTATACGGAAAGCAAATGCTGCTGAACGACATGGGCGCCTACAATGCACAAAAGATCTGCGCCAACATGTTTAACGATGATACTGCGGGTGATCTTATGTTTCCTCCTTACAGCGTTTTTTACATCGCCGGGATCAAGATAGGCTTTATCGGCTACAACGATCCGCTGACGCCCATCCGGCAGGCTCCAGCTTACAACAAAGGCATCCGTTTCAGCGCTCCCGAAAAGAACCTGGCAAAGTATGTGAAGCTGCTGAAAGAGCAGGAGCAATGCAAAATGGTTTTTGTGATGTCGCACATGGGGCTTACGCAGCAGCTCGATCTTGCTTCGCAGCCATATGCGGAAGGTGTTGATTACATTCTCGGCGCCGATACACATGAACGCATCCGCGAGCCGCTGGCAGGAAAATACGCAAAGGTCACAGAACCCGGCGCATTCGCATCCTTCATCGGCAAGCTCGATCTCGTGATCGAAGACGGAAAGATAAAAGAGGAATCATACGAGCTGCTGGAAGTGGACCCGGAAAAATACGCTGCGGATGAAGAGATGAAAAGCCTCATCACCACAGCTTACCAGCCTTATGAAAAAGAGCTGAAGCGCGTGATCGGCAAAACAAAAACAACGCTCATGCGGTATTATGTATTGGAAACTCCGATGGACAACATGATCACGGATGCGCTCATGTGGAAGTTCAACCCTGACATCAGCATTGCGAATGGATTCAGGTTTTGTCCGCCGCTTGTTGCCGATAGCAACAACATGGCGGAGATCACCTCCGATTATTTATACAGCATGATCCCGGGGAATAACAATACGATCATGGCCGATGTTACAGGTAAGCAGATTACCGAATGGCTCGAGAAGGAACTGGAAAATGTTTTTTCAAAGGAGCCTGCAAAGCGCCTCGGCGGCTGGCTGGTGCGCTTCCAGGGAATGAAGATAAAATTCACGATCGACGCTGAGCCCGGAAAGCGCATCGGGGAGATCATGGTTAAAGGAAAAAAGCTGGAGCTGGAAAAGATCTACAAGGTTGCTTCCTGCGAAAGGGAAGGCGATCCCGAAAGCCTGCTCTGCAGGATCAGGGACGTGAAGAATACGCGGAAGCTTGGTTTTCTTGTCCATGAAGTAGTGGAGGAATACCTTGCAAAGCATTCGCCCATCGCTCCGGAGCTGGAAGGCCGTGCCGTTGCAACAGATGCAGCATCAACATTATTGACACAGGTAAAAGGGGTAAACTATCAATTCAGGTAACATGAAGATCAGGATCAGCATTGCATTATTTTTTTTAATACAGGTTTGCTTTGCGCAGACAAGTGAACAGGCATCCATTATTCCGCAGCCGAATTATGTTTCGTTCACAGGAGGTGCATTTGCCTTGTCGGATACAACGATAATTGTCGCAGGTGAAAATGTGTTCGAAGCAAATTACCTGAAGAATTATTTAAAGGAAAATTACGGTATCGAAGTGATCATTGATTCGCATTATCCTCCGTTCAAAAATTTCATTTCTTTTCTGAGCATCCTTTCCAGCAATCCTTCAGAGCTTGATCCCGAATATTACGACCTGAAGATCACGAAGAAAGGGGTTACGATCAAATCGAATGCTGCTGCCGGTTCCTTTTATGCTGTGCAGTCGCTCATCCAGCTGTTGCCCCTTGAAAAGAGCAGGCGCCTGCTTGTTCCCTGCCTGCAGGTGTTTGATGCGCCCCGCTACAAATGGCGCGGCATGCACCTCGATTGCAGCCGTCACTTTTTTACAAAGGAAGAAGTGAAAAAATACATCGATTACCTCGCAATGTACAAGATGAATACATTTCACTGGCACCTTACGGATGACCAGGGATGGAGGATAGAAATTAAAAAATATCCATTGCTGACGCAGGTCTCTTCGCAGCGGAAAGAAACGATCATCGGGAAACCGGTCGACAGCAGGGGAAAGCCGCTGAAGGATGTGAAATATGATAACACGCCTTATGGCGGATTTTATTCGCAGGACGATATCCGCGAGATCGTAGCGTATGCCGGAAAGCAGCACATCACCATCGTTCCCGAAATTGAAATGCCCGGGCATTCGCTTGCGGCGCTTGCAGCCTATCCGCAGTACTCATGCACGGGAGGGCCTTTTGAGACCTATACCACATGGGGCGTTTCTGACGATGTGTATTGCGCGGGCAACGACAGCGCCTATGCATTTCTTGAAAACATACTTACCGAAGTGATGGACCTGTTTCCCGGACAGTACATCCACATTGGCGGAGATGAATGCCCGAAAGTGCGCTGGGAAAAATGCCCGAAATGCCAGCAGAGGATCAAAGATGAAAAGCTGAAGGATGAGCATCAGCTGCAAAGCTATTTCATCACCCGTATTGAAAAGTTCATTAATTCCAAAGGCAGGAAAATTATCGGTTGGGATGAGATCCTCGAAGGTGGCCTGGCGCCGAATGCTTCCGTGATGAGCTGGAGAGGCACACAAGGCGGTATAGCTGCGGCGAAGCAGGAGCATTACGTGGTGATGAGCCCGGGAAAGCCCTGCTATTTTGATCATTACCAGGTAAAGGACAGGACGAACGAACCGATAGCGATCGGCGGCTTCAATCCTGTTGATTCCGTTTATAATTATGATCCTGCGCCAAAGTCGCTTGAGCCCTTTGAGCAAAAATATATTTTGGGTGCGCAGGGAAATGTATGGACAGAATACATTGTCGATTTCAGGCACCTGGAGTACATGTCGATGCCGCGGATGGCAGCGCTTTCTGAAGCGCTCTGGACAAAACCTGAAAACAAGGATTACAAAAAATTCATTGCGCGGTTAAAGATCCATTCAAAATTACTCGACCGCATGAATGTGAATTATGCAAAGCATGTGATCACTCAAAACTAAGCGAACATGAGCGACAGGAGAAATTTTATAAAAACATCGGCACTGGCAGCTACGGCATTGCTTGCCAATTCGAAAATCTCTGCAGAAGTAAATAACAAAGCAGGAAAAGAAGTAAAAAAGCCTATTGTGATCTCCACCTGGAAGTTCGGCATCCAGGCCAATGAGGCTGCATGGACGGTCTTAAAGAACAAGGGAAGGGCGCTGGATGCTGTGGAAGCAGGTGTAATGGTGCCTGAGGCAGATCCGGCAGAAAGAAGCGTGGGCTATGGTGGCCGGCCCGACCGTGATGGAAAGGTAACGCTGGATGCCTGCATCATGGATGAGTTTGCGAACATCGGTTCGGTGGCAGCGCTTGAATTCATAAAACACCCGGTTTCTGTGGCACGCGCCGTGATGGAAAAAACACCACATGTGATGCTCGTGGGCGAAGGCGCTTTGCAGTTTGCTTTATCGCAGGGTTTTAAAAAGGAAAACCTGCTGGTGGAAGAATCGGAGAAGGAATGGAAAGAATGGCTGAGATCCAGCAACTATAAGCCTGTCGTAAATATTGAAAATCACGATACCATTGGCATGATCGCACTGGATGAAAATGGAAATTTATCGGGAGCCTGCACCACCAGCGGTATGGCGTACAAGATGCACGGACGTGTCGGTGATTCGCCGATCATCGGTGCAGGTTTGTATGTCGATAACGAGACCGGTGCGGCAACGGCAACAGGGCATGGAGAAGAAGTGATCCGCATTGCAGGCTGCCATCTCGTGGTGGAGCTGATGAGGCAGGGGAAATCGCCAACCGATGCCTGCACAGAAGCTGTGAACCGCGTAGTGAAATTAATGAAGGTGCGTAAGAAAGAATTAAAAGACATCCAGGTTGGATTTATTGCATTGAACAAAAACGGCGACTACGGCTCATATTGTGTGCAGTCGGGATTCAATTATGCAGTGTGCGATGCAACAGGAAACCGCCTCATCGATGCGGATTATCATTTGAAATAACATTCTTCAATGAAAAGAAATTTTCTTGAAATAGCCTGCTTTAATGCGGAATCTGCAGTCGTTGCGCAGGCTGCCGGTGCCGACAGGGTTGAGCTGTGCGATGACTTTGCCGCAGGCGGCATCACGCCGGGAATCCTGGAGATTGAAAAAGTAAGAAAGGAAATTGAAATTCCTTTGTTCATTATGATCCGGCCGAGAGGCGGCGATTTTGTTTATACTGATAAGGAATTTGAACAGATGAAGCAGGAGATCAGCTTTATAAAAAGAATGAAAGTGGACGGTTTTGTTTTCGGAATGTTGAATGAAAACGGAACCATAGATAAACAGCGCAACATGGAGCTGGTGCGATTGGCAGATCCGCTGAGCTGCACTTTTCACCGTGCTTTTGACCTCGCGCCTGACCCTTTCAAAGCAATGGAAGATGTGATCGCCTGTGGTTTCCGTACCATCCTCACATCCGGGAAAGCAGCAGTGGCAAATGAAGGTATTGCCTTATTGGCCTGTCTCGTGCAGGATGCAAAGAACCGGATCACGGTGATGCCCGGCGGCGGCATCCGCTCTGCGACGATCACAGCATTGAAAAATACAAACGCTGTCTTTTATCATTCCTCTGCAATCACTGATAAGAGCGGCATCGCTGATCAGAAAGAAATTAAACTCCTGAAAGAAAAATTACGTTGAGCAGATCATTCCTCATATATACATTTCTTTTTTTAGCCCCGTTTTTTGCATTTGCGCAAAAGCTGGAAAGAAGCCTCGACGGGCAGCACTGGAAGTTCAGGAAGATGGGCGATGAGGCCTGGCACCCGGCAACAGTCCCGGGAACCGTTCACACCGACCTTTTTAAAAATAAGCTCATTCCTGATCCTTTTGCCGGTGCTGATGAAAAGCAATTGCAGTGGATCGAAAATGAGGACTGGGAATACAAAACAACTTTTAAGGTTTCAGAAAAAGAGCTGAAAAAAAAGCACATCGAACTTCAATGTGACGGCTTGGATACGTATGCGGATGTTTTTTTGAATGACTCGCTCATTCTCTCCGCCGATAACATGTTCCGCTCCTGGGATGTAAATGTAAAGCCTTTTGTACGCGAAGGAAAAAATGAGCTGCGGGTCATTTTTCATTCGGCAGTGAAAAAAGGCAGGGCAGAAGCAGCGAAGCTTCCCTACACATTGCCCGGCGATGAAAAAGTATTTACGCGCAAGGCCCAATACCAGTATGGTTGGGACTGGGGGCCGCGTTATGTGACCTGCGGCATCTGGAAAAGCATGAAGCTCGTTTCCTGGGAAGATGCAAGAATTCTTAATGTACAATGCATCCAGCATTCATTGTCCGATTCAGTCGCCGAGCTCGAATTCATCTGCGAGATCGAGAGCGAGATCGATAACTCGGCATACATCGATATTACCTATTCGCATACGCTCGACATCTCGGGACAACGTACCAGGAAGATTAAACTCGAAAAAGGCATTGCCGCCTATTCGATCTTTTACACGGTGAAGCAGCCACAGCGCTGGTGGACAAACGATCTCGGCTTTCCTGTGACCTATGGCTTTTCGATCGACCTTTCCTACGATTCCCGCTTTCTCGATTCTAAGAGCACAACCATCGGGCTGCGCACGCTGGAGCTGGTACAGGAGAAAGATTCCATCGGAGCTTCTTTTTATTTTAAGCTGAATGGCATTCCGGTTTTCATAAAAGGGGCGAATTACATTCCACCGGATAATTTCCTTCCCCGCATAAAAGGTAATGCGTATGAGAAGATAGTGCTCGATGCAAAAGAGTCGAACATGAACATGCTGCGTGTGTGGGGCGGCGGTGTTTACGGAGAAGATGAATTTTACACGGCCTGCGATAAGAACGGCATCCTCGTGTGGCAGGACTTAATGTTTGCCTGCGCCATGTATCCCGGCGATAACCGTTTTATAAAGAATGTGGCCGGGGAAGTGGAGCAGCAGGTGAAGCGCCTGAGGAATCATCCGAGCCTTGCACTATGGTGCGGCAATAACGAGAGCGATGAAGGCTGGAAGAACTGGGGCTGGCAGAAACAGTATAACTATTCATTGAATGATTCTGCAAAGATCGCGCGGGATTATGATCTCCTGTTCAATAACCTGTTAAAGGACATGTTTAAGATCTATGACCCGGAACGTCCATACTGGCCTTCATCTCCTTCTATTGGCTGGGGACATAAGGAAAGCCTGCTCGGAGGTGATTCGCATTACTGGGGAGTTTGGTGGGGAATGCAGCCTTCCGAAGTGTACAAGCAGAAAACAGGAAGGTTTATGTCTGAATACGGCTTCCAGGGAATGCCGGACATGGACGGTTTCGAAAAAATGGGAGTGTATGTTTCCGGTGTAGTTGATTCGCTCGCATTCAAGGCGCATCAGAAACATCCCACAGGTTATGAAACCATTCGTACGTACATGGAGCGCGATTATAAAGTCCCTGCCGGCTTTGAAAATTATGTTTACGTTTCACAGCTGCTGCAGGCAAGAGGCATGAAGATCGCCATTGAAGCACACCGAAGGGCAAAGCCTTATTGCATGGGAACGATGTACTGGCAGCTGAACGACTGCTGGCCGGTGACCTCCTGGAGCAGCAGCGATTATTACGGCAGCTGGAAAGCATTGCAATACGAAGTGAAAAGGGATTTCCGCGACCTCATGATCTCCGTGAATGAAAAAGAAGATTCATGCGAAGTGTACATCATCTCCGACAGGATAAAAAATGTGAAAGCCGAGCTGGCTGTGGAACTGTTTGATTTCGACGGGAACCTGTTATGGTTCAGTTATCTTCCCGTGGATATAAATGCGGGTTCAAGCAAGGTGTATTTTAAGTTTGACAAAAATATCTCCGGTCATTTCAATAAAAACAATGTGGTGCTGAGGTCTTCATTGCGAACGGTCGACAGCTATATGTCTGATATAAAGAACATGCATTATTTTGTGAAGCCAAAGGAGCTGACCCTGAAAAGGCCGCTGATCAGTGTTTTTAAACCTACCTGCGAAAATGTACAGTGCATTTCCATCAGTTCCGATGTACTGATAAAAGATGTTTACATCCGCATCAAAGGCGAATCCGTTCACCTGAGCGATAACTTTTTTGACCTTCTTCCCGGTGAAGAAAAAACCATTTACCTTCCGAAGAATGTACACATCAGGAAGCTGGAAAAGAAAATCATTATCAAATCCTTAGTCGATACCTATTAAATGAAACGCATTTTATTTTTAACAGTAAGTACAGTGCTGGCTTGCAATGCGGCGGCACAGCAAACAAATCCTGTCCAGTATGCCGACCCGATGACAGGCACCGCTGGCCACGGGCACACGTTTCCGGGCGCAACCGTTCCTTTCGGAATGGTGCAGCTCTCGCCGGATACGCGCATTGATGGAAGCTGGGACGGATGCAGCGGTTATCATTACAGCGATTCGGTGATCTACGGATTTTCACACACGCACCTGAGCGGAACGGGCTGCAGCGATTACGGCGATATTGTACTCATGCCCTTTACAGGCGAAGCAACGCTCGACCTTAATAAATTTAAATCGGGATTCGCTCACAAGGATGAAAAAGCAATGGCGGGTTTTTATTCGGTGAAGTTATCGAACGGTGTGGAAGTGGAATTAACAAGCACCACACGCGTTGGTTTTCATCGCTATAAATTCCCTGAAAAATCACAGGGCAATGTAGTGATCGATCTTTCATTGCGCGACAAAACCCTGGAATCTTCGCTCGACAGCATCAGCCCGACCCGCCTCGAAGGGATGCGCCGGAGCCAGGCATGGGCAAATGATCAGCACATTTATTTTGCAATAGAGTTTTCTTCGCCTTTTCGCATTATAAGCTCAGCTAATGAAATTGGCTTATGGCAGGGCGAAGGCGGCCTCGAAAGAGTTCCCAACGGAAATAAAATGTGCCTGCAGTTCAATACAAAGCTGAACAGGGTGGTGATGGTTAAAGTTGGCATCTCCACGGTAAGCATTGAAGGCGCACGCAAAAATCTCGAAGCTGAATTAAAGGGATGGGATTTTGAAAAAACAAAACGGGATGCTTCTGCGCTCTGGAACAAGGAGCTCGGAAAGATCGGGGTGATGGATACTGATAAGGACAAGCTAAAAACATTTTACACAGCCTTGTACCATACCATGATCCAGCCGAATGTGAACATGGATGTGGATGGCATGTACCGCGGCCGCGACAATAAGATCCACAAAGCCGAAGGATTCACCTATTACTCTGTATTCTCGCTCTGGGATACGTTCCGCGCTGCACATCCTTTATATACGATCATTGACCGGAAGCGCAGCTCCGATTTCATCAATACTTTTCTTGCACAGTATGAGCAGGGTGGAAGGCTGCCTGTGTGGGAGCTTGCCGGCAATGAAACAGACTGCATGATCGGTTATCATTCGGTGAGTGTTATCGCAGATGCCATGGTGAAAGGAATAAAAGGTTTTGATTATGAGAAAGCATTCGAGGCAAGCAAGCACAGCGCCATGCTGGATCATTTCGGCTTAAAGGCATACAAGCGGAATGGATTTATCAGCATGGACGATGAGCATGAAAGTGTTTCGAAAACACTCGAATATGCGTATGATGACTGGTGCATTTCGCAAATGGCAAAGATCCTCAACAAGGAAAATGAGTATGCTGATTTTACAGAGCGCTCACAAAGCTGGAAAAATGTGTTCGATCCTCAAACCGGGTTCATGCGGCCAAAGAAGAACGGCGGCTGGCTCAGTCCTTTTGACCCGCGTGAGGTCAATAATAATTTTACGGAAGGCAATTCCTGGCAGTATACTTTTTTTGTCCCGCAGGATGTGCCGGGGCTGATCGCAATGATGGGTGGAAAAGACAAGTTTGAAAAAAAGCTGGATGAATTATTTTCAACTTCTACGCAAACCACAGGACGCGAGCAGGCAGACATTACCGGCCTGATCGGGCAGTATGCGCATGGGAACGAGCCCAGTCATCACATGGCTTACCTGTACAATTATGTGAATGCTTCCGCAAAAACAGAGCTCAGGGTGCACCAGGTGATGACGGATTTTTACAAGCCTGCGCCGGATGGGCTGATCGGGAATGAGGATTGCGGGCAGATGAGCGCCTGGTATGTATTGAATGCATTGGGGATTTACCAGGTAACACCGGGAACGGACAAATACCTGCTGGGAACGCCTTTGTTTAAAAGCGTAAAGCTGCACCTCGAAAATGGAAAAACATTTTCGGTAAATGCCGCGAACCTTTCGGAAACAAATTTTTATGTACAATCGAGGAAGATAAATGATCAGCTTTTGTCAGAAAATTACATTTCGTATGCTTCCATCATGAACGGGGATGGGATCAGCTTCGCGATGGGCGGGAAGCCTGCAACTATTGATTCTCCTGATTGGACCGCTTCACTGATCGGGCCGCCTTCCTTTAAGATCTGCCCTGTTCCTTCCATCAATGCTGCTTCCCGCGTTTTTGACGACAGCCTGCTTGTAAAGATCGAAGTTGCAGATCCAACCGAAAAGATCTATTATTCGGTGAGGGAGCTTCCGGGAGATAAAGGAGCCTTTGAATTTTATTCCGGCCCTTTTGCAGTGAAAAGATCATCAAAGGTAATTGCATTCAGCGATAACAGCAGTTCGCGAAGCGATACCGTTTCGGGTACATTCTATAAAAGGCCGAATCACTGGAAGCTCAGCATCCGGTCGAAGTACAATCCGCAGTATACCGCAGGCGGCGATGACGGCATCATCGACGGATTGCATGGAACAGAGAACTGGAGAAAAGGTGATTGGCAGGGTTACCAGGCGCAGAATTTCGAAGCGGTGGTCGACCTGCTGAAAGAGCAGAAGATCAGCTCTGTTTCTTCCACTTATTTGCAGGATACACGCGCATGGATCATTTTTCCTGCCAGGGTAAAATATTCCTTCTCCAGCGATGGTATTAATTTCAGCAATGCAGTGGAGATTGAGAATCCAACAGATGCGCAGAATTACGATGTGCAGGTAAAAGACCTTTCAACGATGTTGCCCCGGAAAATTTCCGCGCGTTATGTAAAAGTGGAGGCAGTGAATTACGGGAAGCTTCCTGCATGGCACCAGGGCGCAGGCGGTGATGCATTTATTTTTATCGATGAGATCGAAATAAAATAATTACCTGCTGTTTCTCGGATCACCCGGGTAATCGATCAGGCGCAGCTTTCGCAGGATCCTGCGCTCTGTTTTGATCGCCCTGAAGCGATAGCCCACAAAGACCATTGCCTTTCCCGTACTGTAATTAAAGCTGCAGTTGCTTTTGCTGAAGTTGAAAAAGAAATCGTACAATCCCATTGTGCCGAAATAAAAATTTCCCGCATCATAACCGAAGCCCAGCCTCAGGTTTATTTTTGCCGAAGGCCCGAAGCTGCTCCTGAACTGGCTGCCGTCGGCTCTTTCATAATACGTTTGCTCCAGCCCGAACCCCGGAACAACAGAAGTGGTCGCATAAAATTTCTTCTTTACAAATGTGTAGATATAACCGGCATTGATCCCGAATGTCTGCGAGCTGCCTTTCCTGATCAGTGATAAGGAATCAAAGGCGTCGATGAAGGTGTTTGAAACAAGGCTCGAATCGCTGCGGACCCCGAACAGGGTATAATAGCCGCCAAGAAGCGCTGAGCCGCAGCTTTTCAGCTGGCTTTCCGTAAAGGCGAATGTGCTCCGGTATGAGAATTTTTTATAATTGAATACATAGTAGGTGCTCGTTGAGAACAGGGTTGTTTTTACATCGGGGCGGATCTCGAATTTGCCGCTCCCCTCATGCGTATAATCGTGCGTGTTCGCAATGTAAAATCCCCTGTAGTATTGGTAGCTGATGTCGGAGGTCACCCGCTTGCCATACAGGTTCAGCTGGATGTCGTTATACTTTGTAACACCCCGCTGCTTGTTCTTTAAATTATAGATGGCAATCCCGGTATTGGCAATAAAGGTTGCCCACCTCGAGCTGAGGCCGATGCAGAGGTCGTACCGGTAGTTAGGCGTGTATTGCAGTCGCTTGTTTGTTTTCCAGTCCACCAGGTCGAAATGCATCAGCCGCGTTGTTACCGGTAAGGTCAGGATAAAGCGCTTCGAATACGATTTTATATAAGTGGTATCATACGTTTTCTTTCGCTCTTTGATGATCTGGAATACAGCGGCGCGGTGAGGGAACATCCATTTTTCGCTCAGTGTTTTATGCGGAATGTCCCAGATGGTCTTTTTTGCTGGTGTTGACTGGCCTGTAATTTTCTGCGTAAAAAGAAAGAAAAGAAGTACAGTAATTAATTTAAACGAAATAAAACTCTTCATATATAAAACAAGTACTTTTGTACGTCCATTCAAAACATGCGCCAACTGCTCAAGCGACTGACCGATTTTTTGATCTTCAGCAATCTCTACATTGCTGTTGCTGCAGTATTGTTCACTGTTCAGTCGCAGATCCAGCTGGGAATGCACCCCAACTGGCATCCTTACCTGTTCCTGATCCTGTTTGCAACACTCTTTGAATATAATCTGCATAAGTTTGTGGCCGTTTTTTTCTACAAGCATGCCCTGCTTGAAACTAAGTTCAGCTGGATCGCGCGGAACCTTAAGTTGTTTTACTTCATTGTTTTCTCTTCGGTGGCAGGCTTCATCATCGCCGCATGCTTTGCAAAGTGGACGGTGCTGGTTACGCTGTTCCCGCTTGGTGCCATTACGTTTCTTTATTCATTCCCGGTATATAAAAAAGGAATAAAGATCTTCCGCCTGCGGGAAGTGCCGCTTGTTAAAATATTCATCATCTCCCTCGTATGGTCCGCAACCTGCATCCTGCTGCCACTCGTACAGGCCGGCCTGGAGGTAGATCCGCCGCTCCTTGTGTTGCTGATCGCCGAGCGCTTCCTTTTTGTTTTCGCCATCACGGTGCCTTTCGATATCCGTGATATGGAAAGCGATAAAAAAGCAGGATTAAAAACATTGCCGCTGCTGGTAGGGAAAAAGCGGGCGGGCAGGATCGCCAATGCAGCATTGCTGGGGTTCATGGCGCTGTGCAGCTTTCATTATACAGCCACACACCAGTTTCATTTTGTGGCAGCCTTTCTTATTTCCGGCTTAACAACACTTTATTTTCTGAACAACCCGCGGATCAGGAATTTACATCATTATCACTACGGGGTGCTGGATGGCACCATGGCCCTGCAGGGCTTATTGGTCATTGCCGGCTATTTTCTTTTTTCTTAGGAAGGAAGCAGCTTCATATCCTGCATCTCCGTTCTCAGCATTTCTTTGATCTCTTTCGAGTTGCCGATCTTTACGCTGATCTCGCCACCTTTGGGCGCAAACGTGAGCGTAAAAGTGAAGAAAGGGCAGCAATCCCTTTCGAGATTAATGAATTCCACAAGCTTTGCAGCAAATGCAGCATCTTCATGAAAGCTGAATTCAAACCCGTCTTCCAGCTCTTTCGTATCCTTTACTTTGCTGAAGATCTCTTCTTTCAGCTGCGCTTCCCTTTTTACAAGCTCATCTGAAGTGAGTGTGCATGTAAGAGGCCCGCTTGCAGTGCCTTTTGCAGCAGCAGGCTTTTCAGAATCGGTGTTGCAGCTTGCAAAGATTAAAAATACAAAGAGGAGCAATAATGGCTGAACTGTTTTCATCTGAAGCGATTGTATGTATAAAGTTAAAATTTTATGAAGCGGTGGCATAATTTTTTTCTTAAAGTTATAAACCAATAAAAGCTACAAATAATGAAAAAGATAATGATATACCTGCTGTTACCGGCTTACGCGCTCACCCTTACTTCCTGCATGTGCAGCAAGACCGACAGTAAAAGAGTGGCAATGGAAGAGAACAAAACTAAATTTGCCAAAAATATGTGCATGGATACAAAGTTTGCGGTAAATGCTGCAGAAGGCGGAATGATGGAAGTAAAGCTGGCCGAGCTGGCGCAGGCCAATGCTTCTTCTGCTTCAGTGAAACAGTTCGCCAAAACAATGCTGGAGGATCATACCAAATCAAATGCTGAATTAAAATCGCTGGCAGCTGAAAAGAAGATCAGCCTTCCCGGAAAGCTGAGTGACAAAAGCCAGAAGGCCTATGACTGGATAGCGAAGAAGCAGGGAGCAGATTTCGACAAGGCGTACATGAAATGTATGGTGAGGGATCACAAAATGGATGTGTGCGAGTTTGAGAAGGAAGCAAAAAAAGCGAAGGATGCCGACCTGCAAAAATGGGCTTCGGGGAAGGTGCCTGTTCTGAAAGCACATCTTGAAGCTGCCAAGCTCACCTGTAAAGAGCTGAAGTAAATAAAACCAGGATAAAAAAAAGGGATAGTCAATTGAGGCTATCCCTTTTTTTGTGCTTAAATTTTAAAGCTTAATCCTGCAGAGCCGATAAACGGGCCACCATAGCCCAGCCCGACTTCAACGTTGGCCCCTACGATACCCTTGAAAAAATAGCAAAAGCCGATATGTGCCTGCGTGATCCCCGTAGCGAGATTGAGCTCGCGCGGCGAATAATAATAATACTGGTACGGTGCCGCCGCCGGGGTCACAGAATACATGTTGAATCCTATCCGCAAGCCGGTATACAGGCTCACATTGTTTTTTGCAATGATGTGATAATCTGCCCTTGCTGTAACATAATATCTTTTCCATTTATCCATGTAAAGATAATAGTTGCCATTCTCATCATAATATTCAAGGCCTATCTGGGCTGTCTGATACCCGGCATCCACTCCAACCGACAGGTTTTTTAAGATCCCGAAATCACAGCCCGCGTGAAACACAGGGCCGGCGGTTGCTGCATTCGTATTGATATTATAGCGAAAGGCATATTTTAAGGTAAGTGAGGTTGCAAAAAGATTGAACCCTGCTCCTGCATTTATGATAAACCTTCCTTTCAGCTGTTCTTTCTCGCCATCTTCCGAAAGGATGAGATGTTTTTTTTCAAAATTTAAAGAAGGGGCTGTTCTTTTTTTGTGGATAAGATCAGGCCTTGCTGTCGCATTTAAGGCTGCCAGTGCTGTGCACAGGATGAGTACTGTTTTTTTCATTGTGAGGGGTTTTATTTGAAAACAAGATACAGATTATCTTTTACCATGTATGGATTTTAGATAAAGTTTATGGAATTATTTCTTTTCCTGCATCTCCCTCTCAAAACACGTAAACAACCAATCATAAATCATACATTATGCAACACAAAGGACGATCATTTAAAATGCTGGGGGCAGTCACACTAAGTGCGGCTGCGTTGGCGCTTGTGGCCTGGATAAGCCCGAACAACTATTACCAGATGATGAGCGATAACGAGCTCATCCGCTCATTAAAGAAAAAGCTGAATGCTTACAATGAGCAAATGCCCGGGGACCGGATCTATCTTCAGTTCGACAAGCCAATGTACGAACCCGGGGATAACATCTGGTTCTCGGCTTTTATACGCGATGCTGCAACCATGAAGCCTTCCGGCAAAAGCGATATCGTGCATGTGGAATTTCTGAACCCGAAAGGCACCGTGGAAAAGAGCATCAATATCATCGCAAAGAATGGTGTTGCTGCCGGTGACTTTACTCTCGATGCGGAAGCGCTGGGCGGGATCTACAAAGTAAGGGCGTATACCAACTGGATGAAGAATGAGGGAGAGGACAACAGGTTTGAAAAAGACATCCAGGTGCAGGATGTGGTGCTTCCGAATTTAAAAATGAAGCTGGATTTTGAGAAGAAGGCATTCGGTGCCGGCGATGAGGTTGTTGCGAAGCTCGAGCTGAACACCAATGAGAACAAGCCGCTTTCCAATTATAAAATAAAGTTTGTGGCCAATCTTGATGGAAAGCAGATCGTTGCAAAAGGCGATGTGACCGATGAGAACGGGTTGCAATACCTGAAATTCAATCTGCCAGCAGAATTGAAAACCAACGACGGTTTACTGAATGTGATGATCGACTACAACGGAACTACCGAGAGCATTTCACGTTCCATCCCGATCGTGCTCAATAGCATCAGGCTGCAATTGTTTCCTGAAGGCGGCGATCTTGTGAATGGGTTGGAAAGCAAAGTTGCTTTCCGTGCGCTGAACGAGTTCGGCAAGCCTGCTGATATAGAAGGTATGATCGTTACTGAAAAAGGAGCGTATGTATCTTCCTTCAGCAGCTTTCACCAGGGCATGGGCGCCTTTAAGTTTGTCCCGAAAGAGGGCGAGAAATACACCGTGAAGATCACGAAGCCTGAAAACATCAAAGAAACATTCCCGATGCCCGAGCCCCTGGCAAGAGGTTACGTCATGGATGTGGATGCAGGAAAAACGGAAGTTGCATTGAACATCAATACAACAGAAACAGAAGAGCTTTCGCTGGTGGCACAGGTGCGTAACAAAGTGTATTACTCAACGGTGATCGATGCAAAGAAGGGAAGCAACAGGATCGTGTTCCCAACCACCAGCTTCCCAGCCGGGGTTTCGCAGATCACATTGTTCGACAGTAAAGGAGTAGCCCGTGCGGAGCGCCTCGCTTTTGTGAACAAAGACAGGCAGCTGAACATTTCCGTGGAAACAGAAAAGGAAAAATACCTGCCGCGTGAAAAAGTGAAAATGACGATCAGCGTAAAGGATGAACGCGGAATGCCAATGCCGGCAAACCTTTCGATGGCTGTTGTGAACGACCAGTTCCTGAGTTTTGCAGATGATAAATCAGGGAATATATTATCGGAATTGCTCCTGCAGCAGGACATCAACCAAAAAGTGGAAGAGCCTGCATTTTATTTCAGCAGCAAGGAACCCAAAGCCGATGAAGCGCTGGATTATCTTTTAATGACAGCCGGCTGGAGGCATTTCACCTGGGAGAAACTGGCGAATGATAACCTTCCTGTTGCATCCTACCAGGGCGAACGGGCAATTGTTGCAGGAACTGTACTGGATGCATCCACAGGCAAAATAATAAAGAATGCAAAGATCAGGATCAACAACGGGGCAGAATATCAAACGGATGAAAATGGAAAATTCATTTTCAACAAGCTTGATCTCACATCTCCTGTTACCTTATCTTACAATGCCGAAGGTTACGGCGCTCAATCGCAATACATTCAGAATTACAACCAGAACCTGCTGATGTACCTGTATAACAACAGCTATTACAGCGGCTATTACAATGTTCCTGCTTCTTCTGCAGGAGCACGCGACATGGATATGGTCGCCCTTGATGATGCTGCTCCTGAACCGCTCATGAAGGTGGCCGAAATGGAAGTGATGGATAAGCCAATGAGGAAGCGTGATGAGAACAAACCTGCCCTTATGAAGGAAGGGAAAGCGAAGCTTGCCAACCAGGTTGCTGACAATAAAAAAGGCAATGGCCTGGGTGATTTTGTAAGGCTGGAACAGCAAAAAAATGAGGAACGGAAAGACGGGGCGAAGAAACAGGTTGTGTTTGCAGGGCTTGTAGCCAATGCAGGATGGGCAAGGTCGCAGGAAAAGATGCAGGACGAGGAGGATTTGCAACAGCCAGTGCAGTTGTATTACCGTGCAAAGGAATTTGCTGCACCGCTTTATGATAAGCAGGAAAATGTGGAAGTGAGAAATGATTTCAGGAATACCATTTACTGGAACCCGGATGTGGAGATCGACCGTTCAGGTAAAAAAACTGTGGAGTTTTATACTTCGGACGACATCACTTCTTTCCGCACAACAGTGGAGGGCGTTGCCGGAGATGGCATGGTAGGAAGGACAGAGAAAAATTTCTTTACACAGCTGCCTTTCGCCATGAGCGCAAAAGTGCCGGTGGAAGTAGCAACGGAAGACAACCTGTCGATTCCTTTAACACTGAAAAATAATACAGACAAGCCATTGGGCGGATTGCTGACTGTAACTTCTCCCGATGGATTGCAGGCCCTTGTTGCAATTCCTGCAGTGCAAACCATCATGCCGGGCGCTGTGAAAACAATTTACCTCGATTACAAAGTGCTGGATAAGATCGGCTACGGCGATTTTACGCTCACATTTAAATCCTGCGGACTGGGTGATGCATTCACACAACGCATCAAAATTGCTCCGAAGGGTTTTCCTGCACAGGTATCTTTCTCTGCACAGGATGTTGAAAAAGAATATTCATTCAGCATGGACCATGTGGTGAAAGGCTCTGTGAAGGCTACGTTCACGGCCTTCCCGAATGTGGTGAGCGACCTGATGAAAGGCGTGGAAGGAATTCTCCAGGAGCCTTACGGCTGCTTCGAGCAAACATCCTGCACAGCTTACCCCAATGCAATGGTGCTGGATTACATGAAGTCGACCGACAGCAAAGACAACATCACGCTGGCGCGTGCCACCGACCTGCTGAACAGGGGTTACAAACGCCTCACGACTTTCGAAACAACCGAAAAGGGCTATGAGTGGTTTGGTGCAAACCCTGGACATGAAGGCCTGACAGCATACGGTATCATGGAGTTTGTGGATATGAAAAATGCAGGTGCAGATGTGGATCAGAAAATGCTTGACAGGACTGCTGCCTGGCTGTTGAAGCACAGGGACGGCAAAGGGGGCTTTAACCGTGAACAGCATGCTTACCACGATTTCGGAAGGATCAGTGATGATATATTGAATGCCTACATCGTATATGCATTGTCGGAAGCCGGCTACAGCGATATCAAAGCTGAGTTTGAAGCATCGTATAAAAAAGCAATGGACACAAAAGATCCTTACATGCTGGCAATGATGGCGAATGCCGCTTACAGCCTGAAGGAAAAGGCAAAAGCTGATGAAGCGATGGCCATGCTGGTGAGCAGGCAGGCCAAAGATGGCAGCTTCACAGGTTCAACACATTCCATCACGTATTCGCAGGGTCAGTCGCTGAGCATTGAAACAACATCCTTAGCGATCATGGCGATCCTCAAATCGCAGGGTAAAAATGCAGTCGCAATGACCAATGCCGTGCAGTACCTTGTTGGAGCAAGAAGCGGATCGGGTGTGTTCAGCTCGACACAGGGAACTATCCTTGCTTTGAAAGCGCTCACAGAATATGCGAAGTTCAGCAAGAAAACAACAGAGGACGGAACCATCGAAATTTATGTGGATGGTAAAAAAGTGTCGGAGAAGTCATACAAGGCGGGCGATAAAGGTGCTATAGAGATCAGCGGACTGGAAGAGTATCTTGCAGCTGAAGGCAAACACGATGTGAAAATAAAATATGTTGGTGTGAAAACGCCGCTGCCTTATTCGATGGCGGTAAATTACAGCACCTTCCTTCCGAACAGCGACAAAGAGTGCAGCATCGACCTGAAAACAAAGCTGGCTGCAACAACTGCAAGCGTCGGGCAAACCGTACGATTAACAGCAACGATCACTAACAGGAAAAGCACCGAAGTTCCAAGCACCATGGCGATCATCGGCATCCCTGCCGGATTTACCGTTCAGCCATGGCAATTGAAAGAGCTGCAGGATAAAAAAGTGTTCGACTATTATGAGATGAAAGGAAATAACATTGCGGTGTATTACCGCGGGATGGGCCCTTCGGCAGTAAAAGAGATCAACCTCGACCTGAAAGCTGAAATGCCGGGTACGTACGATGCTCCTGCCTCTTCTGCTTACCTGTATTACACCAATGAGTTCAAAACATGGAGTGCTACAGACAAGATCACGATCAAAAAAAATGGTTAAATACTAAGGCCCCGGTGGCATCATTTGCTGCCGGGACCTTTTAATAAAGAACACTATGAAGATCTCCATTTGTAAAACAGCTGCCTGCATGCTGGCAATGTTGTTTGTTCATTTTGTACACGCACAGCAAAATTCCACTTATGCATTGAATGATCCGCGCAACCCGGATTGCCCCTGTCACAAGCTGCAAAAGCAGGCGGAAGAGGAATATGCGCAGCAGCATACATCCGGCCTGCCGGAAAAGCATGAGCAGGAATCCCAATCAGTTAACACCGGGAAAAACAGTGAAACGAACAGCACTGCTGTAAAAACAGGATCAGGGAATCCATCATCAGTAAAGAAGAAAAAGAAAAAATTCAGTCGATGGAATGACCTTAAATTCCGTTGTGCTAAAAAGATGAGCATCACAAAGAAGATGCGGCCGGATTATTCGGTATGTTACAGGTGGTAGTTGGAAGGCTAATGCCATCCTGGGCGAAAATTGCCGTCATTCCGTGCCACGACACGGAATCTCTACGCAATGTTGAGGCTGGCAGAATTCGGCTCACCTTATGATTATAGTGAGATCCCGTGCCTGCCCCGTACTCTTGATACGGGGTCGGAGCACGGGATGACTTTGTAACGATTATAATAACTTAACCTTGTATTTCGCTGCCATTTTCTCCAATTGCTCATTCGTGATACCATGCGTATTTACGCTGCCATGGCGGTTTTCAACGGTTACTGCAAATACGCTGTAATTAGTTGCTGCTGCCATTTTAAAATAGGGCTCTATTTCCCATTCAATGGTGAAGGTATTATCAACAAAGATCTTCTGAATCCCTTTTTTCATCGCAGCTTCCGCCTGCTCTTCACATTGCTTGTAGGCGAGATGATTCTTATACGGATCAAATGCATAAGCTCCGGTTACAGGATCTGTGAAATAGCTGTCGATGGAGAAGACCGGGTATTTCCCGTTTTCACTGAGCAGCTTTGCAAGGCTGGATTTTCCACTGCCCGGTAATCCACGAAGCAGGATGAGAGCACCTGTTGTTTGTTCCATTATGCGAGCTCCGTTTTTCTTTCCGAAGGAATGTATACATTGAATTCGGCACCTTCGCCGGGCTTGCCCACAGCATTGATAAACCCATGATGGTTTGCAACGATCTTCTTGCAGATCGCCAGGCCGATGCCTGTTCCTTCGTATTCCGATTTGCCGTGCAGGCGCTGGAACAATTCAAAGATCTTTTCGGCATACTGCTGTTCAAAGCCAATACCGTTATCGCTTATGCAGATGTGATGATATTTATTAAGGTCAAGCAGGGAGTTTCCCGGAATAGCCCTGCCTTCCTTTAATCCGTAGCTGATCTTTATAACCGGTGCCACATCGGGCTTACTGTATTTAAGTGCGTTGCTGATGAGATTACTCAGCAATTGATGGAACTGCACAGGGATCACATTCATTACCGGTAGTGGGTCCGCAAGGATCACAGCCTTATTCGGCTCGATCATTTCCTGGAGGTTATTCTTGATCTCTTCAAGCATAAGGGCTGCATCCACCGGCTCATATGCTTCCTGCGCTTTATCAAGCCGCGAAAAGTTGAGCAGTGCTTCGATCAGCTTCTGCATCCTGTTTGCAGAGAGCTGAACTTTGCCGAATACATCCTTGCCCCATTCGGAAAGATTATCATTTTCCTTCTGCAGCAGCCTGCTTGTGAACGCCTGGATCTTCCGCAGGGGTTCCTGCAGATCGTGGCTGGCAACATAGCTGAACGATTCCAGCTCCTTATTGGCCTGTTCCAGCATTTTGTTTTTACGCTCAATGCTTTCAGCATAACGGATCAGCTTGTCCTCGGCCAATTTTCTTTCCGTAAGGTCCCTCGTTACTTTTGAAAAGCCGATGATCTGCCCGGACTCATTATGGAGACAGGTAATCACCACGCTTCCCCAGAAAACAGTTCCATCTTTGCGCTGGCGCCATCCTTCATGCGTTGCCCTTCCTTCCTCACGGGCCAGCTTAAGAAGCTTGTCCGACAAGTGATCCTGGCGGTCCTTCTCCGTATAAAAGATCTTGAAATTTTTCCCAATGGCTTCTTCGGCCTTGTAGCCTTTTATTTTTTCTGCTCCTTTGTTCCAGTTTAAAATATTCCCATCCTTATCCAGAAGAATGATCGCATAATCCTGCACCTCATTGATCATCCCGTGGTAACGCTCTTCGCTTTTCTTTAATTCATTCTCAAATTTTTTCTGGGAAGTAACATCCTGCAGCGTGCCGAACATTCTTATTGCAACACCATCTTTGTTCATTTCAGGTTGTCCCTTCGCATGCACATATTTTTCCCTGCCGCTTTCCAGGATGATCCTGTAATAAAAATCGTGGGGCTGAAGTGTTTTAATGGTATGCTCCATTTCAGTATCAACAAGTGCAATATCTTCCGGGTGTGTGAAAGCGCGGATGTTGTGATCGTTTGCATTCTCCGTATGTTCCAGCTCATAGATCCGGAACATTTCCTCCGACCACACAAGGTATTTTGTGTTGAGGTCCCAGGTCCAGTTCCCGATATGTGCCAGTGCTTCCGCCTGTTCATACAGCTGGTGCTGCAGCTCGAGCAGGTGCTTGAAAGAAAGTGTTTCGAGCTTTACGGTAAAAGCATCCACTTCTTCCAGGATCTGCAGCGATAGCGTGGCATCATTAGTATATTCGGGAAGGAAGTTGCGGAAGATCTTCCTGCGCATGTAGCTGATCAGGGTGATGTCTTCCGGCAATAATTTTTCGCGGGAGATCAGCGGGATCTGGTTCGCGAGCCATTCCGTGATAGCGTTTTCAATGAATTGCTCCACCTTATTATCCTTAAAGCACCGGAGAAATCCCCTGCTCCTGTCAATTCCCTGTTCGATCAGCTGTTCATCGCTGAAACCTTCGTAATACCTGAGAAGAGGCAAGTTGAGCTCACGGAGCAGCCTTAATTGTTCGGCTGTAAATTCCTTTACTTTGTTTTCAAGCAGGAAACCCGCATAGGCAGGGAGATAATTGAATTGTAAATCGTCTTTCATAAGTAGAGTAGCCGGTTTCCCGGGATGAATTTCTCATGGAATCGTGAACAAAATTAGGCATTAATTTGCAGAAAAGATACCCTTTCCAAATTTGCTGAATTGGGGAAATTAATGCTCAGATCGGGGAAGATCACCTATGGCTAAATGAGTAATGTAACTGTTGCTGTTGATGTGTAATCCTTATAAATAGTTAATTACAGGCAATTTTGCCGGTTGGGGAATCAGCATTTTTTTGAAAAAAACCGGATGCTGAAAAATAAAAATCCGGATTTTGTAAAAAACGGATCAATTTTGACAAACAGGCAAAATTGATTAACTTTAATAACGAAAGGACTTTTAGGGATATTTCCCAAACCCGGGAATAAGCCGTTCAAGGTACTTAAAACATTTATTCCTGTGCATTTTTGGGGAAATTGTTCTACAAAATCGATTGGTTGTAAATTTGCCATGGTGGCTACAGACAAACAAAAACAATATGAAAAAATTACTGATCATTGAAGACGATATGGACATGAGCCAGTTGCTCAAGCGTTTCCTGACTAAAAATGGCTATGAAGTGGACCTGGCTGTAAACGGCGCCAAAGGAATTGCTTCATTTACGGCAAACCCTTCCGACCTTGTACTCTGCGATTATCGTTTAGGGGACATGGATGGGGTGGAAGTGCTGAAAAAAGTAAAGGATGTGGAACCGGGCGTTCCTTTCATTATCATGACCGGCTATTCGGATATCCGTACTGCGGTGAACGTAATGAAGATGGGTGCTTTCGATTACCTCGCCAAGCCTCTTCTTCCGGATGAAACGCTTCAGCTCATCAAACGTGCATTAAGCACACAGCAGCCACTTGCAAATATCGTGGATGATAAAATGAATCATCATGAAGCTGCTTCCGGCGAAACAGTGGAAAATGCACAATCAGCAGCAGCTTCCGCAAAGTCGTATGCAGGAAAAAATAATTATGTGTTTGGAAAAAGCCCTCAGTCGAAAGAGCTGATCAGGCAGATAGAGCTTGTTGCTCCCACTAATTACAGTGTGATCATATATGGTGAAAGCGGTGCAGGTAAAGAGGTGATCGCGCAAACCATCCATAAAAAAAGCAAGCGTGCAAAGCAGCCATTCATTGCAATGGATTGCGGCGCGATGTCGAAAGAGCTTGCAGGCAGCGAATTGTTCGGACATGAGAAAGGTTCCTTCACGGGTGCACTTGGCACTAAAATAGGACATTTCGAGCTTGCCAACGGCGGGACGATCTTCCTGGATGAGATCGCCAATCTTCCTTACGATGTGCAGTCCTCGTTGCTGCGTGTAGTGCAGGAGCGTAAAGTGAAGCGCATCGGCGGCACCAAGGAGATCCCAATCGATGTAAGGATCATTGTTGCCAGCAACGAAAATTTAAATGATGCCTATAAAAAAGGAAAATTCAGGGAAGACCTTTATCACCGCTTCAATGAGTTTCACCTTACCGTTGCGCCATTGCGCGAACGCAAGGATGATATTTTAATGTATGCTAATTTTTTCCTCAGCATCGCCAACCAGGAGCTTGAAAAGAATGTGGAAAGCTATTCCCCGGAAGTGGAGGAATTGTTTGTTAAATATCCGTGGTATGGGAATCTCCGCGAGATGAAGAATGTGATCCGCAGGGCCGTGCTTTTAACAGAAGGCACAATGGTGGAAGCAAAATCGCTTCCCTTCGAGATCTCCAACTTCACACGCACAACCATGGGAATTGCGGATGACAGGTCGGAACAGGGCAGCCACCATGCTTCGGAAGAAGTAAAGGATGAGAAGCCGGATCTTAAATCTGCTGCGCTTGGCGCGGAATACGACCTGATCATTAAAGTGCTGAAAGATGTGAACTTCAACAAAAGCAAAGCAGCACAGATCCTGAACATTGACAGGAAAACGCTTTATAACAAAATGAAAGCGTATAACATGGAGGAAAAGCTCAGCGAATGAAATCTTCAGAAGCAATAAAGATATTATTAGTGGAGGATGATGCCGGCGATCATTTCCTGTTCAAGGAATATTTGAGCGACATCAAGAATTACTCTTACTCCTTAACATGGGCAAATTCCTATGACTTAGGCGTGGAGCTGGTGAAGAAGAGAGAGCATGATATTTATTTCTTCGATTACCTGCTCGGCGCTAAAACGGGCCTTGACCTTGTACAGCAGTGTTTCAGCGACATCATCGATGTGCCTGTGATCATTCTCACCGGCCTCGGCAACCAGGAAGCGGATATGAAAGCCATGGAGCTCGGTGTATCCGATTACCTGGTGAAGGATGAGATCGACCCGGAAAAACTGGAGCGTACCATCCGTTATTCCATCGGCCAGAGCCAGATGCTGAAGAAGCTGAAGGCGAGCGAAACAAAATTTAGGAGCATTTTTGAAAATTCACACGATATCATTTATGTATCAGACATAGATGGAAACCTGCTGGACATCAATAAATCTGCGGAAAATTTGTTTGGCTATTCACACGAGGAGCTGCTGAAAATGAACACAGCCGACCTGTACGATAATAAGGAAGACCGTTTGAATTTCGTAGATGTGATCAATGAAACAGGGATCTGCTCCAACTTTGAAGTAACGCTCAGGGACAAGGAAGGCAATAAAAAATTCTGTACGATCACTGCCAGCATCCAGAGAAGGGATGATGATAACAATGTATATTACCAGGGGATCATTCATGACATGACGCAGCGAAAAAAAGCGGAGCATGACCTGATGATCGCGGAAAAACTGGCAATTACAGGGAAGATCGCAAGGATCCTTGCACACGAGGTGCGCAATCCTCTGACCAACATCAACCTTTCCGTTGAGCAGCTTGAAGAAGACCTGAAGGATGAATACCAGCCTTACTTCGATATCATCAAGCGGAACAGCAAGCGCATCAATGACCTTGTAACAGAGCTCATCGAGAACTCAAAGCCTACTGAATTAAAAGCAAGCAAATCCACGCTGCAGTCCATTTTACAAGGTACCATAGAGCTTGCAAAAGACCGCGCGAATTTAAAGAACATCAAGATCATCACCGATTTTGAAAATGAATCGATCGAGATCGATGCGGATGAATCGAAGCTGAAGATCGCGCTGCTGAATGTACTGATGAACGCGATCGAAGCTGTGGAAGCCAATGCAGGCGAGATCAGGATCGCATACAAATGCGAAAATGAAAAATGCATGATCTCCATCGGTGATAACGGCTGCGGGATCAAGGATGAATACCTGCACAAGATATTCGATCCTTACTTCACGGGAAAAAGCACGGGTGTAGGCCTTGGGCTTGCCACCACGCGAAGCATTATCAATATGCACAATGGTACGATCGAAGTGGAAACACAGCTTGGAAAAGGCACCGTGTTCCACATCAAGCTTAACCAACTCATTGCAAATTAAAGCTGGTTTGTAAATTTGCACATAGCCGTGACTTTCTGAGTTACGGCTATTTTTTTTTGATGCTTTTCTATAACAGGCATACAATTTTAATGTTCAGAGTAATAGTTGAATGAGTATGCAAAAATCAAGTCCAAAACGAAAGATCTTTCCTGCGCAGCCGCAGAACCGCCCCGGCCTCGAATACAAGATGAAGCCGGAGCCGGTGTACGACAATTCCTTACAGGGAAGCAATAAGCTCCTGGATAAAAACTGCGTTGTTACCGGTGGCGACAGCGGCATTGGAAGGGCTGTTGCCATTGCGTTTGCAAAGGAAGGCGCCGATGTGGCGATCATTTACCTGAGCGAGGACAAGGATGCGGAGGAAACAGCAACGATCATCCGTGAAAAATACAAGCGTGAATGCCTGCTGGTGCCTGCGGATATTTCCCGCGAGGCGCAGTGTAAAAGTGCAGCGCGGAAAATTTTACGGAAATTTAAAAACATAGATGTGATCGTGAACAATGCAGGTGTTCATTATCCTGCAGAAAGTATTACGGAGATCGAGCCAGGCAAACTGATCAAAACATTTTCAGTGAATGTGTTCGCGATCTTCTGGCTGCTGAAAGCATTGCTGCCATCAATGAAGGAAGGCGGAAGCATTGTAAACACTGCTTCTGTTACTGCTTACCGCGGCAGCGCCAACCTGCTCGATTACAGCGCTACGAAAGGCGCAATAGTTTCCCTTACGAGAAGCCTTTCTGCAAGCCTTGCAGGCAAAGGCATTCGTGTGAACGGCGTGGCACCGGGGCCAATCTGGACCCCGCTGATCCCATCCAGTTTTGAACCCGGTAAAGTAAAGTCATTCGGAACAGAAACACCGATGAAGCGCCCCGGGCAGCCGGTTGAAGTGGCGCCATCGTATGTGTTCCTTGCATCGGAAGATTCAGCATACATAACAGGCCAATTTTTACATCCGAACGGAGGGGAAATAGTAAATGGTTAACATAAAAAGATTATACGGTATGGAAACGAATTCGAATGCTGTGCTCAGTACGGAGCTGAGCGGGAAACTGACAATCACACTCAAGCCCGGGAAAACGCTGGATGAATTCTGTGAGCGCAATTTTGATAATTACAACAGCGACCAGTATGAAGCAGTTGCTATCAGGATGTATTACGGAAAAGAGGTGGTGGTCACACTTTACGCGCTCGACAAAGTGAGGCAGGAGGGAACCAACTACAACATCAATAAGATCCCGGTAAAAAAATTCAAGAAAACAACAATCGGGCTGGCCGAGCTGTTTGCCTTCATCGAAGAGTTCAATTTCACGCTGAGCGCTGGAAATTACGCCATTGATGAGATGGAAGTCATTAACAAATAAAACGATACTGCCATGAGAGCAATGTGGACAGGTGCGATCAGCTTCGGGCTGATCAACATCCCGGTGAAATTATTTTCTGCGGTGCAGGACAGCCGTCTCGATCTTGATATGCTTGATGCACGGGATCATTCCAATATTAAATTCAAAAGAGTGAATGAGAAAACGGGCAGGGAAGTGCCATTTGATAATATAGTGAAGGGTTACCTGGTGGAGGATGAATATGTGGTGCTCGACAAGGAAGATTTTGAGGCTGCAGATGCTGTGAAAACAAAGACCATCGAGATCATCAATTTTGTAAAGCAAAGCGAGATCGACAGTATTTATTATGAGCAGCCATATTACCTGGAGCCGCAAAAGAGCGGGGAAAAAGCATACGCTTTATTGAGGGATGCGCTGGCAGCTTCGGGAAAGGTGGGAGTTACAACTTTTGTATTAAGGAACAAAGAGGCGCTGGCTATTTTGAAGCCTTACGGAAAAGCGATCATGCTGAACAAGCTGCGCTTTGAGGAAGAGATCAGGGACACAGAAGAGCTGAATGTGCCTGCTACAAAAAGCACGGCAAAGGAACAGGCGATGGCCACCAAGCTGATCGACCAGCTGACAGAAAAATTCAGCATCGCAAAATACAAGGATACTTATACGCAGAAGCTGCTGAAAACCATCAAGGCCAAAGCAAAAGGCAAAGGCCCGAAGAAGGTTCACAAGATGAAGATTGTTCATACCAAATCCGACGACCTCATGGAAATGCTGAAAGCAAGCCTGCAGGGGAAGAAGAAAGCTTCCTGATCATTCCTTATTCATTTTCTTCAGGATCTTCATAAGGTCTGCGCCTTTACCGGTCACCGGTTTCCAGAGGTCGCCCTTTTTATCCAGTCTTTTTAAAATTGTTTTTATCGTAAAGTCAGAAGGATCGAGCTTACTGTTCACTTCCTTCCACTCCAATGGTGTGGCAACAGTTGCGCCCGGCTTCGGCCTTACCGAATATGGCGCTGCGAGTGTCTGCCCCCTTCGGTTCTGCAAAAAATCAAGATATACTTTTTTCTGGCGCTTTTTCGGGCTTCGCAGGATGCTTGTGATAGAAGGAATCCGGGCATTCACGGTTTGGGCAATGAGCTCTGCAAATGTCTTTACAATATCGTAATTGTATTTTGCGCCGAGCGGGATGAAAACGTGCAATCCGCTTGCCCCGGATGTTTTGCAATAGCAGTCTGCTTCCAGCTCGTCCATCAGCTTCTTCACTTCAAGCGCGGTTTTCACCACTTCCTTAAATGAGATCGCTTCGGGGTCCAGGTCGATCACTGCCCAGTCCGGGTTTTCAATGCTCCCAATCTTCGAGTTCCATGGATTGATCTCGATGCAGCCTAAATTGGCCATGTACAGCAGTGTTGCTTCATCGTTGCACACGAGATAATCAATGTATTCATTGGTCGACTCCGAAAATATCTTTTCTGTTGTGAGCCATCCCGGCGATTTGGCGGTGTCCACGTCCTTCTGGTAAAAGCTGGGCCCGGTGATGCCGTTGGGAAACCTGTTCATGGATTGTGGCCGGCCTTTTAAGTAGGGAAGCATTACTGATGCTGCTTCGCGGTAATAATTTACAAGATCTCCCTTCGTGATCTTGTCCTTCGGAAAATAGATCTTATCCTGGTTGGTAAGGTGTAATGTAATGTTGCCAGCTTTCAGATCAAGGTCCCCGGAAGATTTTTTTGCAGCTGTTTTTTTTGCGGCAGTTTTCTTTGTTTTTGCAGCTGGCTTTTTTGCTTTTATTTTTTCTGCGGTTTCGGGCACTGTGATCTCATCAGCATCCTTATCGATCCGCAACCCAAGGAATACCGGGTGGCGCATATGTTGGTCATTTGTCCATTCTGAAAATTTTACCTGGCAGATCAGCTCGGGCTCTACCCACTGGATCTTTCCGGGGACATGCGTTTTTTCTTTGAAAACAGATGTCTTCCTGGAGAGCGGGACTAATTTGGTATACAGCTCTTTCAGCATCTGCTCATTAAATCCAGTCCCGCAGTTGCCGATGTACTTAAGTTCATTGCCTTTGTATGCACCGAGAAGCAGGGACCCGAAATGTTTCCTGCTTCCTTTGGGTGCTGTAAATCCCGCAATTACAGCTTCTTCTTCCTGCGTGATCTTCACCTTGAGCCAGTCTTTACTTCGCTTCCCGGAAACATAAATGCTGTCGGCACGCTTGGCCATGATCCCCTCTATTCCTTCTTTCATTGCCTTTTTGTAAAATGCTTTTCCTTTATCCACGATATGTTCCGAATAGTGAATGTTCTTAAACGTTTGCTTTTTGAGAAGCAGCTTCACCAGCTCTTTTCGTTCAAGAAGCGATAATCCGCGCGTATCTTCGCCATCAAGGAGCAGGATGTCGAATACATAAAATTTCAGAATGCCTTTCCCGGTGGTCTGGAAATTCTGCAGCAGCTGGAAGCCCGAATTCCCCTTTGCATCTTCAACCACCACTTCGCCATCAAGGATCACATCATGCGGGATCTTTTTAAGTTCGGGAAGCAGGGCTGCAAAAATTGTATCAAATGAAATATTATTCCTGCTTACAAGGCTTGCATTTCCCTTTGCGATCAGCGCAAGCGCCCGGTAGCCATCATATTTTAATTCAAAAACCCAGTCCGGGCTGTCGAAAGCTTCTTCTGTAAGCGTTGCGAGCATCGGTGTGATCTCCCCGGCTGAGGCCCTGGCTTTTTTCACCGGGTTTTTTATGTGAGCTGTTTTTTTAGCGGGGCTTGCAGCTGCAGGCTTTTTGCTGTTCTTCCGCTCTTTCAGCTCCAGCTTTTTTTTGCTGATCACCGATTTGTTTTTTGCAAGGATATCATCCGTTGTAGAATACTTGTCTTCTTTTTTTACCAGCAGCCAGGCATTCTCCTGCTTTCCTCCGCGGATCTTAATGAGTGCGAATTCTCCTTTCAGCTTTTTTCCTTTCATGACAAAGCTGATGTGCCCTTTCCGCAATCCGGCAAGCAGCTTTTTTTCTCCCGCCGCTTTTTCTTTTGTTCCTGCTTCGTGGTAGGTGCCGTTGTCCCAAACGATCACATTGCCTGCGCCGTAATTTCCTTCGGGTATGGTACCTTCAAAATCCTTGTAGCTGTACGGGTGGTCTTCAACCATCATGGCAAGGCGCTTATCCTCCGGGTTCATGGAAGGGCCTTTTGGAACAGCCCAGCTTTTTAATACACCTTCCATTTCCAGGCGGAAATCATAATGCAGGTGGGAAGCATCGTGTTGCTGAACCACGAAGGTCAGCTCTTTTTTAGATGCAGCTTTCTTTCCTTCCGGCTCAGGCGTTTTTTTAAAATTTCTTTTTGTATTGTATGTTTTTAAAGCCATAGTTCGGATCAATGTTTATTCTCTTTTGAAAAAGATATACCATTTTTTCAACCGGTTTGTAGCGGATCTACAGCAGGCACAGATATTTCAGTAAAGGAATTAAAGACGATCATTTTAACAAAAACAGGTATATCATGAAAGAGAAAGAAACCAGGGATGTAAGTACGGCGTACCCAAATCCGAATCAGCCAGGCCCGGGCCGCCCGGGTAAGTCAAAGCAGCAGGAAAACGAGGATGAGGATGATCCTTTGTTCGAGGAGGAAGAGCTGGATGAGAGTTTTGAAGAAGAAGAGGAGGATGATGAATATGAGATCAACGATCAGCTGAAAGGGGAGAACCTTGCCGATATCTATGATTACATGAACTCTTCGCTTTGAATCCAATCATAGCCCTGTAAGATATATGTGGATATTTATTCCCTGCTGTTTATCAGAGACATTATAACAGAAACCAAAGACGATGAATATGAAAAAGCGAATAATAAGTATGCTGGCATTGCTGCTAATGGCCGCCGGCATGAATGCGCAGGAGAACAGGAAGGATACGGTAAAAACTGACAGCACACACATGGAGAAGATCAGGAAGATGCCGATGGATACCACGCATTATAAAACTCCTGTAAAGCCGGTATTGCCGGAAGAGCAGAAGGACAAGGACAAAGACAAGGAGCAGCCTATCATTGCGCCTTCAGATAAGAAGCATAAATAAAAAATCCCCTCTGCAAAATGCAGAGGGAATTTTTTTTGAATTAGGGTTACCCTGTTTTAAATGTTGGCAGAGTCCCTCATCAGTTTTATTTTATCGTGCGATTGCTGCAGGCTGCTTTTCTGGCGCATGATGATGTTTCTGCTGTCAGCACTCAGTTCGCCTGATTTCAATACATCTTCATATGTTTCAAGTGCTGCATCTTCACCGAACTCGCAGGAAGCAATGATCGCTTTGCGGTCTTTTCCGGTTAATGCTGCTTTGATGTCCATCCAGGCCCTGTACACTTTTCCTGAAGTGGTGGTTCCTTCTGCAGGGCTTCCGCCTTTATTGACAACTTCGCGAACCAGTTCGTTCTTGAACTGGCGGCTTTCATCTGCCATGTGCGAAAAAATAGATTTCAGCTGAGGGTCTTCAGTTTCCTTTGCTGCTCTTTCATAACCTTCAATGCGGTCGTGATTGATAATGATAAGGTCGTTTATAAGCGATACGGTTTTTTTGCTTGTTGTTTCCATTTTGATGATTTTAGGTTATAATTAGTAATAAAGGTTTATTAAGGTTATTCGGTTTATTTTGTAATGTCTTTCGACATCTTCAGTGTGTTCGGTTCAAGGTCTTTGTATTTGTCCCTGCATACCATCGACCTGTCGAGGTTTGTTCTCAGCTCCACGAGCCTCTTTCCGGCCCAGGTCTTGATCTCGTAATCCTGTGCATCGGCCGCAGCCTTTTCACATTTCTCTATGGCTTCCTTGTGAAAGTCAACCATCATCGCCGGGTAATCGCGGTCAAAATCTTTTCCTTTCTTATCAGATATTTTGGTATAGGAATCGTTTCCGCGCTGGCTGATGTCTGTTGGAAGTGTCACCATTTTTTTTCCTGCCAGCGCTTCTGTTTCCTTCAGCCATTTTGAATTGTCTTCTTTCAGCATCTGTCCAAGTTCCTTGATGTCGTATGCTTCAGCCTGTGTTGCGGCTAATTCGGAGAACTTCACTTCTTTCATAAAAATGTCAGCAATGTCGACAAGGAACTGTGCATCTTTTTCTTTTGCTTTGTCAAATTTTGCATCATTGTGCTCTTCAGCTACATCCTTTGGATCTGAGCTGTTTCCTGCGTTATCGCATGCTGCAAAAAACAGCGTAATAGCTGCAACACCTGATAGTTTTACGAAGGTTTTCTGAAAGGTAGTTTTCATGGCATGATCTCTTTTTTAATTGCTTATTTTATTATAAAAATATGCCAGACTAAAAAGAGTTATTTCCCGGGCTAAAAAGGGTATCCGATTGCCACATTGAGGATGAGGTTCTCACTTCTCCAGGAAGGATTGCCAAAGCTGATGCGGTCGTAGACCCAGCGGTGCCCTTCATCCAGCCATGGCTTGCGCAGCGGCATGGCAAGGTCGAAACGGAGCACAAAGAAAGAAACATCGGCCCTTAATCCCACACCCGCACCGACTGCAATTTCATCATAGAATTTTGTAACGGAGAATGCTGGGACCGTATTTGCGGGATTTGATTTCATCAGCCAGATGTTCCCGGCATCGGCAAACACAGCGCCTTTCAGGAATTTGATAATATCGAAGCGGTACTCAATATTGGATTCCAGCTTGATGTCGCCACCGAGCTGAAGGAATGCGTTCTTCTTGTCGGAGCTTTGTTGGTAGCTGCCCGGGCCTACTGAATTGATGTGAAATGCACGGATGCTGTTCGGCCCGCCGCTGAAGAACTGCTTAATGTAAGGCAGTGTGGAAGAATTGCCGTAGGGTTTTCCTGCACCCGCATACAGGCGCAGCACAAGCTTACTCTTGTTATGGAAATTAAAATAGCTTCTTCCGTCGAGGCTGATGCGCGCATATTGTGAATACACCGATCCGATTATCCTGCCCGGATTATCAGGGGAGATCTTTTCCCCGCCGGCAGCCCTTGCGAGAGAGAATGCATTTCCGGCGATCTCTGCCGATCCGTAAAAAAAGTATTGCTCTCTTTTCATGGGCAGTACCTGCTCATTGTAGCTGTAGGAATAGGTTGCGCCCGCAATGAATTGCTCTTCATAGCTTTTTTTCAGGAATGGGTTAGCTTCAAGCAGGGTCCTGAATTCTTCCGATTGGTTTTTTACAGATGTATAATTGATGCTGATGGGGTTCAGCTCATGCTCTTTCCGGATGTCTTCTTTCCATTTATATCCGAATAGGAACTGGAAAGAATACATGTCAAAATAATTCATCCGCTTGAGGTAATTATATCCCAGTGAAATGCGCGTTTTGGGAATGTACATGCTGTTTGTGCGTGGTGTTCTGAACGGGACAATGAATCTCGGGATGTACAATTCAATCTTCGGGTTCAGGGAATAGGAAAAGATATTTTTGTTCTTTCCGCTGAACTGCATTTCAAAAGAGCCGGCCATGTTCAGGTTGAGGAGCTCAGCGCCGTTGAATGTATTCCTGTTCTGGTAAGTGAGGTTTTGCCTTGGGCCCGTAAAGTCGTTCGATTTGGTGACAAGGTCGATCTCGCTCCTGAATGTGCGTTTTGGCATTGCAGTGAGTAATACTTTTGCATCGAGGTAACCGGGTGCACTTGTATCGCTTTCAACGAGGTTGACCCTTACAAATTTGAAATTTCCCATTGACATCAGGCGGTTCAGCGTAATGTTATGGTTCTTCCGCGAATACACTTCGCCTTTTCTCAGGTACACTGAACGAAGCAGCACTCTCGGCCTGATCTTCGTTTCCTTCGCCATGAAAAAAGCATTTTCAAAATGAAGCGTGTCATTTTTTATACTGTCTTTGTTTTCATCCAGTGAAAAGTCAGGATCGATGTACACATTATTGATGCGGTATACATGCAGCGCTTTTTCAGGAACATCTTCCTTGATAGCCAATTTAAGTGTAACAGTTTTATCCGTTTCGGAAGTGTCGGCGCCGAAGTATAAATAATCGGGATTGAAATAAAAATACCCGTTATCCTTTAACACTGCGTCGATCCGGATCCTTTCAGTTTTCAATGCATCAAGGTTGTAATCGCTGCCCGGGCTGATGAGTGTTTTCTCTTCGGAAAAAGCGATGAGGCGGCTCAGCTCATTTTCCGCTACCGGGAACTTCAGCTCCTTAATTGTGTATGCCTTGTGAATGTGGCAGGTATAAATGATCTTCGCGGTCTTCTTCTTTTCAATCACCTTGTACTCTGTGCTGCTTCTGAAGATCCCGTTGTTGAACAGCTTTGCATCGATAAAGCCGCTTGTTGCGGAAGGCCTCACGCTGCTTAAAAGCACAGGCTCTTCTCCCTTTTTCTTCAGCCATTTTTTGAATTTTCCTTTTGGCGCTTCCCCTGCATACATATACATCCACAGCTTCGGGCGCATGCCAGGGAAGCCTTTGTTAGGCTTCGGGCGCACTGCGCTTTCTGCCGCAGCTTTAATGGCTTTCCTGTTTTTTATTTTACCTGTGTATTCCAGCTTTATGTCTGCGCCTGTGTACAGCTTCTCTCCTTTGGGAAGATACTTTGTGCCGCTGCAGGATGCTAAAAGCAGGCAGGTTACAACCACATATTTATAAAATACGGAATGCTTCATTTGTTATTATTTTTAACGGCTTCTTCCTTTTTCTTAGGACGCCTGAAGAAATCTTTCCATTTGTCAAAGTCCCTGATATACAGCAAGCCCGCACCTGTCTCCACCAGCTGTCCTTCGAGCGCACCTTCGTATTGGTTATGGCGGAACCCTTTCAGGCGGTAGCGTCCATCCTTCGACATTTTATATTCAAGAGATACATCGCTGGTGATGTCGCTGGCGGAATTCTGTTTCGCCTTTTCACCTTCCACGTCTACGCTTCCGCCAACCTGCACACTTAAGCGCTCATCGAACAATTGTTTTTTAATTCCTACTTCAACTTCCGTGCGGCCTTCGGATTGCCCGGAGTTATACTCATCATACGATTGCACATCGAAGTTCAGCTCCACGCCCGGAACAAGCTTTGAGCCAAGCTGGTTCAATTGTGCAGAAAGGAATTTGCTGACGGTTGTTCTTGCAGCAGTGGATGCAGCATTCGTTTCGGTCTGCAAAGGGTTTTCCTGCACGAACCTGCCAAGTACCAGCAATGCGAACACCTGTTTGTTCAGGGCAGAAGGATCTTCATTGAGCATGTTCAGCTTTGCATTCACAGCGCCGCCAAGAATTCCTTTGTCTTCCGGCGACAGCTGGATCTCAAAGCTGATCTCGGGATGCAGGAGGTCGCCGCGAAGCTTGAGGTACACAAGAAAAGGATAACGCTGCCTGAAACCGCTCTGTTCTGTTTCACTGAGGTCCGAAAGCTGGTCGGCGACAAGGTCGACCGGTGAAGCCCTGACAGAATAAATTGCGTTGATGTTTACGTCTGCATCCAGCGGATCACCGTTCCAGATGATGGTGCTGCCGCGCTCGATGCTGAATTTTCTTTTTAATACTGATTCCAGCGATACAAGGTAGCTTCCTTCATTCAGGTCGTAAGCGCCTGTAAGGCTCATCTTGCCGCTCGGGTCGAGTGCGAAGCTGAGCGCTGCATCGCCGCGTACAACAAGCGAATCGCCGGATGAAGGATCGATGATCAGTTTTAATGTAGCTTCCTTATCCACTTCGATGATGGAGGAAATATCAAGTCCCGTTAGCTCCGTTTTTTCTTTTGCTTTTGTTTCATCCCTGGTAAGGATCGGATCCAGGTGCGATGAATCATTGAATACCACCACGCCTTCACCTTTATCTGTTGTCAGTTTTTTCTCAGGGATTGCAAAGGTAAAGTTGGAGCCTTTCTTTAATTTCACTTTGGCATTCACCACCGGGAGGTTCATGTCGCCGCTCACTTTTATCCTGCTGTCGATGATCATGCTGCCGTAATACACGGGATTGTTTTTCGCGGTTGTATTGAACAATGCAAAGTTTGTAGTGCTCACATCAAGCCCGAAACGGAAATCCTTGAAATGGTTCATTTTTACATTTCCGTTGATCACCGCGGGGCTGTTATTTGAGTCAAGTATGGTGAAGGAATTAAAGTAGATGCCGTCGCTTTTCAATTCGATCGTTTCATGTTTCAGTTTCATTGGACTGTTTAAAGCGGCCGGATTAATGGAGGCATTGTTAAAAGTAAGGGAGCCTGTAATGTCCGGTTCGGAAGCCTTTCCGCGGACCATGAATTTCCCGCTTGCCGTACCGGATGCTTCCGTGATCCTGCCCATCGACAATACTTCAACCGTTTTTAATGCAAGCGACCGGATGTCTGCATCGATGTTGATCGCGTTCTCCGTTGCTTTCGGCAGGTAATAGCCGCTGATGCTCACATCATTGTCAGGCCCTTTCAGTGTAGCTTCCAGCGAATATTTCTCCGTGGTTGGATTTTCGGCCTTTACAATAAAATTTCCAACGGGCACTTCCCGGATCACGAGATTATTAATGGCTGCATTCGCGATGAGCCCATAAGTGGAATCCACTTTTTTTAACAGTACGTGGCCGTCGATCGTTCCTTTGGCAAGGCTGGTATCCTTTTCAATGATCCTTGAAATGTCCTCTATCTGCAGGCTTTTGATGTTGATGTCGAGGTCGTCGTTGAATTGATCGTGCACTGAAATTACTTTTATGCTGCTGGTTGCCTTGCTGATATCGAGATCGTGCACCAGGAATCCTGTTTTATTGAATGCAATGTAATTGTCCGGCGCAACTGTCCAGCGGTCATTCATAATAATGAAATTATCCGGGCTGATCTTCATCGTGTAGGTGCCCTTGTTTTTTGCAATGGATGAGCTGACCTGAAGCTTTTTCACATTGTTCTCATCCGTGGATGAAAGAGTGCTGGTAACCACGCTGTCGGCAGCCTGTCCTGCAACACTGAGGTTTTCCACTTTTACCTGTGCATTTGAAAGTTCGCCGCAGCTCAGGTTGTAGCTGATGGCCTTTGCATCTGAATTTATATTCAGTGCAAAATTATCCACCGACATGCTGCCGTAGATGATCTTCCTCAATGTCGCATCGAGCTTCAACTCCTTTTTCTGGCTGTCGAAGCTTCCCTGGATGATGCCGGGCTCGAATTCCTTCAGCTGCGGGAAAAAAACTTCAGAAAGAACAGGATGATTTTTCAGCTGGATCTCGAATGAAAAATTCTGTGGCTGGCTGGAGGCTGTATCTTTAAGCTGGTCTGTCAAAGGAAAATAATTGTTGGTGAATTTTTGCATTTCCTTTGAAAGGTCGACAGGGGAGAAGGTACCGCTGTACCTGATCCCGATCACGGCGCTGCTCACGTTCAGCTCGCTTCTGCCTTTTTCGTTGATGGATGCAAAAAGCAAAGAGTCAAGGATGTAACGTTTTTCGTTATGTGAAATAATGATCCGGGAAATGCCGGCCTTTCCATTAATGGTTGCTGCTGAGCTTCCTTTAAGATCGGAAACGGCAAGCAGCCCGATGCGCATATCATCCTGCGTGAAATGCAGTTTCTGGAGATCAGCTCCCTTGAGGTCGAAGCGGAATTTATATTCCTCCTGCCCTTTGTTGAGATTTACCAATCCATCAAAATCAAAGGCGGCGTTCACATCGTCCAGGTTGATCTTTCCTTCAAACCGTTGTCCCTGGATATTCCCGTCAATAGCGAGGTTCTTGTATGAATACTTGTTCAGGTAGAATTCAGAAACGTTTGCTTTTATGCTTGCGCGGATGGTGTTCTTATCAAGCCCTTTTCCTTTTGTCTGTGCGCTTAAGGTCACAGGCCCGAACATTTCTTTGTTCTTCAGCAGCAGCCCAAGGTCAAATTTTCCAACTTCGGCATTGGCTGTGAAATTCTCTTCCTTATCGAGGATCGCGAACACGTGCGCTGTGCCGTAATCGCTGCTGAGGCCGAGTGTGGAAGTAAAGGCTTTGATACCGCCCTTGAAACTGATCAGCAGGCTGAGCTGGTTTGGCAAGGCAATGCTCTGCGGAATGGCCGCTTTCCCGGCGATCATCTCAATGTCCTTCCTGCCGGTATTTACTTTCAGGTCCGGGAAATAAAAATACGCAAGGTTTTTGTTTGGAAGTCCGCCGATGATAAAGCTGGTTTTTACGGAAGTCCCGCTGCCGGTGGTAATGTACATGTTCTCGCCTTTCAGGTTATTCACCTGCCCGGTCACTTTTCCTGAAACTGCTGTAATGTTCTCAGTTTCTTTGAAGAAAGCCTGGGAGGCAAGCTGCGGGCTGAAATAAAGAACTTCGGAAGTCTTCACACGAATATGATCCATTGCTGCATTCACTTTCAGGAACCCGATCGAATCCTTTAATGAGCTGAGCGATGAATAGGATAAGCGAATGCTTGCGTCCATAGTGGAAGCAAGGGTTTTGAGCTTTAAGCCGGCAGCTTCCATGGAATGCGGATCCATGATGAACTGCGTTTGGAAGCTCAGGATGCTGAAGCCGTTCGCATCTTTTGCACTGAATTTTTCAATCTTTACTTTCGTCAGGCCTGCGGAGTAGAACAGGTCTTTGGCGCTTAGTGAAAGCTGCTCATGCCTCATGTGGGAAGGATCAAATGAATGCAATATAACAGGCTTTGTATTGTCGGAAAGAGCAAAACTGTTATCCGCAAGTTCGATGCTTGAAGCAGTAACAGCCCAGTTGCTTTTTTTTCCACCCGGAGCGGCTGTTGTATCTTTTTCAGTGCTGCCCGTTCTCACATAAATAACCCCGCTTTTGGCAAGCTTTATTTCATCCAGCTTTATTTTTTCAGACTGAAGATCGGCAAGCAGCTCTTTCAGGCTGAACTCATTAATAACGGCTGCAATGGTTTGCCTGTGAACGGAATCTGCAAATGTGAGATTTGAATGGTTGATGCGGACACGGCGCGCTGTAAGCACCGGGGCAGGCTTTTCCGGTTTGGTGTCATCTTTTTTGGAGAGCTTGCTGATGAGGATGCTGGCAACAAGATTTTCGATCAGCAGGTCATCTATATCGAAGCGCTGCTGGTCCGTATCGATCTTGTCCATTTGTAAATTGAGCTTACCAAGGTAAAGCTGAACGGAAGAGCCTCCGTATTCATCTTTGTATTGAAAAGCGATTTTGTTCAATTCGATCTCATCTATCTGCAGTGCCCATTTTGTTTTGCCTGTGGTGTCTTTCTTTTCCACCTTGGCGGTATCGCTGAAAGCAGTGAGGAGGAAATTATAGTTGAAGAGTGTATCGGCTTCGCTGCGGCTGAGATGGATTGTTGCATTGTCAAGTGAAATATTCTTCAGGTGGATGGTATGCTGCATAAGATCAGTGAGTGAAAAATTCACAGACAATTTTTCTGCATACACAAGTGTGTCTTTCTGAAGGTCGTCGAGGTATAATCCTTCAATGCTCAGCGATTTGGGCAATGAAAGGCTGATGTGCTTTATCTCAACCTGTGTATGTGTTTTATCGCTGATGTAAGTGGTGGCGATCGAAATGAGCTTTTGCTGAACGGCAGGAACCTGGATCAGCAGGGCAACAGTGACCAGGAGAAGGACAATGCTGAAGACGATCCACGCGATGATCTTCAGTGTCTTTTTTAATACGGAAGCTACTTTGGCCATAAAGGTAAAAAATGAATGTCCTGGATAATTTTACCCGGGACATTCACAGGAATTAAATAAAGGTTCTTACACGCGGTCTCCGCGGATCAGCCGCAGTAATACGGCAACGATCGCTATAACCAACAGAATGTGGATCAGGCCACCTGCATGGTAGCCGACAAACCCGATCAGCCAGCCTATGATCAGGATAACTGCAATGATGTAAAGTAAATTTCCCATAATATGTTTTTTTAATTGTTTAACAGGTAGTTTAAATATTCCTGCCAGAAAATAGTGTTGAAGAAAAAAGGTTGCTTTTGTGCAATCGCTTCCCCAAAACCAGCTTTAATCTCCTTTGTAAACTACTTTCGGTTCAATTTCAGTCACTGTTTTGTCGATCTTCACAGCATAATCATTCGCAATGATCTTTTTACCGTACATTCGCGCATACACTTTAGTAAATTCTGCCCCGAGATAAAGGATGATCGCGGAATAATACACCCACAGCAAAATAAGGATTACAGAACCGGCAGCGCCGTATGTGCTGGAAACTGCAGACCGGCCGAGGTACAGGCCGATGATAAATTTCCCGAGCATAAACAGCAATGCGGTTAAGGATGAGCCTACGAGCGTGTCCTTTAATGCAACCTTGCCATCGGGAAGGGTTTTGAAGATGACTGTGAACAAGGTAGTGATAATAAAGAACACAAAGAGGATATTAATGACATAAAAGAGATAAACAGTGACATTCGGAAAATACATGATCAGCCGGTCGCTCAGGATATCCATCACCGAGTTGATGATCAGTCCGACCAGCAGCAGAAATCCCATTACACCGATCATTGAAAAGGACATGAGGCGGTTCTTCATGAATTTGAACAGGCCTCTTTTGGGCTTTGCCTTAAGTCCCCAGATGTAATTGATGGAGCTCTGGATCTCCCCGAATACGCCGGATGCGCCGATCAGCAACGTGGCTATACCGATCGTTGCTGCAAACACATTATCGTTGCGGAGCTTTACATTTTTGATGATATCCTGGATCTGCAATGCTGCTTCGTTTCCGACCAATCCGTTGATCTGTCCAAAAATTTCCCCCCTTACGGCCTCTTTACCGAAAAACACCCCACAAAGGGCAATAATAACGATAAGAAGAGGGGGCAGTGCAAAAATAGTATAGTACGAAAGAGAGGCACTGAGTTTAATTGCGTTATCGTCAATAAACTCTGTGAAGGTTTCTTTGAGGGCGTTTCCGGCCTTCCTGAAGTCGATGTTAGTTTTCATAAAAATAAGTGTGGCACTCTTTTGGGCTATCACAGTTTCATGCCAAAGAAAAAAAGGTTACGTACACTCATTTATGTTGTTTTGGGGATCATACTCCTTGTGCTGCTGGGAGCAAGCCTTTTGGGCCTGTATCTTGATAAGCGGATCGTTACCCTTCTGAAAGAGAAGGTAAGCACGGGAAGCAATGGTGAATACGCATTGTCGGTGGATGACCTGAGCATTCACCTGCTGGCGCATTCGGTAACTGTAAAGAACCTCATCATAGCGCCTACCGGCAAAAGCAATCCCACTGAGAAAGCAACGTATGTGTTCAAAGCAGCAGTGCTTCGCATCTCCGGCTTTTCGGTGATGTCGTACATGAAAAGAAAGGATCTCGAGCTGGGAAGCATCGAATGTGAAAAGCCGCAGATCTCCATCTTCCAGGGAAAGAACCGTTTCCCAAAAGCAAAGAAAACCCCGGATGCCGCTCCATTCAGCCTGTTTAAGCTGATGTCGCCACAGCTGAATTCACTGGACATCGACAGGATCGATATCCAGAATTCTCAATTCAATATTTACAGGGATGGCACTGATACGCTGTCGCTGATGTCGGCAAAGGAAAGCAGCATCTCGATCCACAAATTTTCTGTGAACAAGGAAACAGATGAAGCAGAGCGTTTATTCTTTGCAGAAAAGTTTGAGATCGTGATGAACAAATTTGCTTATCATGTGAAAGATGGACTGTATACCTTGTTTGGCAAAAGCCTGTATGCATCCTATACTGATTCGGTTGTAAAGATCGACTCCTTCCAGCTGATCCCGAATTATCCGAAGAGTGAATTTGGAAAAATGGCAGACAGGCAGGTCACGCGGGTAGAGATTGTGGCACCGGAGATCAGCTTTAAGAAGATCGACGTGAAATCATTTCTTGAGCAGAACTGGCTTGTGGCGGGCCGTCTCGACGTCACCGGGGGAAATGTAGTTGCTTACCGCGATAACAATGTGCCTTTGAAGCCGATCGTACGTCCTTCATTGCAATCGATGCTGCGCGATGTTCCTTTTTTCATTTCCATTGATACCGTTACATTAAAGGATGTGGATATTGTTTCGGAAAGTGTTGCTGAAGGGTCTGCGGCCGCGGGGATCATGACACTCGACCGCCTTCGGGGAACAGTTACAGGCCTGCAGAACGACAGCACTCTTTTCACTGATAAGAGCAGCATCAGGGCTACACTGGATGCCGTATTCATGAAGCAGGGGAATTTTCATGCTGAATATAATTTTCCACTCAGCACAAGGTCTGAACTGTGCTATTGCTCCGGAAGCCTTTCCCCGATCGATATACAGATCTTAAACCCGCTGCTCAGCAAAGCAAAAAATTTAAATGTAAAAACAGGAAGAGTTGATTCGCTCAGGTTCTCTTTTACTGCAAAGGGAGATCTCTCTGTTGGCAAGATGACGCTGGCCTATCACGATCTTACTGCAGAGCTGATCCCCGAAAAGGATGAGAAAAATATAAAAACGGTTTTTAAAAATTTTGTTGCAAACCAGCTGGTGCTGAGAAGAAGCAATCCCGGGAAAGATGGTGTGCTGCGTGTTGTAGAGATCAGGGCTGAAAGAAATCCTTACAGGTATTTTCCTTATTTCTTTATGCAATCGCTTCTCAGCGGGATCACAGCATCTATTGAAGGGGAGCAAAAATCGAGGTTCCTGAAGCGCACCCGTTTGCTGGACAAAAAATGAGCTTAAATAAATGAATGAATCATGTATCGCGGCATCGTTTTCTTTTTGATCTTTTACTTCGTGCATGGTAGCCTTTTCAGCCAGCATAAGGAAAATGAATTTCTCGATTCAACCTATATCTACCGGAAAATAGAGGATTTCTCCAACAAGCGAAAAGCTACCCGCCTGTTGTACAGCCTTGTGTTCCGCCCGGTGAACCCAAAGCCGGTTACAGCTCCTGTTATTTCAAAAATCGTATTGAAGCGTATAAACTATGCGGAGTTCGAAGGTAAGATCATCCGCAATATTCACATTGATACCTATGACCCTTTCGGTTATGATTCACGTGATACTTCCGTTAAGCCCCGCGGAATTGTCCCGAAAGCAGGCAACGCCGTGCATATAAAAACCTGGCCGATGAAAGTGCGGAATGTGCTGATCGTAAAGCAGTACGACACCTTCGATTCACTCAGGGTGAAGGAGTCGGAACGTTTGGTCCGGAGCCAGATGTATGTGAGGGAAGTGTACATTGAGCCTGTGCTCACTCCCGGCGATTCGGTAGACCTTTTTGTCCGCTCGTATGATGTGTGGAGCATCATCATCACCGGTTCAGCCACCACTACCGCTTTTGCGGTGAACGGAAGGGATAAGAACTTTCTCGGTGCAGGGCACCAGTTCCAGGGCGATTTCAGGCAGAACGTGACCACGGGCAAGAACAACTATTCAGCGGTGTATTCCATTCCCAATATTTACGACACTTACATCAATTCAACCATGCGGTATTCAGTGGATGAGAATAAAAATTACATCGAAGGCGTTTCACTGAACCGTTCCTTTTATTCGGTGTTCACTTCCTGGGCGGGTGGAGCCTCACTGCAGAGAAGCCAGACGAAAGAGATCATGTACGACCTCGATTCAACTGCGTTCATGCAGGTGTACCGGAATAATTACCAGGATTACTGGCTCGGCAGATCATGGCAGCTGTTCAGGGGAAAGACCGAAGAGAAGCGGACCACGAGCCTCATCTCTTCGCTTCGCTACCTGCGAAGCCATTATCCCGAAAGGGCCCCGGCATATCTCGATACGCTTCACCTGCATGCGAACGAAGATTTTTATCTCGCGGGAATCGGCTTGTCGAAGCGGCTTTACAAGCAGGACAATTATATTTTCAGGTACGGTTATGTAGAAGATGTGCCCACGGGGCGTGCTTATTCTGTTGTGGGTGGTTACCAGATCAAGGACAATGTCCCGCGCTGGTATGCGGGTGCACGTGTGTACATGGCCAACTACCACGACTGGGGATATTTCAATATTTATTTTGAGTATGGCACTTTCATACGGAACAGGAATACGGAGGAAGGATCCTTTGCGGCAGGCATCAATTATTTCAGCAACATCATCCGGATCGGGCGATGGAGGCTCCGGCAATTCATCAAGCCGCAGTACATCATCGGCTTTGACCGCCCCTCCTACGAAAACCTTAGCCTGAACAACGAAGCCGGCATCAAGGGCTTTAACAGCAGCGGGCTTTCGGGAAAGGAACGCTTCACACTCACTTTCCAGCTGCAGTCGTATGCACCCTGGAATATCCTTGGCTTTCGTTTCGGCCCCTATGCGGTTTGCGGCTTCGGGCTGCTCGGAACGGAGAAGAGCGGTTTTACAAGGGCCCCGCTGTATTCCTTCTTCGGCCTCGGGCTTCTGATCAAGAATGAATACCTGATCCTTACCAATTTCCAGATCTCGCTTGCCTTTTATCCGGTTATTCCCGGTGTGGGAAATAATGTGTTTAAAGTGAACCCTGTGAAAACAACCGACTTTGGCTTCAGAGGCTTTGATATCAGCCAACCTACGGCTGTAGGGTACAATTAAAACAGAGCTGGCACATTTTTATTTAGAGCGAAGTATATAAACAATTTAAAAAACAGAAATTATGAGAGAAGATGGATTAGATCTGAACAATGAAATGGACAAAGAGCACATGAAAACACTTACATCGTGCCTTAATTCATTGTTAGCTGCAGGTTTCGAAACGCAGTTCAAAGCATTGAAGCATGGATTGAAATCACTGACCACCGAAAAGATCTATTTGCCGGAGGAAGTGAAGATCACAAACTTCTACCGCTTTGAAGGAGATTCGGACCCTTCCGATAATTCAATTTTATATGCCATTGAAACCACCAGCGGAGAGAAGGGAACCCTTACGGATGCCTATGGTGCATACAGCGATGCGCATGTTGCAAAGTTCATCAAAGAGGTGGAAGACATCGGGAAAAGAGAGCATAAGAAAATGGACTAATGGCATATTGTTTTTAGGAACACTGCAAGTGTTTAATCCTAAAAAAATATATCAACATGGACAAGAATAAAAAGCAAAAAGAAGATCAGAAAAAATCCTCTTCGGGAAGAACTACATCCTCATCTGCAAAGAAAACATCTAAAGGCTCTTCCTGGCCATCGGAGGAAAGAGAAGATGATCAGCAACATTCTGATGGGATGAAAGACAAGCCCGGCTCGATCGTATCTAATTTAAAGAAAGGAAGCAGGAACAGTTCCTCGGCTGCTTCTTCGTCCAAAGGGAAATACAGTTCTATCGAATTCCAGGACGACGGGCAATCAGAAGATCAGAACAGCTATAACGGACAACGGAATTCAGCATATCAGGGGAATAACAGAGATGAAGAGCGCAATGGCGGAAACAGCCAGCAGCGCTCTTCTGCTTATGCCAACCAGCAAAGCAACCGTAATTACAACCAGCGGAACAGGCAATATGAGAATGAAGGCTATAACGAGAGCTATGGCGACAATGAGAACCGGTACGATGGCTCTAACATGAATAACCGGAATTCAAACGGCAATCCTTCCCGCACTAACCAAAATAATAATTCTTATCATAACAACCGGTATAATTCCGGTAACTATGATAATTCCGGCAACCGCGGTTATAACCGTGACAACGATAATTATTATGGCAATGGCAATGGGAATAACTCCCGTTACAACGGCAACTATAATGGAAATGGCAATAACAGCCGTCACAACACTCCAAACTATTACGACAACAACAACAATGGCTATGGTAATAACCGTGGCGGAAACAGTAATCGTTACAGCCAGGATGACCGGAATAATTACCAGGGAAATAATAATTCAGGCCGTTACGGCAATGGTTATGATAACAGCTGGAATGAGCATTACCGGCCTGGAACTAATAACAACCGCGGAAATGACCGTAATGAAGATTCAAATTATGGGAACAACGGAAACGGAACGAATTATTCATCCGGAAGGAATCACAGGAACCGCTGGAGCGATATAGAGGAAGGGCGTAACGAAGGGTCGTACAATGATTCGCGTGGTTACGATGATAACAACGGCAGGCAGCATTCCGGTAACCAGGGATCTTATGGCAACGATAACCGTTCGCGTTATGATGAGCGTGATCAGAGAGGATCTCAGAACAGGGGTGGAAGAGGGTATAATGAGAATGATAATTACGATGATGAAATGCCCTGGTAAATAAATGAAAGAGAAATTAATATAAAGAGAGCGGAATTTATTCCGCTCTCTTTTTTATGCCAGCTCGGGTTTCACCTTCGAAGTGACGCAGTTTTCGCACATAAAAAAAACGCAGCCGGATCATCCGGCTGCGTTTTTTCGGAATAAAACATTTCTTTTGAAAATGCTTTACTGTATATAGAGAGTGTATGTACTTTCTCTTATTAAGTAAATGTGCCAGCGGGTTTAAGTGAAAAACAGGGAAATTTTTTCTTGAAAGAAGTGCTATGGCTCAGAGTTGTAGAACCTTCACCCTGTTTTTGAATTCGCTGTTATTTACTCTCTTCCTGTTTTTTATCTTTATTGAAAAGCTTTTTGAAAAGCCCTTTCTTTTTTTCTTTTTCCCCAGGAGCCGGTTCTTCTTTTTTGCCCTCTTTTTTCTCATCCCTTTTACCAAAGAGCTTGTGTTTCTCCGGATCAGTTCCCACCGACCCGATACTGATCTCCTGGTCAATGGATGGATGAAGCGCTTCAATAAATGCATTCCTGAGCACTTCGATCACTGCGTATAACAGATTGGCCTTTGAATTCTTAAATGTTCCTTTAAGTGGGATCTTGGTCGCCACCTGGTCGTGCTTCTGGTTTTTGAGCAGCTGTGCCGCGCCGCCGGCAAACCCTTCCCAGATCTTCTGCAGGATATTATCTTTCCTGTCTTCCGGCCCAAGCACGTCGAGGTTTTTTATCACCGGCTTCACATAGCCTACAAAATTTCCCTGCTTCGATGCCACTTCTGCATACAGCCCGAATATTCCGCTGTTAACATCCAGTTTTGCGTACGCTTTAAAAAAATCGTTCAGGTCGGGCAGGTGAGTGTCCTTTAGTTCGGTGTTCAGGTCGAAGGTCGGATCTTTTGCAAGCGGATCGAGGCGCATGTGCAGGTCGAGATGCCCCTGGTAAATGTTTGCATCTGCAATTACGGTTGCGGGAAGCAATGAAGTGTCTTTTTCGCTGGTGAGGTTTTCAGCAAGTATGTGCGCATTATCAAGCTGGATGTCCACTTTCGGACTGGAGCCCGCATCGATGTATTGGATCACACCGTTCATGATCTCGAACCTGTTTACGCGCAGGGGCATAAAATCATCAAGCAGCTTCCTGAAATCGGTCGTGTCGTTTTTAACATCAGCAGGCTCTGCTTTGTCTTTTGTAAACCGCAGCCGCGGGTCATCAAATTCCAGCTCACCGACGATCTTTCCATCAAGCAATGCGCTCCATTCCACAGAAAGATCGATCAGCCTTGCCTCGAAAAATTCCGTTTCCTGCTGTGATACAGAATCGACCTTATGCAGGTAAATATTTTTGATCTTATAAGCGCCGCGGTACAGTGCGATATCAATGTCGTTCACATGCCCGTAATAGCCGTGCATGGTCGACAGGGCCTTGTTCGCATACTTCAAAACAATGTAGGGAAGTGCAATGCGCACACCAATCAGTACAATGATCAGCCCAAGGAGGATCCGTATGCTTGTCCTTTTAAAAAATGGCTTTTTTCCTGTGTTTTTCTTTTCGTTCTTATTCATACTATTTTTTTACAAAATAATTACAGAAGTGTGCCAAGGAAAAATGAAGGTTGGCTAAAAATAAGAAGCGAAGCAAAATTTTTGGATTTTGCTTCGCTGAGAGATGGGACAAGTATTTTTGCAAATACCCTCGTTTTTTTTTACACAGAACATTTAGGTAGGCACTTAAACTAAAGTAAAAAGTATGCCGCAATGCCAGGTTTTATTTTGAACTCCTGAAAATAATATACTGATTCTCTTGAACTCCTTTATTGATAAATACTTTGGAAGTTTGCATGAAAAAAGCGGGATGGATGAAAAGGAGCAGCAAAAAATTTCATCCTTAAAAGATGGGGAAATGTTTCCACAAAAAGTCGAAATTGTTCTACAAATGGTTGGGGGAAGGGTGGGAAGCCCGGTCGCAAGGGGCTTACTCCATTGCAAGGATATTCTTCAGCTGGCTGAAGCTGATCGGCTTTTCAATGAAAAAATCAGCACCTTTCTCCAGCGCTTCGCCCTTTAAATTGGACATGGCGCTGATAATGATGATCCTCAATGAAGTATTGAGCTTCTTGAAAAGAGAGATGTTGTCGATCCCGTTGCCATCGGGTAAATTGTGGTCAAGGATCAGGAGGTCGGGGTTCATGAGCTTGAACTTCTCCACGCCGTTTTCAAGGGAGTTGGAATAATCGATGGAGTTCGCTTTTTTCGCCAGGAAATTCTCAAGCAATTCGCAAAGCTCCCTCTCATCATCGATAATTAATATGTTGCGTGCGTTCATTTCTTCAAGCTTTGTCTTAAGCTGCTCCTGCTCTTTTTTGTTCGTTATCGTATATAGAAAATACATGGCAAATATAGAATAATATCAGGTGGATCCGATAGTGCTTGACTTAATTTATTTATCTTTTTGTGTGCTGGACGGGGCTTCTGCGCCTTCCATTACTGCTGCTTATTGCTTGTGTTCGACTTGTTCTTAAATAATTTTTTCAGCAAACCAGGCTTCTCTTCGGTCTTCCCGGTATCCTTTCCTTTGTCCTTTTCATTTGCCTTATCCTTTGCGTCATTCTTCTTTTTATTGAAGTATCCTCTCAGGAGTATATTATGCTTGGCCGCTTCCATATTTTCATCAAGTCCTTTGGTGCTTCTCTTCAGGTTATTGATGGTGGTGCTGATGTTGGTTGCCATGCTGCTGTCGTTGATCAGCATGCCGAAAGTTCCCTTTCCGCTGTTGACCTTGTACAATATTTGAGCCAATTGATCAGAAACCACTTCTGCATTGCCTGCAGTGACCTTAAGGCTGGCAAGGATCGCATCGGTCTGGAGAGGCGGAGTTGAGAGCAGGTATTGCCCTTCCTTCACCATGTCCGCAGCCTTTCCCTGTGTGATGTTAACGATCTTATCCCCGATCAGGCCTTCGGATCCGATGGTGATGCGGCAATCGGTCTTGACGAATTTTTGCACATCCTTATCAACAATGAGGCTTACCTGCACCGTGGTGTCGTTAATGATCTGGATATTGTCGACAGTGCCCACGTTAATGCCCGAAAAACGGACATTGTTCCCGATCTCCAGCCCGTTGATATCCTTGAACATGCTGTGGATGGTAAATACCGGGTTGAACAGGTGCTTTTGCCTCCCGATGTAAAAAATTGCTGCAATGAAGAGTACCAGGCCTGTTGCTACAAACATTCCTAACCTGGTTTTGAATCGTGTTGTGGGTTCCATAATTTTGTTTAATCTTTAAAAAATGATTGGATCCAGGGATCGTTTATTTTCTGCACTTCCTGAAGTGTTCCTTCCGCATAGATCTCTCCCTCTTTCAGGATCATTACCCTGTCGGCCACGGCACGCGCACAAGGCATATCGTGCGTGATCACCAGCGAGGATGTGTGGTATTTGTTTCTTATATCATTGATGAGCGCGCTGATCTCCTGTGAAGTGATCGGGTCGAGTCCCGTAGTGGGCTCATCATAAAGCATAATGGCCGGATCCAGTATGACGGTGCGTGCAAGTGCAATGCGTTTCCGCATTCCGCCCGAGAGTTGGGAAGGCATCTTATTCAGTGCGCTTTCCAATCCTACATTTTGCAAAGCTTCCATTATTTTTTCGCGGACCTCTTTTTCTGATAAGCCTTTTTTGATCCTGCGAAGAGGGAACTCAAGATTCTCCTTCACGGTCATGGAATCATACAAAGCGCCGCTCTGGAAAAGGAAGCCTACTTTTTTACGAAGCTCGGCAAGCTCTTTCGGCTTCAGCTCTTCCACTTCCTGCCCCAATACGTTGATGCTGCCGCTGTCAGCTTTCATCAGCTGCACAATGCATTTGATCAGTACGGATTTTCCGGAGCCCGATTTCCCGAGGACGATCAGGTTCTCGCCCTTGATCAGGTCGAGCGATACGTTCTTCAGCACATGCTGTGCTCCGAAGGATTTCTTCAGGTCACGGATCTGGATGACCTTTTCTCCCTGGCCGGTGCCCGCAGGCTCCCGGTTATCAGCTTCCTCTTTCATATCAGTATGTCTGTTATTTGTACCACTATAAGATCGACCACGATGATCAGCAGTGAAGAAAGCACTACCGCTGAATTGGCTGCGATCCCCACGCTTTCTGTCCCGCGTCCCGCATTATAGCCTTTGTAGCAGCCCACCAGCCCGATCACTGCACCAAAAAAAAATGATTTGATGAATGCGGGAAGAAAATCAATGAACTCTACTGCGCTGAATGCCCTTGAAAAATAGAGCACGATGTTCAGGTCGGTTTTTATATTTACACCGACCCAGCTGCCCAGCAGGCCCATCGCATCTGCAAAAAGGATGAGCACCGGAAGCATTAAGGTGGCGGCTATCACGCGTGTTACCACGAGGTATTTCATAGGATTGGTTGCGGAAACCTCCATTGCATCGATCTGCTCTGTCACTTTCATGGAGCCTAATTCGGCACCAATGCCCGAGCCGATCTTTCCTGCGCAGATCAGTGCGGTGATCACAGGGCCGATCTCGCGGATCAGTGAAACGGCCACCATTTGCGGCAGCATGCTCTCGGCGCCGAAGTCGTTGAGGATCGGCCTCGACTGTATGGTAAGCACCAGCCCCATAATGGCGCCGGTTATTGCAACCAGGGGAAGCGACCTGTTGCCGAGCTCGAAGCATTGCTTGAGGAACTCACGGAACTCGAAAGGTAAGGAGAAGGTTTGCCTGAAGGTTTGTAATGTAAAGATGGTCATGTTACCGGTACGGCTGAAAAACGTTTTCGCGTTCTCAGCACCGGCAATTGTTTTTTCACTCAGTAAAACGGAACCTCCCGCTGCAATATCCCTTGCTTTCGTAATAGGTCTGAACTCTTTCATTTTTTTTATGATTGTACCTATAAGTTCAAAAGCAGTGCCCTTTTTTCAGAGGGGTTATTCATGACTTTCTCCTGCCTTTATCCCGGTTTAATGGTAATTAATTCTACACACTGTTGATTAGCTTACTCGGTTTAAGCCGCATATCCCTTGAATTTAAAGGCTTTTCAGTTCGGCACGATTATTCTTTTGTCAGAGTAAAATTTATAAAAACAATTTAAAAAATAAAAACACTATGTCAGACAATGGAAAAGTTTTAGGCGCATTGGTGCTCGGTGCAGCAGCAGGCGCGGTATTAGGATTATTATTTGCTCCAAGCAAAGGAAGCGAATTAAGGCAGAAGATCTCCGATAATGCAGGCGATCTTATTGATGAGCTTACAGAGAAAATCGGAGAAGGAAAAGAAATGTTAGCGGGATTAAAAGACAAAGCTATGACGAAAGCAGATGAGCTGAAAGGTAAAGCAGAAGATGAGCTGAACAGCATGAAAAACAAAGCAAAACAAACTGCTTCAACTGTTGCTTCATCAACATCAAACCACTCACACTAATTTTTAATTCTGAAAAAACCTATGGAAGAGACAAATAAACTGGAAAAGATGTTTACCGACATCAAAGACTATGCGGAAACACGCCTTGACATTGTTGTCCTGAATACACAGGACAAAGCAACAAACGTAATTTCATCCATGGCTTCAGCTGTAATTCTGGGAACGCTGGGTTTATTTATACTGTTGTTTCTTAGTGTCGGAGCAGCATGGTCTCTCGGAGAATATCTTCACAGCCCTTCCATAGGCTTTTTTTCTATTGCGGGTTTTTATTTGCTGGTAGCCCTGGTCTTATTCCTGAACAGGGATAAGTGGATCAAGATGCCAATCATTAATGCCATTCTTAAAAAAATCACATTTCATGAGAACAATTAATACACTTGCGGAACTGAAGGAAGAGCGCCAGCGGCTATACATGCGCAAGGCATTCCTGGAAACGGAGATCAAAACTAATTTCAACGAGATCAAGGAACAGCTCAAGCCGTTCCATAGCCTTGCAAAAGGGGCAGGTAAGTTCCTTGCCAGCAAGGATAACAGCGTGGTTGGAAGTTCCGTTGGATTTTTAACAAGCGCGCTGGTTAAAAATGTTCTCCTGAGAAATTCAGGTTTTATTACAAAACTTATTGTACCCTACCTTGCAAAAAATGTTGCAAGCAATGTTGCAGAGGATAACAAACCAAAAATTGCAGGATGGATCAGCGATATGATCGCGAGGTTCATGCCTAAAAAAGCTGAGGCTGAAGCATAATCGAAATTGAATTGCAGGAATAACTAATTGCCTTGTGCAATTCATTACATACATTTTAATTTTCAATTTTATGAATCAACAGCAAAATCAGAAACAAAGCCAGCAGTTAAAGCGCGGATATTATATGTCTCAGCAGCACATGAAGCTGATGCATATCATGCATTTATCCGGGTATGCGCTGCAGGAATATATAGCCAACGAACTGGAGCAGAACCCTGTGCTCGAAACGGAAGATAAGGAAGATGTCCAGGAGGAGCCGGAAACACAGGCAGAAACTGAATTTGACAATGAACTTATGTGGAACAAGGACGATGAGGACCTGTTCGAAAAAAATTATAAACAACCGGTTTCCAACGAAGATTATTACGAGGCACCGGTGATCCAATTCAGCTCTTTACAGGAAAACCTGAAGGAGCAGATCCACATGATGCACCTCAGTGAAGAGATGGTGAATATTGTGTGTTACCTGGTTGATGAGCTTGATGACGACGGTTACCTCAGGAGAGAGGTAGGGGACGTTATCGATGATTATGCTTTTTTAAAAGGCAAGATGATGCAGGAAGATGAAATGGAAACCGCACTGGCGATCCTTCAGAAATGTGAGCCTGCCGGCGTTGGTGCCCGCAGCCTTCACGAATGCCTGCTGATCCAGTTAAAAAGAAAAACAAAAAAATGCGATACAAGAGAACACTGCATCCGCATTTTCGAAGACCACTACCAGAATTTTGTACAGAAGAATTTTCAGAAAATTAAAAATGAGCTTGGCATCTCCGCCGAAGAATTTGAAAATTGTATGAACTACATAAAAAAACTAAATCCAAAACCGATCACCGAAGCAAACAAGTATGAGCTGATCAAAGAGCAGATCATTCCCGACTTCGAGGTTTCCATCGAGGATGCCGACCTGTACATCGCCCTTACATCCTCAGAGTTTACAAAGCTGCGGGTAAATCCTGAATTTTCAAGCCAGTCATTATCGGTCTCCACCCAGAACGAGAAAAAACAGGCGGAGAATTATTTTCAAACGCTTGTTTCCGATGCCAATGTCCTGATCAATGCATTGAAAGAAAGAGAAACCACGATGATGAAGATCATCAACGTGATCGTACAGATGCAGCCGGATTTCTTTAAAAGCGGCGACATCCAGGAATTGCGCCCGATGATCCTGCAGGATATTTCCAACCGTACCGGTTATGATATCAGCACCATCTCCAGGATCACGAGTAACAAGCACGTACAAACCCCATTCGGGATCTTCAGCCTGAAAAACCTGTTTATGCGCGCCCTTGTTTCCGATTCGGATGCTTCGCCTTCAACAGCGATCCAGGTGCAGGACCTGATTCAGAAAATAGTGAAAGATGAAAACAAACAGAAGCCTCTTTCCGATACCGATATCATGAACCTGCTGAAGCAGAAAGATGTGAATATTGCAAGAAGGACCGTTGTAAAATACCGTGAGCTGCTTGGAATCCCAAACAGCACAATGCGTAAGAAAGAACAAATGGTACTCAACTAAATCCTATAACCTTATAAAAAAGGCTTCTTTTCAGAAGCCTTTTTTATGCTCATTTTTTCTTTTTGGGATGTTTGTTGCCTGCTTTATTTTTCTCTTCCTGGTTTTCCTCCGCTTCATCAATGGAATGTGATTTCTGAAGGTTTTGTTCCTCCTTGGAGAACTGGCTGAGCTTCCTGTAGTATTTCTGAATGGTCTTCAATTCATCTTCTGTCATGTCCTCTACATTCACAAGGCGGTTGCTTGCATATTCATGCGCTGCCACCAGCTCATTCAGCTTCAGCTGGATCGCCAGCGAATCCTTGTTCTGTGATTTCTGGATCAGGAATACCATCAGGAAGGTGATGATGGTGGTGCCGGTGTTGATCACCAGCTGCCAGGTCTCCGAGTAATCGAAGATCGGGCCGGTGAACAGCCATACCAGCACCAGCAGGAGCGCTATGAGGAATGCCGGGGTGCTGCCGGTCGCTTTTGTTACACTTGCTGCAAAGCGCTCGAAAAAACTATTCTTGAAATTCTTGTCTTTTTTTACTATTTTTTTCATCATCATAAATTTATAGAAATGCCGCCGTAAAAGCTCCTGCGGGGAGCAGCATTGTAGAATCTTCCCCCGGCCGCATTCAGATCGTTCCCTGCGCTGTATGTTATATCTGTGAGATTATCCGCCCCGGCAAATACTTCCAGGCTTGTTTTGTTCCGGAAGCGATAGCTCCAGCCGGCTTTCAATGCGAGCAGGTGATAAGGCTCCGAATAAAATAAGTTATCATCGGAGAGCGGGATCCTTTCAACGTAATTGTAATTCAGGAACAGGCTGAGATCAAAAGGAAATTCCGCTTTGATCCCTGCATTTGCTGTATACATGGGAACGCCTGTCAGCTCATTTCCTGAGTAATCGGCAGCATTTAGCTGGTAGTGTGAAAAATGAAAGTCATACCAGGTGAAGCCGTTATAAAATTTAGAAGCTCTTAAAAACCCGGATGGCCTTTTCTTTATTAATTGCAGGGCGGATTGAAACTCAATTCCCTGCTGCTTTGTACCGCCTGCATTTACAAAGTATTCAGCGCCGTCGGTGTTGGTCCTTCTTACAATAGCATCCCGGAGGTCAAACCTAAAAAAGGCAAGATCCGCTTCCCATCGGTGGTTTAGGGCCTGGTAACGAAATCCTGTTTCATAATTCCAGCCGTATTCAGATTGAAGGTTCTCATAGATCGTGTTGTCGGAAGGCCTGATTTCTGCGATGGTTGGAGGAGAGTAACCCTTGCTGGCAGATGCCCTCCATACAAGATTGTTTACAATGCGATAGCTGATCCCTGCCCTCGGAAGCAGCTGTGTGTTCAGCCTTTTCGTGCTTACACCGGTTTCATCCGATGGAAAAATATTTTTATAACGGTAGTAATAATTATTGAGGCTCGCTGCTATTTCCAGTTGAAGCCTTGTCGAGATGAGCATGCTGAGCTGGCTGAAATAAAAATAATTCCCGGCAGTAAGGTCATCCTTTGCCATCAGCTGGTCCTTTGTGCCTTTGTTGTTTTTGAAATTAGAGATCAGGCTGCGGGTTTGCTCACATTCGAAGCCTGCATTCCAGTTGATCTTCATGATCCCGAAATTTTCACTGAGCGAAAAATAAGTGCGCAAGCCTGCAGTGTTCTCAAAGCGCATTTCATAATTGGTGATGAAGGGGTTTTTAAAATCGGTGTAGCTGCCAAACAATGTGATCACATGCTTCAGCTGCGGCAGTAATTGCACTTCATTGGAGATCCCGCCATAAGCGGTGGTGTTGTAGATGCCCGCCTTCTGCTCTTCAGCGCCGGGTGTTTTGCTCGTTGCCGGCCTTGCCTGCCGCGGATCTTCCTGGTATTGTGAAAGCGTCAGCCCGCCCGGTGTTTCATAATGCAACTGCGATCCGAGGAATAACAATTTCAATGTTCCTTTAGCATACCTGAATTGCTGCAGCAACCGCGTATAGTTCCGTTCAAGTGCGCTGTTCCTGCGGTAGCCGTCTGAGTGCATGTATGACTGATCCAGCTGGATCGAATATTTTTTCCATTGTTTTTGTAAAGCAACATGGCCGTTGAGAAGCCCGTAGGAGCCGGATGATAAAGCAAGGCTGGCTGTTGATGAGTCTTTGCTTTCTGTGCCGAGCACCACCACGCCGCCTGTATTTGCGCCGAACATACTGCCTTCCGGCCCCTTCAGCACCTGCACGGTTTTAATAGCTTTCGCATCAATTAAATTAAGGTACGTGTTGCCTCCGCCGTCTGTCAGTAAAAATTCATCCATGTACACTTTGATATTGCGGATCCCGAAAGGAGAGCGAAGCAGGCTGCCGCGCACAGAAAGCCTGTAGCTGCCGGGAGAACGCTCTTCCATGCGTACACCCGGTAATGTATTTAAAGCTGGCAGGAAGGAAGAGGACGGATGATCTTTTAATTCCTGTTCGCTGAGCGATGAAACAGAAACTGCAGAATGAAGCAGCAAAGGCTTGCCGGGATAAATGGCAATAGTCACTTCTTTAAGCCCGACAGTTGTGTCTGCGATGTTTTGACTTTTCATCGCAGCGGTAAAAACCAGGAAAATGAAAAGAAGAAAAGTAACCTTTTTCATGAGGATTTATTTTTTTGCGCTGACTCTCCAGATGGTGTTGGTAACATCATCGGTCACCAGCATAGAGCCATCGGGAAGTATGGTCACTCCAACGGGCCTTCCATGTACCTCGTTCTTTTCGAGGTTTGCAATGAAGCCCGTTAAGAAATCTTCCGGCTTCCCGGAAGGCTTTCCGTTTTTAAATGGGACAAACAATACTTTATAGCCTGAGAGTACGGACCTGTTCCAGGAACCATGCTGTGCAATAAAAACACCACCCTGGTATTTTTTCGGGAAGGATTGTTTTGTATAGAATGCAAGTCCGAGCGATGCCGTATGAGAGCCAAGTGCGAGGTCAGGCACGATGGCTTTTTTCACAAGGTCAGGCTTTGTTTCCTTTACTCTCGGATCCTCATGCTGCCCGTAATAGCAATACGGCCATCCGTAAAATCCGCCGGGCTGGATGCCTGTAAGATAATCGGGAACTAAGTTATCGCCAAGCTCATCGCGTTCGTTCACAACGGTCCACAGTGTTTTTGTTCCGGGAGCCCATCCCATTCCTACAGGATTACGAAGCCCGGAAGCATAGACTTTAAGGCCGCTTCCGTCAGGATTCATTTCCAGGATGTCAGCGCGCAACAATTCGTTTTCGATCCCGAATTCTGCAACGTTGCTCCCCGATCCCACTGTAATGTATATTTTCGAACTGTCGGCATTTGTGATGATGTTTCTTGTCCAGTGCCTGTTGTGCTCGCCTGCAGGAAGGTCAACGATCTTTTCAGGCTGTTCGCTGATATGTGTCTGCCCGGCCGTGTAAGGATACCTTACAACTGCGTTTGTATTGCCGACATACAGCCATTTGCCGATGATCAGCATTCCGAAGGGCTGATTCAGGTTCTCTAAAAATGTTTCTTTCTGATCGGGCTTACCGTCCTTATTTGTATCCCTCAGCAGCGTGATCCGGTCGGCACTGTGGCTCAGGTTATTTGATTTGGCAGCGCCCATGATGGTGCCGCCTACCTGTTCAACAAAACTGTGATTTGAATTGCTTTCAGCCACCAGCACATCGCCGTTAGGTGTGACATAAGTCCAGCGCGGGTTCTCAAAGCCATCGGAATAAATATCCACGGTAAATCCTTCCGGTGCTTTCGGCATCGCGTCTTTCCAACCGACCACATCGCAAAAGTTTTTTGCAGATTTTGTAGTATAGGGCGCAGGCAGCGTGTCTGCTGTTGCTTTGTTTTGGGCGGAGATCCCGGAAGGAAAGGTGCCTGCAAATAATAGTAAGCTTGCGTATAATGTAGTTTTCATAAGCCGGGAAATTAAAATGTAATAATTAGAATCGTTTGTTTACCGCGATATAGACAAGAATTCCCATCAGTACAAATGTGATGACGAAAACAGCGATGAATTTATTGACACCGAATTCGGTGATGATCTTCCTGATCGGTTCAGTAAACCGCCTGCGGACGATGGCCCTGATCCTTGAAAAGGAATCTGTTTCCTTTACCACATATCCCCTTGCACCTGCACGGATCGAGCGAAGCACTACACGCATATCGTCATTGGAAGAGTGGATCACCACTTCGGTAAGAGGATGTGTTTTCTTAATGATCTTCAGGAGCTCCAGCCCGTTGGAAGGCCCTGTCTTCTTTTTAAAATCGTAGGCGAGGATCACAAGATGAGTGTTGTCATCAATGTGCTCGAGGCAGGTTTTTGCATCATTATAAACGGTAATGCTGATACCCGATCCGAATTGTTTCTTGAGATCATCATGTAGCGCGGTTGTCATGATCTTATCTTCATCCGCGATGAATACGTTCAGTTGCTGTTTGTCCATAAATTGTGTTTAAAAGGCACAATTGCTTTTTAAAATTATATGCCAGCAGGCAGAATCAGGAGCTTTACCAATGGCTGGCAGGGAAATGTTTCCACAGTATGGCCCGGCCTTCCAATTCTTTTGAATGCGGTGGTACGTTTTTTTTTATCATCATAAAAGAATGAGTAATAACTATTAAATAAGAAACAACATGAAAAGGATATTAGTTGCAGTTGCTTTATTTGTATCGATTGGAGCAGCTAATGCGCAGGAGCCGGCACAGCAGCCTGAAAAGAAAAGAGACAGCCGCGACAGGCTTCACTTCGGATTAAAAGCCGGGATAAATAATTCAAATGTATATAACGAGCGTGGGGAGCAGTTTAAAGCAGAGCCTAAATATGGTTTTGCCGGGGGCGCTTTCTTTTCGGTCCCTGTTGGGAAATATCTCGGTGTGCAGCCTGCAGCGCTGATCTCACAGAAAGGATTTCATGCAACGGGAACATTAACGGGCAATCCGTATGACCTCAGCCGTACCACAACTTACCTCGATGTGCCGCTGATGATCGAGTTCAAACCCTTGACAGTGCTCACAATTGTTGGAGGGCCGCAGTATTCCTACCTTTTTAACCAGACGGATATTTTAAAAGGTGGCGATAATACAGCTATCCAGGAGCAGGAGTTCAGGAACGATAACATCCGTAAGAACATTTTAAGCGCTGCAGTGGGACTTGATATCAACATCAGCCGCTTTGTTTTTTCCGGCCGTTATAATTTTGACCTGCAACAAAACAATGGTGACGGCACTTCCAACACTCCGACCTATAAAAATGTATGGCTCCAGGGTACAGTTGGCATCAGATTTTAAATGGGGAAATCAAACGTTAAAAACCAACCAATAAATTAACCTAAATAATAAACCATGAAAACTAAAACAATCATTGTTGCAGCTATTGCCGGCATGGCAGTAATGTCTTCCTGCCAGACCAAGGAACAAAAGCTTGAAAATGCACAGGAAAATGTAGCCGACGCAAATGCAGACCTGGATCAGGCACGACGCGAATTCAGGGAAGAGTCTGAAAACAACTTACGTGAAAATGACATGACCATTGAAACGTACCGCGCGAACCTGAAAAATGAAAAAGAAGAAATGCGTGCTCAGTATGAGCGTAAGGCCGATTCGCTTGAACAGCGCAATAAAGAGCTGAGAGCAAGGCTCGATTCATACAAGGATGATGATAAAGACAATGAAAAATGGGAGTCTTTTAAACGTGAGTTCAAACACGATATGGATGAGATGAAAACTTCGTTGAAAGACGTTGGTAAAAATAATGTGAAATAGCTTTCGGCTATTTGTTTTGTTTGTTTGTGTTAAAAAGCCTGTAAGGGAATCCTTACAGGCTTTTTAGCTACAGGGAATCCGGTAATAAAAAAATCTCCGCAGTGTTATGCTGCGGGGATTTTCTTTTGTTTACCTGTATGTTTTATTTCAGTCCTGTTGTAACTACACCCTGCGGCTTGTAGTTCTCATTCAACACCTGGATCTCTACCCGCCTGTTTACCTGGTGCTGTGCTTCATCACATTCCCTTCCGTCGCCGCAGTCGTTCAGCAGGCCTGCTTCACCAAGCCCTTCCGTACTCTTTATCCTGCTCCTGTCTATTCCTTTGCTGATGATGTACTGTTTCACCATCTGTGCCCTGTTTGACGATAAGCGGGAATTATATTTTTCAGGCCCGCGTGCATCGGAGAAGCCGTTAATGACGATCGCCATGTTCTTATTGGCCTTCATCACTTCAATGTTGTGGTCGAGGATCGCGAGTGCATCCTTCCTGAGTGTCGTTTCATTGTAATTGAAATACAATGCGGCATTGTTCCAGCCTGTTTTTTCCAGCTCTTTCCCGGAAAGGAATTTATCCTTTGAAGAAACAGCTGCGGACGTGTTTGTTTCATTTTCCTTTTTTAACGGCTTGAGTGCCAGCAGAGGATCTGCAGCTGTATCAGGCTTGAGGGCCGGGCCAAACTGAACGGTGTAAATATCAAGGTCTCCCGATCCGCCTTTTCTTGCCGAGGAATAATATCCTTCTTTGCTGCTTACCATGCCCAGGAAAATATCAGCTCCCGGGGAATTTACCGGTTGCCCAAGGTTTTCGGGTGTTGTCCAGCGCCCGTTCTCAATATGTGTTTTATAAATATCATAACTGCCGAAGCCGGGATGTCCGTTCGAGGAAAAGTACAGTGTTCCGTCTTCAGCAATGTAAGGCGCATCTTCATTGAACATGGTATTAACGGTTGAATCAAGAAGCTCGGCCTTCGACCATCCACCCTGCGCATTTTTAACAGATCTGAAAATGTCGGTTCCGCCATATCCTTCATCTGTTGCACTTGAAAAGTAAATGGTATTGTTGTCGGCAGAAAGTGCAGCATGGTTTTGATAAGCGGCCATATTCACCTGTTTGCTGAGCTTTTCCGGTTTTTTCTGCAAGTCATTCAGCGGCACAATATAGAGGTCGCCCATCCTGTAGATAAAAAATGATTTCCCGTCAGGTGATACGGAAACAGAGGATTCATTATACTTTGAGAACTTTGATTGCTGCCCGAGGTCAGGGCGCGTATACCTTCTCGGTTCAGAGAATTGTCCATTCTCCCATTTGGAAATATACATGCTCTCGAAATACTTACCATCCCATTGGTTGATCTTCTCTTTCTCATCATCTTTTCTTTTGGAAGTAAAGATCAGTTCGTTGTTGGGAGTAAACACCGGCGCATATTCCGGGAATTCAGTATTGATGGCCTGTCCGGCATTTTTAACGGTGATGTTGTATTGCGGTGCGGTGCTTTGGTGCGCCAGTGCATAGTGGCAATCAGCAATGTGTTTCTGCAGGTAATAGGGGAACATGTCATTCCCGATCTCTTCATAAGCGCTTAACTTGTTATAGCAATACAATGCACGGTTATAATCGCCCATGTAATGATAACATCTCCCTAAGGTGTAATAGATGGTCAGCAATGTGTCCTTGCTGCTTTTGCCCAGGGCTTTTTCAAGATAGGGAATTGCCTGCTCGTATTGTTCCATAAATTCACCGAGGATCATTCCTTTCCCTGCATTGGCTTCATACGCTTCGCGGTCGATACCGAGGGCTTTGTCATAATATGCGATCGCTGTTCCGTATTCGCCTTTGTAGGAGGCGCTTTCGGCCTTCCTGATATATTTTCCGTACTCCTGTCCCTGGGCGAATGTGCATACGGAGAGCAAGAGGATGCTGAGTAACTTTTTCATGATTGGCTCTTTTCATAAAGTGTTAAAATATAGTGCCATCGGAGCTGGCAAGTAATTTGAAAGGACATGGGATATACTTAACTAAAAACAAGAAAAAATGAAAACATTAGGAATCATTCTGATCGTGGTGGGAGGCCTTATGATGGTCATCACCGGCTTCAACTATGTGACAAAGGAAAAAGTTGTTGATCTTGGCCCTTTGGAGATCAATAAGGAAAAGAGCCATCCTGTTCAGTGGTCGCCGATCATTGGAGGAGTGTTGCTGGTAGGCGGTATTGTTGCACTGGCAGTGAAGAAAAAATAGACCAATCGTATATTGTAAAAGCATTCCGCTCTTCGGCGGGATGCTTTTATGCATTCTGAAACCATTGTTATTATGCCGGAAGGACCGTCCATTGTTATTTTAAGGGAAGAGCTCAGCCAGTTCAAGGGAAAGAAAGTGCTTCATGTTTCGGGCAATGCGAAAATTGAGCTGGAGCGGATGAAAGGTAAAAAGGTGCTGGACATGAGAAGCTGGGGAAAGCATTTTCTCATGTCCTTTGACGATTTTTTTATCCGCATTCATTTGCTGATGTTCGGCAGTTACCGCGTGAACGAAGAAAAGGAAGCTGCCCCGCGGCTTAAGCTGCAGTTTAAGAATGGCGAGTTCAGCTTTTACACCTGCTCTGTGAAGCTGATCGAAGGGAATGTGGATGATGTGTATGACTGGGAAAGGGATACGATGTCTGATGTATGGGATCCCGAAAAGGCTTACAAATCGCTGGTGCTGGAAAAAGAGGAGCTGATCTGCGACAGCCTGCTGGACCAGGAGATCTTTGCAGGTGTAGGTAACATTATCAAGAATGAAGTGCTTTTTCTTACAAAGGTGCAGCCTGCATCGCTTGTAAAGGACATTCCCATGAAAAAGCTGAAGGAGATCGTGAAAACAGCAAGGGAGTATTGTTTTGATTTCCTTCGCTGGAAAAGAATATTCGAATTAAAGAAACATTACAGGGTACATACAAAAAATGTTTGTGCCGATTGTGGCTCGAAGATCGTCTTGATGCAGAAGATGGGAAAAAGAAAACGAAGGAGCTTTTTCTGCCCTCATTGCCAGGTGCTTTACACAAAGGAGTAAGCTATTTGCTTCTCAGGATGTTCATCAGTGTCTTTTCCGCCGGTGTCCAGCTGCTCTTCGGATCATCATCATTCTCTAATTTATCAAGGTCGCCCAGGTAATTCGTCAATGAATTGTTCTCATACAATTGGATGATCACAGGATGCACATAATATTTTTTGCAGACCGTTCTTGTGTTTCCTAATTTCTTGCTCACGTAATCCAGTGCCTCGAGCAGTTTTTTCTTTTTCTCGGTTTCTGTTTTTGCATTCCCCACCAGCTTAAAAGCCTGCAATGCATTCAGCGTTCCGGCCCATGTCCTGAAATCTTTTGCGCTGAAATCTTCTCCTGTGATCTCCTGCAGGTAATGGTTCACACTTCCCGAATCAATGGAATGCCTGTTGCCGAAATCATCATAATACTGGAAGAGCTCTTTGCCCGGGATCTCTCGGCATTGCTTTACGATGCGTGCAAGCTTTTTATTGTTCAGGGAGATTTCCTGGAACACTCCTTTTTTTCCCTTGAAGGAAAACTGCAATGAGCTTCCATGGATCTTTACGTGCTGGTCTTTTAAAGTCGTAAGCCCGTAAGAGCCGTAAAGCTTTTCATATCCGCTGTTGCCGATCCGGATGTATGTGCGCTCCATCAGGCTGATCACTGTGGCCAGCACTTTTTTCTCGCAGAGCGTACGGAGCGAAAGGTCCTTTTCGAGCTGCTCCCTTAGCTGGGGCAATTTTTCACCAAATTCAAGCAGGCGGCTGAACTTTGTGTGATTCCTTAATTCATTCCATAAAGGATGATAACGGTATTGTTTTCTCTCGAGGGCGTCATAACCGGTAGCCTGGATGTGCCCGTTATTGATGCTGCAGATCCACACATTTTTCCATGCCGGAGGAATCACGATCTTCCGGATGCGCTCCAGCTCTTCCTTATCGGAGAGCTTCTTTCCCTGGTAGATGTACAGGAAGCCTTTCCCTTTTTTGATCCGCTGTATGCCCGGCTGGCCGTCGCTTACATAAATAAGGTTGATCGCTTTCACGCATTTCTTTACATCCCCGGAAATGGCCCGGAGCCTTGATGTTGTTATGTTGATCCCTGCCTGGAGCATAATAGATGATTTATCCTCTGTTTTGCCAAAAACATGCCCGCTTCCGAAACAGGAAGAGCGGGAATATTTTTTGTAATAAAAAAAGTTCTAAAAACAGTATTATGAAAGAGCAGGACAACACAAAAACATCAGTAACATCAGGAAGGCACATCTCCAGCTGGCTGGCTTCCTCAGAACCTTTTGTAACAGCACCATTGCGCGAAAATATTGAAACGGATGTGGTGATTGTGGGAGGCGGGATAGCCGGGCTTTCCGTGGCTTACAGCCTGATGCAGGCAGGAAAAAAAGTAGTGCTCGTGGAAGATGGGAATATCGGGAGCGGGGAAACCGGCCGCACAACCGCACACCTGGTCTGCGCGCTTGACGACAGGTATTATGAGCTGCAGCGCATTTTCGGTGAAGAGCAAACGAAGCACATTGCCGAAAGCCACAAGGCTGCCATTGATTTTATTGAGCGCACAGTGAGCTACGAAAATATTGATTGTGATTTTGAACGCCTCGACGGATATTTATTCCTGCATCCCACTGACAAGGAAGAATCCCTGGGGAAGGAGCTGAAAGCTGCACAGAAAGCAGGAGTGGAAGTGGTGGAGCTTCCGGTGATGCCCGGAATAAAAGATCCTTCCCGCTCATTGAAATTTTACAACCAGGGGCAGTTCCATCCTTTGAAATACCTGAATGGATTGTGCAAAGCCTTGCAGGAAAGAGGAGGCAGGATCTATACAGGGACGAAGGCTGAAAAGATCGATCATAAAGGGATCGTTACCGGCGATGGGTTCAGTGTGAAAGCAGACTTTGTGGTGGTTGCAACAAACACACCCGTGAATAATAAATATGTGATGCACCTGAAGCAGTATGCGTACAGAACCTATGTGATAGGAGCAAAAGTGAAAAAAGGCAGCATTGCGAAGGCCTTGTGGTGGGATACAGGCGACTTTTCGCAGAATGCGGACATCCCGCCATACCATTACGTGAGGCTGCAGAAACTGGACAATGAATACGACCTGCTGATCTGCGGCGGTGAAGACCATGCTGTAGGCCTTGTGGAAGAGAACAAAATTTCTGAAGAGGACCGCTATGGACTATTAGAGTACTGGATGCGTCAGCGCTTTGATGCAGAAGATGTCATTTATCAGTGGTCAGGACAGGTAATGGAACCTATGGATTCGATCGGTTATATCGGGCGCAATCCCAAAGATGAGCCGAATGTGTTCATTGTTACCGGCGATTCGGGGAACGGCTTAACGCATGGAACCATTGCGGGGATGCTCATCACCGACCTGATCACAGGGAAAGAGAATCCATGGGAAAAAATATATGACCCTTCAAGGTTCAAGCTGTTCAGTGCAGGTAAAACATATTTTAAAGAGCTGATCGGCGGAATGATCAATTATCTCAAGCAAAAGCCAAAGGATGCCAAATCGGTTGAATTGCAGAGCATCAAGCCGGGACAGGGAAAGATCGTGGAGATAGATGGAAAGAAGTTTGGCGTGTACAGGGACGACAAAGACCTGTTCCACATGGTGGGCGCGGAATGTACGCACCTGAAATGCATTATCAAATGGAACAATGATGAACAAAGCTGGGATTGCCCCTGTCATGGCAGCCGCTTTACGAAAGAAGGCAAAGTGATGAATGGCCCTGCCAATAGGGATCTTGCTTACTATACTGATAAAACAAATGAAGAAGCCCAGGCAAACAATAAAAATCTATAAAGACATGGAAGATCATATCATTTATCCCGGTGAAACGGCGCAGCTAAATTACTGGACAAGAAAATGGGGAGTGAGCAGGGCGGAGCTGCATGAGGCGATCATGCAGACAGGCAGTTTAAGAGCATGGGAAATAAAGGAGCACCTGAAAAAGAAGCGCATCTCATTTTCGCTGAGCGGCATCCTGCAGTTCATCAGGCTGCACCTGTGACCAAGTTGAAGCCTTAGTATAAAAATAAAACACCCTGCAGATTGCGGGGTGTTTTATTATCTAAACAAAAACAATAATTATTATCGATATGGATCGACCAATTATTCTTGTATAATAGCATTCAATTTTAATACCAGCGGTCATATCACTGCAAGGGGGAATCTTTTCCCGCTGTTAATGCGAGTGAACGCCTTCCCTTATTTCTTCCACCATCTTTTTGCAGAAAGCAGGAAGGTCTTCCGGTGAGCGGCTGGTCACAAGCCCATTGTCTACCACAACTTCCTCATCGCTCCATTCTGCTCCTGCATTTTTCAGATCAGTCCGGATCGAATGAAAAGAGGTCAGCTTCCTGCCTTTTAATTTTCCTGTTTCGATCAGTGTCCACGGGCCGTGGCAAATAGCAGCAATAGGTTTGTCCTGCTCAAAGAAGCCCTTCACGAACTCAATTACTCTTGTGTCCGTGCGGAGTGCATCGGGATTCATAACGCCGCCCGGAAGCACCAGCGCATCGTAATCATCCGCGCTTACTTCATCAATAGCTTTGTCTACCTGGAATTCATCTCCCCAGTTCTTTTCTTTCCATCCTTTTATTTTTCCTGTTTTCAGTGAAATGACCTCAACGGTCATATTTGCTTTTTTCAATGCTTCTACCGGCTTTTCAAATTCCGACTGCTCGAAGCCGTTTGTGGCCAGCACTGCTACTTTTTTATTTGCTCCTTTGTTCTCCATGATTTATTTTTTTGAATTTTTAATTAGATAATTTTCTCCGAAAAAGGCAAAAAAAATATGCCACCGGGGTGGCACATTTTCAAGAGAGGGGTAGGTGGGTTATACCAGGGTTAGACGTATTATTTCAGAACAAACCTCTCTATTCGGTGATTAAGTATAAAGCTGCTCCAGTCAATGTTGAGCACCTTTTTGGCAATTCGTTTGAGCTCGCTGCAGGTGTTTGGTTTTGTTACATAAAGGTCGGCGCCTTCATTGTATGCATTTTCAATATCCTTCACATTGGAAGAGGTTGAGTAAATGATCACCGGGATGTGCCTTAGCTTCGGACTTTTCTTTATTTCCTTCAGGCATTCCTTCCCGTTTTTGCAGGGCATGTTCAGGTCGAGGAAAATAATATCAGGAAGGGAAGCACCGGGATCATTGATCAGGTTCATCAGGTCTGTACCGTTCTTCACAGAATTAATCATTACACGTGGCGCCACTTCATTGATAACTTCAGTGAAAAACTCACGATCATCATCGTCATCATCGGCCAGCAATACGTTAAGCTCTTTTTTCTTTTCCATGTGCATCGGTGATTTATGTTCTGATAATAATTTATTTGTCATCTCGTAATAAACCATTGTGAAGGTTTCTAAAACGGGGTAGCGATAATTGAGTGCAGCTTTCATAAAAAAATGTTTAAATTCAATCTTTAGCCGGTTAAAACCCTGGTTGTTTATTTTCTGTGATAAAATTACCGGGAAGGACTGAAAAGACAAAACCATAGTTTTATTAAAATACTAATCCCTTTTTTTGTAAATTTGTATAATTATTTATAATTAATTGATTATCAATACTGTTATAAAATAAGTCAATTCAAATAACGACAATCCCATGGATGAATTAGCAAGGCTTATACAGTCACTAACCAAGTCGGAAAAACGATATTTTAAGATGTTCACTGCACTCCAGGGTGGGGAAAAAGGCTACATCAAGCTTTTTGAGGCTGTGGAAAAGATGGGTGATTACGACGAAAAAAAGATCCGGAAAATGTTTGAAGGAGAAGATTTTCTGAAGCGCCTGCCCGCTGTAAAAAATTACCTGCACGGGCAGATCCTGAAAAGCCTGAGAGTGATCAATGCGGGAAATACAGTGGATTCGCAGCTGAGGGAAATGATGGAGGATGTATCCGTGCTCTACGACAAGCGCCTTTACAAGCAATGTGCAAAGGTGCTGGACCGCGCAAAAGAACTGGCGAAAGCGAATGAATTAACACTGCCGCAGCTCGAGATCAATGTGTGGCAGGAAAAAGTCCTGCTGGAGCTGCTGCCCATCGAAAAATTTGAGCGCATGCTGGAAGGCTCGCTGGAAGAGGAAATGGCGACGGTTGATGCGCAGAAGAATGCGATCCAGTACCGCCACCTGTACAACAAAATGGTTTTGATCAACCGCAAAATAAAGGAAGCAAGAAACAAGGAAGAGCTCGAACAATTTCAGTCCATCATCAAGCATCCCCTGCTGAGCTCTATCAGCAAGGCGCTCAGCTTTGAGGCCAAGCAGTATTTTTATCACATCCAGCTGATTTATAATCATGCGAAAGGCGACAATGCAGCCTGCTTTATCCTTGCGAGCGAACAGATGAAGCTGATAGAAGAGTACCCGCACAAGATCAGGGAAACGCCGAAGATCTACCTGAGCGCGTTGTACAACGTATTGCTCTGCCAGATCCATCTTCACAAATATGACAACTTCAGGAATACGCTGGATAAGCTGAGGTCATTCCCTGTAAAATCCACGAACATTGAAGTGAGCCGTTTTGTAAACTCGTATATTTTTGAGATGGTGATGTACCTCGATTCGGGTGAGTTCGATAAGAGCATTTCCGTGAGAGAGCCTGTTATGGAAGGCTTGCAGAAGTATCATGACAAGATCAACAGCATCGAGGAGATCACGCTGCTGTATAACCTGTTTTATTCTTACTTCGGAACGGCAGAGTTTACGAAGGCTTTAGGCATCATTAATAAACTGCTGAATGAATACCAGAAGGAATTGCGCTATGATATCCAGAGCGCCGTGCGGATCCTGAACCTGATCCTGCACTTTGAGCTGGGCAATACAAGGCTGCTCGAGTACAACGCGATCTCTACCTATCGCTTCTTATATAAAAGCAAGAGGCTTTACAAAATGGAGAACATCGTTCTGCAGTTCATCCGGAAAAAGATGCCGAAGATCCACAATGCAAAGCAGCAGCTGCAGGCTTTTGTGGAGCTGCGGCAGGACTTTATGGAGATCGCCAACGATGAGTACGAAAGCAAGGCATTTGAGTACTTCGATTACATCTCCTGGCTGGATTCTAAAATTGAACGGAAATCATTTGCTGAAGTTGTAAAGGAAAAATTCAATTCAAAAGCCGCAAAGGCTGAAAAAAAAACAGGCAGTAAAAAGAAAGGCCAATAATATAATTGTCATCCGAATGTGAATCGGGTTCGACCGAAGGGAGAGTATCGGGAAGCATTGGAAGCAGCCATCATACGTTCTCGATACACCTTTCCTGAAGTAAGGGCACTCGAACTTGACGTCGCCCGATACTAAAAATGATTATAGCTTTTAAACAAAAAAATATCCCGGGAACACCGGGATATTTTTTTTCTATTCAAAATGGATCTTGCCCTGTTTCACCGTATTCCCGGAACTGTCGCAGATCCTGTAAATGTACACTCCTGCTTTCAGGTGTTCATCCTTAAAGCTGAAAGATCCGTTCTCGCTGGTTTTTCTGCAGATGGCCCTGCCTAACAGGTCGCTTACTATGATCGAATAGCCGGCTGATCCCTTTGTTGACCTGAAGAATAATTGATCCTTCACAGGGTTTGGATAAAGATCTGCTGTACCGTTTATCTCTTCTGTATTTGTGCCTGCAAAAAGCATAGAGCGGATCGACGAGGTTGCCCACTGTGCCAGGAAGAAAACAGAATCGGATGCGATCTGGCTAAAGTCACCGCCCGCAAAGAGGGAGCCGTCAACCACCTGCAGTGCATGTATCGGGAAGTTTGTTTTGGCATCCAGCTGCGACCAGGCAGTATCGTTCCATGACTGTATATGATAAAGGAAAACTGTTGTATCGCTTATCGGCCTGTATTGAACTTCCGCGATAAGCTGGCCGTTGAAATCATGGATGCAGAGTGTGCTCACTGTTGTAGCGCCTGTATAGTCAAGTCCGCCGCCGATATCCGACCATTCTATTCCATCCCATGCTGCAACAGGCCCTGCAATTTCTCCGCCGGCTGTAGTGAAATTACCGCCTGCATACAGGTTGCCGTTGAAAGCATGAAGTGTGCTTACCGTTGTTGCACCGGTGTATTCAAGCCCTCCGTCCAGGTCGTGCCAGCTGCTGCCATCCCAGCGCGCAATGTTATGTACGGAAGTGCTGCCTGCTGTAGTAAAGGTTCCTGCTACATACAGGTCGCCGTTGTAAACGCACATGGTTCTTATAGTGCCGTTAACTCCGCTTCCTAAGCCAAGCCAGGAGCTGCCATTCCATTTTGCAATGTTGCTGACTGTGTTGTTCCCGGATGTGCTGAATGTTCCGGCAGCATACAGGTTGCTGTCATAAACGATCAGTGTGCTTACAGTAGTTGCTCCTGTATAATCGAGGCCATCACCCATGGGGTTCCATTTTAATCCGTCCCAGTAGCCGATGTTATTGCAAGCTGTAGTATCGATCCTGCTGAAGTTACCTGCAGCAACAATTCCACCGTTGAATTTGATCATCGCGACAACCTCTGACCCGGTGATCCCTTTCAGGCCAAGCTTTGAGAATTTGGTCCCGTTCCATTTTGCAATCCCGCCAATGCTGTCGGTACCTATCGTAGTGAATGATCCCCCGATGTAAAAGATGTTTCCGGTATCCGGAACGATCGTATTTACGGAAGAGTTAAGCCGGTCGCCATAGCTGCTCCAGCTGTGCTGGGCAAAGGAGGAGAAGTTTACAAGTAAGGCGGCAAGAAGTAGTGAGTAGATTTTTTTCATTTTAAATGATTTAGTGAATAAAAGTCGGAAACTCTGAAAATATGCTATCGGGAGTTCTGCTAATTATTTCAAGTACTGTTATTCGGCAGAAAGCGTACCATTTTGAAATTCCCTTGTTTTAACAATTGTTTTCCGGAAAAACAAATGTAAAAGGGCTGAATCTCCACCTTGCGTGGATTTATTTCCCCGTTTTTTTTATTGTTGATCAAATTAATGATAAGCGTTCTGGTACGAGTTTTTAATGCTGTTTGAAAAACGAATTAACCCATTTTTAAACTTTAAAAAATTTATAGCTATGAAAAAAAATCATTTATTTCTTGCGGGCTGCATCGCATCATCTGTAGTCATCCTCGGTCTTACGAGAACAACATACGCTTCTGCAGAAGGACGCGCCCAGCAAACTGAAACAAGCACGGGCTCTACCGGCATGGACCAGGGAACAACAGGATCTACAAGCACGGATAAAGGAACTACAGGTTCTACCAGCGTGGATCATGGAACTACAGGCACTGATCATGGAACTACAGGTTCTACGGGCTCTACCGGGATGGACAGCGGAACCACAGGCTCTACAGGTACAGACAACGCAACAACCGGAACAACAAGCGGAAAAGATTCAACAAAAACGACTTCGCATAAAACAACTTCCGGCACCAGCTCAACAAAATCAACAAAAGGAACTTCGTCTACAGGCAGCACAGGTTCTACAAAAAGCACAGGGTCTACAACCCATAGCACAAGCTCTAACAGCAGCACTGGCTCAACCGGAACTTCTTCCAGCACTAAAAGCACAGGCTCTACAAAAAGCACTTCAGGTACTTCCGGAACATCCAGCACTTCTGGCACTTCCACATCCTCAACAACAGGATCTACAACAATGTAATATTCAATGCAATTATATTTTCTGTTCATGAATAAAGCCATCTTCCGGGATGGCTTTATTCATGTTAATGATAAATACGTATGAAATACCTTACACTGGATGTACGCGCACTTGCACTCATGAGGATGTGCATTGCAAGCGTTATTTTACTTGACCTGGGCATCAGGCTTACAGACCTTGAAGCCTTTTACGCCAACACAGGTGTAATGCCGCTGGACATGTTATTTGAACATGACTGGAATGCTTACTTCATTTCTTTTCACGCGATCAGCGGGCTTTGGCAGGTGCAGCTTTTACTGTTCCTGTTTTCTTTTTTTTGTGGGGTGATGCTCTTTATCGGCTACCGTACAAAGCTTTTTACATTTCTTTCCTGGCTCATGATGCTTTCCCTGCATAACCGGAACGGCCTGATATTGCAGGGCGGGGACGACCTGCTGCGCATGGTTTTATTCTGGGGTGTTTTTCTTCCCTGGGGAGCGCGTTACTCATGCGATCACCTGATCGACCGCGTGGACAGGACCGGGCCGCAGGTTTTCACTGCGGCAACTGTTGCATATGTATTGCAGATCTGTTATATCTATACCGGCTCCGCGCTGCTTAAAGGGCCTGAATGGAGCCGTGATTTCACCGCGATGTATTATGCTTACAGCCTTGACCAGATCACCTACCCGGTGATAAAATATTTTTATTACTATCCTGAGCTCCTGAAAAAATGCACAATGGTTGCTTATTATTTTGAGCTGCTTGTGCCGGTTTTATTCTTTATACCTTTCCGGCATCAGCTGTTCAGATCCCTTGCTGTAATATCAATCATATTTTTTCACCTTCTGAATCTTTCCACTTTGTTCATCGGGCTTTTTCCATTGATCGGCGTTGCCACATCTATCGGAATCCTGCCCGCTTCTGCGATGGATGCATTCGACAGGAGGATGCAGGGCCTGAAGAAGAGGGTGAGAACATCGTTTACAGGAATTGCTTTTCTTGCAAGCTTCGTAGTAAAATGGAAACGGCCATCCTATACGCATTCGCTTCTTAAAGAACGTGTCCGGACAGCAACACTTGTATTTCTTATTTTTTTCGTGTTCGACTGGAATTTCAGCAATCTTTCATTCATTCGCAGCAGGCTTTCCGACCATCTGCGCTTTATCGGTTATGGCCTGCGCCTCGACCAGAACTGGGGCATGTTTGCACCGGGAGTGTTCAAGGACGACGGTTGGTATATCCTCCAGGGAATAACGGAAGACCAGAAAGAAGTTGACCTGCTTACAGGTAAAGAGCCGGATTACAGGAAGCCTGGGCACATTGTTTCCATGTTCAAAAACGACCGTTGGAGAAAATATTCCGAGAACATGATCTTCTCTGAAAATGAATTCATGCGCGGATATTATTGCAATTATTCAAGAAGGATCTGGAATGAGAAGCATCCTGAATGCAAAGTAAAAACCGTCCGGATCATTTACATGGAAGAGTTCACACTGCCGGATTATCAATACTCCCTGCCCCGGAAGAATATTTTATGGGAATGCCTGGATTGATCCTGTAGAAAATTTACCTCCTTTCCCTGCGTTTGTTCTTTTCCTTCTTTGCGCTGATCTACTGTGTTTTTGCCGTGATCCGCGTGGCATAATTATGTCTTATAACCATTTGCTACTCTTTCAAAAATGGTTGAACCTTTACAAAAAATAAGGACATCTCTTATCCGCGGGATCATCTGTGTATGCTTCCTGCTGCTGTTGCTTTGCCCCGGAGCTAATGCCCAGCCGAACTGGGCCTGGGCGAAAGATGCCCATACCGGATCACCGGAATATGCGAATGATGTGGCTGTTGATCCTGTTTCGGGAAATGTGGTGATCGTTGGGAAATACGGCAGCAGCCTGGTTTCCTTCTACGGCGCATCGTTTTCAGGCTCAACAAAGGGAGGCTTTGTTGCCAAATATGATCCGGCTGGCAATGTGCTCTGGGGATTTAAAGTAGGGAACAACCACAATAATATTTGTAACGGTGTTGCGATTGATTCCGCAGGCAATGTGTATGTAACCGGCACATTTGAGAATACCACCGATTTCAGGGGGCTTGCATCAACAGCTGCCAACCTTACCGCAACAGGTGGCCTGGATGCGTTTATCGCAAAATATAATTCTTCAGGGCAACTGATCTGGGTGAAGAAAGGCGGCGGGGCCTCCAATGACGAAGGCTTTTCAGTCTGCCTGAATTCTTCAGCACTGTTCATCACCGGCTATTATTCCAATTCCGGCTCCTTTGGAACATTCAATACGGTTGCAAATAATTCAACTCAAAATGTGTTTGTGTGTGCTTACGATTTTTCAGGAAATGAGCTCTGGCTGGCTGATGCAGGAGCAACTCAACCTTCATACGGACATGATATCACTGCCGACAATTCTGCTGTGTACCTAACGGGGGAATTCAAAGGGGCAACGTTTTCGATCTTTAATTCATCCGGGATCATTTCCTCGGCACTTACAAATATCAGCGCTTCTAAAACAGATGCATATGTGCTTTCATACTCATTATCCGGTGCAGTCAGATGGGCGGGCTCCATCGGCAGCAGTGAAGATGATAAAGGACATTCGATTAGCTCATCCGGCAGTATGCTGTACATTACCGGCTCGTTGAAGCAAAGCACGAATTTTCCAGGCTATGCTGCAAATCCTGTTTCATATTCGGGAAGCAATATGGACATGTATGTGGCGCAGCTTACAAAATCTGCTGGAGTTACGCAGTGGGTGATAAGGGAAGGAAGCAGCGATGAGGACGAGGGATTATGTGTCGCAAGTGATGATTTCGGAAACGTTTATGCAGGCGGCTTTTATAAGAATTCGATCAGCTTTGCCGGTGGCCCTACCCTGAATGCCGGTGGCGGAGATGCCGAACAGATCTTTGTTGTTTCCTATACGTCAGCCGGTGTTTACCGCTGGGTGAGGGAATCGGGGGATAACGGAAAGGATGAGCCTTATGGAATAGCCTGTACCACTTTAAATGAAGTTTATATTGCCGGGGAGTATAAAAAAGAACCTGCCTTCGCAAGCTTCACGCTGACGGACGACGGCGGCCCCAACATCTTTATTGCAAAGCTCGCATGCCCTTCCATACTTAACAATACGATCTCTGCCTCTCAAGCGGTATGCAGAGGAACTGCGCCTGCCCCGCTGAGCGGCAGCCTGCCATCCGGCGGCACTCCTTCATTTACCTATGCCTGGGAGCAAAGCGCCGATAACAGTACCTGGAGCGCTGCCGCAGGAATCAACAACACTCAGAATTATTCAACTCCTGCTATAACAAGCACTACCTATTACCGGAGAAGGGTTTTTTCTGCCGCGGCCTGCATGAACACATTACTTAGCAATGTGATCACGGTTTCGGTTGATGAACGGCCCGATTCTTCAGTGGCAGGTATGCCGCAAACGATATGCGTGCTTCCCGGAACAGCAATACTCAATGCAAATGTGCCGGCCGTCGGAACGGGCTTGTGGACTGTAGCTTCAGGAGGAGGAACGATCGGCAGCCCGGCTTCTGCAACTACAAACATAAACGGATTACCGGCCGGCAGTAACATTTTTAAATGGACGATCTCCAACGGCGTTTGCCCGTCATCTTCATCAACAGTTACGATCAGCGTGGATTCTTTGCCCTCTGTTGCTGTAGCCGGCCCCGACCAAAACGTTTGCGTGTCGTCTGCCGTTACCATGAATGCCGGTGTACCTTCAACAGGAAATGGCACCTGGAATATTATTTCGGGAGGAGGTTCCATAACTTCACCGAACTCAGCATCATCTCCTGCTAATTTTTTACAGGGAACAAATGTGCTGACATGGATGGTTGCAAACGGTACCTGTCCTGCTTCCGTTGATACCGTTATTATTCATGTAGATTCAGTTCCCACATCTTCTGTTGCAGGTACTGACCAAACAATTTGCAGCGGATCGGGTACAACACTGAACGGAAATGCACCGGCTGTAGGTAATGGGCTGTGGACGCTTATTTCCGGAAGCGGAACTATTGCTTCGTCAAATCTGCCATCAAGCCCTTTTAACGCAACTGCCGCGGGGACGGTAATGCTCGCCTGGACGATCTCAAGCGGTACCTGTCCTGCTTCAACCGACACAATGAATGTGTTTGTAGATGCACTGCCAAGCATTTCTGTGGCCGGAGCGGATCAGCAGATCTGTGCTTCCAGCCCTTTCACAAACCTGAGTGCAACAGTGCCTGCAACGGGTAATGGCTTTTGGTCTGTTGTTTCAGGCGGCGGCTCTGTTGCTTCTCCTTTTTCTGCCTCAACAGCTGTGAGCGGTTTGAGCCCGGGAAATAATTTATTCCGCTGGACGGTGAGCAACGGTGTTTGTGCCTCTTCCAATGATTCTGTAAATGTATTTGTAGATCTTCCACCGACATTACCATCGGCCGGTGCCGACCAGGCTGTTTGTGTTTCTGCGGGCCTTGTTCTTTTGAACGCAAATCTGCCTGCAGTCGGAACAGGTTCATGGTCGCTGATTTCCGGAAGCGGAATTTTCAGCGATCCTTCAGCGGCGACAACATCTTTAAACAGTATAAGCCCAGGTGCTTCGCAGCTTAGCTGGACGATCAGCAATGGTGTATGTGCTTCATCATCGGATACAATGATGATCAGGATCGATGCTTTGCCTGACAATGCAAGTGCAGGAGCAGACCAAACCATTTGTATTTCCAATCCTGTTGCAAACTTAAATGCAGCAAGCCCGGCAACCGGAACAGGCATTTGGGCGCTGATCTCAGGCAGCGCCTCTATTTCTTCGGCGCTTTCCCCGGCTACGCTTGTAAGCGGATTATTTCCCGGAGCAACTATTTTCACGTGGACGGTCAGCAATGGCGTATGCCCTGCTTCAACCGATTCGGTGGAAGTTTATACAGACCAAATGCCGACAACTTCAATCGCAGGCGCTGATCAAACAGTTTGTATTTCTTCAGGCAGCATTCCATTGAATGCGAATCTTCCTTCCGTCGGAACAGGCTCCTGGTCGGTAATCACGGGCGGCGGTTCATTCAGCAATGCAGGATCTGCAACCTCTTCCTTTAGCGGGTTCAGTGCAGGTGCAACAACGATGAGCTGGACAATCAGCAACGGTGTTTGTCCTGCATCTTCAGATACAGTATTATTACTGGTAGATGCCATGCCAAGTGCAGCGATCGCGGGAAGCGACCAGCATGTATGTGAGTCATCTTCCTCGGCAACAATGAATGCGGTTGCGCCAACTACCGGAACAGGTGCATGGACACAGCTTTTTGGCAGCGGAAGCATTGCCCTTGTATCATTACCGTCCACAACTATTTCAGGCTTATCGCCGGGAATAAATACATTTCAATGGACGGTTACAAATGGAAGCTGCCCTTCTTCTGTCTCAACTGTGAATGTTATTGTAGATGCGCTTCCCGATGTTTCTTTTGCCGGAGCAAACCAGGTAACCTGTGAAAGCTCGCCTCTTTTAAACCTGGCGGGAAATACCCCTGTTATAGGAACAGGCCAATGGTCGGCGCTTACGGGTTCCGGTACTTTTTCCGATGCTGCATCGCCTGTATCATCAGTAAATGTAAGCACGCCGGGAACAAACATCTTTGCATGGACGATCACAAACGGCACTTGTCCTCCTTCTGTTTCAACCATGAATGTCCAGGTTGACGCCCTGCCTTCGGCTGCTGATGCAGGAAATAATCGTTCGGTCTGTATATCATCACCTTCTGTTGCATTGAACGGAAATATTCCTGCAGTTGGAAATGCGGGCTGGTCAATGGTTTCGGGAGGCGGGACAATTGCTGCACCTTCGGCTCCGGTTACCTCTGTAAGCGGATTGTCTCCCGGCGATAATATTTTTTCATACGTCATTTCAAACGGCGTGTGCCCTTCTTCCATATCCAATGTTACGATCACTGCGGATCAATTGCCGGACATAGCAAATGCAGGAGCGGATGTTACCACTGATATTCCTTTCTCACAATTGCAGGCGAATCTGCCTTCAGTTGGCAACGGTACCTGGTCGCTCATCTCCGGAAACGGAACGATCGCTTCCACTACAGATCCATTTACAACTGTTACGGGCTTAGCTGTCGGCGTAAACACGCTGCGCTGGGAGATAAGGAACGGTGCCTGCCCCGCAAGCTCTGATGATGTATTGATCACCATGAACCCGCTGCATATTCCGAATGGTTTTTCACCGAACGGCGATGGCATCAATGATACCTACTCGATCGAGGCACTCGATTATTACCCGGATGTAAAGTTCCGCGTTTTCAACCGCTGGGGGAATGTAGTGTACAGCAGCAATGAATACAAAAATGAGTGGGACGGAAAAAATAAAGAGAACCAGAAGCTGGCAGACGACACCTATTATTTCATCCTCGAGATCATGCCGGAGATGCAGTACAGCGGATTTGTGATCATTAAAACAAAATGAAATTGAAAAAGATCCTCTTCATATTATTTTTTATCAGTACGGCCGCTTATGCCCAGCATAACTTTTTGTACAGCCAGTATTATTTTTCAGGCATCCTCATCAACCCTGCCTATGCGGGAAGCCAGGGCGCATTGAACTTTACAAGCATTTACAGGAATCAATGGGCAGGAATGGAAGGCTCGCCGGAGAATATCAGCGTGGGCATCCACAGCCCTTTCAAAAAAGGAAAAGCGAATGCCGGCCTTGTTTTTCTGAACAATAAATTCGGGATCAGCTGCGAAACGAAATTTCTTGGAGTGTATGCATACCGCATAAAAGCAGGAAAAGGCAGTCTTTCCTTCGGATTGCAGGGGGGAGTGGAGTTTGATAAAAATAACTGGAACGAGGTGGAAACCACTGAAGGGAATGATCCTGTATTCACTGATGTTCCCAACAAAAGCACCAGCGGGATCTTTGGTTTCGGGCTCTTTTACAAGGCAGAAAAAATGTTCATCGGATTGTCTTCTCCTCAGCTGTATAGCACAGCAAAAGATGTTGACATTGCATATACACCCCTGCTGTTGTCGGCCGGATTTTTAGTGAAAATAAACGATAACCTGAAGCTTCGGCCTGCAGGATTATTAAAATACGTAAAGGGTTCGCCGCCGGAAGGAGACCTTTCCTGTTCGGTTTACATAAAGGAATTTTTAGGGATCGGGCTGGGATACCGCAGTAATGATGCAGCTTACGCCTTTGTTGACCTGAAGCTGAATGAGCAGTTCAGCGCAGGCTATTGCTATGATTATACGCTTAGCTCCCTGAGCCGTTATTCCGGCGGAAGCCATGAGTTCATGCTCCGGTACCTGTTCAGCTATAAACTCAATACAAAAAGCCCGAGGTATTTTTAACATGAGAAAAAGCGCTTTTCTTATTTTTGCTGCTCTTCTGCAATTCAACATGCAGGGGCAGGATTCCATTACGGAATTCCGGAACCGCTTTGATGTTGTGCCGCTTGATCTCAACAGTCCTTCCAATGAAATGAGCCCTTTTATTTCAGGGAAAACGCTTTATTTCTCAGCCGACCGCAGGCAATCGAACGGAATAACGTATTCGGAGAAAAACAGCGAAGGAAATTTTTATGATGTCTATACTGCAGAAAAAATTGATTCGATACATTTCTCGAAGCCTTCTTTTTCCGGCAAATGGAGCAGCCTGTTCAATGATGGCCCTGTGTGCATCAACGAGCAGGGCACTGCAGCCCTGGTCACTTCCAATCAAAAAGATTACAGCTTTGTGCTGAAGGACCCAAAAGAAAAACAACAGCTGAAATTATTCTATGCCACTTCAGGGAATAAGGAATGGTCGCAACCGGAGCTGTTATCCTTCTGCAAAGGCCCTTATTCCTATTGCCACGGAACATTTTTGGGAAACGGTGATGCGATCATTTTCGCATCCGACCTTCCCGGTGGCTTCGGCGGCATGGACCTGTATATTTCCGAGCGCATTAACAATGAATGGACTGTGCCAAGAAATCTTGGGAAGAAGATAAATTCAGCATCGAATGAACTGTTTCCTTTTATGTGTAAAGACGGCATGCTGTATTTTTCATCCGACCGGACAGGTGGTGCCGGCGGGCTTGACCTTTACAGCCTCCTTTTGAAAGACAGTTTAAACAGCGGAGTGCAGGCTCTTGAAAGCCCATTGAACAGCGGATCAGATGATTTCGGGATCTGGGTGGATGGAGAAGGCGCATCCGGGTATTTAAGCTCGAACAGGAAGGATGGAAAACAGGATGACCTCTTTTATTTTTACAGGATCCTGCCGCATTTTGAAAAAGAGATCAGGCCGAAGACACGCTTCTGCTATACGTTCTACGAGGAAGCCAGCGCAGCATCGGCAGACACCAGCGGGCTTGAATACGAATGGGATTTCGGAAAAGGGGAGAAGCATAAAGGGCTTGAGGTACAGCATTGCTTTGATAAGCCGGGAACCTATCCCGTACAGCTGAATATTGTCGACCGCTCCTCGGGTGAGCTTTTCATGAATGATGTGAGCTACGACTTTGTTGTGGAAGAACCGAAACAGATCAACATCATTTGCCCGGATACGGTGCTTGAAGGTTCGGCTACAGTAATTGATGCTTCAACATCAGTAATTGCCGGTTACACGATCAAAAAATACTATTGGACGTTTGATGACGGCTGGTACAGCCTTGGGATGCAGGCAAGGCATAAATATTTAAACAGTGGTTTACACCGGGTTAAACTGGGCGTTCTTGCAGTGAACGATACAAGCGGGAAAGAAGCGACTTTCTATTCGGAAAAAAAGATCCTTGTCGTTAAGAAGAAGAGCAAAGATACAGGCTGCATCGATCATGGCCGGAAGAAGAAAAATGAGTTTCCTGCCCCCCAGCTGTTCAGACATGAAAACATGCCGCAGTATCCGGGTGATGCAAATCACCCGGATACCGGCGAAGACAGTAACTATAATATCACAGGTTTAAATGAATTGAAATGTACTTCAGGCTGATCATACTCTTTATTGCCACTGCTCTTTCCGCACCTGTTGCTTTTGCGCAGCAGGCGCCATCACAGGAGGAGAACATTCCTTTCCTGTGCACGTTCAGCAAATCTGCTGATAAAAGCTGGGGCGACGATGATAATGTGCAGATCATTTTCTTCGTGATGCCTGCAACAGAAAAAAATCCTATCTACATAAAAATATTTGATCCGAACAACGGAGGCAAGCATGATGAAGGACATGGCCCCTTCAACAGCAAGACCCGGTTCAGCGTATACGGCGGGCTCGGCGCGCATTCCAACCCGGATGCAAAAAAGCACGATCCCGAAGGAAATTTTAAAAGCGGTGTGCAGCTGGCTACAAAAACATTTGATGCCGATATGGCCTATGACGACAAATGGTTTTCACTCGGGCCTTTCAATCCTGTGGAAGGGGAGCTACAGCCGGACGTAGGAGGATACGTTTTCAAAGTGGTGATCGAAGGGCTGGAAGGCGATGACGGCAACCTGTACCGCCTGTTCTTATCCTCCGACAAAACAGAGAACAAACCCATCGAAGGCGGAAATATGTTTACCTACGAATATTCTTTCCGTTTATCGGACGTGAAAAATTCCGTATCTCATTTATATCCTTTCATCACTTCCAACCTGGTCGCAGTGAAGGTCAACATCTTTGATTTTGATAACGATGGAATGGTCCGGCTGGTATCGGTGGCGAAGAGGGGCGATATCGCCAAAGTATCGGGAGACGCGGAATGGACGGTGAACACGCATGAAGTGATCGCGCAGGAGTACAACACTTCCTTCGATATCCAGTTCATCAAGCAGAAAGACGCGAAGAACAACAACATTGTGGTATTCATCACCAACCAGTATAACCAGCTGATGCCATTCTATACCAGCCCGATCGGCGGAATTCCCAAGTATAAGTACAAGATCGGGGTAAAGGTGAATAATTAACAAGGAATCATGCGCAACGGAAAATTCATACTTGCTTTTTTATACCTGCTTTTCGCAGGAGGAGCCTCCTTCGCCCAGATCTATAATTTCAGGGTGTTCGGCGTTGATGAAGGATTGCCCCAGTCCTACGTTTATTCCATTTCGCAAACAAAGACCGGCTTCCTGAATGTTTCCACGGGAGAAGGCTTCTGTTCCTTTGAAGGCAGCAAATTCAAGGTGTCCACCATGCTGGACGGATTGCAGGAGAATTTTGTCACCACGCATTTTACCGATTCAAGAAATATTACCTGGCTCGGACATTACCAGAAGGGGATCAGCTACCAGAAGGATTCAAAATTCCGGAGGATCAGGCAAAGTAACGAGCTTGCTTCCAGGGTGACCTGGATTACAGAGGATACAAAGAGAAACATCTGGTTCTCCACACAAAGCAAAGGTATTTATCGCATCGATACGTCTTTCAGGATGGATCCGATCGATTCAAAAAATGAAGAAGGGGCAAATGCCATTTGCTTTGACCATGATGATGCACTTTTAGAAGGCTCCAATAATGGCTTGTTCATTTATAAGGTCGGCAGTACCGGCCGTGTGCTTACCCTGTTGCAGGAGATTCCCGGGCTTTCCGGAAAGCCGGTAAAAGCCATTGTGCCGGTGGATGCGCAGCGGAATGCTTTCTGGGTGGCTGTGGATGATGAAGGAATTTACGGGATCAGGAAATCGGGAGAGAGCTACAGCGTGTTCATGAAGATCAGCACCGAGCTGGGATTGAAGGATTATAATTTTTCTGCGCTGTATGTCGATCAGAAAGAAAATCTCTGGATCGCGGATTTCGGTGAAGGGCTTTGCAAGGTTTCATTTTACGACGGAAAGGACAAAAGCTCCTTTACCGTCAACCGTATTGATGACCGGAATGGCCTGCCAAATGGCTATATTCAGTCAGTGTTCCAGGATTACGAAGGCAACATGTGGTTCGGCAGCTTCGGCTCCGGGCTCATCGAGCTGCCGCTTGAAAAATTCTCTTTTTTCGAAATGAAGAACGGCCTGATCTATAAAAATGCGACAAGCGTATTCATCGACAGGGAAGGATCTTTCTGGGTGGGAAATGATAAGGGCTTGTTCCTTTATAACATCCGGACAGCTGAAATGAGCCGCCAGTTCGATGCTTCCAGCGGCTTCGTAACCGGTGAAGTAAGCACGATCGCGCAGGACAACACAGGAATGCTCTGGATCGGGACACGTGAAAAAGGCGTATACACGTATGATAAAAAGAGAAACGTTTTTTCGAACTTTTCTAAAAATAAGAATTTAACTGCCGCGAATATTAATTCCATCATCATCACCGCCGATCACACCGTTGTGATCGCGACCACAGAAGGCGTTTATTTTTACGACCAGGAAAAAGGCAGTATCAGGCAGCTGACAACGCTGGACGGCCTGCTTCACAACAACGTGACAAAAGTGTTTGAAGATGATAAAAAGAGGCTGTGGTTCTGCTCGAGCGGCGCAGGCCCTTATTTTCTGAAGGACAATGAGTTTAATGTGTTCAATAACATCCCGGAATTAAAATCATTCAGCATCACTGCGATCACGCAGGGAAAGGACGGAACCGTATGGCTGGGCACTGAAGGCGATGGCGTATTCAGCTACAATGAGCGCGGAGGCTTTGTGAATTATAAAGTTGCCGATGGGCTGTTCTCCAACTATTGCTATTTCATCATTTCCGACAAGCATGGAAATGTATGGTGCGGGCACAAAAACGGGCTGAGCTACAAGCCGGCAAACCTGAAATCGTTCCGCACGTATGCTAAAACTGACGGCCTGCTGTTCACTGATTTTAATAAAAATTCCTGCTTCCGCGATGTAAGCGGCAACCTGTGGTTCGGCACCTCGAACGGTTTGATAAAATACAATGCGGATGGCGACACAAGAGAAAAGTCGGAACCGAAAACAAACATCTCCGGCCTTGTGCTCAACAATGCACTGTACAGGCCCGATCAGAAAATAGAAGTGCCTTACGATGATTATTCCGCAAAGGTGGATTACATCGCGATCTCCTTCACCGATCCTTCGAAGGTCAACTTTAAATACAGGCTGCTGGGACAGGATACGATCTGGCGATATACCAACACAAAGTTCATCGAATTTCCGAAGCTGAACGATGGTGAATACACCTTCCAGCTGCTGGCTGCCAACAGCGACAATGTGTGGAACACTGTTCCCGCGCAGCTCAGCTTTGTTGTGAAGCCGCCGTACTGGAAAAGGGTTTGGTTCTATGCCATGCTTTTGTTATTCACGATCTCGCTTTCGTATTCCGTAACACGTTACCGCACAAGGTCGCTGGTAGAAGCGAAAGTACTGCTGGAGCAGAAAGTGAATGAAAAAACAGCGCTGCTCCAGGAAGAGAAAGAAACAGTGGAAAAGATCAAGGGACAGCTCGAAGTGAAAAATAAAAATGTGACTGACAGCATCAATTACGCCCAGCGGATCCAGGCTTCCATACTGCCTTCTGAGGCTTCCATTGCAGAAGCATTTGACCAGTCTTTTATTTATTACAAGCCAAGGGACATTGTGAGCGGGGATTTTTACTGGTTCGCCGAAACGGAAGATAATTATCTCATTGCAGCGGTCGACTGCACCGGGCATGGCGTTCCGGGCGCCTTTATGTCGCTTGTCGGCTCCACGTTGCTGAATGAGCTGGTGAGCAACAAGAAGATCACGAAGCCCTCTTCGCTGCTCTCGAAGCTCAACAGTTCCATCATCCGTGTGCTGCGCCAGAAAGCCGATTACAATTCATCGCACGATGGCATGGACATGGCTATCTGCGCCATCAGCAAGAAGAAGGACAAGCTGCAGTTTGGCGGCGCGCTCCGCCCTTTGTACCATGTGCGCAACAATACATTAACAGAGCTCAAGGGCAATCCGTATTTTATCGGCGGCTATTACGAGAACATGCACAAGGTGTTTGCTGATGAAGAGATCGCGATCCGGCCCGGTGATACCATTTATATATTTTCAGACGGTTTCGTGGACCAGTTCGGTGAAAGCAATAAGAAGAAATTTTCCACCCGCCGTTTCAAAACATTGCTGGCTGAGATCGCTGATAAAAGCATCGGGGAGCAGCATGTGCTCCTCGATGAGGCTTTTAAAAGCTGGAAAGGGAATGAAGACCAGGTGGATGATGTACTTGTGATCGGGATCAAATTCTGATCAGATCTCCGGCAGGTAATCTGCTATTTCAGCCGGCCTCAGGTAATTCCTGTTGATCTCCGGACGCTCTTCCACGTAACCCGGGATAGTGCGGAGATAAATGGCGTGCTCAAGCAATTCCTGTCCGAACCCATGAATGATGGCCTCCATATCGGCAGCCTTTTCAATTTTCTCTTTAAATTCCGGTAACAGGTAAAAAAGCATGAACTTCATCAGCTCCGCTTTGTCGCACGTGTTGTACTGTACTACATGTGCGATCTCGTGCGCGATCACCGCCTTCTGGGCATCCGGTGTAAGGTTCCTGAACAATGCATAAAATGTGGGGTAGTCGGCCTGCTCGCGGATCGTAACAATATACTCCCGCTCAGCCGGTTTTGAGAATATGGTTTTCAGGGAAGGCGCAGTTCCGTAAGGAACGGGATGCTCATCCTTCAGTTGAAAGCGGATGCATGTATCCTTCAGCTCGGGGTAGTGTGATAAAACCGTTAAGATAACTTCCTCGTACTTTTCCGGGATCTCCTTGTAGCGGCCAAATTCCCTTCTCAGCGATTCGAGCTCATTTGTTGTTGATGTGGTTGTAAGTGTTGATGTTTCCATAGATCAGATAATTTTTTTTATCTGACTATGAAAAAATGATGCTAAGCGGAATTGTGGAAAAGAATGCTACCTTATTTGCAGTGCTCTTTGATCATCTCGTTGACCTCTTCATCGTAGTCTTCCGTATATCCCAATACCAGTGCTTTCTGAAGCTTTTCGCAGGCCAGCTTGTCCTTCTTCTCCGCAAAGAGCAGCTGTGCAAGCGTTTTATAGGCGTAGGAATTTTCTTCATTGAGGTCAAGCCCTTTCATGATATCCTGCCTTGCACCTTTCAGGTCGTTCATCTGCAATTTAGCATAGCCGCGGTTGTTGTAGGCATAGGCAAATTTTGGGTTCAGCTTGATCGCCTCATCAAAAAGGGCAAGCGAGCCTTTATAATCCTTCTGTTCAAATTTAATGAAGTAAGCAATGTTGTTATAGCCGATCCACTTTTCAGTCGAATCGATCTCCATTCCCCTTGTCATATCGGCCAGTGCACCGTCGAAATCCTTTAAATGCGCACGGCAGATGCCCCTGTCATAAAAGGCTGCATAATTCTGCGCATCGATCTCGATCGCTTTTGTGAACGCATCGGCGGCGCCTTTGAATTCCTTCTGCTTCTGCTTTGCATCGCCCCTTAAATTCCATGCTTCGAGGTTCCTCGGGTTGATCTTTAACAATACCGTGTCAAGGTCATTCAGCGCTTCGGCGTAATTTTTCTTGGAGAGCTTTGCTTTCACTTTTATAAGGATCAATTCCTCAAACTCGGGCTTTAACTGGAGCCCTTTGTTCGCCCAGGTGATGCACTCGTCATATTGCTTGGCCTGGAGATGGATAATGCTTCGTGCCATGTACAGGTCGGAGTATTCCGGCTTCAGCTCGATAGCTTCGGAAATATCATCGATCGCAGAGTTATAATTCTGCATGCTCATCCTGCACATCGACCTTGCCATGTAGGCATTTGCGATGCGGTAATCATTTTTTGCGGTTTTTTTGTTCTTGAGCGCATTGCTGAAGTCATCTGCGGCAGCGCTGAAATTTCCCTTCACATATTTTTCCTGTCCCTGGTTAAAATAATAATTGAAATCATTTTGCCCGGCAAGAAAAGTGCTGATGCTGAAGAAAAGAATGAATACACTTAGTTTCCTTGCGGCTTTCCATCCCGGAATGCTCGCTGTCCTTGTAATTTCCTGGTTCATGTGCAGTAGTTTATACAAAGAAACTAAATATTTTCCGGTGTATCAAATAATCGGGTTTTGGGCACACTTAATAAATGAAGGGCTGCATTCTATAAAAGCAGCTCCCAAATGGTTTTTAATGCAGGCATCTTTGTCCTGTAAATATAAAAACCCACATGAAAACCCTCATCACCCGCCGTCCATTGCTTACCATTCTCGTAATTGCAGGCCTCCTGTTCGCCAGTGCCTGCTTCAATTCGAAACCCCGGATCAACAAACCTGATCCGGCATTTACAAAATACATCTCCGGCTATACTTCCGGGATGGTCTCACGGAAGTCGAGTATCCGCATCGAGCTTGCCCACAGTGTAACCGAGGCAACTGCGGCTCTTCCTCCTTCGGGATCGCCGCAACTGGATTCCGCAGCTGTTTACCGTGCTTCCCTTCTCCCGGACTCTTCCCTGCTGGAAAATGCCTTTTCCTTCGAGCCGGAGATCAAAGGCCGCGCAGTATGGATCAGCGACAGGGTGATCGAGTTCATTCCTGCTGAATCATTGCCTTCGGGGCAGTTCTATAATGGTGAGTTCAGCCTTAAGAACGTTGCACAGGTGGACGACGGCCATGAAACGTTCAATTTTCAGCTTTCGACCTACCCGCAGAATTTATTTGTGGCACTCGACGGCTTGCGCAGCTATGACGATTACAATATAGAATGGCAGAAGCTTACCGGGAAGATCACCACTTCCGATTTTGAAGATACCACATCGATCCGGAAGGTGATCACTGTTACGCAAAACGGGAAGGAGATGCCTGTTCAGCTCAGCAACAGCTACAATGGCAATGAATTCTATTTTTATGTGGACAGCATCAAACGCGGTGAAAAAGCCGGGAAGGTCATCGTGAGCTGGAACGGCGAGCCGATCAAAAGCATCAGCACCGGCAGCCAGGCAGTGGATGTTCCCGCCATGGGCGATTTTTCGGTGACGAATGCGCAGGTGGTAGATGACGGCGATCAGTATGTAGACCTCACCTTCAGCGACCCGATCCTGTCCGGCCAGAATTTAAAAGGGATCATCACGATCCAGGGAATGAATGAACTGACCTACGGGATCGAAGGAAACCACGTGAAGGTATTCCTTGGGAACCGCGTGGAAGGTGATAAAATGCTGACCGTGACCACGGGTGTGAAGAACTTCAAAGGATATAAGATGAATGTGGCATATACTGATAACCTTGTATTTGCCGAGCCTAATCCATTGGTACGGCTGAACGGAAGCGGCTGCATCCTTCCGAACTCGAACGGGCTGATCTTTCCTTTTGAAGCCATCAGCCTGAAAGCGGTGGATGTGCGTGTGACCAAAATATTTGAGAACAATGTTCACCAGTTCCTGCAGGTGAACAGCCTTGACGGAGGCGATGGACTGACACGTGTCGGCAAGGTGATCGCAGAGAAAAAGATCGCGCTCGATTATGATAAAAAGAAAAATTTAAAACAGTGGAACACATTCGTGATCGACCTCGGAAAGCTGATCAGCCCCGATCCCGGCGCTATTTACAGGATCAGCATTAAGTTCTCAAAATCATACACACTTTGCGATTGCGCGCCAACAGAGGAAAGCGCTGAAGCAACAGGTGAAAAGCCTGAGAAGGATGACTGGAACGAGAACGACTGGGACCGCTACAGCTACGATGATTATTATGACCACTGGGATTATTATACCGACAGGTACACACCCTGCGATGATGACTATTATTACGGAAAAGGAGTGAGCAGGAATATCCTTGCTTCCGATCTCGGGCTGATCTACAAGCTGGACGATAATAAAATGTCGCATGCATTTGTAAGCAACCTGGTTACAGCAAAGCCTGTTGCAGGCGCATCTGTTGAATACTACGATTATGTGAAGCAGGTGATTGCCACCGGTGTGACCGATGCAAACGGGATGCTGGATGTTCAGCTCAAGCGGAAGCCTTTCCTGATGCTGGCGAAATCCGGCAAGCAGCGCGGTTATTTAAAGCTCTTAGACGGAAATGCCAATTCCATGAGCAAGTTCGACATCGAAGGCGAGGTTGTTCAGAAAGGTGTGAAAGGCTTTATTTACGGGGAGCGTGGCGTATGGCGCCCGGGGGATTCGTTGTTCCTTAATTTTATCATGGAAGATAAGGATAAGCGATTGCCTCCGAACCATCCTGTAAAATTTGAATTGCAGGACCCGAACGGACAGCTGATCTACCAGGTGACGAAAACAAAGAATGTGAACGGCAATTATGATTTCCGCACGGCAACCGGCCCCGAAGCGCCTACAGGAAATTACACCGCAGTGGCAAAGGTTGGGAACCGCACGTTCACGCAGTATTTTAAAATAGAAACGGTGAAGCCCAACCGCCTCAAGATCTATCTTGATTTTGATAAAGACAGGATTAATGACACTACCGCCAGGCTTTCCGTTAAATGGCTGCATGGCGCTATTGCAAAAAGCCTGCATGCCATTGTAAATGTAAGCGTGAACCAATCGAAGACCTCTTTTCCCAAATACGGGGACTATGAATTTGATTCACCCATCAGGAGCTACAGCTCCAATACGGAAACGGTGTTTGACGGCAACCTTAATGAAAAAGGAGAAACCGTATTGAACACATCATTGAACGTTGGCCAGACCGCACCCGGAATGCTGCGCAGCACCTACATTACGAAAGTGTTTGAAGAAGGTGGCGATTTCAGCATCGACAGGTACAGTGTTCCGTATTCACCCTATAAAACATACATCGGGTTGCACACACCAACTGCTAAGAATTATGACAATACGCTGGAAACCGGCAATACCTATAAGTTTGATGTGCTTGCCGTGAATGCAAAAGGTGAGCTGGTAACTGCGAACAAACTGCAGGTAAAGATCTATAAGATCCAGTGGCGCTGGTGGTATGAAAAGGACCAGGACAATATCGCCGATTACATTTCGAGGACAGGAACGATCGTGATGAAGGATACCATGATCAAAGCCACAGATGGAAGAGGTTCATTTAAATTCCGCATCAATTATCCTGAATACGGCCGCTACCTTGTGACTGTTACCGATCCTGTTGGCGGGCACCAGACAGGCAAGGTGATCTACATCGACTGGCCGTACTGGAGCAGGGGAAACAGGAGCTCCAATGAAAATGCGAACATGCTCAATTTTGCCTGCAACAAAGAAAAATACACGACCGGCGAAAACATAAAGCTTTCTTTTCCTTCTCCTTCCGATGGAATGGCATTGGTGAGCATCGAAACAGGAACCAAAGTGGTGAAGAAGTTCTGGATCCAGACCAAAAAAGGCGAGACAACGTATGAGTTTCCTGCAACCGCGCAGATGACGCCGAACGCGTATGTGCATGTAACGCTCATCCAGCCGCATGCAAGCACGAAGAACGACCTCCCGATCCGCATGTACGGTGTTGTTCCGATCCTCGTGGACGAACCGATGACGCACCTGTGTCCCGAAATAAAAATGACGGATGTATTGAAGCCGGAATCTACTGCATCGGTAAAAGTGAAAGAAAAGAACGGGAGGAAAATGACCTACACGCTTGCCATTGTGGATGAAGGATTGCTTGACCTTACGCGGTTCAAAACGCCGCAGCCCTGGAACACCTTCTATGCAAGGGAAGCGCTGGGTGTGAAAACATGGGATATGTACGATGATGTGATCGGTGCGTATGCAGGCAAGCTGAACAAGCTGCTGAGCATTGGTGGCGACGGCGATGGCGAGGGAGGAAAAGGCCTGAAGGCAAACCGTTTCAAGCCGATGGTAAAATACGTTGGGCCCTTTACGCTGGAGGCAGGACAGGAAAAAACGCACTCCATTCAAATTCCGAATTATGTGGGCTCGGTAAGAGTGATGGTGGTTGCTGAAAATAATGGCGCGTATGGCAATGCAGAAAAAACGGTTGCCGTGAGAAAGCCGCTGATGATCCTCGCTACGCTGCCACGTGTGCTTGGGCCCGGTGAAAGCGTTGCATTGCCGGTGGATGTATTCGCAATGGAAAAACAGGTGAAGGATGTGAAGATCGATATTGAAGTGAATGATTTCCTGGTGGTGGATGGCAGCAAACAGCAAAGCATGCATTTTTCGGAAACAGGTGATGAGGTGATCAACTTTAAATTGAACGTCGCTCAGAAAGTGGGGATCGCAAAAGTGAAGATCACTGCGGTAAGTGGAAAAGAAAGAGCCGTGCAGGAGATCGAGCTGGATGTGCGCACGCCAAACCCGAAAGTGGTGGAAGGCCTGGAAATCGCGCTGGAGCCGGGAACATCATGGGAAACTGAAATGACATTCAAAGGAATTGCAGGAACGAATAAGGCTACGGTTGAGCTTTCCACTATTCCTTCCATGGGGCTGGAAAAACGACTGGATTATTTGATTCAGTATCCGCATGGCTGTATCGAGCAGACAACCTCTTCGGTTTTTCCGCAGCTGTATGTATGCAATCTTGTTGAAATGAAAGATGTGCAGAGGAACAAGATCTCGCAGAATGTGAAAGCTGGTTTGAAGCGCCTGCAGCTGTTCCAGACATCGAACGGCGGATTCTCATACTGGCCGGGTGAAAGCGAGGACAGTGAATGGGGAAGCAATTATGCCGGGCATTTCTTTATCGAAGCCGAAAAGCAGGGCTACAGCCTTCCGGGTAATTTAAAAGCAAGGTGGCTGAAATACCAGCAGCAGCAGGCAAGGAACTGGTCGTCTACAGGCAGCTCCTACACACATCCGCATGGATATGAAAGCAACCAGGTGATCCAGGCATACCGGTTATTTGTGCTGGCACTGAGCAACAACGCGGAGCTTGGGGCGATGAACAGGCTGCGTGAAGAAAACAATCTTTCAGCAGAGGCAAAATGGAGGCTGGCAGCAGCATACAGGCTTGTGGGACAAAATGAGGTGGCAACAAATCTCATCAAAGGTTTATCTGTAAGCGTTACGCCATACAAAGAGCTGTCCTACAGCTATGGCTCCGACACGCGTGATGAAGCCATGATCCTTGAAACACTGAGCATGTTAGGTGAACGCGCCAAAGCATTGCCCCTGGCACAAAAAGTGGCGAAGTCGCTTGCTTCCGAATCCTGGATGAGCACACAGGAAACAGCATACAGCCTGCTGGCGCTGTGCGGGTACATCGGCGCAAAAGGCAACAATACGGAGATGAGCTTCTCTTACGCCCTGAATGCCGGTTCGGCTAAAATGATGAGCAGTAAAAAAACAATGGTGCAGCTGAAGTATTCGGAAAGCGATTTTGAAAAAACTGCAGGTGTTTCGCTGAAGAATACAGGAAAATCGACCTTGTTTGTAAAAGTGCTGGTGCAGGGCATCCCGCTGATCGGGGATAAAACGGCAGCATCCAACAACCTGGTGATGGAAGTGAAATACAAGGACATGAATGGCAAGGAGATCCAACCGGACAAGCTGGTGCAGGGAACTGATTTTATAGCGGAGGTGAAAATTGTAAATCCCGGTACAAAAGGCTTCTTAAAAGAGATGGCGCTGAACCAGATCTTCCCGGGCGGATGGGAGATCCACAATACACGGATGGATGAAACCGGCGCTGCGAATGCGGCACGCTACCAGGATATCCGCGATGACAGGGTGTACAGTTATTATGACCTTACGGCGAATACCAGCAAGACATTTGTGATCCAGCTGAATGCAACTTATCTGGGAAGGTTTTACCTGCCTACGGTTTACAGCGAAGCAATGTATGATCAAACGATCAATGCACGCATACCTGGGCGCTGGGTGGAAGTGGTGAAGGAGATTACGCCGATAGCTTCTAAATAAAAACTTAAAAGGGGAAGCCGAAAACCATTCAGAGTAGGCGCATAAACATAAACTATAAAAATGAAAACACTTGAAATTTTATCTCAGGCATCCATTGGCATACTGCCGGAAATTGCAGCCCTGGACCTTGAGCGGATCAAATGGAAGTTAATGGATGCAGAGGAAGGCCAGGGCTGGACAACTGAGCTATGCGAGCTTGCAGAAGTGGAATACAAGCGTTACCTCACGCTTGCAAAATTGTATCCGAAGGCAGATATTGTTCCGAACAGGATCATGGACAAGTTCTGGCACCAGCATATACTGGATACCCGTGCATACGCAGGGGATTGCAACAAAATATTCGGGCACTTCGTGCATCACTATCCGTATTTCGGGATGCATGGAGAAGAAGACAAGCAGGATCTTGTAAATGCGTTTGAACAGACGAAGGTGATGTATAAGATCACCTTTATGGCGGAGATGGAAGATGCATTGGCATCGCGCTGCGGGGATGACCATGCCTGTCATAAGTCAAGCTCCTGTGCCTGCCGCGTATCTTCTGCATGCAAAGATGAATAACAGGAATAAAGTGGTGGGTTTTGAAAATAAAATTGTTTGTGATTTTTCCGGGCACGCAGAGGTGCCCGGTTTTTTATTCTATGGCTCAGAGAGGCCACACATTTTTAGAAAATATAAAATGAAGCAGAATCCTTGCCCCGGGAGGGGCGAAACATTACAACTCCTCCAGCATTTTAATCACCTCCGGCCTTTTCCTCGTTGAAACAGGCACATTGCAGCCATCCGTCATCAGCAGGTAGCCGCCATCGGTCTTGATGAACTCTTTGATGTATTTTGTATTGACAAGATGCGATTGATGAACGCGGTAAAATCCCTGGTCGGCAAGCAGGTCTTCAAAGTCCTTCAATGTTTTTGTCACCAGCAGTTTCTTGCCGTTTGAAAAATGGAACTCCGTATAATTGATATTGCTTTCGCAGCGGATGATGTCATTGATGTTCACGATGTGGATCTTATCCTGTGTGTGCAATGCCAGCCGCTCATGCGGACGGTGATTGTTCTTTAATGAATCATTGAGCAGCCTGTATTTATCATTCTCGTTGAACTTTTCTTCGCGGAATCTTGCGAGCGCAGTGATCAGCTCATCGGGATCAACGGGCTTCAGCAGGTAATCGATGGCGGCATACCGGAATGCCTTTATCGCATGTGCATCCGATGCGGTGATAAAGATGATCTTGAAAGGGATATCTTTCAAGATGTCGAGGAGGTCGAAGCCGCTCCCATCCTGCATCTGGATATCGAGGAACAGCACATCGGGCTGCATGCTGCGCAATAATTTGGCGCCTTCCACCACGCCGTTGGCTTCCCCGATCACGGTCACATCCTTTGCATACACCTGCAGGTCTTTTTTCAGCGTGATGCGTGCCTGCTCAATGTCGTCTATTATGATTGCTTTTATCATGGTATTGCGAATATAATTTTTGCTACGAAAGCGGAATTCTCAGGATCACCTTCGTTCCGGATGCATTGCCCTGTTCGTCGTACAGGTCAATGATCTCCAGCGACTGAATGTTCTTTCCTTCCTGCAAGAGGTCAAGGCGTTCCTGCGTTACTAACAGGGCTGTTGACTTATGATACGTTTCTTTGCTGATCCTGTTCATCTCTTCCGACCTTGTCCTCCCGATGCCATTGTCCTGCACAGAACATTCCAGCAGGCCGTTTTTTTCAATGAATTCCACTTCGATCAGTCCGCGCTTTTCTCCTTCCATGTATTTCAGTCCGTGCTTGATCGCATTTTCCACAAAGGGTTGCAGCAGCATCGGCGGGATCTTGATGTAATCTTTTTCTATGGCAGGGTCAACGCTGATCTTATAATCGAAGCGGTCGCCGTTACAGAATTTTTCGATCAGCAGGTAATTCTCGAGCGTGTTCACTTCCTCTTCCAGCGTGATCACCGTATTCCTTGAGTTGTCGAGGATCTGCCGCATCAGGCGGGAGAACTTTGCTAAATAATAACGCGCTGCCTGTTCGTTGTCGGTGCCTATCTGCGACTGGATCGAATTCAGTGCATTGAAAATAAAATGCGGGTTCATCTGCAGGCGCAGCGCTTTTTGTTCCAGCTCCACCACATCTTTCTCCAGCTGTAATTTTCGCTGCTGCTCTTCTGCTTTTGAGCGGATGCGGTTTTCACGCCATTTGAAAATGAAGAATACAACGCTCACAATAATGATCACAGCAAGCGCAATGAACCACCAGCGGAGCCATACAGGAGGAGAGATGTGAAAGCGGAGCATCACCGGTTCCTTGTTCCATACGCCGTCTTCGTTGCAGGCTTTCACCATGAAGGTGTAATCGCCTGCATTTAAGTTTGAATAAAGAATACTGTGGTTTTTTGAGACCGGCGACCAGTCCTTGTCAAAACCGTCCAGCTTCCATTGGTATTTTACTGCATCGGGATTGCTGAAATTGATCGCGAAGAAATCGAATGTAAGATGGTTCTGGTCATAAGGCAGGTTCATCGAAGAGATCGTATTCCAGTCGCCAGCAAAGTTTTTATAAGGAGTGTTGGAGATGCTCTCGTAAAATAATTTAATGTCTGTAATGCTTGTCACCGGCTCGTTTTCATTCTTCACGAGGTTTGCGGGATTGTATTTCGAAAGGCCGTTGATGGTGCCAAACCAAATGGTCCCGTCAGCATCCCGGAACACAGAGTTCTGGCAGGTCTCGATTCCGGTGAATCCTTCTCCCTTGCTGTAATGTTTGATCTCTGCAGGTTTCCGGGCTTTATCAAGATAAATGTAATCCAGTCCTGTTTCAGTCCCCACAAATAAATTATTCTCCTTATCGGCAGTGATCAGATAAATGTTGGAGGAAGTCAGCCGCAGCTTTGCAGTATGGTCATAAGCCTGTACCTTCAGATCTCCCTGGTACAAAGGCAGTGAGGCGATCCCTTCACCCGTGCCCACCCAGAGGTAGCCGCTCTGGTCTTCAGTAAGGCAGCGGATCGTGTTCGATTGCAGCCCGTCTTTTTTACTGATGGACCGTTTCTGGGGCACATCATTCAATAAATACGAAATGCCATTGCTTTCCGTGCCGTACCAGAGCTTGCCCTGCTTGTCGTAATGCAGGCAGGTTACACGGTCATGCAGCAGGCCATCGGCCGTCCTGAAATTTTCCAGCTTTGGTTTTGCTTCACTGAGGTCGAGTTTGTAAATGCCTGTTCCGGCAGTTGCAATGTACAGGTTGCCCGTTTTGTCCTTTACAATGCTTCTTACGTATTTTTTTGTTAATCCTTCATAAGGCTTGAACTCTGTGCCGTTGTATATGTATACGCCATCACCTTCCGTCCCGAGATAAATATTTCCTGCTTCATCTTCGTTGATCGCTTTTACTTTCACATCCGCAAAGCCATTGCCGGCATTGAAGCTGGAGAACCTGGCACTGTCGAAGATGCTCACGCCCTTGTCTGAAGTGCCGATCCACAGCCTGTTCCTGCTGTCCCTGAAAATGCTGTAAATAAAATTGCCCCCGAGCCCGGCTGATTTATCATAATTGGTGAACTGCTTGCCGAAATAATTGCAAACCCCGCCGCCGGAAGTACCGAACCAGTAATTTCCGCTTTTATCTTCAAGGAGGCTCAGCACATGGTTGTTGCTGAGCCCTTCGTTCTCGGTAAGCCAGCTGAATGTTTTCGCAAGCGTGTTGTACTGCGCAACGCCGTTGTTCAGCGTGGCAAGCCATACATTGTCGCGGCTGTCGAAATAAATATCGAGAACGGTTTTTTTGTAAAGCTCCAGGTGAAAATCAATGCGCGAAAAAGTTTTCCCATCATACACATAAACGCCATCGCCGTATGTTCCGATCCAGATATTCCCTTTTGCATCCTGCTTCAGGCTGGTGATGGAATTGTTCATGAATCCCTGTTCCTTCCCATAGCGCATGCAGGAAAATGTATTTCCGTTTTCAGTGATCCTGTACAAGCCATCTCCGCCGCCATACCAGGTATTGCCTTCCTTGTCCACGAGAATTGCATTTACCACTGCTCTTTTTTGCTTCAGCAGGTCGTGTACATTAATAAATGTATTGCGGTCATCGAGGTACCATACACCGGAATAGGTCGCCAGCCATTTCCTGTTCCTGCTGTCGAAATCAAGGTCAAGCACCTGCAGCTGGCTTGAATCTTTGGGCTGGTAATTCACGAAAGTGATCCCGTTGTACATGGAAAGCCCGCCGTTCGTGCCGATCCAGAGGTTATGCTTCCGGTCTTCCCGGATACAAAAAACATTGTTATTAAAAAGCCCGTCGTTAACAGTGTATGTTTTGAAATTCATTCCATCGAAACGGCAGATGCCGCCTCCGTGCGTTCCCATCCAGAGATAGCCGCGGCTGTCCTGCAGCAGGCTGTAGATCTGGGATTGCGCAACGCCATCTTTCACCGAATAGTTGTGAAAGTTATACTGCTGCGAAAAAGCCGGGAAAAGGCAGAGCAGGAAACAAAGGATGGAGAGGGTTCTTTTCACTTAATCAAAGATAAAAAACACTTCCGATTAAAAGGACAGCGAATAATAAAAGCTCAAAAATACCTGCTTTGTCCGCCTTAATTTTGATGGCATGAAAAAGATTCGGATCAATAAGCCCCTGTTAAAGGGTTTTTCAAGGGATTTCGCTTTTATCGGCTTTTGCCTCTTCATCACCTGGTACGCAGGTTGCCTCCCGGAAAGGCTCTTCAGCGATCCGACCTCCACCGTTTTGCTTGACAGGAATGGCGTGCTGCTTGGGGCGAAGATCGCCGGCGATGGGCAATGGCGTTTCAGTGCGGCAGACAGCATTCCATCCAAATTTGAGAAATGCATTATTGAGTTCGAGGACCGGAATTTTTACGGACATTATGGGATCAGTATCAATGGCATTGGCAGGGCAGTGGTGCAGAATGTAAAGAACAAGCGGGTGGTGAGCGGTGGAAGCACCATTACCATGCAGCTGGCGCGGATCATGCGGAAGAACCCGCCGCGCACGGTTACCGAAAAAGTGATCGAGATGCTGATGGCGACAAGGCTGGAGATCCGCTTCAGCAAAAAGGAGATCCTGAATTACTATGCTTCCAATGCACCTTTCGGGAACAATGTGGTTGGGCTGGAAGCTGCATCCTGGCGGTATTACGGGAGGCCATCAAAAACATTGAGCTGGGCGGAAAGCGCTACGCTGGCAGTATTGCCGAATGCTCCCGGGCTCATTTACCCGGGAAAGAACCACCGGCGCCTGCTTGAAAAGCGGAACCGTTTGCTGAAGCGTTTGCAGGACATCCAGGCGATCGATGAGACCACTTATCAGCTTGCACTTTCAGAACCATTGCCCGATAAGCCATTGCGCTTGCCGCAGTCAGCGCCGCACCTGCTTGCAAAGTTCATTAAGGAAGGCAGCAGGGGGAAAACAATTTGCAGCACGATCGATAATTCCCTGCAGGCAAAGGCGATGCAGCAGCTGCAGGCGCACAGCGAACTGCTGCAGGAAAATAAAATTTATAATGGGGCGGTCATGATCACTTCCGTAAAGACCGGTGAAGTGCTTGCCTATGTTGGAAATACAAGGGCAACCGATGCGGAGCACAGCGGCGATGTGGATTGCATCGTGGCACCGAGAAGCACGGGAAGCATTCTCAAGCCATTGCTGTATGCAAAAAGCCTCGAGGATGGCCTGATCACACCCGCCATGCTGCTGCCCGATATTCCAACCCAGTTCGGGAGCTTTTCCCCAAAGAATTTTTCGCTGCAGTTCGATGGGGCCGTGCCTGCAAACCAGGCATTGTCGCGAAGCCTTAACATCCCGATGGTGCGCCTGCTGAATGAATACGGGCTTGAGAAATTTTACCGCGACCTGAAAAATTACGGAATGACTACGCTGAGCAAGCCTGCACAGCATTACGGATTGTCGCTGATCCTCGGCGGGGCGGAAGCAAAGCTTTATGACCTGAACCAGGTATACATGCAGATGGCGCAGGAATTACAAAGTGGAAAAGCTGTGCCGCTGCAATTCGAAGAGGAAGCAGTGCCCAAAAAAGAAGAGAAGAAGAAGCGCAGATGGGTGACTAAAACAAACAAGGCGGCAATCTTCAGCACTTTTGAAGCGATGGTGGAAGTGAACCGCCCGGATGATGAGGGCAACTGGAAAGCTTTTGCTTCGGCGCAGAAGATCGCATGGAAAACAGGTACCAGCTTTGGCTTCCGCGATGCATGGGCGATCGGCATCACGCCCGATTACGTGGTATCCGTTTGGGTGGGCAATGCCGATGGGGAAGGCCGGCCGGGATTGACCGGGATCAAGGCGGCAGCTCCTTTATTGTTCGATGTGTTCTCACAGCTTCCGCGCTCAGCGGCATGGTTCAGGGCACCGCGTGAAGAACAATGCAAAGTGATGATCTGTAAGGAAAGCGGGCAGCGCGCTTCGGACCTCTGTGAAAATAAAATTTCGGTATGGATGCCGAAAACCTGCCTGAATACGACTGCTTGCCCGTATCACCAGATGGTGCATTTAACAAAGGATGGAAAGCAGCGGGTGGACAGTGATTGTGAATCGGTATACAACATGAAGAACACCGCCTGGTTTGTGCTGCCCCCGCTGATCGAACGGTATTATAAATTCAATCATCCGAATTACAGGATCCTTCCCGATTTTAAAGCAGAATGCCTCGCAAAGATCTCCGACAGGGCGATCGCGGTACTATACCCAAAGCCCAACAGCAGGATCTATGTGCCGGTGGAGATCGATGGTAAAACGGGGAGAACGGTTTTTGAAGCGGCACACAGGAACATCCATACAAAGATCTACTGGCACCTCGATGATGAATACCTTGGCGAAACAGTAGAGATCCACCAACTGGCGCTTAATCCTTCTGTAGGCAAGCACAAGCTGATGCTCATTGATGAAAATGGGATCTCGGTGTCGGTAAAGTTTGAGGTAATGGGGAAGGATTGAGCGGCGTGTCATCCCGAGCCTGCCCGGGGGAGCTTATTCCAAACACAGCCTGCGTTCAGAATTACAAAATACTATGCAAGCAGTATGTCATCCTGAGCGAAGCGAATGGATCTTCTTAATCTTAACTGTGGTCGCCGGGAGAAGATTCTTCACTTCGCTGCGCTCCGTTCAGAATGACAACAAACGATGGTCGTTCCGGTGAGCGGCGTGTCATCCCGAGCTTGCCCGGGGGATCTTATTCGAGGCACAGTTTGCGTTCAGAATTGCAAAACATTATGCAGGCAGTATGTCATCCTGAGCGAAGCGAATGGATCTTCTTAATCTTAACCGCGGTCGCCGGGAGAAGATTCTTCAACCGCTGCGCTCCGTTCAGAATGACACCAAGCGATGATCGTCCGGTGAGCGGCCTGTCATCCGAGCCTGCCCGGGGGAGCTTATTCCAGGCACAGCTTGCGTTCAGAATTACAAAACACTATGTAAGCAGTATGTCATCCTGAGCGAAGCGAATGGATCTTCTTAATCTTAACTGTGGTCGCCGGGAGAAGATTCTTCAACCGCTGCGATCCGTTCAGAATGACAACAATGATGATCGTCCGGTGAACGGCGTGTCATCCCAGGCAAGCCCGGAATGACAGTTACGCCTTCTCCAATATCAGCACCACTTTATTAAAATCTGCGGAAGCGTTGATCACAGCCCTGAACTGTTCAAAATTTTCCTTCGGATAAACGATCGCTTCATAATCCTCGTAAATTTTGATCTTCAGTACATCGCCTTCGAGCGTATAGCTGGAAACGAAGCTGGATAATACTTTTCCGCCTACAGTGTATTCTTTCTTGATGTTGATGTCTTCCGGGTTCTTGATCTTGTAGCCCTGTGGGATTTTGATCTCGATGTTCCTTCCGAAGCTGTGTGTGTAGGTGATCTCAGCATCCGACTGGCGTGCTTTGTCCTGGTACAATTCTTCCTGTGGCCCGATCAGTGCGCCCACTTTGAACAGGTATTTGTTCCCTGCATTCTCGATCAGCTGCGGCGTTTCAACAACGCTTTCAACAACAAAAGGCTTGCTCAGGATCTCTGCTTTATCTGTTCCGGAGCTCTTGTTCGATTTCACGATCGTTTCTTTCCCGATGAATTTTGAAAGGTTATCCATCAGCTCGGTCTTCTGGGCAGCTTCCATGTAAAACACGGCAGGCTGGATGTAATACGCCGGGTAGCCCATGTATTCCTGCTTGATGTTGATGGTTGGCGTGAAGGTCTCGGAATTGAAAACAACCGATTCCGTAAGGTTATTATACGAGTTGGTATAAACAGGCGCTTCAATGCTCTTGATCTTCGAGATCCCTGTTTTCAGGTCGCCAAGCTCTGTTTCCTTGATGAACAGGCCTTTGTTGTTGGTCAGCTCGGGAGGAGGAAAGCCAAGGCGGCTCGAATAATTGGAGCAGGAAAGGTATTTATCGATCGCCGGGAAATACAACAGGTATTCGCGGAGGTTATTCCAGGAGGGGAAGTTACTGTCGAACTTGCGGTTCATGCGGTCTGTGGTCAGCACTACTTCAACAGGCATGCCCAGTGCTTTTGCAACTCCTACATACAGGCGCTGCATGGCAAAATCATCACCGTATTTTACGTCGAGCATTTTATCGATAGGCACATTTTCGCCGGTCATGTTGATGTTGGTCTTCATGAACATTTCCACCGCGCGGATCTTTTCTTCATCCGTTTTCATGCTGTTCACTCCAAGTTTTGAGATCAGCTTGTCCATTGCCTTGAGCTCGCCTTTCTGAAAATTGAAGATCGCTGCATACAGGTCGGTGCCGCAGTATTCCCATGAGTACAGGCGTGCTTTTCCTTTTGCAGTGTTGTAGGTAAGCTGGTAATCAAAACGCATTTTGTTGGCATCGTAAGCAGAATATTTTTCTTCTGTCATTCCGTCGATATAAGCAACAGAGGAGGAGATGTGATTTTTTTCCGCAATGCTTGTATCCTTTGTGAACTGCGGAAAGCCGTTATAGCCCTTGCCTTCGTAAACGAGATTTTCCGGTGAGTAAATATCAACGCTCACATCCTTGTGGATGATCTCGGTTTGCAGTGTCCATGAAGAATTGGTGCTTGCCGATTTTTTATTCGTGTACATGTATTCGATCTCTCCGCCTTTGTCGATGCCCTCCATCGCGAAGATCAGGAAAGAGCCTGCATTTTCGATATTGTCCACTTTTTTAACGGAGCTTTTGCTGAGGGGAATGATCTTGCCTTCCGACGTGATCGTCCTTCCTTTCAGGTCCATCTCCTCGAGGATGTTGGTGTAGGAAACGTAGATCTTGTTCATTTCCTCGATCCCTTTTTCATTGTTGAAATGGATGATGGTATGGCGTGTTGAATATTCAACCAATTGCCCCGATGCTTCATACGCAAACTCGATCAGGATCTTGTCTTTCAGGATCACGTAATTGCTTTCTTTTTCCTTGTCGTTCAGCTGGTGCAGCTTCGGGTTCGGGTCCCAGGTAGCTTTTTTGTATGCAAAATCGGTGGTTACCTGTGCCTGTGCAGCAGCTGCACAAATGAGCCCTGCAATGACTGTTAGTTTCGTTCTTAAACGCATGGTTATAATTTTATTAATGATACGGCCTGTTTGTTTGCTTTGATCTGCTCTGTGAGCACTTTGTTGTATTTCGCGAAATCCTCTACCTGCAGGATCAGCGTGTTGATGTAAAAATCGCTGATGTGAATGATCTTGTCGCCTTTCAGGATGTAGGAGCTGGTGAAGCCTGCCACGTTGTTGCCGAAGCTTACGCTCTGCGGAATGAATTCGGCTTTGTATCCTGCCGGAATTTTCAGTGTTGTAACAAGGCGTTTTTTTGTATTGTGCTTGAAGTTAAGCGGCACTTTCCGTGTATCCGGCACCTGCTCGAGGTCCCAGCCGCCGTCCATGTTCAGGTTGATGTACATTTCATCCTGGTTCTTCCGCGCATAATCCGGCACATTGAAGTTGTAGGTGATCTGTACGGGAGCAGAACGGTCGGAGCTTGTTGCTTCCGCGATGTCGCTGAAGCTCACCTTGTTGTTTCCCTTTGAAAAATAGCTTTTGAAAAAATCAAGGCGCTCTTCCTTATTTAAGTTCTCCACATTGTATACATAATCGAGGCGGTCGTAGCCTGTGAGCTTCACTTTTCCTTTGCCCATCACCACATTGTCTTTGATGTCGATGCTGATGGAATCGATGGTCTGGCTTACGCTTGTATCTTTTACAGGAACAGTTACCAGCTTAAAGCTGTCGGGCGTAATGCTGATGAGCGCTTCTTTACCCTGTATGAAAGAAGTATACAGATCCTCCGGGGCATGCTTCCCTGTTCCGTCAAGGAAATTCCAGGTGCCCTGCTCATCAAGATAGGAGGTGATCATGTGATTGTCCACAGCCGGGGTTGGAACATCGGTGTAATTGTATGGAATGTCGCGGGAGCCGATCCAGGTAAGGTATGCCTTTACCCCGGCCATGCGGAGCATTTCATGGATGATGCTGGCCATGTCCTTGCAGTCGCCGAATTTTCGCGTGCAAACGAGGCCTGCATCGCGTGGTACAAACCCGCCAAGACCGTCCTCAAAAGCCACGTAGGAAATATTGTCCTGCACCCAGTAGAAAACCCTTTTCACTTTTTCCAGCTCGGTGGTGGCACCTGCAACAAGGCTGTCGGTGATGTGCTTCAGTTTGCTGTCTTCCGTTTTATTGATGTTCTTCTGCAGGTCGGTGTACCAGGTGTACAGCTCTTTTGGTGTGCCGAGCAGTTGCTTCACTTTTCCGTCTGCCATGTAATCGGTCACGTAAAAGATCATGTGCGGCTCGAAATACCTGAAATTAGGCGCATCCGAGTACATGGTGCCGGGCTGCACATCTTTCATTTTCCAGCGGTAAATGGTTTCCGTCTTTTTTTCTTCTTTCGTGAAAACAATTTTGGACGAATCGCAATTGAACAGCTTGTAGGCAATGTTGATGCCTTTCTGAACAGAGATCACCAGCTCGCTCTCCATGCAGGGAGAATAATCGATCCAGTAATAACTTCCCATGAAGCGCGGCTCGAGGTATTTGTGCTGGTAGGAAAGGTCGAGCACAGCACCCGGCTGCACCGAAGGAAATACAATGTTATAGGAGCGCTGGTCATCGTAAAAAGAATTCCGTCCAGGGTTGTCCTTCAGCTCAATGTTCGTTACTTCCTTCTTCTCATATTTTTTGCCTTTGGGCACCAGCGTATATCCTTTTACGTTGACTGCTTCCACGAACTTGCTTGTCGACACGGAACGGCTCTGGTATCCCAATCCCGATTCCTTGTTGATATAGATCTGCTCGTGCACATTGCAAACCCCGAACAGGTTCCCGTTCTCTACGTAGATCTTGTATTCGTGCTGTTTGCTTAAGTATACGGCGCTTGCATCCCAGTAGAGCAGCTTCGCCTGTTCAACGGCAGGAAGCTGGGCCACAGCTGCCGTTGCTGTAAGCAATGTGATCAGTAAAAGGAAAGCAGGCTTCCTGTAATTGTTGTTCTTTTTATTTCTCATCGATCAGCTCATCATTATAATATACATACGTTTTTGTGAGCTTGCCTGTTGCATCATAATATTTGCATGTGCCATGCTGTTTGCCTTCCACAAAATACTCTTCGCTCTTCACTTTACCGTTCTCATAGTAACTGGTGCATTTTCCGTTCTTCTCATCCGCGTTGTAATTCTCTTCGGACTTCAGCTTGCCGGAAGCATAATAGTATTTACAGGTGCCGGTCAGCTCGTTTGCAACATAGGTTTCATCTTCCTGCACTTTGCCATTGATGAAGTACATGGTGCGTTTGCCTTCCAGTGCGCCATTCTTAAGTGAATATTCAAGGGCCGGTGTGCCGGTCTTGTAATATGTTTTGATGGTGCCTGTTTCATTCTTCACTTCGATCGGCGGAACCATTGCGCCGTTCTTATCCATATAGCTGTAGGAAAGGATGTAGCCGCCTTTGTAATAACGCTCGATCGCCAGCTCGCCGGTTTCTGTGTAGATCGTGGCTTTTCCGTTGATGTCATTGTCCTTGTAATCGTACTCGCGCTCCATCTGTTTGTTCGGATAGTAGAAGAATGTTTTTCCATCCTGGCGTCCGTAGGCGTAATTGGTTTCGCGCAGCACGTTGCCGCCTTCCTGGTAGTATTGTGTGTGCTTGCCATGCTTGTCGCCATCGAGGTACATTCTCGACCATTCCGGTTTTCCGTCGGGATAGAAGAATTTGATCTCGCCTTCCGCCTGGTCGTTCACAAATGTTTTTGTGCTCAGTGGCTTTCCGTCAGGATAGAATGCATTGGAAGGGCCCTGCAGCATGTTGTCCTTGTAGGTGGATTTTAATTTCGTTTTGCCATTTTTGTATTTTGTTTCGAGCTCGCCGGAACCTTTGTTGAACACAATTTCCTGTGCAACTTTTCCTGTTGTGTCATAGAACACGCGCTTTTTCACATAGCCCAGCTCATAGAACTCATCGTAATCAGGCTTGCCGTTGATCGCATAATATTCCTGCCAGCCATCCTGCTTTCCATCGATGTAAAAGTTCACTGCTTCCACCTGTCCGTTGATATAATACGTTTTCCATACATCGATCTCTTTGTCCATGATGTAAGCGCCTTCCATGCGCATCTTACCGTTCTTGAAATATTCACGGTAGTAGCCGTTTGTTTCACCTTCGGAATAATCGGTTTCCGCTTTTACTTTTCCATTTTCATGGTAGGTCACCGATTTGCCGTCCTTTTTGCCTGCTGCATAATTATCTTCGGAAGTGATGAAGCCGTTCATGTTGTAATCTTTCCATACACCGGTCAGCTTCCCGCCCTGCACGCGGCCTTCACGTTTTTTGTTTGCATTCGAATAGTAAAGCTGCGCGTCGTAATTGTTCTTGCCGTCCTTTTTGTTCTGGTAAACAACTTTACCGGTAGGGTCGTATGCTTTGTATTCCTGGAGGATGTCATTTTTGTAAATGTATTCTTCGATCATCCTGCCTGCGTCATCATAATACTTGGAAGAGCCATCCCATTTTCCGTCGGAGAAATTTTCTTCGGACCTTAAAGAGCCGTTGTCATAGAACTCTTTCCAGAGGCCGTCCTTATTGCCGTTCTTTTTGTACGAGCCGATCTCATCCTGCTTGCCGTTCCTGTAATAGCTTTTAAATTCGCCCACAGCAATTCCCTTTTCATAGGTTGCTTCCGACTTCAGCGTTTTTTCAGGATAGTTGTAATAGCTTTCGTATTTACCGCTGCGGTTGTTCTCCTTGAAAGTGGATTTCTCCATGATGTGCCCGTTGTTATAGTACTGGATAAACGGCCCTTCATATTTTTGGTTGACCATGTTGATCTCGTACTTCAGCTTGCCATCTTTGTAATAGCTGCTCTCTTTGCCTTCCTGTTTTCCGGCTTTGTATTCATAGGTCGTTTCTTTTCCGCCTGTAGCGTAGTAAACCGACTGCAATCCATCCAGCAGGCTGTTCACATATCTTTTCTGGGTTTCAATGCTTCCGTTGGTATAATAGCCTTCCACAATTCCTTCCACTTCGCCGTTCTTGTAATTCTCAAGGTCTTTGATAAGGCCGGAAGGATAGTAGAACTTCCATACGCCTTCACGCTTGTTGCTTTCGTTGAAAGCGCCTTCTGAGCGAAGAATGCCGTTGGAGAAATAAAAATTCCAGTAGCCTACATTGTTTCCTGATGCGTTCTGATTTCCCACTGCAAGGATCTTGCTGTCGGAATACCAGTGGCGTGCTTTCACCATTTTTCCGCCCAGCATGGTTTCGTAGGTTGAGAAATTATCGCCTAAGTAGGCGATGAACCATTTGGAGAATTCTTCCGAATCATCCTTGTGCTTTTTCATCCAGGAATCAACTTTATCGTTGCCCATACCTGCAAGGATGTTGTAGGCGAATGGCTCGAAATAGCCTTTTTTATTGACCTGTTCGAAGATAGGAGCATAGAACTCCATGTAAAATCCTTTGTCGCTTTTATCCGGGTGGATCTTTTCAAAGATCAGCTGCAGCTGTTTGGTGATGTTGAATTTTACATCCAGCTTCGACTTGTATTTGTCGCTCAGCGCCACTTTGGAACGTAACAGTGCTTCCAGCTCGGAGAAATCATCCTGGTCGCTCAGGCCATCCACTTTCACTACGTCCTTGAACTCGTATTCGTTCTTCGCAATTTTTTCAAGCTCGCCTACGATCGCTTTCGCCCTTTCGGAAGAGTTATCCACCAGCAGGTAGAACTGCCATGCAAGCACCGCCGGGATCAGCTTACCCTGTTTCAGTGCAAGGTTGGCCATCTGGTGATGGCTTGCAGCATGGTAAGGATTGCATTTGATGGACTGGATGAAGAGGTCGTTCGCCTCTTTGTATTTTTCCTGGCGGTATTTCAATACGCCCAATTCATAATAGAAGGAATTGTTCAATGGATATTTTTTGATCCCTTCTTCGTAAAGCTTGATCGCTTCATCGCTCTTTTTCATGTTGTCGAGCGCATTGGCTTTGTACAGCAGGATAGTTGGCGCGTAGGAGGATGGCAGAATGGATGCGGCGTCGCAAACCTGTATGGCAAGCGAGTCCTGGCCATTCGCAATATAGGTGTTGGTAAGCTCAAGGCATGCCAGCACAAAGTTGGTGTCATTTTTATTCACCTTTTTAAACTCGGTGATCGCTTCCTGGTATTTTTCGCTGTCGTGCAGCTCAACACCTTTTTGAATGATCTTTTTCGAATCAACTTCAGGTTTGTTCTGAGCGAACGAAAATGATAATGCAGAGCATAAAATGCCCGTGTAAAGAATTGCTTTGTTCATGTGAGGAAATGTTTAGGATTTGAAGATACTGAAAAAATCGAAATGAGGGCTTTTTCCCGATTTTTTTATAGGGTAAATGGTCAGTTTATCTATTCTGCGGTTGCCCGGAATAAAAAATGCTTTTGAAGGGGATTCCTTCAAAAGCATCCGGGCTCAACAGCCATTTTTAATGCGAGATCTTTTTACCTTCGGGATCCAGCTCTATCAGCTCGTAGCCCAGCTTCTCAAGGCTTGTGTACACCGAGCGGTCGCCTACGACGAGGATCACCATGTTGTTATATGTAAGGTATTTCTTTGCCAGCGCATCTGTTTCTTCCTTGTGCAGTCCGGCCAGTATTTCCTGCCGCTTTTTCATGTAATTTTTATCGAGTCCGTAATATTGCAGGCGCCAGAGCAGGTCGGCCTTTTGATCGGGGCTTTCATAGCTCAGGGCTTCGTTCAGCACAAAGGATTTTTTGGTCTGTTCCAGCTCTTTTTCAGTTACACCCTTATCGGCGTACAGCCTGATCTCCTTCATGAGCTCAACAATGGCGCTGTCTGTTTGTGCCGACTTTACAGAGGATTTGGCAACAAAGCGGCCCATGTATTTTGTGGCTAAAAAATAGGAATGTGCGCCGTAGGAAAATCCGTTCTCTTCCCGCAGGTTCTGGTTGATCCTGCAGCTGAAGCCTTCGCCGAGCGGGCCGTTCATAATGGTGCATTTGTACTGTTCGCCAACGGGATTATAGGCCGGTGCGGCACAGCCGATGCGGATCTCGCTTTGTGCGGCATTTTCCTTGTTCACAAAATAAATGCGGGTTTTATCAATGGCTGCGGGAACTATTGGCTTTGCCACTTTTTTCAGCTCCCCGGCTTCCCAATCCTTCAGGAAATCCAGCTTCGGCAGCAGCTCATCCATGCGGATATCGCCGACTACCATGAGCCTGGAATTGTTGGGCAGGAAGTTGTTTTTATAATATTTTTTCACATCTTTCAGGGAAATGTCGCGGATGCTGGAAGTGGTCCCGATAACGGGCGTTCCGGCAATGCTGCCATTTTCGTACACCAGCTTCAGGAGCATATTGTCTGCTAATACCGATGAGGTTTTCGCCTGTGACGCGATCCTGTCGAGCAGGCGGTTCTTCTCCCAGTCGAACTCATCATCCACAAACTTGAGAGAGAATAATTTTTCCTGCAGCAGCAACAATGTTTGTCCAAGATTTTCCTTCGTGGAAGTAACGGTCACGAGGAGGTCGTCCACGCGGGGCTCAATGTAGATCTCGCTTCCCAGCTTTTTTAATTCGGTGCTGTAATAAACGCCGCGGTGAAATTCGGTGGATTCATTGAACATGCGCGCCACCAGTGTTGCCACGCCTGCATTCTCGCGCTCTTCGTTGGTATGCCCTGCATCTATCGAAATGTGAAGCGTGACACAGGGGATCTCATTGTTATAAATGCCCATCAGCTTCATGCCGTTCGGAAATTCATGCTCCCAGATCTCCGGCACTTTCACCAGCGGATCTGCGCCCGGTACAGGCCTTTTGGACCTGTCGAAGTCATCCTTTGATTTTGTGTACACCAGGTTTTTGTATTCCGATTCTTCGGGCGGAAGCTCCGTTCTTTTCGGGATCAGGTAGTTGTCCTTCTTTGCAATGATCTTGGATTTTCCTTTCGGGTACACGCTGAGGATCACTGCCGGCTGGTTCTTGATGTATTTTTCGTACACATAGAGCACATCCGCTTTTTTTACGTTCATGTAACGTTCGTATTCCGCCTGGAACATATCCGGGTTGCCGTGAAGCCACTCGTAATAGCCGAGGCGCTCTGCCTTGCCTTTGATGGTGGTCATCCGGTCGAAGAACTTGTTCATGTAATCCGATTTGAATTTGATCATGTCATCATCGGTCACCCCGCGTGTTTCAAAATCGGTCAGCACTTTGCGCACATCTTTCTCTATATCTGCAAGGTCTTCGCCGGGAAGGGCGGTAATGGTGATTTCGAACCTGCCTGTTGCTTCATAGCAGGGATGGGATGCATCAATACTGCTGGCAGTGGGCTCCGAGGCGCCTACAAATTTCCTGTACAGCATGGTTGTGCCCTCGCCTCCAAGGATATCTGCAAGAATGTCAAGGGCGGCTTCATCCGGGTGATGCGTTGGTATGGTAGGGAAAACCATTTCCAGCATCGGGTTGCGGATGTTGTCCTCGTAGGAAATGTACCTGTCGCCTTCCAGCTTGATCGTTTCTGCTTTCAGCTTCGGAATGGGCGGCCCGGAAATGATGGAGCCGAAATATTTTTCGGTGAGCGCCACAACAGCTTTCGGGTCAACATCCCCGGCAACAATCAGCGTGGCGTTGTTCGGGCCATACCAGCGAAGGAAGAAGCGCTTCAGCTCGTTAACGTCGGCACGGTTCAGGTCCTCGATGTAACCGATGGTGGGACTGAAGTAGGGATTGGTAACAGGATAAAGCGCAGCGAATACTTTTTCATCCACGAGGCCGTAAGGCTTGTTGTCGTAATTCTGTCCGCGCTCATTCTTAACAATTGCGCGCTGGAGCTCGAATTTTTTTGCGGTCACAGCATCCAGGAAAAAGCCCATGCGGTCGGATTCCAGCCACAATGCTGTTTCAAGATAATTCGCCGGAACTGTTTCAAAATATACGGTACGGTCGACTGTTGTATTCCCGTTGTTGGTTCCACCTGCATCGCCGATGATCTTGTGCAGCTCGCCTGCAGCAACGTGGTCGGAGCCTTCGAACATCATGTGCTCAAAAAAGTGCGCAAAGCCGGAGCGTCCCGCTTCATCGCGGGTAGAGCCCACATGGTAGATCATTTCCACATGCACCATCGGGTCGGAATGATCTTCCTGGATGAGCAGTGTCAGGCCGTTATCGAGCTTGTATTTTTCATAGGGAACTACGAGCTTGCCTTCCTGCTTTTCTACCTTTTCAATGAAAGTGGCTTTGCCTTTTGGCGTTTGTGCCTGGAGAAAAGTGATGAATAAAAAAGAGGCAATACATGTGAAAGCGGCGTGTTTCATCGGATTCGGGGGATAAAAGATATGGAGTAGGTTCTGTTGTATTGCAAAATTAACATTTTTGCGGCTTCGCGCTACAGTGCATAAGAATTAATACTGCATTTTTCCTTTTTTGATATTTGTCAAATCCTGTGAGAGGAGAGCAGCCTAATTTTGTGTCATAATCAAAAACGAAAAATTATGAAAAAGCCATCAAATGCATTTATTGCCGCCTCCTGGGTAGCCTTATTCACCGGAGCCATCGCATTCAACATCGGTTTGTGGAATGCCGATATGCAGCTGAATGAAAAGGGATATTATTTCACTGTTCTGATGTATGGGCTGTTCTCGGCAGTTTCCCTGCAAAAGGCGGTGAGGGACCAGTTGGAAGGCATCCCGGTTACGATGATCTATTACGGCATCAGCTGGATCTCTACGCTGCTCTCGGTGCTGCTGTTAGTGATAGGACTGTGGAATGCCAGTTTATTAAGAAGTGAAAAAGGATTTTACGGCATGTCGTTCACGCTGGCGCTTTTTGCTGCAGTTGCCGTTCAGAAGAACATCCGCGACATGCATCTTGCGGATCATGTAAAGGAAAGCAATACTGAAATAAAGGAATAAAGGAGGTTGGAGAGCTGAGGCAGGAGGCTATGGTTCCTGGGAATACTTTTTAGAACTATAGTTCTAAGCGTAATCAGATGCAGCGAAGAATCTTCTTGGAAAAAATACCGCCCGGCTTAGCCGGGCGGTATTTTTTATTATAAAATTTTCCATTTACAACTTCCTTGACTGTTGCGGGAAAATGTTGGCCGATAGATGTAATTGTTAGGTCTTTTCGTTGCGTAACGCTTGGGGCTCTTCGACTCCGCTCAGGATAAACTTCCCGGGAAATAGACCAGTTCTCGATACTTTCGCCCCAAAAGGCGAAAACCCGAACTGACATATTCCTAAAAAAATCACTTCCTGATTCCGTACAGAAAGATAAAAGGTGCCGATGCAGCAAAGAAATGTTTCAATGTATGTCCGCTGAGGAAAGGCGTGAAATCAAAAATAAGATGGTCGGATGTTTCGAAGAATTTGGATAATGCATAGGCAAGCAGCATCAGCCATATAGCAGGAGCATTTGGAGGCGCCGGCCTGAAGAGCAGCATGACCAGCGGGATAAGGAGCATAGGAAGAAACTGCACGAGGATGTAGAAGCGAAGGTCGCCATGTCCCTGCAGCTCGGTGTAATGCCAATACAGCACGGAGAAGATCCCAATCATTAATAATGGAATGAGCAGCAGCTTTCCTTTTTTCTCATCAATGTATTCTGAAATGATAATTGAAAAGAAAGACATGAAGGAAACAGCCATCGGCAGCCTGTCCCATACCAATGATGTATTGTCCGGGTGAAGATGGTACCAGCCCGAACCAAGCCCCGTGAGCGCAATGCCGAGGAAGAACATAAGGTATGCAGGGCGTTTTCGTACATTGCTTACCTCCGGGAAAAGAAGCTTGCCTATGCCAAGCAAGCCTGCAAGCAGGAAGGGGAGATTGGAAACAACATTCCAGAAATTGGAAATGCCGCAGAAGCTCCGCGCATCTGCAAATGAGTGATAGGCTGGATCCTGCGCGAGGGGCTGCATGAATGTGATGCCAATGCAGCCAATAAAAATAAGGGATACAACGATCCTTGTTTTTTCGTTTTTGTTGTTCATGTGATGAAGGTTTTGCCGGAACAAAGTTCCATTGTTGTGTGCGGATTGCTTTTGACAATTGTCAAAAAAACAATATTCCACTGCGCTCCATATCGAAGTGACATACAGTGCCGTCAGTTCGTTGCGAGGCACGAACGAATAAAAATGAAACTTCATAAGCCCACGCACGTTCTCGATACGCCCTTCCCGAAAAGGGAAGGGCACTCGAACTGACGGCTCACAGTACTTTCGGAAAAAAATGATTGGAGAGGACGAACTGATATGGCTCTGTAATTTTAGTACTTTTAAAAAAAATTCCAATGAAAAATCCAGCGATTGTTTTTGCCCTGTTTCTTTTAACAGCCTGTTCCCCGGAAGCTCCGAAAGAAAATACCACGGTGCCTGATTTTTGCTCATCCATTCATCCTGTAATGCATGATGGCCTTGCCAGGCGGCTGGATTCGCTTGCGGGTATGATGGAGCACAAAACAGGTGTGTATGTGCTGGAGGATGGTGACGGATCGATGGTGTCGCGTGCGTGGCTGTGTGAGAATGCGGAGAAGAGCATCGACATCCAGTATTTCATTTTTTCTGCCGACAACGTTGGATTGATCGCGGCGGATTACATTGTGCGCGCTGCCGACAGGGGCGTGAAAGTGCGCATCCTCGTGGACGATGTGATGGTGGAAGCGGATGATAAAAAACTGCTCACGCTCGATTCGCATGAGAACATCAGCATTAAAATTTACAATCCTTCCGCGAATGTGGGGAAGAATATTTTTGAGAAGGTAAACAGCATGAAAACGAATTTTGCAGGCTTCAACCAGCGGATGCATAATAAGACGTTTACGGTGGACGGAAAAGTGGTGATCACGGGAGGACGCAACATCGCGGATGAATATTTCGATTACGATCATGAATATAACTTCCGGGACCGTGATGTGTTGCTGATCGGCGGAGTGGCGAAGGATGTGCAGCAATCGTTCGATGAGTTCTGGAACAGTCCCATCAGCGTTGATGTAAAAAGGCTGGTGGACACTGCCGGCTTTAATTTCAACGATCCTCACAAATTCGACCAGCTTCATCAGTATGCCTGCGATTCCAGCAATTTCTGGCCGCAGGTAAGGGAAAAAATAAAAAATGTGCCTTTGGCTTTTGATGCGATCAGCAGCTCAGGAAGGCTGGAGTGGGTGGACAGTGTGGTGTTTGTGAGCGATAGGCCGGGAAAGAACGATGGCTCCAAAGGGCTTTCCGGTGGCGGCATTACAACCGATGCACTCATCAGCTTAGTGAAAAATGCAAAGCGCTCGGTCATGATCCAGTCGCCTTACTTAATTACCACCGACCTCGGAAAAAAATTGTTTGCAGATGCTGTGAAAAGAGGAGTGGAAGTAAAGATCATGACGAACAGCCTTGCTTCAACGGATAACCTCGAAGCTTTCAGCGGCTACCAGCGCGACCGGCTGCTGTTGCTGCTCACAGGAGCCCGGATCTTTGAGTTCAGGCCCGATGCAGCGATACGTTATAAAATAATGACGGCGGCATTGCAGCGAAAAATAAATTATACGCCTGTGTTCGGGCTGCATGCCAAATCGATGGTGATCGATGGAAAGATCACGGTGATCGGCACCTTCAATCTTGATCCGCGCAGCGCCAACCTGAATACGGAATGTGTAACAGTGATCTATTCGGAAGGGATCACAAGGGAAGTGCAGAAAGGAATGGAGGAGGAGCTGAGGCCGGAGAATTCATGGGAAACCACTTTTAAGTTTAACCCGGATTCGGAAGCGGGCATTAAAAAGCAAATGAAGCTGCAGCCGATGAAGCTGATCCCGAAGGATATTTTGTAAGTGCATTTGCTGTTATAATTAATAATGATCTCCTCCGGAGCTCGTTTTATTGATTGTATGTTGTTACTAATAATATACTTCTCCGGAGTATTGCCGAGAGATATTACCTGCGTTGATAATAGCTCTCTCAAAGTTCCCTGCCATATGCTCCGGAGGAGCGAATTATACAAGTACTCTTCCTTAATTTCTATTAACGATGCCTTTTTTTATTTGAAGAATTTCTGCTACCTTCATCTCCCCTAAGCAGAACAGCTAATTAATGATCCCGGATTCACTCCATAAAGCAGGAGCACTGCTACTTTTTCTCTTTCTCTTTTCCGTGCCGGTTTTGGCGCAGGACCAGGTAATTGATTCACTCAAGGTTGAGCTTAAAAAACTTGATCATGCTTCTCCAGGCATCAGCACGGATACTTCCCGCATCAATATATACTATGCACTTGCAGAGGCATACTACCGCGAAACCGACCAGGCCAGCGAGCAGCTATATACCGGTAAAGGACTGAACCTGGTGGATTCCCTGCTGGAAAGCGGGGATTTCAATAAGGAAATAAAAAACTGGCTGTTGCACCAGCAGGGAACCGGCCTGGGGAACAAAGGCAATTATTTCAGTGATATCGGCGATCTTCCCAAGGCGCTTGATTATTATTTCAGGGCGCTGAAGCTGGATGAAAGCATTGGCCATCTTTCAGGAATGGAGCGTCACCTCTGTAATATCGCGATCGTGTATGACGACCTGGGTGATCATAAAAAATCACTGAACTATTATTTCAGGGCACTGAAGTATGCCAAAGCCATTGATGCAAAAAGCTCTGAAGCCGATCTCTATGGGAATATTGCCACGGCCTACATGGATCTGAATGATAATAAACGTGCGCTCAGCTATTGTGCGCGCTCGCTGAAAATGTTCGAAGAGCTGAAGGATACCTCGGGGATCGCTTTTGTGTTTGGGAACATCGGCTTGATCTACAAGGGCATCGGGCAGGATCAACGGGATGCAGGAAAGGCCCCTTCGGAGATCCCTGAGTTTTTTGCTGCTGTCACCTATTTCAAAAGAACGCTGGCGCTTGTTGGTGAGGATGGCGATAAATCAACAAGGGCGATCAATGTAGGCAGCCTCGGCTCGGTGTACATGAGCATGCAAAAGTATGATGAGGCTGAACGCTATCTTTTACAATCGCTGCAGCTTTCCAGGGAGATCAATGACCTGTACGGAGTTATGTCAACCTCGGAGCACCTGAGCGACCTGTATGCTGAAATGGCTGCGCAGAAAGGAATCCCGCTGCAGCAAAAGACGGTGTATCTTGAACGATCATATAACAGGCTGCAGGATCATAATAATGCAAAGGACTCGATCTTTAACCAGGACAAGGCAAGCGACATCACCCGCAAGGAGATGAACTATGAATATGAAAAAAAGGAAGCCATCGCGAAAGCGACTGCTGCAGCTGAAAAGCGCACACAGCATATCATCATAGGATCGGTGATCGGCGGACTGTTGCTTTCGCTTATATTCCTTGTGTTCATTTTCCGTTCTCTCCGCATCACAAGAAAACAGAACATCATGATCGAGCTGCAGAAGCAGGAAGTGGAGGAGCACCGCAAAGGCATCATCGATTCGATCACCTATGCACGCCGTATCCAGGAAGCGCTGCTGAAAGAGGAAGAGAACATTACGGCGCACCTGCCCGAGCATTTCGTGTTGTACAAGCCGAAGGATATTGTCTCCGGCGATTTTTACTGGAGCATCGAAAAAAGAGGCTACTGGTACATTTGCGTTGCAGATTGTACAGGACATGGCGTTCCGGGCGCATTCATGAGCATGCTCGGGATTGCATACCTGAACGAGATCACTTCCTCGGAAGAGCTGCTTACGCCGGGAGAGATCCTCAACAGGCTTCGTGAAAAGATCGTGAAGGAGCTGAAGCAGACAGGCGCAAGCGGCGAAAGCCAGGACGGAATGGACATTTCCATGATGCGCTACAGCATACAAACAGGAGAAATGACATGGGCCGGTGCTAACAATGCCTTGTGGATCTCATCGCAGGAAGAAGGGATTAAAGTGATGAAAGTGGTGGAGCCCGATAAGCAGCCGATCGGCTATACGATCAATCCTGTGCCTTTCAGGGATCACATAATAGATCTTCAGAAAAATGATACGGTGTATTTATTCAGCGATGGCTACGCCGACCAGTTCGGTGGGCCGAAAGGAAAAAAATTCAAGAGCAAGAACCTGCAGGAAAAATTAATTTCGCTCAGCGCTCAGCCTATGAATAAGCAGAAAGATGAGCTGGATGCCACATTCGAAGCCTGGAGGGGAAACCTCGAGCAGCTGGATGATGTGGCGATTATCGGGATCAGGAATCCATAGGGTATCATAAACATAAGATCATCCAGGCTTTTTTTACTATCCTGTGGCATGGTTTTGCAAATCAAACAGGATTTTTTTTAAGCGCTCTATGTGCCGCTGCATGTCATCATGCTTCTCAAGATATCTTACTGATATGGATTTATGTCCTTTTTTTACACTTTCAACCTCCATTTTTTTTAAAAGGTGCTTGCGTTCTTCCATCATACGCAAGGCTATCCATAAAGTAGTGCTTGCCGTTTCCGCCTGCTTTACAACCAGGTCCCTTTCGCTGTAAGCGTGGCCGATATGGCAGCGGTAACGTTTAATGGCCTTGTCTTTCATGATCCAAAGGTTTCCTCCGCAATCAGGACAGGCAAATACACTTTTATCATCTGCAATTTTTGCAATATCATCTATTCCTATAGCAGTTGTTTCAGCAATTCTCGATTCTGCGATTATATCCTCAGGAACCACTTTTTTCTTTCCTTTTTTACGTTTGATTATTCCTCCAATAGCTTTACCTATTTCCTCTAAGGGCAGTGCATTATCAACCTCCATGTTATTCATTACGGAGAGAGCCATGTCAGGATATTCAGCCTGGTCAGGATCCTGTACAAGAAGGGTTCCATCGCTTCTTTTAATTGCAGACATGCCGGATGTGCCGTCGTCCAGCATGCCGCTTAAAATAATACCTATGGCATGTGAGCTGTAAGCGCAGGCCGCTGACCTGAAGAGCACATCAATAGAGGGGCGGAAACGGTTTTCCTCGGGGCCTCCGCCAAGGATGATCTTATTATCTTTTACAAGCATATGTGCGTTAGGGCGTGCAATATAAATATGGTCTTTCTTTATCAGCTCTCCGTTTTTTGCAAGGCTGCAGCTCAAGGTGGTTACCTGCTGAAGGCGATGCACCACAAAATCTCCTATTCCTTTATGCGACAGGTGAAGGACGATGCAATAAGCAACATCAAGGCCCTTCTCAAGGTTTTTAACCATTTCCGCAAGCGCATCCAGACCTCCGGCTGATGCGCCAATCACTGCAATAAATTTGGGTTGCTTTATCATACCTGTGTAATTACACTATTTGAAAAAGATGTTTCAATTATTATGCCTGTGTATAATCCGGTAAGTAATAGAATGAGCGGTGGTAAAAAGAAACTTTCCGGTATAAAACAATATGACATTGCGCTTATTCAAGCGGGAGATAGATATCCACCCGTACACCCTTGTTTACTTTTCCGTTTGCTGTGATCACTCCATGATGGTTCTCAACTATTCTTTTACAGATAGCCAGGCCTATTCCTGTGCCAGGAGATTGTTCGTTATTCTGAAGGCGCTGAAACACCTCAAAAATACGGGAGTTGTACTGGGGGTCGAAGCCGATGCCGTTATCGCTGAAAATAATGTTGAGGTATTTTATGTCAGGAGAAAGCTGCTTATTGAGCTTTTTGCTTCCCTGTATGATCCTGTTCTTTACAACAATGCGAAGCGGCACTTTCGGATTGGAGAATTTTACGGAATTGCTGACCAGGTTCTGGAAGAGCTGGCGGAACTGGAAAGGGATAATACTGGAATGCTGCATGGGCATCACTTCAATGGTTCCATGGATTGATTTTAATGCTTCTTCATAGTCATTGATCACATCACTGAGGATCCTGTTCAGCGATGTGTTCTCAAACTTCCGGTTACTGTCCTTGGTACGTGAGTATGTCAGCAGGTCTTCTATCAATCCCTGCATGCGCTTTGCCGTGGTCCGCATCCGCTTAAAATATTCCTTGCCATTGTCGGAGAGATTTTTTTCCTCTTCAAGAAGAAGAACGGATGCGAAATTCTGGATCTTGCGAAGCGGCTCCTGGAGGTCATGGCTCGAAACATAGGTAAAGGTGGTAAGGTCTTTATTTGCACTTTCCAGTTCTACATTTTTTTCTTCCAACTCTTTGGTCCGGTGTTTAACGGCTTTTTCGAGGCCAAGCTTGTCTTTTTTATGCAGCCGGATATTCTCTTCGTTCAGTACATCCGCCGCACGTTGCCGCTGCGAGCGTTCGGTAATGTCCTTGATGGCAAGAAGGATCAGCTTTTCGCGGTGGGTCTTCTGGATGATGCGGCTTGCATTGAGCAGCATCACCTTTTCTCCGAGGCCGGGAAATTCATGGATCACTTCGAGGTTCTCGAACTGGGTGTTTTTTGAAAGGAGCGTTGCAAGCAGCTCGTGCAGCTTCGGAATGTTCCATTGCTTGTTGCCTAATTCAAATAAAGGCATGCCTTCGGTTTCTTCCTGCGTTACCAGGAATTTTTTATAGAATGATTTGTTGGCCGACTTTACATGCAGGTTGCTGTCGAGCACGAGCATCGGCTCATGAATGGTGGCAATGATGGTTTGTGAATAATTATAGGATTCTTCCAGCAGCTCATTGTGCATTTTCAGCTCGCGGTTGGTGGAGATCAGCTCTTCATTGGTGGCCTGGATCTCTTCCTTGGATGTTTCCAGCTCTTCGTTCAGGGTCTGGAACTCCTCGTTTGTAGAAACAACCTCTTCATTTGCTGCCTGTAATTCTTCGAATGAAGCTTCCTGTGATTCGATCACCGATTGCATCTCCAGGCGGGCATTGTTCAGCTCCTCCACAAGCTTTTTTATCCTGCGGTCTTTTTGTGTCGTGTTGCTTTTCCTGTCCTTGCCGCTTTCAATGAATTTTTCAACCAGTTCCTGGAAGGTGAACACTATAAGCAGCAAAGGTTCATCCCATTCCAGTTTCAGCGGAAATACCTCGAGGGTTACCATCCGGACCTCTGCATCAATTTTCATTTCGATGCCCGATTTCACCACGGATTGTTTTGTCTTTATTGCCTTGTGGATTGCATTGCGAAGCTCGAATGAGAATTCGGGGCGCATCATCTTCAAAATGTTCAGGCTTGCTTTCCCGGAAGGATGGGAAAGATATAAAGAGGTGAGCCCCCTGAACTGCAGGATCTCCATGTCCTTGTTGATGATCGCGCAGGCAGGCATATACCGCGAAAGCAAAAGGGAGTTGATGGTATTGTCAAGCTCTATGGAATCAACAGATATTTTCTTTGAGGCTGCTGACTTTGAATTTTTCGAATAGGAAACAGGCTTTGGCAGGCGCGGCATCAGTTCGGGGATCTTGCGGATGCCGGTGTTTTTTTTCCGGGAATAGATCTTGAATTTATTATTGATCTGTGTGAACAGCTGTGATGAGCTCCCGATGGTCTCTGATTTTCCAAGCATCAGTGTGCCGCCATCATTCAAAGAAAAATGAAGGCTTGCCAGCGCTTTCTTCTGCGCAGCTGCATCAAAATAGATCAGCAGGTTGCGGCAGCTTACAAAATCGATCCTGAAAAAAGGAGGGTCGCTTAAAATATTATGAGGTGCAAACACACACATTTCACGGAGCTCTTTCACGATCCTGTATTGGTCGCCTGTTTTGCTGAAAAAGCGCTTCAGCTGTTTCTGGCTTACGGATTCAACGGCGCCCTGCGAATATTCGCCGATCCTTGCAATGTTGATGGTATGCTCACTCAGGTCCGTAGCAAAGATCTGTACGGCCACTTTCCGTGCTTTATGATCCTGCAGCTCCGCAATGAGCATCGCGATGGAATATGCCTCTTCGCCTGTAGAGCAGGCCGGGATCCAGATCCTCAGCGTTTCTCCGAGCGTTTTGCTTTTCAATAGTTTTGGAAAAAAAACTGTTTTCAGGTAACGGAAGGTTTCGGTATCCCTGAAAAAACAAGTGACATTGATGAGCAGGTCTTTGCAGAGTGTTTCCGCTTCATCATTTTTTTTGTTGAGCAGCTTTTCGTATTCTTTTATTGTTTTTACGCCGCATTGCAGCATCTTATGGTTCAGGCGCCTTTTGATGGAGGCTATTTTATAATGGCTGAAATCGATGCCGGCCTTTTTATGCAGCAGCTCAAAAATCGGTTTCAGGTCGGTATCGTTGGCCTCACTAATAATATCATTCCGCTTTTTTTTTGCGGTGATCCTGAGCAGGTCATTTTTACTTAAACGCCCGAGTTTCTGTGCAATCTCTTTTGGGGACAAAACAAAATCAACTGTTTTTGCAGCGATTGCAGATTTAGGCATGCTGCTTACCTGTGCCGAATCATCCTGTGCGAAGGTAAGGCCGCCGGCCGCCTTGATCGCTTTGAGCCCGCGGGTGCCATCGCTGGCGTTGCCCGAAAGGATGACGCCGATCACTTCTTCCTTATGAGTTTCCGCGAGTGAGGCAAAAAGCACATCAATGGAAATGGCAGAGCCGCCTTTTGATCGTGGGAGCAGTTTGATATGCCCGTCGGTTACTTCAATGCCTTTGTTATGCGGGATCACATACACGTTATTGGGCTCCATCAGCTCCATGTTGTCTATTTCATGCACTTGCATCTTTGTGGTCTTGGAGAGGATCTCCACAAGAAAGCTTTTGTGTTCCGGGTTAAGATGCTGCACATAGATGTAGGCCATTCCCGTATCAACACGCAGGTTTTTGAGGAGTATGGAAACAGCTTCCAGTCCGCCGGCTGAAGCCCCGATAGCAACAATAGGAAAAGAGCTCTCTTTAGCCTTTTTTGGAAGTGATATTTTTTTCTTTTTAAGGCCGGTAGCTGCTTTCATTTTGAATAAGGGGATTTAGTTGCTAAGCTCTGTTTCGGGCATTTTGAGAATGAACTTATCCCTTGATGGCCGCTCGAATTTTTTTTCTGCGATCTGCTCAAGGACAAACCGGAGCACTTTCTGAAGTTCCTGCACATCGGTTTTCCGGCTGTAGTAATGGGCGCCGTTGCCGTATAACGTATCAGCAATATCATCGTGCATGGAAGTGGAGTAGATGATCACAGGAATATCCTTCAGTGCTTTATTGCTTTTTATTTCCAGCAGGCATTCCGAACCATTCTTGCGGGGCATGTTGAGGTCTAAGAAGAGCACGTCGGGCAATGTCCTGGTACCAGCTGAAAGGAAATTCATTAATTTTTCTCCGTCCTCAACCGTTGTGAACTTTACTTCAGCAGACAATGCTTTTACTGCCATGTTAAAAAAGAAGCGGTCGTCTTCATCATCATCCGCAAGCAGAATGTGTAATTGTTTAGCCATGAAGGAGGAAGATTTGGATAAAATAACTAAGTTAAACGTTTATCCTTATTATAACGAGAGGAGAGGACAGGTACCTGTATGCGGTATTCGTATTGGTGAAGATAGTCTAATATAACCGATAAAATCAAATTTAATTGAATTATAGTTCTTACTAATAAAAAAAAATGCCAGAAGAAGATCCGGCTAAAATGATTGATGTTGCTGGTAACTACATATATAGGGAAATGTTCAGGATTTATTCCACGGGAATGAAAATATTGAACGCTGCGCCTTCATCAAGCTTCCCTATAGCTGTAATTATGCCCTGGTGGTTCTCAGCGATCCTTTTACAAATAGCAAGCCCTATGCCTGTACCCTTGTATTCATCGAAGCTGTAGAGGCGCTGGAAGACTTCGAAAATAAGCTCTTTATACTGGGGATCGAAGCCAATGCCATTGTCGCTAAAAGTGATGTCGAGGTAATTTTTTTCTGCTGATAACTTGGGATGGCCTGCATCTTTTCCGTTTATTATTTTGCTTTTAACAATGATGTGTGCCGGAATGTCCGGCCTTGAGAACTTCAGCGAATTGGTGACAAGGTTGTGCAGCAGCTGGCGGAACTGGAAGGGAATGATATCAGCATGGCCGAGCGCGGAATACTCGATGGCTGCTTTCTTTTCTTTCAGAATTTCTTCAAAATCGCTAAGCACTTCGTTCATGATCTTATCAAGGTTGGTATGCTCAAATTTATGTTCGGTGCTCTTTGTACGTGAATAGGTGAGCAGGTCTTCAATAAGGTTCTGCATCCGCCTGGCTGTTTCCCGCATGCGGAGAAAATATCCTTTGCCGGTTGCCGACAGGTTTTTTTCTTCTTCGCGAAGAATGCAGACAACAAAATTCTGGATCTTCCGCAAAGGTTCCTGGAGATCGTGGCTGGATACGTAGGTGAATGTGGTCAGGTCCTTATTGGCAATGCTCAGCTCGGCAGCACGCTTTTCCTTTTCATCATTCTGGAATGCCAGCTCAGTGTTTGCAATGCTGAGCTCAGTGGCACGCTTTTCCTTTTCATTGTTCTGAAATGCCAGCTCTATATTTGCTATGCTTAATTCAGCAGCGCGTTTTTCTTTTTCGTTATTCTGGAATGCGAGCTCTTTATTGGCAATTCCTAATTCGGCAGCACGCTTTTCTTTTTCATCGTTCTGGAATGCCAGCTCTATGTTCGCAACGCTTAATTCGGCGGCGCGCTTTTCCTTTTCATTGTTCTGGAATGCCAGCTCTGCATTGGCAACGCGTAATTCGGCAGCACGCTTTTCTTTTTCAATATTCTGAAATGCCCACTCTTTATTTGCCCTTTCAAGCTCAAGGTTTTTTTGCTCTATCTGGCCGGTCCTCGCTTTTACGGCATTTTCAAGCTCTTCCTTATCGGCTTTGTGCAGGAGGATATCCGTATTCAGCTGTTCTTTTTCTTTAAAGTGGTAAAGTGTGCGTTCGGTAATATCTTCCATGGCAAGGAGGATCAACTGGTTCTTGTGATTTTTCTGGATGATGCGGTGGGCATTCAGCTGCATGATCTTTTCACCGATCCCGGGAAAAGTATGCTTCACTTCAAAGCCATAAAAATCATTATTTCCGTAAAGAACGCCTTCGAGCTGCTTTTTCAGCTTTGGAATGCTCCACTGCTTGTTCCCAAGCTCAAAAAGCGGCAGGCCAACAGTTGCTTCCTTACTGGTGAGAAATTTTTTATAGAATGCCTTGTTTGCCGATTTGATCCTCAGGTATTCATCCAGGATGATCATGGGCTCATGAATAGTGGCGATAATGGCAGCAGAATAATTATATGATTCGGTAAGCAGCTCATTGCGGATCTGGAGCTCATTGTTAATGAGCAGCAGCTTTTCATTGCTCGCTTCCGTTTCTTTCTGTGAAATTTCAAGCTGTTCGTTCAGCACGAGAAATTCCTCTTTGGCCTGTTCCTGCAACTTTGCCATAGCCTGCATTTCTGCACGTACATTTTTCAGCTCTTTGATAAGCCGCTCTGCGCCGGCTTCCTTTTTTAAAGCGACACTGCCTTTCACAGGCTGTATTTTATTGTGAGCCATACCAGCTGGATGTTTGAGATTTAAAAACCGGGAGAAATGAGCTTTTATACAGGCTCGGTCATCTTAAGGATGAACTTATTCCGTGCCGGCCTTTTGAAATTGTTTTTGATCATCATGCCGAGTGCATATTCAAGCACCTGCTGAAGCTCTATGATATCGGTTTTACGGATATAACAATGTGCACCGTTATTGTAAAGGAGGTCTGCAACATCTTCGTGCATGGAGGTGGAGTATATAAAAACCGGCAGGTCTTTAAAGCGCTTGTTGCTTTTGATCTCGGCAAGGCATTCAGAACCGTTTTTGCGGGGCATATTCAGATCAAGAAAAAGCACATCGGGCAATTGATCGGGATTTTCAGCAAGGAAGCGCATGAGCTTTTCGCCGTTTTCAACGGTGGCAAGCTGTGTTGCAATGGATAGTTCTTTTAGTACTATATCGAAAAAGAAGCGATCGTCTTCATCATCATCTGCCAGCAAAACTTTCAGGGGTCGTGTCATTTGCTAACATACAGTATATAAACATGCCAGACAATCGGCTAAAAGCGGGATGTGCTGTTTTGAAAGGATTTTCGCCGCCTTTGCGACTGCGGAATGCTGTTTTTGGGAAAGGAATGAAAGGAATATTCCCGGAATGGGTAAAATGATCGCGGCACTGCTACGCCGATCACAAGAAAGGCTTTAACAGTGCCGGATCCGGTCCTTTTGATAAAGGCGGGCTTGCATTCCCGGTTTATTTATTAATTCGAAGCAGTTTTTACATTATCTTTTATTTCCTGCACCCGGTTCTTCGCTTTTGCATAGAGTTCTTTCGCCTCTTCTTTCTCCGCTTCGTATTTCAATGTGAGATTGACCAGCAGCTCATCAAATTTCTCCTGGATGTCGTCCCTTGTATCTTTTCCTCTTTTTGCGACCTTCTTGCGTGTTTCAGCTCCTTTATCCGGTGCAAATAATACACCCAGTAATGCACCGAAGGCTGCGCCTGCCAATACACCGATTGCTATTTTTTTTGTGTCCATGATTTTTGTTTTTTAATATTAATTAATTTTTAAAGTGGCCTGTTGCCGCTGATAAGCCTGAACAGCACCGCAATCACTGCAATGATAAGGAGTATGTGAATGATGCCTCCTGCACTGTAGCCGATGAAACCGATCGCCCAGATGACAACAAGTATAACTGCGATCGTATAAAGTAAATTTCCCATTGTTTCCGTTTTTGCAGATATGAATGAATTGGATTTTTAAAAGTGCAATGCAAGGCCAAATGTGGATACTCCTGTTGACAGGTCGAGGAACAATCCCGCTTTTTGGTTCATGTGATATTCTGCTCCTGCATGTGCGTCCAGGTACAAAGGGCTTGAAGTCTGGTAAACATGCTTGTCGCCATAATATTCACTGTCCCATACTACGTTCCTGAATACAAATCCTGCCGAAGCCGCTGCATAGAAATCCCATTTAGGGCCGGCATGAAATAATTCATCAAAATAGTAGGTTCCTTTGATTCCCACGGGCACTGCAATTACGCGGTACGAATAAGAGCGGTAATACGGATCGCCATGATTCGGGTTGTTCCAGTAATAGTAATTGCGGTAAGAGTAAATTCCAACAAAGGGCGCAAGCGTGAAATTCCTTGCCACATCAAATTCATAGTTCAGCGTGCCAACCGGTAATGTATGGCCGATGTATCCGTAATAGCCGATACCTGCGCCAAGGTTAAGCGTGTTCCCGAATTTCTCCCTTTCAGGCTTGTCTTGTGCGTTCATTGCCAGAGTTGTGATCAGTGCAATGGAAATGATGATGTACTTTTTCATAGTAGTGGGTTTTTGTGGTTTTAGTTTAGTTTAGCTTTGCTTGTAAAATTTATATCCCAGTGTGCCCTGGAACCAGGCATTTTTGTAACGCGGTGTTGTGGATGAACCGTCGCCGTTGTTGTCCTGGAAGTCACAGCCAGCTCTTGCACCTAAAACGATGTGTCTTAAATTGATATCAAGCCCGCCTCCGAATCCGAAAATGTTCTTACGGATGTTGTCGTTCTGGAACTGCTGCTCCTGCATGTAGCTGGTGGATGAATTGGAGAACACATCACGCTTGTTCAGCAGGTAGGAATACTGTCCTCCGGCAGCCAGCGTGATGAATTCACTTGGCTTCAGCTGGAACTCCAGGGGAATGTCGAGGTATGTTGTGGTCCTTGTGAAATTGTATGTGCTTCCAAGCATCATCCCGGTTGCCCTGAATCCTTTTTGAGAGATCATAGCCCCGGGGCTGATGCCGAAGTATTTTCCGAAAGGAATCTCCATAAATGCACCGGCAGCCAGGCCGAATTTCGGATTCGCTTTAAATTCTTCTCCTTTCTCATTATACACGTTAGAGTAATTCAGTCCGGCCTTCAGTCCAAACTGAAATTTTTCACGGTTATCGGTATCGTGGGTGTCTTGCGCAATTACTGCACTTGTGTATGACAGGAATGCCGCTGCTATGATCATTAACCTTTTCATTTTGTTTAGTGTTTTGATATTGATTAACTATTTTCTTTGTTTTCTGTTCCAAGGATGAGGGAATGGATCTCTTCTTTTGTTTTGCCAAGTTTCAACTGGAGCCGGTCCATCATTCCATCTGTTTTTCCTTCTGCCGGTTGTACATCATTATCTGTGAGGATACTGAACTGCTGTTTTAATTTTCCTTTTGTTTTGTTCCAGTTTTTTTCTGCTTCTGCCTGATCATTCATTTTGCCTGTGCGATTAATTTCTCTGACAAAGGTGATGAACCGGCAGCGCAGATGTGTTACAGAACTCCGGGGATATGTTACATGATTCACACATCGCCTGCATCCTTAAAATAAAAACCTCCGCTATAACTGTTCGTTATAGCGGAGGTTCGTTTGGAAAATGAATTATTGCTGTGAGATCAGCCTTCCCGACTGGATCGTTTTACGGCTGTTGTTCAGCTGGTAAAAATAGATCCCTGAAGGAAGCATGCCTGTTGCAAGCGTGGTCAGTTGCTCTGTAATGCTTTTTTTCATTACTTCCGCGCCAAGCACGTTGTAGATATGCAGTTCGTAGTTATTAACCGATGCATCGTTTAACAGGATGCTCAATGTGTTTGTAAACGGGTTCGGGTAAATGCTGACCGCATTGGCGTTCTCGTAGGATGTGATGCCTGTTGGCGTACATACCGGGGGCATTGTTGTGCTTGCCGCAGTGGTGCTTAACGCGCCTGTTGTGGTAAGCGCCCTGCCGTTCAGGGCCACTCCTGTGCCTACTGCACCAAGGGCTCCATTGTTACATACGATCGTTCCGCAAAAAACAGAGTAATCGTTGATGCTTACAGCACCTTCTACTTTCCAGTACACATTTTTAGCCTGTGTTCCGTTAATAAGAAGGACTTTTGAATAGGTGCTGGTAGAAAGCGCTCCGTTGATCTTGATCACGAACACTGCATTCGCATTGTTTTGTGCATCCAGGTATAATGAATCGGTGAACACGGTGGCAGCATTCAATAAATAAGTATGCGGTGTAAGCACCAGGTTGTTCCCGAATTGTGCGGGATACAGGAGCTCGATGTCGTAAGGCAACGTATTCAGGTAAGTGTACACATTGGCAAGGTCGGCAGCGCAGGCTGCTGTGGATGCATCGGGAATAGGATGCACTGTGCCTGTGACCAAAAGCGTATCGAATCCTGTAGTTAATCCGGTGTTGGTTCCAACATCACCCATTACTGTCGTAATGCCTGAATTGGAAACTGCACCGTTGGAAGAAAATATCGCATAACATTCCGTAGAGGCAAGTACAGGCGCATTAGGGCCCGTAAGGATCGGGCTTCCGCAACCTGATGGAGTATAAACAAGTGTTCCGTCAAGCGTAACTGCACCCGAGGTGGAAAGCGCACGGCCTTCCAGCGTATCGTTAGTATTCATGTTGATCGCTGCATTGTTGGCAATAACAGTTCCTTTCATCATTGTACCTGCAGCCATGCTCACAAGGCCTTCCACTTTCCAGAACACATTACATGCCTGCGCTCCGTTGATCAGCTTCACCTTTGCATCCGCATTGGTGGAGAATGGCCCCTGGATCTGGAAGATAAAAACTGCATTGGGATTTCCCTGCGCGTTTAAGGTAAGGTCCAGGTTCAGCGTGGTTGCACCGGAGATAGAGTAAACACCTGCAAAAAGCACAGTTCCGTTTCCAAGCAGGGGGGCCGGGAAAAACGCAGGAACAGTTGCGTTCAGCTGGTTATAGGCAAGCAAAAGATCGGAAGCACATTGTGCGCTTGCGCCGTCATTGTCATGCATTACACCGTTCACATTTCCGAAGCCGGTGCTCGAGCCGCTGTTTGTTCCTGTATTGCCTGTAACGTGCGAAATGCCTGTATTGGTTACAGCTCCCACGGTGGAGAAAAGAGCGAAATCTGCTGCTGTTCCCAGGTTAGGGGCTTGCCCGAAAGTTGCAGCGGATGATAAAAGCAGGATACCTGCCGTTAAATTATTCAGTAGTTTTATTTTCATTTTTTGTTATTGATTTTGTGAATGAATTTTCACATCGGGACAAAGGTGATCATCTTTACAAGCGAATATGTTATACAACGTTTGAAATAAGTTACATGATTCACACGTGAGGCATTATTTACCCAAAAAAAAGAATGCTGCTGTTATAGCAGCATTCTTTTCACATGCCTGTAATTAGTTTACTGTAATTGCGTTGCCCGCCATTACGATAGCCCCGGTGCGTGCAAGTGCCCTGCCGTTAAGCGTTGCGCCTGTATTGAACGTGATCGATTGCATGGCGAGGATGGTTCCTTTGAAAACAGAAGTGGTGCCGAATGTTGCAGAAGTCCCTACCTGCCAGAAGATATTGGATGCCGATGCACCTCCCGTTAAAAAAACTTTACGTCCCGGAGTGGTGGTCAGTGTGGATGCGATCTGGATAATAAAGACTGCATTTGCATTTCCCTTTGCATCAAAAGTAACATCCCCTGAAGAAACTGCCAATGAGGATGTGGATTTATACAAACCCGGGGTAAGCGTCAATCCACCGATATTTCCGGAGAGCGTAACAATATCCGTTGCGGTCCTGCCTGCTGCATCATTGTATGCTGCTGTAAGGTCAAGCTTTGCCTGTGTGGCGATCGCATCATTGATGTGCTGCGTACCCACAAGAATTCCTGGGGGAAAGCCGCCTATCGAAGTGCCCGGGCTTAAGCCCATGTCACCTGTAACATGTGTTGCACCGGTGTTGCTGATCGCTGAGCCCGCAAGTATGGCAAGGGTGGAAGCGCCTCCCATTGCAACCGGGGATTGTGAGGTTGTCTGTAAAGGAACTGCCTGGCTATTTGTAGAGGACGTTGCCGGCTGTGGCTCATTCTTGTCTTTCTTACAGCTTACTACAAAGACTATCGATACTACCGCGAAGGCAGCTGCTATTTTTTTAAGTTTCATATTTTTGTTTTTTTTTTACGCGACTGGCGTGCAGGTGTGAATAATTTCACGTTGCAAAGATGTTTGAATTTACTTGTGCGGGTGTTACATAACTCCTGCAATAAGTTACATCATTCACATGTTGCAATTCCTTTAATTGATCTGTGTGACCTTAAGCTCTACTCTCCTGTTCAATTGTCGTCCTTCGGGATTGTCTTTTCCATTTGCTTTTTTATTATTCGATGCGGGTATGGACTTGCCGTATCCTTTTGCTGTCATCCTTCCGGCATCTATCCCGCTTGCTATAAGGCTGTTTACAACTGCCTGTGCCCGCTCTTCAGAAAGCTTTTGGTTATAGGCTGCATCGCCTTTGCTATCGGTATGCCCGGAGATCTCCACTTTCAGGTTCGGATTGCTTTTTAAAAGCATAACCAGGTTCCTTAGCTCTACATTGGAAAGTGTACGTAAGCTGGCCTTATCGAAATCAAAGAAAATATTGTTCAGGATAATTTTGGATCCTACCACGATCGGTGTGAGTGATACGGATTTGTCGATCTCGTAATAGTTTGATTTTTTCGGGATCTCCATGTTCTCTGAATAGAACAGGTGATTATCGGCCTGGTAAGTGATATTGTAATTTTTTCCCGGTGTGAGGATGAACAGGAATTTTCCTGTTTTTTTGTTGGTATGGTATACACCAACCACATTTCCTGTTTCATTATCAGTTACCGTAATAATAACCTTGCCTGCCGGTTTCCCGGATTCATCATTTACTACGCCCTTCATCAGTGTAAGAGGAGTTTCTTTCCGGTCGGGGAATGTGGCCATGTAATTATCCTTTTCTCCGAATCCATCTGTGCGGAACGAGGAAAAATAAGCTGTGCGGTTATCGGGGCTTACAACATAAAAAATATCATCATAGGTAGTATTGACCGGGTAGCCTGCATTGATGGGCTCTGACCAGGTGCCTTCTTCAGAGAGAAGGCTTGTAAAAATATCAAAGCCGCCCATGGTATTATGCCCGTTTGAGCTGAACGACAGCGTAACTCCATCGGGATGAATACAGGGCGCGTCCTCATCGTAAGGCGTATTGATGTTCGGGCCCATGTTCACTGCTTTTCCCCAATCACCTTCAGAAGTCAGCCTGCTTATGTAAAGATCGCTTCCCCCGAATCCATCCGGCCTGTCGCTGGTGAAATAAAGTGTGTTGCCATCTGCAGAAATAAATGCGCTCGGCTCCCAGTATTTGGTGGTGATGTTTTCATTCAGCTTTACGGGCTTGCTCCATACATCGCCGTCAAGGGATGTGCTGTAAATGTTCCCGTCGCCCATGTCATCCTTGTATACCAGGATGGTTTGGCCATCCGGGGAAATACCTACAGTGGCTTCATGCCATTCGGTATTAACAGGTGATCCGATATTTGTTGCTTTCGACCAGCCGGATTTTGTTTTGTCCGCGGTATAAATATCCTCCATATTATTGCCTTCATCATCTTTCTGGCTACCTGTTGTTTCCGGCCGGCGTGAAGTGAAAAAGATGGTGCTTTGATCTGCCGACAATACAGGTGAATAATCGGCATATCCTGAGTTCACTGTGTTTCCAAGGTTTTGTATTTTCATGCGGACAGGCGTGGCCATAAGGATCTTTCCGCTCCTGCACATTTCGATCTTGCGTTCTGTTTCGCCGATCGATTTTTTATCCGATCTGTTGTTTTGCGACATCACAGCTTTATAACTTTCATAAGCTGCTATTGCCTTGTCAAATTCATAATTCAAATGGCAGGCATCACCTAAAAGCTTACAGGCGATCAGCGGTGCTTTTGTTTCCTTGTAGGAACTTCCTTTATAATCAGCTGAAACGGCGGTGATGGCCTTGTTGAAATAAGGAATTGATTTTGAACGTTCGCTTTTTGAGCTCAGGTAGCATACGCCTATTTTGAAAGCGAGGTTCATGTTTTCGGGGTTTTGCTTATACAGCTCAAGGAAAACCGGAAGCGGGATTAAATATCCTTCTTTGGAATGCATCAGTGATTCATCCATACCTTCCTGGTAGATTTTTGAAAATGCTTCTTCTGCACGGTTAAAGCTCTTCTCGAAGCTTTCTGCACCATTTTGTGCTGTGATATGGCATACGTTGAATAACAGGGTAAACGCGAAGAAGCTAAAGGTTTTCATAGATATATTGGCTGTTTGGAAATGTTCCGGGGGCTCCCGGTTTTAACAGCGCAAAGGTGAAACTCTTTACAGCAGGAAAGCTTACATAACTTTACAAAGAAGTTACATCATTCACATGTTGCAATCTTATTCTTTTTTACTATTGGCCAGGTTGCTTATAAACAGGATGAGGTCCCTGGTAAATATATCCAGGATGGAGATCGACTGCGTGATATAGCCGGTTATTTTCTTAAGCTCGGCCTGTGTATGGTACTGTTGATCGAGCAGGTTGGAAAGGCCTAAAAGATTTGCGATAGGCTGTCTTACTTTGTGAGTGGCCTGGAACATGATCTGCTGAACTCCCCTGATATAATCGCTCAATTCTGCTTTTGCATCCATGAGATCTGCCATAATCAGCTCGGACGAATGTTGTTCCCGTATCCCGGGGTGAAGAAAATGTATGTTGACAGGCCTGATCGCTGATAGCGTAATAGAGGAAAGATTCCGTGCTAATGGATTTTTTTTGATCATGGATAAGTTTTTAAATGTTCTTGTTCGGCTGCTAAATTACAACGCTTAATGCGGGCAGCACTTACAGAATATCTTCAAAAACTTATATGATTCACACCCTGGGATGTATTGAATGTTACATCCGTTCCATATACCAGCTCAATTCTTTTTCCAGCTTCTGGTAGTGAAGGATGGTGGAAATGATCTTTTGCAAACGCATAAAAGCAGTTTCGCTTTTAACCACGTAATCAAAAGCCTTGTTGTGCATGCAATTGATAGCAACATCGATCTTATCCTGTGAAGACAGCATAATAACGGGAATGTCGGGGTTGAATGCTTTTATCCTGCCCAGTGTTTCCATTCCGTTCATTGCATTCTTATCGATCCCGTCAAGGTGATAATCCAGGATAATGACATCAGGCCTGTGTGAAGGCAATTGCTGCATGCAGCGTTCTCCTGTTGAAAATGTCTGCACGATGAAATTCTCCTGCTGCAGGAACTCGATCTCCAGTAATTTTAAAAACATGGCGTCATCATCGACCAGGAAAATGTTTATTTTTTGCTCAGTGTTCATCTTAAATGCTTTTAGTCAGGTTAATTTCTTCTTCAAGCTCTGTGCAAGCCTGTTCGCAAACATTTTCCAATTCAGCAACAAGCCCGGCTATTTTTTCTGTCTGCTGCTTCGTGCCTGCATATTCCTGGACCTGTTTTGCTTTATTCTCAAAGTCGGTGCTGATGCCCATGATCGAGAAGGAAGGGATCATTTTGTGCACTGCTGCGTGAACTGCCGGCCAGTCGCTGTTCTCCACTCCTTCTTTCATCGCGCTGATCAATGGCGGCGTTTGCTGCAGGTACAACGAGATCATTTCGTTGATCATCCCCGAATTATTTTTTGTATGCTTTTTTATATAGTCGAGATTCGTGCATTTTTTTAAAGGTTGCAGCGAATCCTTTTTCTCTTTCTTCTCTGTTTTCTTAACATCGTTTTGCTGCAGGTATTTAATGATCTTGCTGTACAGCAATTTGTCATCGATCGGTTTTGAAATGTAATCGTTCATTCCTACAGCCTTGCATTTTTCAACATCCACCGTGGTCACATCTGCCGTAAGGGCAATGATCGGGATCTGCGAATTCAATTGCTTGCGGATGTATTCGGTCGCTTCAAACCCGTTCATTTCAGGCATTTGAAGATCCATCAGGATAATATCATATGAATTGCTTTGCAGCTTTTCAATGGCGATCTTACCGTTGCCGGCGATGTCCATTTCAAAACCGAATTCTTCCAGCAGTGTTTTCATTAAGAGCTGGTTCAGCGCAATGTCTTCCACTACAAGGATCCTCACATTTTTTATTCCTGCTTCCAGCTCAATTCCTATATCCGTCTCAGCGTCGGCTGTTGCTTTTGTTTTCAGAAAGCTCAGGCAGAACGCGAAGGTAGAGCCTTTGCCTACCTTGCTCTTTACAGTGATGCTTCCGCCCTGCGGCTCCACAAGCTGCTTAACAATGGCAAGTCCGAGTCCTGTGCCTCCATACAACCTTGAAGTGCCACTGGTAGCCTGCTGAAAATCATCAAAGATATTTCCGAGCTTGCTTTCCGGGATGCCAATGCCGGTATCGGTTATGGCGAATTCAACAGTCACCAGCTCCGCATCTTCTTTTAACATGCGGACGCTCACGGTGATCGTTCCTTCGGAAGTGAATTTTACAGCATTTCCTACGAGGTTAAGGATGATCTGGTGAAGGCGCACCGGGTCGCCCAGTAAAACCTCGGGAATGGAAGGATCATACTTCTTGATCAGCTCAAGGTTTTTTTCCTGGATCTTTGTTTCAAACAAATGAAGCATGGCTGAAATAGAGGAAGAAAGCTTGAAAGGGGTATGTGCGAATGTCATTTTTCCGGCATCCACTTTTGCAAGGTCGAGAATATCATTGATCAGTACGATCAATGCATCTCCGGATATTTTGATGGCATTTAAATATTCGTGCTGTTTTTTACTCAGCTCTGTTTTTAGCACCACTTTTGTAAATCCAATGATCGCGTTCATCGGCGTCCTGATCTCGTGGCTCATGTTCGATAAGAACTGCTGCTTGGATTTTACGGCGGCTTCTGCAATTTGTGTGGCACTTTCTGCCTTGCTCTTTGCCTGCTCCGCAATTTCGGTTGCGAGCTCCGCAAATACTTTGGCCTCTGTAAGCTCTGTGGCAATGCGTTTTTGCTCTGTCACATCCCTCGCAACGATCACCACACCCAATACATTGCCCCTGTCATCCTTATAAACCGACCCGTTGAAACGCACATCGGTGAGCTTTCCCTCTTTATGGCGAAGCGTGAGCGGCGAATCGGCAACGGAGCCTTTTGCAAATACTTCCTGGTACACCTCGCGTGCCTTTTGTGGTTCTGTGAAATAATCAAAGAAGTCGGTGCCGGTGAGCTTTTCACGTGTAATGCCAGTAATGTCAACAGTTGCCTGGTTCATGTCGGTGATCTTTCCTTCGGTGCTGATGGTAACCAAAGGGTCAAGGCTGGCCTCAATAAGGCTGAGTGAATATTTTGAAAGCAGTTTTTGCGCGGTCACATCCCTTGCTACGATCACCACACCCAGCACATTTCCCCGGTCGTCCTTGTATACAGATCCGTTGAAAAGTACATCCGTGAGCTTCCCGTTTTTATGGCGGAGTGTAAGCGGGGAATCGGCAACGGAGCCTTTTGCAAATACTTCCTGGTACACTTCCCGCGCTTTCTGCGGCTCGGTGAAGTAATCGAAGAAGTCGGTGCCGGTGAGCTTTTCCCGCGTGATACCTGTAATGTTCACGGTTGCCTGGTTCATGTCGGTGATCTTTCCTTTGGTACTGATGGTGACCAAAGGGTCAAGACTGGCCTCAATAAGGCTGAGCGAATATTTTGAAAGCAGTTTTTGCGCGGTCACATCCCTTGCAACGATCACCACACCCAGCACATTGCCGGTATCATCCTTATAAACGGAGCCATTGAATAATACATCGGTGAGCTTTCCATTTTTATGGCGAAGTGTAAGCGGGGAATCGGCAACAGAGCCGTTTGCAAAAACCTCTTCGTAAACCTCCCTTGCTTTCTGCGGCTCGGTGAAATAATCAAAGAAATCTGTCCCTGTGAGCTTTTCGCGGCTAATGCCTGTAATGTTCGCCAGTGCCTCGTTCATGTCGGTGATCTTACCTTCCGTGCTGATGGTGATCAGTGGATCAAGGCTGGCTTCGAGCAACCTTCTTGCATATTGCGATTCTTGTTTTTTCGGTTCCATTTGCTTAGCAATTTGAGTTGCCGATCTCCTCGAGCGGCACACGCCGCTGGTCTTTCAGCTTTTTAAAATGTGAAGGGGAGAGGCCTGTTACTTTTTTGAACTGGTTGGATAAATGCGCAACGCTGCTGTAATTCATCTTCCATGCAATTTCAGTGATGTTCAGTTCATCGTAAATGATGAGCTCCTTAATGCGTTCTATTTTATGGCAGATGATGAATTGCTCAATGGTAGTGCCCTGCACCTCTGAAAATAAGTTAGCGAGGTAAGTGTAATCGTGGTTTAGCTTTTCGCTGAGGAAATCGGAAAAATTCATCTTGATCATTTCGTCCGTATGATGCACCATTTCGATGATCACGTTTTTTATCTTTTCGATCAGCATGGCCCTTTTGTCATCCATCAGTTCCAGCCCCGAGCTAAGCAGTGAGGCTTTCAGCGCTTCCCGCTGTTCAATGGAAATGTTTTCCATGATCTCCACTTCACCGAGGTCAACCACGATAAAATGGAGCCCAAGCTTTTTCAGATCTTCCTTCACTGCCATTTTGCAGCGGTTGCTTACCATGTATTTTATATAGAGTTTCAAATTGGCTGTTGAGGGGATTTGCTCAAAGGTCCTGAAAGCGGGGACAGGATGTGTTACACAACTTTAGGCAAAAGTTGCATAAATCACACATTTCGTGTAAAGATCACATGTTCTCGAGGTTGCCTGCGCGCTTTTGTTTCAGCTGCTTGTAGAAGGAAGGGGAGAGGCCGGTCACTTTTTTGAATTGCTTGGATAAGTGTGCAACGCTGCTGTAGTGAAGCTTGTAGGAGATCTCGGTAAGGTTTAGTTCATCGTACAGCAACAGCTCTTTCACACGTTCGATCTTATGAATGATGATGAACTGCTGGATGGTGATGCCTTTTACCTCTGAGAAGATATTGGACAGATAGGTGTAGTCGTAGTTCAGCTTTTCAGCGATATGATCGGAATAATTTATTTTGGGCAGCTCATCCGAATAATGGATCATTTCGGTGATCACGTTCTTTATTTTCTCGATCAGGATGCTTTTTTTATCATCCAGCAGCTCCAGCCCGGATCTCAGCAGGTTTACTTTCAGCTGGTCGCGTTGTTCCTGTGTAATGTCTTCCAGCACATCCACCAGGCCGAGGTCAACGATCACATATTTCAATCCCAGCTTCTTAAGCTCCGTCTTCACGATCATTTTGCAGCGCAGGCTGACCATGTATTTGATGTAGAGCTTCATTGGTAGTTGATATAGTGAGCAGCCAAGCGAAAAAAAGAGAGGGGCTGAAAAGCCTCTCTCCCGTGCATCAAATATACGGATAAATAAGCTGGGATCAGCGTCTTATTTTGCTCAAAAAGACCCGGGCTTCAAATGAAAAAACCAATAGATCTCAATATATTTGCAAATATACATGGAACATGACCGGGAAAAAACCAACAACATCCAAAATTTATTCTGTTTTCTTTGATTCCGGCAACCAGCAGAAAAAATGGTTTGTGGTTTTTAGCGTACTATTGCCTTTGTTGCTTACAATAATTTTTTCTGCCTGGGGTACGATCATTTCTGTTAAATCATATGATCTTTCAGTTGAAACAAGCAATAACCGTGAGCAATTGGATACAATGGAAGTGATGATCGGGCAGCTAAAAGAGCAAAACCGGTTGCTGATCGACCAGAATACGATCATCAATGCACAAATGAATCAATTGGCGAAGATCATTTCACTCAATGAAAATTCTAATGAAGTACAAACGAAGCATCTTTCCACTGTATTAGGAAGCCTCAATGATTCAAAAATTCCAAGACTGGCGATTGATAAGGTTGAATATGAGCTGGGCAGTGGCGGACAAGCGGAGTTTGCAGAGTTTTACTATTTAAAGATCGTAAATTATGGTGGTAGTATATATGACCTGAAATCTACGGCTGCCGATAGCATGGGGCTTGATCCTGGTTATCTTCCTGTGAATGGCTCTGTACCGGGGAATTCCAATGTTACGATGATCTTTAAAAATCCGTTTTTATATACAGACAAAGATAAGCTCAGGCTGCGCTTTATATTCCGGGATGCAAGGCATGTAAAATACTACGAAGATTTGACGCTGACTGAAACTGCAGAAAGTGTGGATTTTCAACTTGGAAAAATGATCCCGGTTACCAAATAATCAATGTTTTCTTTTTGCCCGCTCATATTGAAGCGGCCAGGCGATGTCGACGCCCAGCTCAGTGGCGGCTCTTCTTGGGAAATAAGGATCGCGCAGGAATTCGCGGGCAAGGAACACCAGGTCGGCTTTTCCCTCCTCAATAATTTCATTTGCTTCTTTGGAAGTGGTGATCAGTCCGACGGCGCCTGTCAGGATCCCGGCAGCTTTCCTGATGTTTTCTGAAAAACTTACCTGGTAAAGCGGCTTTACAGGAATTTTTACGTCGGCTGCGTTGCCACCGGTGGAACAGTCGATGAGATCGATGCTCCTTGTTTTTAGAAGTGTTGCTAATTTTATAGAATCATCTTCATTCCATCCGCCTTCTTTCCAGTCGGTGGCCGAGATCCTCACAAACAGCGGAAACTCTTCCGGCCAAACGCTTCTCACGCTTTCAATGATCTCAAGCAAAAAACGGGCACGGTTCTCAAAAGAGCCGCCATACTGGTCTGTACGCTTATTGCTCAGGGGAGAAAGAAATTCGTTGACGAGGTATCCATGTGCGCCATGCAATTCAATTACCTTAAAACCCGCTCTCTTAGCCCTTTCAGCGGCATCCCGGAAATCCTTCACTGCTTTATCGATCTCTTGAATGCTTAATTCTTTCGGGACAGTGTCGCCTTCCTTAAATGCGAGAGCACTTGGCGCGTAGGTCTGCCAGCCGCCCTGTTCTTCCGTCAATGCCTTGCTTGCTTCCCAGGGGGGCAGCTGGCTCGATTTCCTTCCTGCGTGAGCAATCTGGATGCCCGGTACAGAGCCTTGCTTTTCTATGAATGCAGTGATGCGCTTTAAAAAGGGAATGTGCTCATCTTTCCAGATCCCAAGGTCTGAAGGCGAGATCCTGCCTTCGGGTGAAACGGCAGTTGCTTCTGTAAAAACCAATGCTGCGCCACCAACGGCCCTGCTGCCGAGATGAACGAGATGCCAGTCGTTAGCGAAACCATCCTCGCTTGAATACTGGCACATGGGCGATACAACAATGCGGTTTTTAAGTTGTACGTTTTTTATTTTTAAGGAGGAAAATAATGTAGGCATAATTTGATCTTTGATATGTTTTGTTGTAAAATTTTGTACCAAAAGGAGCTATAAAAGTAAGTTATTATGACATCTGTTTCCCGGGAACATTAAATATAAACCCCACCCCAAACACATTCTCAATGCTCAGGTCCGGATCATCCTTCAGGTATTTGCGGATCTTCGTGATAAACACATCGAGGCTCCGTCCGAAAAAATAATCGTTCTCTCCCCAAAGTCCTTTCAGCAGCTCTTCCCGCTTTATTACATTGTTCCGGTGCCGCGATAAATAGTTAAGGATCTCACTTTCCCTTTCGGTGATCCGCTTGGTTTTTCCCTGTATGGTAAGCGATTGATTATTGAAATCGAATGTGTATTTCCCTATTGAAATAATTTCAGCCCTGCTTTCAGTTTTATTCCCGGGGATCCTGCGGATCACAGCTTTGATCTTCCAGAGCAGTTCCTCTTCATCGAATGGCTTGGTGACGTAATCATCGGCGCCCAGTCCATATCCTTTTAGCTTATCTTCCTTTAAAGATTTGGCAGTGATAAAAATGACAGGTATTTTTTTATCCTTTAACCTGATCTCTTTTGCAAGGGAGAAACCATCCATCTTCGGCATCATGATATCCAGCAAACACAGGTCGAATTGATTGCTGTGGAAGGCTTTTAAGGCCAGCTCCCCGTCTTTGCAAAGCTTTACATTAAAGCCTTCGGCTTCGAGGTAATCAACCAAAAGGACACCTAAATTAAGGTCATCCTCTGCAAGCAATATGTTGAACTTTTCTTTAAGCATTGGGCAGTGTAATGGTGAATGTTGTTCCTGCCTGGAAGGCTTCGGCAGACATACCTTTTCCTTTTTCACTCTGAAGCTCAATCGTGCCTCCATGCAATTCAATGATCTTTTTTACGTATGCGAGGCCGAGGCCGAATCCCTTTACATCATGCACATCCCCGGTAGGTACCCTGAAAAATTTATCGAACACATTCTTTTGATATTCCTTTTCTATGCCGATCCCTTTATCTGAGATCACTATAATTAAATTATAGCCGGCATTATAGGTTTGAATGAAGATCTCCGGTTTTTCAGCTGAATATTTTATTGCATTGTCAATCAGGTTGCACAAGGCATTTGTAAGATGTGTTTTATCGCCCATTATCACAAACCTCTCAGCATCCGTTTTTAATTTAAAATTTCCCTGTTTGCTCTCGATCTGCAGGCTCATGCATTTTAATGCAGTACTGATCAGCTCATGAAAATCCACCTCTGTTTTCCGTAAAGGGATCTCGCCTCTTTCAAGGGCGGTCATGCTGAGCACCTGCTCCACCTGCAGCCTTAGCTTTTCGTTCTCTTCCAGTATGATCTCCGAGTAATGTTTTATTTTTTCTTCCTGCTGAATACCCGGATCCTTTAATATCATCTTACCTGCTAAAGCAATGTTTGTCAAAGGTGTTTTAAACTCATGGGTCATGTTGTTTAAAAAGTCCGTTGTGTGCTCCGATATTCTTTTTTCTTTCATGAGGGACATGACCGTCCGCCACGACATGACAAGCACAATAATTATAAGGATCACGGAAGTAATGAACGGTGTACTCATTTCCTCCCTGATGAATTGTTCTTTCTCCGGGAAGGTCAGCTTCAGGTCTATCCCATTCCTGCTGGCTTCTTCCTGTAAGTTGTTTACATAACAGCCCGCTTGCGGCGGGGAAAAGCTGCTTCTGAAGCTGTTGGCATTTTCGTTCTCGATGATAGATAAATGCGGCTTTATGACCGAAAAAGAATAATCGATGTACAAATTGTAGGACCGCATGTAATAAGTAAGCAATGAATCTATCATACGGGCCTCGCTTCGTCCTATCTTTGCGTATGGGCCGGTGCTGCTGTCTTTTCCAATACAGGCTGCTATCTTCAGGCTTGTTATCTTATCGGCGCGAAGGGCTTCGGTTGTCCTTGCAAGGACCATGTTTGCCTTCTCATTGAATAATTCTTTTTTTACATTGGCGGCCTGGAAGATCCAGCTTACCTGGATGATCAGCACTGTTAACAATGCTGTGGAAGTGATTGCAATAAACTGGTAGCTGCGGTTCAGTTTCATTTTAGTAATACAAAATTAGCCTTTTTTTCAAGGAACATTACCTGCGTTAACAAGTCGTTAACAAGTCAATAACTACTCGGTAACAGGATCGCTTTTAAACAAGAGCTACTTTTGAACAGGTTTAATTACAGGAAAATGAAAACAACGAAAATCGTTTTAATGGTTCTTGCAACTATAATTATTGCAGGATGCAGCACTGTTAAAAAAAGCACAACATCAACAGCGCCCACAGCTCCCGCTTCAACACCAGCGGTAATTCCTTCATCAGATGCTTACCTGTTTGGCAAATCTACGGATGGAATCAATATGCCGGGCAATGAAGAGCTGGCCGCTATCCAGGTGCAATACAAAGAAGTTACATTGGACAAATTAAGAGAAGGTTATATGATCTACACGCAGGGCGCATGCACCAACTGCCATCAGCCTGAAAGTATTTATAAATTTGGAGAGCTGCAATGGAAAGACATAATCGAGGATATGGCCGCAAGGACCCAGATCTCCGATGCGCAAAAGGATGCGGTTTATAAATATGTGCTTGCCATGAAAGCAACGCAACCGAAATAATTTAAGGAGTAACAGTTTCAATATAAATACCGCTCAATAAAAAACAAATAAAAATGAAAAAAATCATCATCACCCTGTTTTTGCTCCCGCTTTTTGTGGCCTGCTATTCTCAGAATGACAAGTTTGAATATGCCGGGAGATTTTCGCCTTCAATTAAAAAGGAGAAATTGAACGAAGCGAAGTTCATTAGCGAGATCATGCCGAAGTTTTGTGAGCGCTTTGCATTGCCTTACGGGGAAAGGATGCAATTCGACCAGCTGTTAAAGATAATAGATTCTGAATGGAAATATTATGCTTCCCTCGACAAGGATTATATCCGCGTCCGGGAAAACTATGAAGAGGTCATGCATTATGTTTCGATAGATATTTCAACCATCTGCAATGGCAAAGTGATGACTTCTCAGAGTGCAGATGAAAAGCTGACAGCTGCACAAAAAAATATTTTAAATGCGGCTGATCCCGGTACTGATATTAAAATAAAGATCAGGTTCAGGTACAAGAGATGGACGAACGATGATGCGGGAGGCGGTAGCATGGTCAGGGAAGGAGAGTATGCGGTTGCAGTGGTTCCGGATACGGAAGCTGAATACCCGGGCGGTTTTAAACAGCTGACAGAATATTTAACGAAAAGCGTTATTGATAAAATTCCCGGAAAAAATCCTTACGGAAAGATCCGGCAGGTAATTGTTAAATTCAGCATTAATGAAGAAGGGCAGGTAGTTGATGCTAAATTATCCAGGAACTCTTCAGATCCGAAAACAGACAAATTATTACTGGATGCGATCAATAATATGCCCAAATGGAAGCCTGCGAAAAATTCGAAGGGAGTCAGGGTAAGGCAGGAATTCAGCATTCCTTTTGGCGGAGAGGGCTGTTAAGGTGTTGCGGGTCAATTTTAATAATTAAGAGCCATCCTGTTGAATGGCTCTTAATTATTCTGAATAAAATGAATGATTATTTTTTCAATGAAGCCATATCGATCACAAAGCGATATTTTACATCACTTTTCAACATTCGTTCATAGGCCTCGTTAATGTTTTGCATGTTGATCATCTCAATTTCGGATACAATATTGTGTTCGCCGCAAAAGTCCAGCATTTCCTGCGTTTCGGCAATGCCGCCAATTACGGAGCCTGCAACAGATTTTCTCCCGAGGATCATTGGAACAGTATTTAAAATGGGTTCTAATCCGCCTAAATAACCCACAAGGACCAAAGTGCCGCTGATCGCTAAAGTAGCAACATAAGGATTCACATCGTGAACATACGGAACAGTATCAATGATCAAATCGAATTTCTTCTTTACTGATTCCATCTGATCATTGTCTGTTGAGATGATCACTGCATCTGCGCCCAATTGCAAAGCGTCCTTTTCTTTTTCAGGTGTCCTTGAAAAAAGCGTTACATCTGCACCTAATCCTTTTGCGAGTTTTATAGCCATGTGTCCGAGGCCACCTAAACCAACTACAGCTACTTTGCTGCCTTTCCCAACTTTCCAGTGACGCAGTGGCGACCATGTGGTGATGCCGGCGCACAGCAATGGCGATGCAGCAGCCAGGTCCAGGTTGGCGGGCACTTTCAGTACGAAGTGCTCATTAACTACAATCTTTTCCGAATAGCCACCAAAGGTTTGCGTTCCCAGGTATTTTTCTTTGCCGTTGTATGTCCCGGTAAATCCGTTCAGGCAGTATTGCTCCAGGTCTTTCTTACAACTATCACAGCTGCGGCAGGAATCCACAAGGCAGCCAACAGCAGCGGAATCGCCCACTTTTAGCTTGGTGACACTGCTTCCAATAGCGGTTACTTTTCCTACAATTTCGTGGCCCGGAACTGCAGGATAAATTGTTCCGCCCCAGTCATTCCGCGCTGTGTGTAAATCAGAATGGCATACCCCGCAATACAGGATCTCAATTTCAATATCAGTTGCAGTAACTTCCCTGCGTTCGATCTTCATTTCTGTTAAAGGGGCATCAGCTGCTTTTGTTCCGTATGCTTTTATAGGTTGTGCTTTCATAATTCCAGGTATTTATTGATTGTTTTGTATGCTGTTAGTTAAATGACACTTTGATATTCTTCGTTGCTTACCGCGCTTAACCATTCAACAGGGCCTTTTTCAGTGATGTTGGTTATTGCTATGTGTGTTAAGCCGCTGTCCTTAGCAGCTCCGTGCCAGTGTTCAATATGGGATGGAATAACAACAACATCGCCTTTGGCGAGTGGCCTGGCAGGCTTGTCCCGTTCCTGGTAATAACCTTTTCCACCGGTGATCAGCAGGATCTGTCCTGCCGGATGTGTATGCCAGTTAGTCCTGCTTCCCGGCTCAAATACAACATTACCTACTGAATAGTTTCCTGTTTCATCCTTAGGGACTAAAACATTCAACAGGGCAGTTCCTGTAAAATAATCTGCCGGGGTCTTTTCGCCTTTAGGAAAAATGGTATTGTGATCTTCTGATGAATTCATAATAATGGTTTTTATTTATTAAAGTCCTGTTCTTTTTTCCAGCTCTTCCGGATAGCGCTCACCTACTACTTTTGTTTTCTCCTTAAGGCTTGCAACCTGTTCTGAATACGACTACAAAATTAAGCCATGTTTAATGGGGAACATTATAAAAAGCAAACGACATCTTACGAAATTCAAACATTCCTGAATTTCATAGGAGTTACGAATTTCAAACAAAAAATAGTAATCGGTTTTGGGCTGTTTAGCTGGGCCCGTAAATTAATTACCTGATCTTTTCAAAAAATCACCATCAATTATAAGCAGCTTAACGCCGTTTTCAGAAAGCGAGCGATGAGAGCTAAGCTCATCTGACACAACATACGTTTCACCCTTCTGCAGCCTGATCTTTTCGCCGCTGCCCAGCTCACTGAGAAATTCTCCCTCCAGGCAATGCACGATATGCCCTTTCTGGCACCAATGATCAGCGAGGTATCCTTTTGAGTATTCCACCAGCCTGATCCTGAGGCCGGCAAACTGGACCGTTTGCCAGTATGCTGTTCCTGTTTCTCCTTTGTATTCAATCTTTTCAATGGATGTCCAGTCGATCGCCTGGAACGGGATGTCGCTCATCATGTTTTTCTTTTTTATAAGCCCGAAATTACAACAAAAAGCCCCTCATTCCTGAGAGGCTTTTTTAGAACTTAAAATTGCAATTATGATTGCGGCGGATATTCATTATTTGCTGCAATATTATAAATGGTCACCGTGTGAGGTTGTCCGTCGGGAGATTCGGAACACTTGTCCATTGATAAGATCCTGGATGCAGTATCCGGCTGTACAAGTATGAAGATCGGGCAACCCGGAGCGTTCACATTCTGCCATTGGGAATTGGTATGAAACCATGTATCAAAACCAAGCTGGCAATTGTTTGAAGTGCAGTTGTTGTACTGCACCATGTTCGCCGGCTGTCCGTTAAATTCCTTGCGGGGATCAGGTGCCCAACCGAATCCCGTACCATAACCGTACTGTGTTGAAGGTACTTTACTGGCATCGGTAACAACAACATTAGTTGCCGTGCAATTGTAAAACGTAATGGATTCTCCCCAGGCGCTGAACCCTGCGCTTTGCAAATCCTGGGGAACGATTGCTGTAATATTTTCAACGGTACAGGAATTTATACCAACGCTTACACCGTACACTTCAAGCCCGGTGGCTTTTGCTCCTGTTTTTCTCGGGCCGGCCCCGTCAGTCACATTGGTTGCACTGAAGTTGTTTACTTCAACAATCGCATCCAGGAAAATTGACATGCCATGGCAATCGTCGCAGCAGCCGGTCATATCCGTAGAGCTGCAATCGTTGAATACCAGTTCAATGCAAAAAATAGGAACATAGCCTATCACCGTATGCCCGGATGTAATTGTTTGTCCGAGGTAAGAGGACTGAAACGTTTCGCAGCTGCAACCGGTGGTCAGGATCTGCGAGCACAGCAGGTAGCTGAAGCCCTGTACTGCTCCGTCATTGTTAAGAAAATTAGTCATGGTACAGCCGGAAACCGATCCGTTTGTGGATTCAATGATCTGGATACCGGCACAGGAGGGAGTTGTAACGGAAATGTTCTGCACCGTACAGCTTTGCACGCTAAAACCTGTTGAGGAGTCTATGAAAATTCCGCTGGGAGTCAAATAGCCTGTAGTCACTTCTTTGTAACTGATGTTGCCAATGTTCATGTTGCTGATTTGTAAATTGGCAGTATTTGAAGCACTCACTCCGCGATAGCTGATGCCATTTATTGTTCCGCCCTGTACAGTAACATCGCTGCCACCTGTTATACAGATCCCGTTGTATTGCTGATCGATCCCCGGGATACTTGCAGATAATGTGTAACCCTGCAGATCAAGAACAACATTATCGGCCTCAATGGTAATCGCTGAACCGGGGCTGGCAGGGGTCCAGGTGATATCATTCGAAAACTGGTATTGCCCGGAAGTACTGATGACAATGCCTTCCGGTGGAATACTGCTTATGCTGTTGCCGGTAAGAGCTATCGGCACTGCTGCCGGTTTCGCTGCTAAGCTTTCCTGGCGGAGCGCAGACGAAGTATCGAACTGCTTCAGCAATCCTGCTGTATCAACATTTTTAAAGAAATCGCCTGAAAATAGTTTATCAAGGATGTTTTGAGAGCTTGTCGTTGCCATATTTCTTACTGATTATTTATAATTGGTTACAGATTATTTTTTGATACATTCTGCCGGCAATGTATGCTATTTAAATGGAAGAGTCAATCCGTAAAATTCCCCTTCTTTATGGGTAAAAATACGGATGCCATCATTCGTGCTGTATTTTATAACATGCTCCTGTAATCAGCTTTCGCTGCAATCAATCCTCTTTAAAAACATCTTTTTCATAATCACAGGCAGCTGCACCGCCATTGCTTTCAAAAGAGAGGCAAACACCCGCATTGAATGGCTGTAAAATCCTTATTGTGAAAGATTTTAAGCTTTACTTTTTTATATTCTTATATTTGCGGCCTAAACAAAAAATCATTAAAACAGCCATGAAAAAAACTTACTCGTTAGCATGCATCTTGTTCTTTGTGCTTGCACTCAGTCAATCTTACGCACAATCAGTGCCTGAGCTTCTCTACTACAAATTTGACGGCAGCGGTACCACTGTGCCGAATATGGCCTCTGCACCACCTGCAGGAACAGCCACAGCGACCATAGTAGGCGCTCCGACACAGGGCGGTAATGGCCAGTGCAGCGGCGCACTGATCGGTACAGGACTTTCAAGCACGGGCAATTTCGTAAATACGAACTGGGCCACTAACCTGGATGGTACTTCCTGGACGCTTTCATTCTGGACCAGCAACGTGCCTTCCACTACTTCCACCCAGTACATCCTGGGTGATGTGAATGCCGGCGGCTTCAGGGTTTTTACCGGTGGTGTTGCAAACCCGGGTAACTGGATCCTGCGCGGCGGATTTACAGACGTACTTGCTACAGGTGGTGCTTCAACAGGGCCATCTTTGACCACTTTCGTATATGACATGCCTGCAAACGAGATCCGCGCTTATGTGAATGGCGTGCTTGTGAGCACGGTTGCACAAACAACTGTAAGCATCAACGGTACAGGCCCTTTCAAAGTTGGAGGGTATTCCAGCAGCGCTTCGCTGCCAGGCGGTTCTCTTATGGATGAGTTTCGCCTGTATAACCGCGCGCTTACTCCTGCTGAGGTTTCCCAGCTGATGATCGTTGCAACATTCAACACCAGCAGCATCACTGCATGCAACAGCTATACTGTTCCAAGCGGAGATGAAACATACACCGCCAGCGGAACCTACATGGATACCATTCCGAATATGGCCGGCTGCGACAGTATTATGACACTCAACGTAACGATCATCAACAGCTCAGCAAGCACATGGGGCGTTACTACCTGCGACAGCTACACGGTACCAAGCGGTGATGAAACATACACTGTCAGCGGAACCTATATGGATACCATCCCGAACATGGCCGGCTGCGACAGCGTGATGACGATCAACTTAACGATCCTCAACAGCTCAGCAAGCACACAGAGTGTTACTGCCTGCAACAGTTATACTGCTCCCGGTGGCAATACATACACCATCAGCGGAACCTATATGGATACTATTCCAAACATGGCTGGTTGCGACAGTGTTATGACGATCAACTTAACGATCATCAACAGCTCGGCAAGCACGCAGGCTATCACCAGCTGTAATAATTACACCGTTCCAAGCGGTAGTCAAACGTATACTGCAAGCGGAATGTATATGGATACTATTCCGAACATGGCCGGTTGCGACAGCGTGATGACGATCAACTTAACGATCATCAACAGCTCAGCAAGCACGCAAAGCATCACTGCATGCGACAGCTACACGGTTCCAAGCGGAAATCAAACGTATACTGCCAGCGGCACCTATATGGATACGATCCCGAACATGGCCGGCTGCGACAGCATCATGACGATCAACTTAACTATCAATACGGTGAACGTGAGTGTTACAGCAAGTGCAGGCACACTTACAGCCAATGCAGCAGCTGCGGGTTACCAGTGGATCGACTGCAGCACGAATCTGCCGCTTGCAGGAGAAACAGCGCAGGCATTTACAGCAACTGCTGACGGAATGTATGCAGTTGTAGTAACAGAGAATTCCTGCACGGATACTTCAGCCTGCTTCACCATAGTGGGCACCGGAGTAAATGAGAACCTGCTTGCATCGAGGATCTCGTTATATCCTAATCCTACACAGGGACAATTCACAATTGCCTGCAGCGATAAGCAGGAAAAGCTCCTGGTAGAGATCGTTAATACACTTGGTGAAACGGTGCAGAGCGAACTAATGACAGGAGCACAGCTTAGCAATTTCAACATCGCAGGAACTGCAGGAATGTACTTTGTGAAGATCAGCAATGGAGCAGGAGAGAACGCAATGATCAAGGTGATCAAGCAATAACGAGGCTATAAAGAATAGAATGAAATTAAAAGATCCCTGCCATGTGCGGGGATCTTTGTTTTTAAATAAGGCTGATATATTATTCTACACTAAGTTCAGAAAGAACAGTTCGCGGTTCTCAGTGTTAATTCCATTGTTGGAAATTGTCATTTAACAGGTATTCTATTTTGTCTTTAATGATGCATCGATCATTCCTTTCAGGACTTTTGGATCAACATCTGCCAGCTTATTTATGTAGAGGCAGCCTCCGCCGGTCTTATGCTTACCGAGCTTTTTAAGGGCCGCTTCATGCTCCTTCATGCCAACACCGATGTACAATGTTAGATTCGCTTTACGTGGAGAGAAGCCTATTTTGAACCAATCGACTTCCCTACCGCTCGCAGGGCTTTTGTATCGTTTATTGCCAAAGCCGATGATCGAGCTTCCCCACATTTTTGGTTCGTCCCCACTTGCTTTTTGCATCATTTCCACGATCGCAAAGCTGTCTTTACGCTTTTGTTCATTATCAACGCTATTGATAAAATCCTCCACGCTTGCAGTGGTTTCTTTTGTTTTTATTTGGGCGAGTTTTGATTTTTTTTCAGGCATGGGGAATAGTGTTTGTTTGATATTTAGTTTGCATAATATTTTCGGATTTTTGATGGACGACCTTTTCAATAGGTTCATTCCAGGAACAGCATATCCTCTGATAACAAATTATTAGTTCAGTATCTTTCGCCAAAATTTACAAATATTATCAAAGTCAATGCTTGCGTTCGCAGGACTTGTGCTTGGTAAAGAAATATAGGTGATTTCATTTTTTCTGTCGAAATATTTATCGAAAAGCACTTGCGATTTTTTTCCGTTGAACGCTATAACATTTAAATTCTTGTGATTTTCAATAAAGCTGTTTAAGTCGTTTGGTTCTTCATCTTTGATCGCGCTGTCAAGGCTACCTTTTCGGTTTGCATGATTAGCGATGTCCCAAATCCCAATTTTTGATGCTAATAAAAGTTCTTTTTTGTCGGAATATGTAAGTGGCAACTCATTATTTGTAATTGTCGAAATTATTTTCCAAAACCGGTTTCTCGAATGGGCGTAATACTCACCAAGCTCAAGAGATCTGTCGCCAGGCATTGTTCCTAAAATCAGAATAGTCGTGTCTGGGTTTGAAATTGGCTCGAAAGAGCTTTTAACATTTGTTAAGTTTCCTTTTGACATCTGATTAACTACCTTCGTTTTTTTTGTCGTTTCAGGTTTTGTTTTAGAAATTGTTTGTCCTGTAAGAGAAATTTTTAAGCCGTCGCGGTTAAAGATATTCGTATAGTTCTTTGTTCTGCCGCGAATTTGAAATGCTTGAATTGTCGAGTTATCTTTTTTCTGATACCAGCCATTTTTATTCAATTCATCAGCAATTTGCCGGGGCGTCAAAGGTCCAGTCTGAAGTAAAAGTTTTTCTATTGCTTCGTGCAGTTTCATATCTGAATATGTACATTAAAGGTAGGAATTTTAAATAAAAAAGCCTCTCATTTCTGAGAGGCTTGTATTCAGGTGTACCCGGGACCGGGGTCGAACCGGTACGATCGCAATGATCACAGGATTTTAAGTCCTGCGTGTCTACCAATTCCACCACCTGGGCAATTGGTACCACTGAATTTTTGTCTAAAAAAATACCCTCC
>JAOQAD010000039.1 GCA_025963775.1 Bacteroidota bacterium | reverse complement strand
AAATACATGTATTTCAGGATGGAAGCGGGGAAGGAAGGTGCTTCCATTTCAATAGAGCTGAGACATCCCGATGAGCTTATGAGGGAATTGTATTACGACAGGTTCAGCAGCTTCAGGACAATGCTCCATGCCGGCTTAAATGAAGAATGGGCATGGCAAGCTGAAACTACGGACGAGCACGGCAAGGCGATCTCAAGGATCTATACAGAGATCAAAAGTGTGAATGTGTATGATAAAAATACCTGGCCGGAGATCATTTCTTTTCTGAAGCCCCGGATCATTGCCCTTGATGAGGCCTGGAACAATATCAAAGATGCCTTTGAAGACCTGAGGTAGCTTCCGGGTGACACCCTTCAATTGCAATAATGGAATAATTATTATCTTTAAAGGCATTGCATTTATAGGCAACTGTTTCCGCCTCACGAAGGACAGAACCGTAGTGCTTTAATTAAAATGAAATAAAAAATGGAAGTAGAAATCAATATGGTAAATGTAGAAGATGGCGATGCAATTATTGTCATACTTCGGAGCGAGGGAAGATCAGACGTAATAGTAATTGATGGAGGAGAGAAACATTTTATTCCAAGAGTGAAGAAAAGGCTTGACAGTGTGCTGGAGAAGGAAGGAAATAAGCCGGGGCCTGATCTTGTAATTTGTACGCACATAGATAGTGATCACATTAAGGGCTGTATTGACATCATAAGTTCCTATAAGAATAATATTGGAGAATTATGGGTGTTTCAACCATCGGTATATTTAAAAAAGAATAAAGGTGAGCTTATAGAAACCTTTACAAAATATGATAATTCTGTGTCTGGAAAGGGTTGGTCAAATGTGATTACTCTTGCATATGAAGACTTGTTTTCAGGCTCTTTTGCGTTGTATGAATCATATACTCAACTGGAAAGCCTGTTTAAAATTATCAGTGACATAGGGTTTGATAGAAGTAAGATAAAAGAACCAGTAAAGGGCCTCCGGTTTAAAGATTATCCTTTCGAAGTATTATCTCCGGATGCAAATTTTTTTAATCAGTGTATTACTGACAGGAACGAATTGATTGATAATTTAAAAACAATGGCAAAACGCTGGAAAGTAAACAGGGCGAGCGTTGTTTGTAAATTGACAAATGAAAAAAACAAATATTTATTTACTGCTGATGCAGACCTGTCAACGTTGAATAATATCTCAAAAGCAGAGTTCGGAAATTTAAAATTTTTAGACGTACCGCATCATGGAAGCATAGCCAATTTTAGTGAATCATTAGCAGATGTGGCAAAGCCTGAAGTTTCTTTTATTTCTGCAATAAATGACAGCCACCATCCTGATTCAGATGTGAAAGGCTGGTTAAAGAAGCGCGGTAGTGTGAATGTTACAAATGAAGAAAAGGGAACATGGTATTTAGAATTGGATAAATTAGGGAAAGTAAATGTTATAAAATTGTCATAAGGCTTTTATTAATCCTACTTTTATCCCTCAACCTTAATTTTAATACATGCCCCTCAACGAGAAGCTAAAAGAAAGAAATACCGGTTTATGTGAGCTCTGCAATGCTGAAAATGCAACGCACGATTATACGGTGAGCCCTAAAGATGATGATTCAACGGACCACCAGGTAGCGCTTTGTGATACCTGCCTGGCTGCGGCCGACAGTAAAGAAGCCGGCTTTCACTGGCGTTGCCTCGAAGGCAGCATCTGGAGCCCAGAACCTGCCGTGCAGGCCCTAAGCTACAGGATCCTTTATAACTACAGGGATGAAGATTGGGCCAGCAACCTCATCAGCTCGGTGGATTGGGAGGAGAACATTGTTCAGTGGGCCATGGCCGCCCATGAAGTGCCGGATGTGCATACGGATGTATTCGGCAACAAACTGGAGAACGGGGATACGGTTGTGCTTACGCAGCAGCTGAATGTAAAGGGGACAAGCTTTTCCGCTTCCAAGGGCACAGTTGTAAAAAAAATTAAACTCGTGCATGACAATGCCGGGCAGATAGAAGGGAAGATCAACGACCAGGTGATCGTGATCCTTACAAAATACCTGAAGAAATCCTTATAGATGAAAGCCATTCTCCTCATCCTTTTCTTAATGGCTCCGGTGCTATCGTTTGCGCAGGAGGATACGCTCTGGTTTGACAAGGAATGGAAGCCCTGTAAAAATAAGACCAAAGCTTCATTTTACAGGCTGCCGGAGAAACAGCAGGGCGGTTACCTCATCAGGGATTATTACCTGGAAACAAACACGGTCCAGATGCTCGGCTTCAGCACTACCAAAGAACCGCTTCACCTGGAAGGGAAATGTACCTACTATTCCCCCGATGGCAAAAAGGAAATGGAAGGGTATTATAAGCACGATGTAAAGACGGGTATATGGACCACCTGGATTGCCGGCGGCGATTCCACAGTAGTGAACGAAGACAAGATAGTGGTGGTTAAAAAGCCGCGCATCATTAAAAAAGGCCCTTTGCTGTATGATCCCGATCATCCCTTTTCTGTTTCGGCAAGAGGAAAAGCGATCGGTTTTTTTATCATTGAAGATACGTATTTTCTCACCTTTAGCCTGGGGCCGGAGCTGATGTACAGGAAGCACAGCCTGGGAATTGACGGAAGTTGGTTCCGGTGGCGGTATGAAAGAGATAATTCAGATGACGTGGGAATGTACAGCCAGTATGAGCTGAGAAACTGGCTGCACCTCGATTACAAATATACGTTCGTAGCTTTTGATCCCGCAATGATCGATCTCTATTTTAATGTCTATGATAAGATCGGCAACTACCAGATGTGGTACGACCGCTACGAAGATTATGATTTTGGCACGAGGGACATGGCCTTCCTGGAATCGACTGCAAAAGGGACTTTCAATGAGCCGGGATTAGGTTTCGGGATCAGGAAATATGCAGACGGTTCACGGTTTGGGATCGACTGCAGCGCGAATGTGGGATACCGCTTTACAAATAACAACGAAAGAACAGTTCTCAGTGCAACAGAAACAGCTTTCAGGGATCATGTAAAAGGAGAGAGCTTTGAGTTCTACATGCGGTTGAACCTGTTCTATAATTTTGGGAAGTAATTTGTCTTCATCAGGTTAGCAGAGTTCTATTTGAAAGATCCATTCGTTTCGCTCAGGATGATATTCCTTATGCCTGTGCTCTGTCATTCTGAACGCAGCATCGCGGAGTGAAGAATATCCACGCAGGGACTCGGGTATCATAATTCTTTTATCATTTCAAACTGCTGCAGCCATTATATCAACTCCTCCCTTGGTTCCAGCACTATCTTATTGTACTTATTCCGGTATTCTACCGGGCTCAGCCCTGTGATCTTTTTGAAAAGGTCCCGGAATGCTTTGGTATCCGTATAACCTACATCGAACATCACTTCCGATACATTCTTCCGGCTGGTCTCCAGGCTGCGTTTGGCCGCTTCTATCTTTACCCGCTGGATGTACTCAAGTACCGAATTATTGGTCGCTTCCCTGAACCTTCTTTCAAAGCTTCTCCTGCCCAGCGACACAACTTCAGCCAGCTCATCAATGGTCATTTTCTCTTCAATATTCTTTTCGATGTGATCCTGTACCTTCCTGATCGCTTCATCCTTGTGGTTGCGCTGTCCCTTGAACATCATGTATTTGCTCTGGCTGTCGCGGTCGATGTCCACCGCAAAGAATTTGGAAGCAAGGATGGCCGTTTCACGTGAAGTGTATTTCTCCAGCAGGTACAATAAAAGTGTCCAGTAGGAATTCGCGCCGCCGCTGGAATATATGCCATTCTCTTCTGAAAGGATGCTGCCGTCCACCAGCTCCACTTCCGGGAACATCTCGCGGAAATCCTCTGCGGAAAGCCAGTGGGTGGAACATTTTTTTCCGTTCAGTAAGCCGGTGGAAGCAAGTAAAAAAGCACCGATGCAGAGTGAGGCCACTTCCGCGCCTTTCTTGTGCTGTTCAATGATCCAGGGAATGTATTTTTTATTCAGCTCCAGCGCTGCCCGGATATCGCCGCTCAGCGCAGGAATAAAAATAAGGTCGGTCTTTTTTACTTCATCAAGGGTTTTGTCGGGATGCACCGTAACCAGGTTGTTCATCAGCTTTACGGCTTTTTTATGGCCCACCAGCTGCACATTGAACAGGGGCTCTTTCCCCGCAGCCTTCAGGAATTCATTGGCTGCAGTGAACATGTAGCGTGGATCAGCAATGGCTTCCATGATCGCTGTTTCGGGCACAAGAATGGAAATGTTTTTCATGGCTCAAAAGTAGGACATCTGTCTGTCATAATCAACCCCTGAGCTTGTCGTTTTTGCCCCGCGCGAATACAAAGTCCCTGTTGCATCTTTGCATTGAAAAATGATTGTTAACTTTAATACGTACTAAAAAATGAATACAATGGAAAAAACAGTGATCACGGTGGAAGCAACAGTGAATGCTCCCCTTGAAAAAGTATGGTCGGCCTGGACCGGCCCGGAACACATTACAAAATGGAACAGTGCCTCTCCCGACTGGCACACTCCAAAAGCTACCAATGACCTGAGGGTGGGAGGGAAGTTCTTTTCCCGGATGGAAGCAAAGGATGGAAGCATGGGCTTCGACTTTGAAGGCATCTATGACGAGGTTCGCCAGCATGAATACATTGAATACCACATGGCTGACGGAAGGCAGGTAAAGACCACATTCAAAGATAATGGCGGACAAACAGAGATCACTACAAACTTTGATGCAGAAACTGAAAATCCGGTGGAGATGCAGAAAGGCGGATGGCAGGCGATAATGGATAATTTTAAAGCGTACACAGAAAAATTGTAGCATGTCAATCCGGGAACGTTATTGCGAGGGAAGTACGACCGAAGCAATCTCATTAATAATTTAAAAAATTAAAACAATTTAAAAACTAAAAAAATGACAGAACCAATCTATCCGTGTTTGTGGTTTGACGGAAAAGCCAAAGAAGCAGCAGACTATTACTGCTCTGTATTTAAAAATTCAAAGATCATTTCAGAAAACCCGATGGTGGTGATCTTCGAGCTGAACGGGAAAAAATTCATGGGACTGAATGGCGGCCCGATGTTCAAATTCAATGAAGCGGTTTCTTTCGTGGTGAGTTGCAAAGATCAGCAGGAGATCGATCATTACTGGAACAGCCTTACAGCAAATGGCGGACAGGAAAGCCAGTGCGGCTGGCTGAAAGACAAATTCGGCATGTCGTGGCAGATCGTTCCGGCCATGCTTGGCCAGTTGATGAGCGATCCTGAAAGAGGACAGCGTGCGATGGCAGCGCTCATGAAAATGAAAAAGCTGGACATTGAAAAATTACAGAATGCGTAGTAATGCAGATCCATCCGTATTTAACATTCAACGGTAACTGCAGGGAAGCCATGAGCTTCTATAAAAAATGCCTGGGCGGAAAGCTGAGCTTCCAGGCAATTGCTGAATCCCCGCTTTCCGGAAAGATGCCGGCGAAGATGAAAGATGCCATCCTGCATTCCACGCTCAGCAAAGATGGATTTGTACTGATGGCATCCGACCTGTCGGACACCGCCTTATCACATGGAAATTCTGTTTCGCTGATGTTGAGCTGCGACAGTGAAAAAGAGCTCAAAAGCTGTTATAAAAAGCTTTCGGAAGGCGGCAGCCCGGATCATCCTCCCGGCCGCAGCTCCCGGAATGGCTGGATAGGGAATCTCAGGGATAAATATGGGAATCAGTGGCTGTTACATTACAGCCGCTGATTCTTATTACCACATTTGCCCTGTTAATAAGGGTTAGGATCTCCATTGCTCAGCTCACCTGCCACATTTTCCTTATCAGCGGTTGGTGCGAGCTTGGCCTCTGGTTTTCTCTCTGAAGTTGTAGGGTTCAGTGGTTTTATATTTTCGAGCTCGCCTTTTTTGCAGGAACCAAACATTAGTAAGGTTGTAACTGCCAGTGATATTATCGTTTTCATGATTTCTTTTTTTATGGTTGAATATTAGTATAAAGTTAATATCAACGATCTCGCTTTTTTACAGCATTTCGGCAGTCTTATCCTGGCGGGTGCCGGAAGAGCAAAAACAGGTGGCGGGCATACTTCCGGGCTAACCACGATAAGTATGGAACCGGCTGGAGTATGTCTTTCAGGGCACATTCATAAAAAAGGCAACAAATAATTGTTACCCTTTTTTTTAATTTCCGGAAGAATTATTCTGCGATTCAATACAAAGGAATTGTTTTACTTGCAATACTTCTGCAATTCTTGCGGTACTATACCCGTGTATTTTAATGCCACAGCCTTTTTAAAGCAGGTGCATGCTTTGTCTTTTTTGTTGGAATACCAGTAACATTCGGCAAGGTGATAATACGTCTCCGCTTTTTCTGCTCCAAGGCTTAGCTCTTTTTCAAATAAGGGGATTGCATCTTTATAGTTATCCGTATCATAATAAATTATTCCAAGATTGTAATAAGCGTCGGCCATATCCGGGGCCAGCATGATCGTTTTCCTGTAATCTTTAACAGCCAGCTTCGAATCGTTGTACAGGCGGGCCCTGTTGTAATAATAATCGGCAAAAGCGGGGTTTAAGCTGATCGCACGGTTGTAGTCATGAAGGGCAGAAAGGCTGTCGTGCATTTGCTGGTAAGCCACGCCCCTGCAGCTGTATGTTTCGGCATCGCTGCTGTCAATCTTTAGTGCAAGATCGAACGTTGCGATTGCTTCAGCTGATCTTTTTAACCTTGCAAGGGCAATGCCCTTATTGCAGAATAAAACAGCATTGCCGGGAATGTATTTTAAAGCAGTATCATAGTCGGTTAATGCTTCTTCGTATTTTTCCAGGCGGGATAAGTTTACTCCCCGGTTTGCATATACTTTTTTATCGGCATAGCCAAGATCAATCGCACGCCCGAAATAGTATACTGCCGAATCAAATTGCTCCGATTGCATCTTATCAGTTCCTTTTGCATAAAAATAACCGGCTTTCGCACTGTCGTTCTGGCTTTGGAGGACGAAAGCAAAAAGGCAAAAACAAAGGGCCAGGTGGTGTTTTATCATTTATCAATACCGTTATAGTGAATTCCGGCCTCCTGTATTTTCGATGATTACCGGTACGGCTGCACTCTTGTTTTTAAATTGCCTGCTTTATAGCTACGTTCCTTTTTTCGTGTCTGATTCCCTTTTCGGGGACTCAGGATGGCCGGTACAAATGTCACAGATTAAATCCTCCGGTGTGAAAATACCCCGGCAGATCAGGGCTAAATGTGTTATCTTTGACAGGATTTTAAATAAATATAGAGATAAATTCAGGAATTTTAATGCCCGCATGCTAAAATTAATTGACCGGTATATTATAGGCAAGTTTTTGGGGACCTTCATTTTCTCCATGCTGCTGATCATTTTGATCGTGGTGGTATTTGATATTTCCGAAAAAATAGAGGATTTCGTGGGGAAGTCGGCGCCGTTAAAAGCGATCGTTGTAGATTATTATTTTAATTTCATTCCTTACTTCGTCAATTTATTCAGTCCGCTTTTTACATTTATTGCCGTAATTTTTTTCACTTCCCGCATGGCTTCCCGCACCGAAATTGTTGCGATCCTGAGCAGCGGCATAAGTTACAGGCGTTTGCTCTTCCCTTATATGCTTTCTGCTACGGTGATCGCGATCTCATCACTTTATCTTAACAATTTTGTGATCCCGCATGCCACAAAAAAACGCACTTCCTTTGAGAACAAATACATCCGGAACGAGTACCACAACATGGACAGGAACATTCACAAGCAAATTGCGCCGGGAAGCTATATTTATTTACAGAACTACAACACAGAGGAGAATACCGGCTATAAATTTTCGATCGAAAAATTCAGCAAGGGCCAATTGTATTACAAGCTGATGGCTGAAAATATCAAGTGGGACAGCATTAAAAAACAATGGTCAGTCAACGATTATTATATTCGCTACATCAACGGGATGAATGAATACATCAGGAAAGGGAAAAAGATGGACACATTACTGTTGTTTACTCCCGATGAATTCGGCAGAAAAGATAATACGATAGAAACCATGGATTACTATGAGCTGGATAAATACATTGAAAGTGAGCGATTGAAAGGGAGTGACAATATAGAGCTGATCCTACTGGAAAAATACAGGAGGGTTGCCTTTCCTTTTGCAACTTTTATCCTTACGCTCATCGGGGTCTCAATTGCCAGCCGTAAAGTAAGGGGAGGGATCGGAATGCATATAGGGCTGGGGATCGGTATCAGCTTTACCTTCATCATGTTTATGCAGATAACCACTACATTTGCGGCAGGCGGAGTGGGCTTGTCACCACTTTTAGCGGTGTGGATCCCCAATATCATTTTCAGTTTTCTTGCCTGGTATCTCCTGCGCGTTGCCCAGAAGTAAATCAAGCTTAAAAATCGGGTTTTAAAATTCAGATCCAACAAAAATACGGCGGCGAGCTTTAATTACTTCCCGATAAACTAACTAAATAGCACATGGATATAATTATAACCTGTCTGTTTTCCTTTTTAATGATCCTGCTGGAATTGCAAACATTTCGTAGAGTTTTTAACAACCTGATCACGCTGCATCTTTTAGATTGTTAATTGATCGGTGAAACTATTCTATTGTTAAGTTGTTTAAATGCTTGTGTCTTCTTTTTCGATTGTACCACGTTTCAATGTACTCGAAGATTGATAACTTGGCATCAGATCTGAATTCATACTTCTGCTGGTAGATCAGCTCGACTTAAGGGTCTTGAAAAAGCTTTCCGCCACTGCATAATCCCAGCAGTTGCCTTTTCGGCTCATGCTACATAATATGGCTGGTAATTCTATAATAATTACTATTGATAAAATATTTCCTAACCGGCGCAGCTAATATTTGCGGAATAGATAATTATCACGTTCGATATTGGTTGCTATATTTAAAGCAAATAAAATTTGTTACTGCTGTTAGTGGAATCAAAAGGTATAAAAACGGAAGAATGAAACAAAACTTAGCAGTTTTTTAGCTGTCATGAAAAATATTTTTCTGAGTAAATTTTTTTTGTTCTAAAAATTTTTTTAATTCCTTTTCATCAATTAATATTTTACAATTGCTGTCCCTGATTATATAATCTGTCCGTTCCTGTGGATATTCAAAATCTATTGGTACATAAGCACAACCGGCTTTTAATATTCCCAGCATGCTTATAAATGTCCAGTGACTTTTCTTTAGTTTGATTCCTATTCTGTCCTGTGTTAATATGTTATAATTTTTTTGAAGATAATCCGCCATCTGATTTGTGATTTCATGCAGCTCACGATAGTTCAGTAAGGTTTCCCCACAAATAAGGGCGGTATTTTCAGGTGTCTTTTTTACCTGTTCTTCAAATAGATCAGGGATTGTTCTGTTTCCGGGATAGTCAGTTTCAGTATTATTAAATTCAACCAAAACCTGGTGTCTTTCTTCGGGACTTAAAAAATTTAAACGGTTTAATGCAGTTTCAGGAGATTTCAGAAGAGCGGCAAATAATTGTTCAAGGTGATTACTAAGACGTTCGGCTGTATCCTTATAATAAATGTCATTATTGTATTCCAGTGATAAAAGAAGGGTGTCAGAAGATTCAACAAAATTGAATGTAAGGTCAAATTTGCTGATCACACTTTCTGTTACTTCATACGGGCTTACTTTTACTTCACCAAGCTGGTGTGATGCATTTAGATTACCAGCTCCATTTTGCAGCACAATCATCACATCAAATAAAGGGCTCCGGCTCATATTTCTTGTCAGTTTCATGCTTTCAATTAATTCATCAAAAGGATATGCCTGATGTTCATAGGCATCCAATGTCACTTGCCGGATATTATTCAGAAGTTCTGAATAAGTACCTTCTCTGTTTAATGTTGTCCGGAGTGCCAGTGTATTTACGTAAAATCCAATCTGATCTTCCAGGTCCGCATACTCTCTGCCGGCAACAACGGTCCCTATGATAAAATCCTCCTGGTTGCTGTATCTGTATAACAATATATTTACAGCGGCCAATAAACCCATAAACATGGTGCATCCCTGTTCCTGGCTCAGTTTCCTGATGCCGTTGGCCAGGCCCGGATTTATAACCCGGTGGATGATCCCACCGTTAAATGTTTTTACCGCAGGGCGCGGTAAGTCCGTTGAGAGTTCTAAAACCGGAAGAGCGCCCGACAACTTATTCAGCCAATAGTTTTTATGAACACTGAAAGCTTCTGTAGCCAGCTGTCCCTGTTGCCAGGCTGCATAATCCTTATACTGAATGCGCAAAGGCGGAAACACGCCGGGAGCAGCTTTTGTATGAAAAGCATACAATGCCAACAGCTCACGGATCATTATTCCCATTGACCATCCATCACTTATGATATGATGCATTGCGCATACAAAGATCCACTTATTTGTTTCCGTTTTAAGAAGGCATAAACGAAGCAGCGGCCCGGTTGTAAGATCAAAAGGAGATTTGATCAGCGATTCAACAACTGCATTTACCTCTTGGCTCGTAGAGTAATTATCGTAATAAGATAAATTTATGTCAGAGGATCCGGCAGGAACTATAACCTGCCTGACCTCACTGTTCTCGTTTTCTCTGAATACTGTTCTAAGAATTTCGTGCCTTTCAATAAGTGCGTTAAAAGAATTACTTAAAGCTGTTTTGTTTAAGCTGCCTTCAAACAAATAAGTGCCCGCCATGTTATATGCGGTATTACCATTTTTAAACTGGCTTAGGATCAACAAGCGCTTTTGAGAAGAAGACAATGGATAATCAGCCGCAGCAGGTACAGGTTTTATAGTTGTATAGTCCTGGGTTTTTACATTTTCTATATGTTCAGATAATTTTTCAATTGTCTGGTACAAAAATACTTCTTTCAATCCTATCTTTATTCCAAGGTCTCTGTGTACCCTTGAAATAATTTGAGTCGCTTTCAGGCTATGACCTCCAATATCAAAAAAAATGTCGTTTACACTTATATCATTATGTCCCAGTATATCTTTCCATATGCTGTATAAATACTCCTCTGTTTTAGTGCGCGGAAGCACCATGTTCTTGGCTCCGGCTTCAAGAATATTTTCCTCTGTCAGCAGTGATTGAATATCAATTTTCCCATTTCTATTTAAAGGCATTGCTCCTACCTGCTTAAAATAGGACGGAAGCATATAATGCGGAAGGCGCCCGGAAAGATATTCTTTCAATTGTACTGGATTTACAATCCGGCCGGAAACAAAATAAGCCACCAGGTGTTTATTATCGGCTTTCCCGGACACAACAACTTTCGATTCTTTAATATCGGGATGACTTAAAAGATAATTTTGTATCTCATCCGCTTCAATTCTATAGCCGCGTATTTTAACCTGGTTGTCCCTTCTGCCGATAAAAGCAATAGTGCCATCCGGCAGCCACTTACAGATATCCCCGGTTTTATATAATTTTAAATTTTCTAAAAACGGATGATCTATAAAGCGCTCTGAAGTTAACTGCGGATCATTTAAATACCCGGAAGATAAGCCGGTGCCTGAAACATATAATTCACCGAAACATTCTATTGGCTGTAATTGTAAATGGCGGCCGAGGATATAACAATGACTGTAAGCAATAGCGCGTCCGATCGGTACTGTATGCCCCGCAGGGGCTGAATCGATGGGAAAGAATGTGGAAAATGTAGTGTTTTCTGTTGGGCCGTAAACATGAATAAGCTTACCGGCACCGTTTGTTTTAAAAAAAGCGTTGACGTGCTTTACAGATACAGCCTCGCCTCCAAATAAAACATGCTTTAACGATTTAAAGCATTCCGGGCCTTTATCAACAAGCACATTAAATAATGCTGTGGTAAGGAACATGATATCTGTGACCTTATCCGAAAGCAACTGCGTTAGCTTGTCCAGGTCAAGGAATACTTCCTTTGGAAATAACACCAGCGTCCCTCCGTTTAAAAGAGCGCCCCAAATATCAAATGTTGAACCATCAAATGCAAAATTCGATACGCCAAGCAGCCGGTCTCCGGCATTAATATCAATATAATTGGTTTGTTTTACAAGCCGGATCACCGATTCCTGCCTTACAAGCACACCTTTAGGCTTGCCGGTGGAGCCGGATGTATACATGAGATACATGGGAGCAGCTGCTGTGGCGGGCACAGCAATGTATTCCTGATCTGCCAGTGAATCCAGCTGAATATCGATATTGAAAAGCGGAATGTCAAAAAGAATAACATTTTCAATAAAATCAGAATTTAAAATAATCGCCCTGCATTGAGCATCTTCAATTATATATTGCAGGCGCTCAGCTGGCAGTGAATGGTCGAGTGGAACATATATTGCTCCCGCCTTTATAATTGCAAGAAAAGAAATAATGCTTTGTGCGGTATATTCCATCATCACACCTACAAAATCTCCGGGCTTAATTCCCATTTCCGATTTGAGATACAATGCAAGACGCTGCGATTGAGTTTCAAGATCTTTATAGGTGATAGGCTGGCCATTATAGATGACTGCGGCTTTGTCGGGATGCAGCTTTGCCTGGGCAGAAAACAGAATAGAAATTGACAGGTGATTAGTTGGACTTCCAATTTTAACTCCGCTGAATTCATTTAAAAGGATTTTTGTTTCTTCGTCCGTCATAAAGTTGAATGACGCTAAAGGATGGTCAAGCAATTCTTCAAAGCTGCGAAGGGTTTTTAAAAAATGAGCAGCCATTCTTTCTGCGAATACTTTTGAAAATACACTTTCATCAAAATCTATTTTTCCATTAAAACATCCATTCTCAAAAATAATTTCAAGGTTCAACAAACAATTTTTACTTTTTGCAGGAGCATCATTTACTTTTGAATAAACAAAACCAAATTGACGATGTTTGCCTCCATCTGCAATTTTTGTTCCTGGTGTTTCCGGATCATACTTCCGGTACTTAAGGCTTTCCCTGATTTCCAGCTGGCAATTTTTAATGTATTCCCTCATTGTACAGGGAGGGGATATAACAAATCTGTAAAAAAGATCAGGCGATGGCTGTGCTGTATCCTTTTCAGGATCAATGGAAGGGCTGCAAATAATGATTTCATTCGTATCATTGTACTTTTGCAAAAGCATGGAAAAAAGTGAAAGCAATAAGGCAAATTCGGAATTAGGATTGCCTTTTGACAGGCGGAGCAGGCTGGAAATATCTTGTTCGGCTATTCTAAAGTGAAATGAATTCACAGCCGGTTCCGGTGAAGGATAAAAAATAAGCTCCTCTGCAGAAGCAAACTTGTCAGACCAATAATCATTGGCTATTTTTTTTTCTATTTCCATGAAGCCTGCTGAATTTAAGAAACAGAAACCGCCTGTTTTTGCAAAATAATTTTTTCGCCGAATAAACGTTCCGTAATAATTCCTTTTTCCTGGCAATCAATTAATAATTTATCTGATTGCACAATAGCGTTGCATTCGGGCGTATATATATTTGCCGACAGGAATTTGATCCATGGCTCCATTCCCATTGCATATACGTAAGCTTCTTTAATATTAAACCTGTTCACAATATCAATTGCACGTGCATAGTCCGATCCGGCAATGCTTCTTGAAAGATCCTTGTCGCGTTGCAGCTGTTCAGGAAAATATGGCCCGTAGATCCAGCTTACCGGCGCACCATTGCACTCCATTCCCAAAAAAAGCACATCCACGCTACCGTATATTTTTTCGATGTGCTCGTACATTTTAAATTCAAGGTTTTGGGAATCGGCAAGGCACATGATCTTATAATTATTGATATTGATCAGGTAACCTAATTTACATCCCACATCCAGGTCGCCATGCTCTCCCATAAAAGGCAGGGCGATAATTGAGCCATTTGAAAACGGCAGCTCATCCAGGTCCTCCAATACGCAAACATTATTAAAACCGGTATGCTGCAGCATTAACTTCAGGCTGGGGTCCTGCAACAATCCATTTCCATTGCGCGGGATCACCCAGTTTTTTACTTTATGCCTTAGCTGAAGCATGGTTTCCAGCAATACATGATCCTGGTGATTATGAGTTATAAGTACGTAATCAATTACATCCGGCAAATCGGAATAGGTAAACCTGGATACTTCCGCATCATAGCCATAGCTAATCACCGGATCAACAAGAATAGCAATATCTTTGGTTTCGATGAGTATGCAGGCATGTCCGAAGTATCTTGTTCTTGCCCCGGTCCCGGTATATTTGCTATATGAATCCGGTGCTTTTGTAGTAAAGAATTGTCTGAAAACAGCATCCTGCTCCGGGCTGATGCCCAGGGCCTGTTTTATTTTTTCATACGGCCCAGGCGTTCTTACCATTTTATACAGTTCGTCGATAGAAGTATGATCAAACGGAATAGCCAGCTGGAGGCTGTCGTTATTGGCTAAGCGCGGTGTACTAAAAACAAACGGACGGCTGTCATCATTTATTAAATACAGTAATAAGCTTTGCATCGAACGATCGTAATATTTACTTTTATAAATAAGACTTTCCTTTATTCTGTATGATGGGTTATTGTGAAGATCATAAACAAGTTCTACATATCCTTTCAGTATTGCGGGAACTTTATCATATAATCCTTCCATTGAATACCCTGCCGCTTCTTTCATTAACAACTGATCCAGTTTTTCCAATGCTGTGGCAAATGCAATCAAAGGCATTTGAAGCCGCAACGTTTCCGACAGAAGCGCTTTGATCTCTGTAACCATTCCGCCATTAAGATCTATAAAAGGTCCGCCTGTCATTTTGGGATCTTCACACGCAGCTGCATGGGCCGCAGGATCGGTGATATAACTTTTTAAAATAGGAATGTGGCGGTTTTTAATATTCAAACATCCGGTTACCGGAGAAATAAGGTGCGCCCAGGCATACCATCCTGCAACCAGGGGTTCAGCAACAAAATTGGCTTTCAGATAAACAGCTTCATCCATAATTTTTTTTTAAATATCAATATCAATATTTAGTTCATTCTCTTTCAAAAGGTGATCTGCGTATCGTCTCATATCATGTCTGTATACAGGCAGTTCAGGGTCAGTTATCAATTGCTCTAATAGCGACACAAATTTTTCCGCCAGCAATACAATGGAAGCTCTTTTGAACAGATCACTTCTGTATTCGATCCTGAATTGTATGTAAGAAGGGTACAGATCACCTATCAGCCAAAGCTCATGATGAACTGCTGTAACGGCTACCGGAAATGGTTTGATCTTAAATATATCTGAAAGAACTGTTCCTTCCTCATTTACGTTCCATGTAAAACCGGAATTTATAAAGCCCGATTGGCCTTCTTTCCGTTTAAAATTAAGTTCCTGTAAAACCAGGTCGAGCGGAAATAATTGATTTTGCTGTATTTCCAGTGTGCTTTCCCGGAGCGCCTGCAATAGTTGCTTATAGGAATGCTCCGGCGAAATAACGGTTAGCAACGGAAGCAGGTTGATATAAAATCCAAGCTGATTATCCAATTTCGTATGCTCCCTGCCCGAGGCCGGGATCCCGATCATCACATTTTGTTGTTTTGATTCGGTGCTCAGCAATAGTTTAAATGCGCCTAATAAAGCAATGAAAGGTGTAATGTTCAATGTTTCACACAAGCTTTTCAGGGAGTCGAAAGTGCTGCCTTCAAGTATAAATGAAAAAGAGCTTCCGGACACCGGTTGCGTACCCGGTAAATGATCATAAGGCAATGCCTGGGAAGCTATTTTTCCTTGCAGCTTTTCCATCCAGAAATTCTTTTGCTTTACTAATTTTCCGGATAACACCATGTTGTTCAGCCAGCTTGCATAGTCCTTATACTGGATAGCTAATGTAGCGGATGGAGCAGGAGGGAGCGGAAGTGAAGATTCTTTATAAAAGGACAGCACTTCCTGGATCATCAGCTTTACAGACCAGCCATCACTTATGATATGATGGATCGTAAGTATTGCCAGGTGTTTTTCCGGGCCAATGCTCACGCAGGTAACTCTTAACAAAGGAGAAGCGCTCAGATCAAAAGGAACAGCTCTCATTTCTTCGATTGTAGCCGTAACTGCTGCATTCTTATTTTGCAGCTCTTGTATGTTTTTAAATTTCACTTTGAACAGGAGATCTTTCATTTCTAAAACTTTTTGAAATGGGATCCCGTCTTTATTAATAAAAACAGTACGCAGTATTTGGTGTTTTTCAATCAGCTGTTCAACAGCTTTTTCAAAAATAGCTTTATCAAACTTCCCTTCTAGAATATAGGCGCCGGTAATATTGTAAGCAACGTTGGTGTCTTCCATCTGGCTGGCTAACCATAGCCGTTTTTGATTAAAAGATACAGGATACTCATTTTGCTGCACCAGCGGTACTATATCCTCAAAAAAGTTATTGCCACGCTCATTCAAGATGTGAGCAAGACGCTCAACCGTAGGATTATCAAAAACGTCCTTTAAATTTATTTTTGCATTCATCTCACGTACCATCCTTGTAGTAAGCTGAGTTGCGTTTAATGAATGCCCGCCATTTTTAAAAAAATCATCGTTGATGCCCAGATCTTTGTTTTTCAGAACGTCTGTGAATATTCTTAAAATAGATTCTTCGGTACTGTTACGCGGCAAAATAATATTTTTGCTTTTTAAGAACAATTGAAGATCCATTTCAGCCAATGCATTTCTGTTGATTTTCCCGTTGCTTAATCTCGGGAAATGATCCAGTATCTTAAAGCACGAAGGAACCATATATCCCGGCAGGCTGGATTTACAGATCTCATTGAGCCGGCTTATAAGCGCTTCTTCATTTGTCCACAAATCACCTGCATTGCATTGCAGTATTTCAGGAGGATTGGACATGTTTGCGGCTTCCCGGGTAGCATATACATTGAGGATCCCTGTATTCTGAAACAGTGTTTCCTGTTCCACAATTACTGAAAAGCCTTTTGCTTTCAGCATCTCTGTGATCAGCATTCCTCTCGAATCAATATCATGGATTTCAATCACTATCTGCCGGATGATATTCCAATGCTCCGGATCAATGCCGTAAAGAACATCCAGCTCGCTTTTTTCAACATCTATTTTTAAAAGGTCGATGCGCTCGATATTATTTTCCCTGATTATATTGGAAAGCCTTTTTATGCTGCAATTAAAATTTGTATAACTGATCCGCTCATTTACCACTTCATCAAGCTCCCGTTCAGTAAAATCAGGCTTGTCATTTCCCGAATCATTTTTAATATAGTTCCTGATCACCTCTTTTTCCACCGCTTCACTTGCATAACGGCCGGAAAGTGCAGTATTGTTGGCATAGTAGGAAAATTCAACATCCGCATCTTTTTCTCCAAGCCCCGAATTGAACAATGTGGTATTCACATTGTAAAGCGATGTATTTGTTTGTAGTGCATCAAAAATAGGCGGCAGCGGCTCAAAAGCATATATTTTAGTATTGTTGTAATTAAGCCCTACATAAAGCGAAAATAAGCCAATATTTGCACCCACATCAAAGATCACATCATTGTCATTAATTTTTATTCCGTTTTTTATATAAGAATTATCTATGAATATTTCATTGTATAGAAGCTCCGATTCCCTTTTATTCAGAGGATAAATGCGCAGCCCATTCGGTAAATAATATGATTCTTTTACACTGGCGGGATGCTGCTTTTGCAGCTGCATGCTCCGGCGGATGGTAAAGCCTTTATCATGTTTTAAAATAAGAAAAGCAGAAAGCACAGCTTCTCCGTTCTTGTCTTTTGAATTCCATACAATTGTTTCGCTAACAGCCGGATGCGTACTTATTTTAAATTCGATCTCTCCCGGCTCTATTCTTTGTCCCCGGATCTTTAACTGGCTATCCTTTCTGCCCAGGTATTCAATTACTCCGTTTGGCAAAGCTCTGCCATAGTCTCCTGTTTTATACATTTTTTTTCCGGGTATGAACGGATCTGTAATAAAACGCTCATTGCTCAGCTCCTCCCTGTTATGATAACCCGCCGCAACAGTATCGCCGCCAATATAAATTTCACCTGCAATAAAACAAGGCAATATCTCCTGGTTATTTCCTAAAATGTATACCTGCGTATTTCCTGTTGGAATGCCGATTGGGATCCGGCCTTTTTCGTTTCCGTCAAGCGGATAGATCAAGGAATAGGCGGAACACTCGGAGCTGCCATAAATGTTATAAACCGGGAAAGGAAATGAATAAGTGCGCTTTAGCTCTTCGCCGGTAAGGATCAATGCCCGTAAGCTTTTTATTGCTGAAAGGTCAGTAACGGTTTGAATAAAATCAAAAACAGAAGGTACGAACTGGATGATGGTGGGCTTGATTTTTTTTAGCCATGTTATAAATTCAGGCAAATCGCTCAGGGTCTCATTTTCGGGCCTCAAATAAGTGCTGGACATTCCAGTGGTTATAGGGAACAGCAATTCTAAAATAGAATCAACAAATCCTATTGTGGTTTTTTGTGGAAGCACATCAGAGGGAACAAAAGCAAAATGATCCTTAAACCAGCTGAACTGGCTCATGATATTTTCGTGAGTGATTTTTACCGCTTTGGAAGCGCCCGTGCTTCCTGAAGTATATATAGTATAAGCTATATCGGAAGGAGCAATTTTTTTATAAGCATAAACCTTTTTTTCATGCATTAGTGATGATAATACAGTACGGGGCAATGAATATATGCCAGGCATGTCTTCCCATGCTTCTTCTCCTATCAGCACAGCCGCGCCACTGTCTTTCAGGTAGTGCTCTATTCGTAACCGGGGCAGGGAAATATCAATAGGAAGCACTGCTGCGCCGCATTTTAAAATGGCTAAAAGAGATGCCATCAGCTCTACAGATGAGTCAAGCGATAGTGCTACAATGCTGCCGTGGGAAATTCCACATTTTTCATCCAGGTAACATGCAATTGCATCGGAATATTTATTTAATGTATCGTATGATAATGTAAGATCTCTGAAAACTACGGCAGTGGCAGCTGGATTACTTTCAAGAGCGCTGGCAAAGGCAGTGACCAGAGATTCTGTAATAGGATTACCTGTAGCAGCCTTGTATTTTTGAGATATAATTTCCTTTTCTTTTTCCGTCAGCAGTTCAATGTCATTCAGTGTAACATTAATTTCATCTGCAATTCGTGTACATAAGCTTATATAATGTGCAGCCAATTGTTCGATAAATGCTTTTTCAAATGATGTATTATAATTAAACCGGAATTTGCTGCCTGACCCATCGGCAAGCACTTCTACCCACAAGGGCAAGCGGTCGATTGTTTCTTTTGGAAAATAATTGATGCCGGCATTAAAAAAGCCAAACTGAAAAAAAGCCGCTGTATTAATATTGCTGCTTTCTGCTTTTGAGATCAGCCCGGTATACGAATACTCCTGGTGCTTATACGCTTCTACAAATGTTTGCCGGAAATTATTCAATATTTCTTTAACGGTTGCTCCCGCGGATAGTTCTGTTTTGAGGAACAATACATTTTTTACTGCATCGTCGCCCGCTTCTATATGAAAACTTCCCGTAGTAATGACAAGGCTTTCCGGGTCTTCAACATATTTGTTCAGGAGTATTCCAAAAGCCGTAAGTAAATAAATATATTCGGCCACCTTTGACTTTCCTGTAATTTTGTCAATCCCTTCCAGGGCTGATGCGGGAATGCTGCACTCCATAAAGTCATGCGAAGAAAACTCAGCGGTGCCTGACCTGTATAAGGCGGGTACAGATATTTTTTCTACTAACTTTTTTTCCCAGTACTTGTCGGCAATAGTATACTTAAGCATTTGTAAATTTAAATTTGAGCTAATTCGAAATTACTTTGCTCGATCTGATTTTTATCATTCAGGATAAGGACTTTTGTTTTATGATTCCGTAATTCCTGCTCATTTACCTGGGTATAGCTCATGATAATTACATAATCACCCAGGTGAGCCAGCCGTGCGCATGCACCGTTTAGGCCAATAATACCGGATCCTCTTTCACCTGGGATAACGTATGTTACAAACCGCTCTCCGTTATTGATATTAACAATATGTACCTGTTCATTTACATGAAGCCCGCAGGCATCTGCAAGGTCCATATCAATAGTGCAGCTTCCTTCGTAGTATAAGTCGGCGCTTGTAATTTTAGCTTTGTGCAGCTTCGCGTTCATCACAGTGTGATTCATAGTGGTTAGTTTAATAGTCAGTTAAAAATTAAATTTCACTTCTAATGTGTCTTTTGACATATATTGATTATAGCTGATAATAAGCTTTTCTTCTGCAATTTTAAATGCCTGCTGTATATTCTGATATTCCTGTTCGTCGGCAGGCGTATCAATAATAATTGACCTGGCGCCATCCATCACGTATGAAACAATAACATCCGCTATCTGGAAATAATCACCGATGTAATAAGGGCAATCTGCCTGGAATGATTTAAAAGGTGCCATCCAGTAACGCGCGTCATCTGTTTTAGTATCGGCAGATCCAAGTAGCTTTTGCTTCCAAACGGAATCTGTGTTATTCATAGAATATTCCAGCATTAGTTCTCCCTCTTTATTATCGGGAAAAATATCCAGAACAGCTTTCCATGCATCAGCAGCATTTTTACGTGTGATAAGCCCCAGGTAAACACCTTTTTGTTTAAGGTCCGGTGGATAATCAACCGGGACACTTACGAGAGGCTGGCCCATAACCATGTGAACAGCACTGATCTGTTCCGCTACGCGCATAGCGGGCTCAGATGCCCCGGCAATATAAAACTCGGGTAATAGCTCAGCAGGCATCTTTGGCAACAGCTGCATGTTGGTGATCGTGTAATACCTGCCATTGTATGTTACCGGTTCTCCGCTTAATAAAAGTTTTATCAGCTCAATATATTCTTTCAGGCGGTCATAACGGCTGTCATGATCCAGCGTGTCGTTAAAAGAGAAAAGATCATTTTTTGATGTGCCGGTAACACAGTTCACATACGTTTTTCGTTTATATATATATGCAAAAGAGGAGATCATTTTGGCTGCCGAAAATGGATGCAGATAAAGTGGGTTTGCTGCAACCAATGGCGAAAGTGATTTCGTATCATTAAAAATAGTGTTTGCTACAAGCCAGGGGTCCACATAAATATCATTTCCTGTAAATACCAGATTACCGGAATAACTGTATTTTTCGCTTAAGGCAATAGTGTCTTTTATATTTTGCCAGTATTTCTCCTGGTCTGTTGTTCTGGGACTGATCGTGAATACATCGATTATACGGTCCGGCAAATTTAACTTCATGAGCTCTTAATTTAAAATTGAAAACTTCCGATCTGATCCAGTGATTCCTCTTTGTTGCTTCCCGAAACAGAGATCTCAAACAACTTCTTAGAATCTTCCTTAAATACACTTAGCACCAGGTTTTTAAATTTTGCTATCAGATCACTGGCTATTTCATGGCTGATAAATGAAATTTTATGATCAAAATATATTTTAATATTCCAGTCATCATTAAAGTCCAGAATATGAATATCAAGATCATTCATTTGCTCTTTGCTTATAAGATATTCAATTTCAATTTTTTTTTCATTAATCCGGGATTGATAAAAAAACTTCTGGTATGAAAAAGTTGTATTGTAAAGATTGCCATTGTGATCAAGTGCTTTGATTGTATCCAGGATTGGGAAGCGCATGTGTTTGATCAGCATGCGCATATCTGCCTTTATTTTTTTTAATAATTCAGCTATTGATAATTGCCTGTCATAATTCATACGAAAAGGCAGCACATTAAAATAGGGGCCTACTTCGTGTTTTGCATTTTTACCCGGCCTGTTAAGTACGGGAATTCCCAAAACCAGGTCATTTGATGCAAACACATTTAAAAAGAACAGGTAAACCACCGCGGCAAAATAGTTAAACAAGGAAATATTATGATCGGTAAGGTATTTGTTTATTTGCATCATATCTTCACGCCCGATCAGCAATTCTTTTCGGCTTGCCAGCAGATCATTGCTGTCGCTTTCTTTCAACGCTAGCCGCGCTGGTATGTGAAGGAGCTTGCTAAGCCAGAACTCTTTATCAGCCAAATACTGATTACTTTTTTTATATTCCTGTTCCTGCCTGATATAATCAATATATCCGGCTGTTTTAATTTCCTTTACCGGTTTCATTCCGAGCATTTCAGAATAAACAGCGCTCATATCATTGAATAGCACAGACATTGAAAATCCATCTGCAATGATATGATGCATTTTTAAATACCAATAAAATACAGTGTCTGATTCTTTAAGAAGACAGGAGTTGTACAATTTGCTTTCATACAGGCTCATTGGAAGCTGAAAATTATCTTCGATCCATTTGATACATAATTTACCTGGAGCAGCTCGTGTACTGAAATCCAGGTATTCAATCTCCGAAACGTGAGCGTTATCTATATATTGTGTGATGGTATCGGTGCTGTTGTCCAATTTAAGACGCAATGCTGTATGCCTTTTTAATATCCATTCAAAAGCCCTGAAAAAAACAGGTAAATTAATGTTGGTATTTAAGATCGCATAGCCACCTATATTAAAGAGGCATGACTGATCCCTGACTTCCTGGTAAAGCAAAATGGATTCTTGTGTCGATGACAAAGGATACGCGTTCACTAATTATGCTTATTGTTATGTGTATAGCAATGATAAGCAAAAATGTCTGTTCATCCAACTTTTAGAGATCAGGGAAGTGTAATAGATTGAGATTTAAATAATTAACAATTGTGATGGTTGACAAATTTATTGAGCGGACGTTAATCTTCTGGTGGTTTATGGCCGACATTTTATTTGCATCGCCATAACTTCAGAATTAAAATTCTTATACTTGCATAATGAAATCTTATTATCACTGATAATAAAATGCTTGGCAGGTCTTTACTCTGTGAGCACAGAACTGAAAACCGCGGTTCCGCGAAATAACTGTCAGTGATGAATAAATTAAGCCTGCTGATTTAGAAATGTTACCCGTATGAAAAATATCTGTTCATGAAATTTTTACATTTTCGCTCATTATCATTCTCCCTGCTTTTCTTTCTTTTATTATCAAATACAATCCACGCGCAGGTTTCTGTAAAAGGAACAATCAGCGATTCTTCGCTTGCAATTCCTTTCGCTTCCGTGGCCTTATTAAATACAAACGACAGCTCGCTTGTTAAAAGCGCCATTTGTAATGAGAACGGAATGTATCAATTCGAAGGTGTTATGCCTGGGAATTATATGATCCGATCATTTTATGTCGGTTTTGCCGATGCATTCAGCAACCCCTTTGCAATTGACAGCTCGGCATACGTAGTACCGGCCCTTGTTTTAGTTTATTCCAATACAAATCTGAAAGAAGTAACTGTTAGCACGTTTAAAAAAACCATTGATATTAAAAACGGAATGATCATTATGAATGTTGAAGAGAGTCCTCTTACTGCCGGTAATTCAGTGTTCGAGTTGCTTAAGAAGATACCCGGAGTGTACGTTGATAATCAGGACAATATCTCACTTAACGGGAAGAGCGGAGTGGGAATAAGCATAGACGGGCGTTTGCAGCAATTGTCAGGTGCGCAGCTTGTCGCCTTGCTTACAGGGATGAATGCAGACAATATTTCAAAAATAGAAGTGATGGAAAATCCGCCTCCTAAATATGATGCTGCAGGCTCTGGTGGAATTATAAATATTGTGACAAAAAAGGTAAAAGTGGTTGGTTTCAGTGGGAATATAAATGGCGGTGTAAGCCAGGCTGTAGCCTTCAGGGGAAATGCAGATTGCTCTCTAAATTACAAAGGGAAAAAGTTTACGCTCTACAGTAATCTGGGATATGGGCACAGGGTATTTTATGATAAGTATAAATTCGACAGAAGCACAAGTATAAATGGCAATACCACTTATCTGAATGAAACAGGCTATAGGTACAATACTCAGAAATCAAACAAAGGCTTGTTGGGAGGTGAGTTTTATTTAACTGAAAAAACTACTGTTGGGTTTTCTGCAAGCCTTGGCAGTGCAGGCACCCCGGTGTCGGAAGTGGGTGTGAACAAGGTAAATGGATATAATGATCTTGGTTTTGATTATACCGATTTTTATTCTGATGTAGATGATAAATGGTCTTTTCCGGATTTTAATATCAATGCCGAACATCAATTCGATACATTGGGAACCTCATTAAGAGTGGCTGCTGACTATTCCGGCTTAAAAGGAACAAGAAAAGCGGTAAGCCGTAATTACTTTTTCGATCCGAGCGGAACAGAAGTCTTGCCTGCCAATATTTATAGGAGCACTCTTTCCCCGGATATTAAAATAGGGACTTTTCGCCTCGATTTTAATAAAACAATATTTAAAGAAATCAACCTTGAAGCCGGTGTTAAATTTACCCTGGTAGATAATCTGAATAATTACACATTTGAAAAGAAGGATAATATCACACAGGCATTTGTTTACAGTCCGTTGTATTCCAATGTATATAAATACAGTGAGAACATTGAAGCGGGATATTTTAATTTAAAAAAGCAATTTAAAAAAAGTACGCTTAATCTTGGCGCCCGTATAGAAAGCACGAACGTTCGGGGGAACAATGTAACGTCAGGATATACCTTCAGGCGGAGCTATGTTAATTTTTTTCCGAATATCAGATTTGATTATTCCCAATCAGATGATCATAGCTTTATCTTTTCTATCAGCCGGAGGCTGGATCGTCCGGGCTATAACATGCTCAATCCCTATAAGTCCTACCAGGATCAGTATTCCTCAACAGTAGGGAATGCAGATCTGACACCGCAATACAGCTATAATTTCGAAGGTACTCACGGATATAAACGAATGCTGTATTCAACGCTTACTTATACTCATACAACAGATTATATTCTTCCGTATGATTTTCAAAATGATTCGACAAAAGAAACTACCTCCACCGTAAAAAACATAAGCAGCTATAATTATTATGCCTGCTCAGTATTTTTTCAAAAAACAGCGTTGCAATGGTGGGATGTTACGGCTTCCGTATCTGCCTTCTATCACTCTTTTGAAGGGAAGCTGAATGGTGTAGCCATTAATCGGAGCTCACCTGCTTTGATAGCGTTCGTTAATAATGATTTTGCCCTTTCGGGTAAATTTAAGATCTCCTTAACAGGGCAGTATATGAGTCAGCGGGTTTCTGGTATTGCGGTTATAAATGATAAATGGAATGTAGATATAGGGGTCAAAAAAAGCATGTTTAATGATAGGCTGACTCTGCAACTTATATTTGTAGATTTGTTTTATACAGACGTTTATAATATGACAAGCAAATTTCAGACGCAGAATTATTCTTTTATTGATAGAGAAGATACGCGAAGAGTCCGGTTTGCGCTCAGTTATAAATTTGGTAAGGTGAAGATACAAAAGCAGGATAACAGCACAAATCAGCAGGAAAAGGAGCGGCTGGAGAAAAAATTAAAAGAATAATCGCTGCTTCCTGTAGGCCAAGCAAATTGTTTGAAATTCAGATTAAATATTATTTATAATTCATGCGAAAAAAAGTCCTTTTACCGTTTTTGCCAATGATCGTGATATCAGGCGCAGGTATGTATTTCTTTTTAGCGGTATTATAATTGTTTCTTTTTACCTGATCTTCGTTCAGTTCTTTCCGAATAAAAATGGAAGGATAGGACATGATTATTCGCAATTTTTTCCGGTATTACCGGACGGAGCTTTCTGGCAAGGAAATAACGGGCTGTTTGAAACGCCATGGTTTACTCCTTCATTTGGTGGAGGATTGTCTTGTTTTCCTGATCCCCAGGGAATGTATTATTCTGTGCCGCAGTTTTTTTGTTTTATAGTCCATCCAATGACAAGCATAAAACTTACATTACTCTTATTTGGAGCCGTAGGTTTTGCAGGTTTTTATATTCTTTTGCGCAGGCTTTTTATTGCTTCTCAATGGACCAGTCTGCTGGGCGCTACACTTTTTATTTAACGGTTTTTTTGTCCACAGGATCCATTTACCGCTTGCGGTTTTTTTTTAATCATTATCGATAAGCCGGTAGAAAAGCACACAGTATCTATCGGGTAATAGAATACCTGCTTCAGATCTTTTCTGTAATTTCCGAGAAAAGTACCGGCCAGTTCATTCCTTTTGCAGAGCTCCCGAGCCTGACAATGATTGTATTCGTCTTAGGGGATACATAGATGTATTGACCCAGTATGCCTGCAGCATAATAATCATCATTCGGCCTGCCTTTATACCAGACCATTTTTCCATTCTCTTCGCTCTTCACATAAAAATCAAGTTTTGTTTTATCAAAAACTGTAGAGTCGGTTACTTTTTCGTAGCTGCTGCCATGCCACCACTGATAGGAATAATAATTGGGAACTGCAGTCAGAGGTATTTTGGTACATTTATTCACCCAGTCGGATGAAATGATTTGCTGCCCATTCCAGTTGCCATCTTTTAAATAAAGACGGCCCAGCTTTGCAAAATCACGGGTTCTTGCATTGATACAACAAAATGCTTTTTCCGTATTCCCCTTTTTAGAATCGATGCTCCAGCTGGCATCATATTCCATCTGAAGAGGCTGCCATATTTTTTGTTCGAGATAAGAAGACAAGGATTGGTTGGTTGCTTTTTCAAGAATAAGTCCAAGCAGCTCGGTATTGATGCTGGTATATTTGAATGTTTGGCCCGGAGGGGCTTCTGTTCTTAAACGGGTGACATATTCTTTTATGTGATCGCCATAATAATATTTAGCAACATTCCCGAAGGGGTTAACATAGCTTTCATTGAAACGGATTCCCGATTTCATGCCGAGCAGATCCTTTATCGTGATCTTTTTAAATGAAGTATCCCGAAAGCCGTTCAAATAATTAGTAATGGGTTCATCTACGCTTTTTATTTTCCCTTCTTTAACCGCTACCCCTATCAGGGTTGAAACAAATGATTTTGCCATTGAAAAGGAAGGAATAACTGTAGAATCTGTGTATCCATCAAAGTACTTTTCATATAATATGCTGTCGTTCCTGATTACAAGGAATGCGACTGTGTTATGTTGTTCAAGCTCCTTTTCAAACGAGGCAGAAAAGAACAGCGGCAAAGGGCGCTTTGGATCAATATCGTGAAAGTAAAAATGAGAAACCGGGGCATTTACCGCCCGGGATGCAAATTTTTTGGAGTCATTCAGATCAGCGGTGTTCCAGATGATAAATTTTCCGACATAACAGGAGCTCCATAAAAAGAGAAATAATGCAGAGGATATGATTTTGAAACTTTTCATAAAATAAAATTACGCAGCAAGGTAATATATTTATGCAACACATATAAAAAAACAAGTAGCCGGACTGTTATGGTGGATAATTATATCCGGAGATTTTTTTAATATGTTTCAACACGCTGTTAAGCATAATTAGTTTCCATGCGTTTGTATAAGTTGCTGATTATCAGATTCAATTTTAGCAAAAGCCGCTCTGAGAAAGGCTTTAGATACAAAATATAAAAGATAGTAACTTGTTTTTTTACTTAATTGTAACTATTATTGTTCTATAACATTCTTGTTTCACAGGCAAGCTTTTATCACAGTAGAATTTTTTTATGGCATTTAACCGATTAGACAGATTCTTTGGAATTTTTTTAATCAGTAACAAATAATAATTTCCTACCTGTTATAAACAAGTAGACAGAATATATCTAGAAGGAACGTTCGATTTAAATGGGAATGGATAATTATTAAATATTGATAATCGCTGGCAGAAGCAAATAGTGGTTTTGGCGATTAATATATGTATGGAACAGATTAAAAAAGATCAGATACTTAATGAAATGTCTGCCACTTCCCCTGGCTGTACATCTTCATCTGATCTTGCCTATATCATGTACACTTCCGGAACAACCGGCAATCCTAAAGGTGTAATGGTAGAGCAAAAAAATATTGTTCGGCTGGTACGGAATACTAATTATATTCAATTTCACGAGCATGACCGGATTATTCAGGCTTCATCTGTTTCATTTGATGCGAGTACATTTGAGGTCTGGGGAGCTTTACTGAATGGTGCTGCTCTCCATATCATCGATAAGGATGAATTGCTGGATGCTTCTTCCTTTGAAAAGATTCTTAAAACAAGTAAAATAACGATCTGCTGGCTTACCTCACCTTTATTCAATAGCCTGGCAGATATTGATCCGCTTATGTTTTCAGGGTTGAGAACATTGGTGGTAGGTGGTGATGTGCTTTCGGTACATCATATCAATAAGGTAAAAAAACTCAATCCCGGACTTCAGATCATCAATGGATACGGACCTACTGAGAACACGACATTTTCCACGTGTTATGAAATAAATGAAATGCATGAGCATACTATTCCCATAGGCAGGCCGATCGCAAATTCTCAATGCTATATATTAAATGAGTACACGCTGGAATTACTGCCGCAGGGAATTCCCGGGGAGCTATGTGTTTCAGGCGAAGGACTTGCCAGGGGATACCTGAATGATCCGGAGCTCAACAGGCAGAAATTTATTGATCATCCCTTTATCCCCGGTAAAAAAATGTATCGGACGGGTGATCTTGCAAAATGGAAAAAGGACGGAACCATTGAATTTCTCGGAAGGATAGACAACCAGGTGAAAATAAGAGGATACCGTGTAGAAGCTGAAGAAGTGAGGCTTAGAATGATGGACATAGAAGGGGTTAATGAAGTGGTAATGCTTGTCCGGAAAAATGAGTTGCAGGAAAATCAACTGTTTGCCTACGTTGTGTCGAAAGAAATTACGGTGGATGAGATCCGGAAAAAACTGGTGCGGAATCTTCCTGATTTTATGATGCCGGCATTTATAATGCTCATGGAACACATCCCTAAGAACAGCAATGGTAAAATAGATATAAAACAGCTGCCTTTGCCTTCGGTTGAAAATGGGGCAAGGAACGAATATGAAGCACCGGGAAATAAAACTGAAAAAATACTTAGTGGGATATGGGCGAATGTGCTTGGTATACAAAGAGAGATTGGCATCCACGAAAACTTTTTTAGTATAGGAGGACATAGCCTGAAGGCTACAAGAATAATTTCGCTGGTATATAAGGAGCTGGGTATTAAGATCAACTTAAAGGAGGTATTCACTTATCCTACGATCAGCGAATTCTGCCTGTTGCTAAGCAGTTCGGAAATAACCGGATTTCAGGGGATTCCGTCAATTCCCGTATCCGGTAATTATGAATTGTCACATTCACAGAAGCGAATGTGGATTTATGACCAGGTGAGCAATGACAAATCGGGATACAATATTTTTGGGGCTTTTTTACTGGAAGGAACATTCAGTGAAAAATCATTCGAAAAGGCATTCGAATTATTGATTAACCGCCATGAAATCCTTAGAACAACCTTTGTTGGCAACAATGATAGAGTGCAGCAGAAAATAAATAAATACGAAGATACAGGCTTTCGTGTTAAATTTATAGAGACGCCTTCAGTCGATAAAGAAAAATCGGTTGCAGGTATAGTTGCAATGGAGGAGAAAGGGTTGTTCGACCTGAAAACAGGTCCGTTGTTAAGAGCTACAATTATTTTGCTTGAACCGGACAAAAGATTATTCCTGCTTACACTGCATCATATTATTTCAGATGGCTGGTCAATGGAAATTCTTATTAACGAATTGCTGGGCTTTTATACCGCATGTTTTAAAGAACAGGAAATTGTTTTACCCGAACTAAGAATTCAGTATAAGGAATACGCGGCATGGCAAAACGGCCTGATCATGAGCAGCGATATAAAAACGCATCGCGATTATTGGAAATCCACCTTTAAGGAAATTCCACCCGTGCTTGAGATCCCTGCTGATCATCAGCGACCGGCTGTGAAAACATACAGTGGGAACAGGGTAGTATTCCCTTATGGCCCCGGGTTTTCAAAAACTTTGAAACAATATGCCAGTGGCAAAGGTGTGAGTATGTATGTACTCCTTCTCACAGGATTAAAAACATTATTATACCGCTACACGGGACTGGAGGACCTGGTAATAGGTACGCCGGTTGCCTGCCGGAATCATATTGATCTTCACGACCAGGTTGGTTTTTATGTAAATACATTGCCTGTCCGCAGCCGGTTTTCTGGAACAGATCCATTTGACCACCTGCTTTCGCATGTAAAAAATGTGGTATTGGAAAGCTTCAGTCATGAGATGTATCCATTTGATAAAATCGTAGAAGACGCAAACCTTGTATACGATATGAGCCGTAATCCATTATTTGATGTGGTTTTGCAGGTGCTTAATACAGAGAACTCGATCGAGTACGGAAAAGAGTACTGCGGTTTGAAAATAAATGAATTTAATGCAGCCGTTAGCACCACCGTTTTTGACCTGAATTTTATTTTTGTTGAACAAAATGATGAGCTTCGCCTCTTGCTTAATTACAATACGGATATTTTTCATTTACCACGTATAGAACGCCTGTTGAGGCATTACAAAACATTGCTGGAATCAATAATAAAAGACGATACTGTGATGATAAGACATCTTGAATATCTGTCCGGAGAAGAGCAGAAGATACAGGAAGAAAACAATGCATTGCTTAAGGTATATACCCAACAAAATATAAGAGAAATTAATTTCTAAATTCAACTATTAAGAAACATTACTATGGAATTAACAGCAGCTCAAATCAAAGATTACAATGAAAACGGCTTTTTAATGCTGGATGGATATTTTTCTGCGCAGGAAGTGAAAGTCATTACGGATGAACTACCTGTAATTTTCGAAGAAGATTCTCCAAGAAGGATATTGGAATCGAACGGAAAAGTACGTTCTGTTTTTTTTACAACGGAAACCAATGAGCTGATCAATTGTGTTTGCAGGATGGATAAGCTGGTAACTCCGGCCATGCAGCTTCTTGGAAGCCCTGTGTATGTTCACCAATGCAAGATTAATGCAAAACAGGCAATGTATGGGGATTGGTGGCAGTGGCACCAGGATTTTGTTTACTGGAATATTGAAGATGGAATGCCAAGTCCCAGGGTTATGAATATGGTCATACTGCTTCAGGAAGTCGATGAATTTAACGGGCCTATATTCCTTGTTCCCGGCACTCATAGAGTGGGGATTGTGGATGCTGAACCGCAGCAATCGGCTTTGGATGAAGTGAAAGATGCCCCGGAGTATATGTCAACATTATCAGCCAACCTGAAATACGTCATTGAAAAGCAAACACTTTCAAAATATATAGAAGCAAAGCCGATGTTTTCAGCAAAAGGTAAAGCAGGTTCCGTTCTTGTTTTTCACGGCAACCTGTTTCATGCGTCATTGAGCAATCTTTCTCCGTTCGACAGGAATATCCTGATCATTACTTATAACAGCGTTGAAAATAAATTAATGCCGGTTGACAAACCACGCCCGGAATTCATAGCAAGCAGGAATTTTACATCCATTGAAAAAATTTCAAACGATGAAATATTGAAATTCATTAAAAAGGAAAAAATATAACGGGAATAATGATGGATGAGTTAAAGCTTAAAACCAATTCAGAATACTGGGTTGAAAAGTTGCTCCGGGTAAAAACGATCACGGATCTTCCGCGTGTTAACGGTAAAAAACACATGGAAAATCCTCCTGTAACATTAACGGGAACTCTGGATGCTTTTCAAAGCAGCCGCTTGTCAGAGCTGTGCGGGATGGACCATCTTAATGTTTTTACTTTTATACTTACTGCGGCAGCTAACGTTTTAAATCTTTATAAGCCTTCGGAAATACTGTTGCTTACACCCACAGTAAAGCAAGTTGATCCTCGGCCGGAATCTCTGTTGTTTATTTCTGCTGATGCAGATCCGGAACAATTATTTAAATCATTCTTTCTGACTTTGCGTACCGCCATCGCAGATTCGATATCGTACCAGGAATATAATAGTGCATATGTAGAAAGTAAACTGGCAGCGAACAACGTAAAATTCAACAGGGCGGGTATTGTTTTTAAATACGATTTGCTGCATACCGATTTTACAATTAATGACTTGCAATCCGCATTCAATATATCAAACATCGATAATTGCTTTCATTTTAGTTTTGTTTATAATCCCGCATTATATGAAGGTTATATTGCAGAAGCCTTTTTTCAATCATTCATTTCCGTTTTACATGCGATCATTAGTGATCCTGGTCAAAAGCTTTCTGCTTATCCACTGATCAGTGAAGAGGAACAGAAAAATATCTTCAATAAATATAATCAGCCTTCATTGGCAGAGGGATCTCATCAAACGATCACGGATCTTTTTTCAAAAGCAGCAAAGCAGCATGCTACTGCCACAGCAGTAGTTTCCGGTAATGTATCCATTTCGTACGCTGAGCTGGATGAGCGCGCTTCTGCTCTCGCATCACATTTGCTGGCGCAGGAAAAATTCAAAAAAGGGGAAATTATAGGATTGCTTCTGAACAGGTCAGAATGGATCATTGTAGGGATTCTCGGGATATTAAAAGCAGGTGGAATTTATTTGCCAATTGATCCGGCTAATCCGTCCGAACGGATTAATTATATCATAAAGGATAGCGACATTGGGTTTGTTTTAACAGATCAGGGGATTGATATAGACATGCCGGATACCATAACGGTATTGAATATAAGAGAAAAAGGTACAACCGTTATTGCTGGCCCCGAAAAAGCAGCACCCGGTGATGGTGCGTATATTATTTATACATCAGGAACCACTGGTTTCCCGAAAGGATGTATAATCAGCCATCGGAATGTTGTTTCTTTATTTAAGAATACGGCACCATTATTTAAGTTTTCTTGCTCCGATGTATGGGCGATGGCACATTCATTCAATTTCGATTTCTCCGTATGGGAAATTTTTGGCGCATTGCTTCATGGCGGCAAGCTGATCATTTTTCCAAGTGAGGAACTTAAAGACCCGGCCCGTTTTGTTAAACTGGCCGCACACCATAAAATTACAGTGCTCAACCAAACCCCGGCTGCTTTTTATAACCTGCTGGAACACGATGCTGAGATTGAGGATAAAGAATGGGCAGCACAGTTGCGGTATGTTATTTTTGGCGGGGATCAGCTTGACACAACCAGGCTGAAAAAATGGATCGTATCTCATCCGCTCAGCCGGACCAGGCTTATTAATATGTTTGGAATTACCGAAACTACGGTCCATGTTACATTTCATGAGATCCGGGAGAAAGAACTGCAATATGTTAACAGCAACATCGGAAAGGGATTTCCTGGTGCTGAGGTTTTGATCCTGGATAGTTATCTGCGATTGTTACCGGCAGGAGTTCCGGGAGAGATCTATGTGGGAGGCGATGGGGTTTCCGGTGGTTATTTGAACAAACCTGCTCTTACAAAGGAAAAATTCATAACTCATCCCTATAAGCATGATCAAGTCCTATACCGGAGCGGAGATACAGGTATAAGGAATAATACCGGAGACATATTTTATACCGGCAGAAATGACGATCAGGTTCAGATAAGAGGATTCAGAGTGGAGCTGGGGGAGATTAAAAATGCGGTTTTATCAAATAAAGAAGTAAAGGATGCTGTAGTGGTTGCTCTTACTGCTGCAAGCGGTGATAAAGAACTGGCAGCTTATTGCATCCTGTCTCAGGAATATGATCTGCAGGAGCTGAGAAAAGCGCTGCAAAAGAAGCTGCCGGAATATATGATACCGCATCATTTTATTATGATGGATGTTTTTCCGCTTACTTCCAATGGCAAAATCGATAAAAAAAGCCTTCCATTGCCAGAAAGCGTTTTTGCTAAAGGAACAGTTAGCGCAGCGCCGCAGAATGCTTTTGAAAAGGTGCTGGCAGACATATGGGAATCAGTACTCAAAAGACAGGGCATTGGAGTGCAGGATAATTTTTTTGCACTTGGTGGCGATTCGATAAAAGCAATACGTTTAACGAGTGCTATAAATAAAGAGATCAATCATCCGATCGCTGTAAAAGATATATATATCCACCAGGATATTTCAACGCTGGCAGCATTTATTTCCGCCAGGGGAAATATGGTTGAGCAGGATAAGCTCACGGAACATGTAAAAGATGAAATAAGGAAATTCAAGGACGATATTTTTGCAGATGATGGCCTGGCTGCAAAGCTGCCTCCCGGTATAGCCGACCTTTATCCGATGAGCGATATTGAAAAAGGTATGATCTTTCATAGTTTGCTTCAGCCGGAATTAGCGGTTTATCATGATCAGGCTTATTACCAGTTTACGGCCCCCGGATTTGAAATGAAAGTGTTTCAGCGGGCATTTGCACTGCTCGTTGAAAAACATGAAATACTAAGGACTGCATTCCAGATCATTGATTTTGATCCTCCCGTACAGATGGTCTTTTCCGCTTTAAACCGGGAAATAGGATATGAAGATCTGTCACGATTGACAAAGCAGGAGCAAATAAATTACCTGGAGGACTTTTCAGCACAGGATAAAAGAAATCCGTTTGAACCGAATATTCCCGGATTATGGAGAATGACTGTTTTTAATCTTGGTGCAGAAAATTTTGGAATGTTCTGGGTATGCCATCACGCCATCCTGGATGGATGGAGCAATGCTGCATTTATTGCTGAACTGACCAATGTTTATTTCAGACTGAAGTCGGAGCCATCGTATACCCCGCAATATTTAAAAGCAACCAACAGGGATTATGTGATCGATCAGATGAAGGTGAAACAAACACCTGATATAGTTGATTTCTGGAAAAAGGAGCTGGAAGGATATCAGCGGACAGCGCTTCCATTTTGTAAAGCCATCGGTCAAAAAAAACATCTTACGATTACAAATTATTCATTCGCACTGAACCATGGTTTAATAAAAGATCTGGGCAGCTGGGGCGACAAAAATAATTGTACCGTCAAAGACATTTGTTTGTCCGCGTTTCTTTACCTGGTTTATACAACCACCAACACGGCAGATCTTACTATCGGGATGGTTACAAACGGACGCCCCGGTATAGAAGATGGCGATAAGATCATCGGCTGCTTCCTGAATACTATTCCTTTCCGGTTTACTATTGAATCCCGCACATCCGGCCTTTCCATGATCACAGCTGTTAAAAACAAAGTAAGAAAGCTGAAGGAGTATGATAAGCTGTCGCTCGTAGAGATACTAAAGCTGGCAGGCGATACCACCGCTGAGCAAAGTCCGCTTTTTGACCTCTATTTTAATTATACCGATTTTCATATCCGGGCGGATGAGAACAATATTGTAAAAGCGGACGATTCGCTTGTAACAACGAGCATGATCACGAATACGGTATTTGATTTTATTATAGAGCGGTCAGAAGAAAAAATGGCAGTGAATATTCTGTATTCACCGGAGTTGTATTCACCGGAAGAAATACTTCGTATAGAAAAGTTCTATAAAGCCATCCTTGAAACGATGGCTGCCGGAATGGACAAGCCCCTGGATACATATATGCTGATGGATGAATCGGAGCGAATGCTTTTAACTAAGGTAAATGATACATTTGAAGAGCTTCCGCCAAACACAACAATCATTGACCTCTACCGGAAAACCTTAAAAGAGAACAGCAATTCAGCTGCAGTGTTATACGAAAATGAGAAAATGACGTATGCTGAGCTCGAATTAAAAGCAAATCGCATTGCTAATTATCTGCTGGAGCAGGGACTTAAGAAGGGCGATGTGGTTAGCGTATTTGTAGAGCGCTCTCCGGATCTTGTTGCCAGTATGCTTGGAATTTTCAAATCAGGTGGAGTATATTTAGCGATTCCGGATGATATTCCTGTTGAACGTATGAAATTTATGCTGGCCGACAGCAAAACCCGCTTTCTTATAATAAAAGAAAAGACGATTGCCTTTAACGGAATCACGATCGGTTTAGCAATGATCCAGGATGCTGCTGCACAAGATCCGCAGGTAAAGGTGACAAATGAGGATCATGCATACATTGTTTATACATCCGGCTCAACGGGCCTGCCGAAAGGTGTTTTACAGCATCATTTATGTCTTACCAACCTGATGGTCTGGCAGGAAAAAGATCTTGGAAGAAATTTAAATATTTTGCAATATGCTTATATCGGGGCTGATGTTTCTGTCCAGGACATTGTATTCAGTTTAATTTCCGGTGGAACCCTTTGTATGATAGAAGAAGAAAACCGAAGGGATATTTCACGGCTGAGCCGTTATATTGTTGAAAATAAAGTAGAAGTGGTGTGCCTGCAGCCAAGTGTGCTGAATTTACTTTTTGAAGTGCATTACGATACATTTTCTACCGGGCATCACCTGAAACATCTTATATCCACAGGTGAACAGCTGAAGGTGAGCAAAGGATTGTCCGCATTCCTGGAGAATAACAAGAATGCAATCCTTCACAATCATTACGGTCCCTCAGAAACACATGTGGTTACAAGATATAAAACGGCATGGAAGCCCGGCCTTATGGAAGCAACCCCTATTGGAGTGCCGCTTATAAATACTTACATAAGTGTGCTTGGTAATCATCTGCAGCTCCTTCCTTATGGGGTGATAGGAGAATTATACCTCGGAGGTTTCAATGTAGGCGTAGGTTATCTGAACCTTGCTGAACTCACTGCAAGTCGCTTTATTGATGACCCCTACAATAAAGGGAAAAAAATATACAAAGCCGGGGATGTTGGTAAATGGATGAAAGACGGTAATCTTGAGTTTTTAGGCAGGATCGATGATCAGGTAAAAATACGCGGGTATCGCATTGAGCTCGGTGAAATTGAAAAAACATTACAGGGGTACAAGGAGATTCAGGCTGCTGTAGTAGTTGCATTCACCGATAAAGCCGATAATAAATACCTGGCCGCTTACGTAACATCGCAAAATACGCTTGATACCGAAGCGGTGAAGGTTCGCATAAAAGCAACGCTGCCTGATTATATGATCCCGGCCTACATCGTTCAGATGGATAAATTGCCATTGACGGCTAACAGCAAAGTCGATAAGCGCGCATTGCCGGATCCGAAAAAAATGCAAACTAACCAGGAGATCTTTAAGGCACCGGAAAACAGTACGGAAGAAGAACTGAAAAAAATATGGCTGAGCATTCTTGGTCTTGAAGAGATCGGGACGGAAAATAATTTTTTTGAATATGGTGGCGATTCAATTAAAGTGATCAGGCTCTTCGGGCGGATAAAAAAGGAGCTGTTTGAAAATATACAAATGGCCGATCTTTATCATTATGATACGATTGGCAAGTTTTCGAAGCACATGAACGGACAGCAGATCACAAAAGAAAAAACAAGCTATAACGAAATAGAAATATAGTTTAGCCGGCATTAATTATTACATAAAGTATAGCTATGAAGATTTGCGGAATAAAACTTACACATGACGGAAGTGTGGCACTTATTGATAACGGGAAACTTATTTTTAGTTACGAAATGGAAAAGGTTGGTAATAGTGCCAGGTTTTCTGAGATCGAAGATGTAAATATCATCCCTGTTATATTGGCTGAATACGGATACAGGATGGAAGACATCGACAGGTTTGTTGTAGATGGCTGGCAATCGTTTGTGACTAAAAATTACAATGGGCAACCGGTGGCTTTTGACCTGGAGCAGTATGGCGCTGTGGTAGTGAGCCAGGATCTGATGACCCATTCTTCGTTTACAAATAAGTTTTGCAGTTATAATAGTTACATGCATGTGTCCGGCCATGTGTTCGGTGCTTATTGTACCAGCCCTTTTGCAAAAAAACAAGAAAGCTCTTTTGTGCTTGTATGGGATGGCGGAATGTGCCCGCAGCTGTTTTATTATGATTATGAAACCAATACAACTGAGAACCTGCGCCCGCTTTTTATGCTGAACGGAAATATATATACGGCATTTGCACAGCAGTATGAACCATATAAAGACACCGGCAGATTTGATATGTCCGTAGCCGGAAAAGTAATGGCATATATCGCGAAGGGAAATGTAAGTGAAGAAATGCTGGAGGATTTCCGGAAAGTATACCAAAGCATTCCTTCCACTGAAGCGGATCTTACTTCAGCGCTGATCGGTAAACTGTATAAAAAAGGAGAAGATAAGGGATACAGGCCGGTAGATATGATAGCAACATTTCATGTGTTTATTGAGCAGTTGCTGACATCAGCTTTAAAGGAAAGGCTTAAAGCATTTCCGGACAGATACAAAAGAAATATTTGTTTTACAGGAGGCTGCGCGCTTAATATAAAATGGAATAGTGCGATACGTTCCTGCGGTGTGTTTGATGAAATGTGGGTACCACCGTTTCCTAACGATTCAGGCAGTGCAGTAGGAGCAGCCTGCTGTGAAATGATAGCCCATACCGCAGTTAAAGTGCTGGATTGGTCCGTATATCTCGGACCTGGTCTTGTTCATAACGAATACAGCGGGAGCTGGAATAAAAAAAACTGCTCGATCGGGCAGCTGGCAGAGCTTCTGCATGTGGAAGAGGAGCCTGTGGTATTCCTGAACGGACGTGCTGAGCTGGGGCCGCGTGCATTGGGAAACAGGAGCATTATTGCAAAGGCAACGAACGGGCTGATGAAAGAAAAGCTGAACATGATCAAGAACCGCGAAAATTACAGGCCCGTAGCGCCTATATGCATCCTGGAAGATGCTCCCGGAATTTTTACTCCCGGCTCACCTGACCCCCTGATGCTATATGACCATAAAGTAAAGGAAGAGTGGAAAGAGAAGATCCCGGCGATATGCCACCTGGACGGCACAGCAAGGCTTCAAACGATCAGCAGGGAAGATAATCCGGACGTTTATGAATTACTTACGGAATATAAAAAATTAACGGGCGTTCCGGTACTATGCAATACCAGCGCCAATTATAACGGGAAAGGATTTTTTTGTGATGTTGCCAGCGCCATCAGCTGGGGAAAAGTAAATTATGTATGGAGCAATTATATACTGTATTACAGCAAGGAAAAAACAACTGAAGTAGCGAAATATATTCCCGGTGAAGCATATAATGTCATTAATCTTTAAAATATAATTTTATGGACATTGCAATCATTGGAGTAGCCGGACGTTTTCCTGAAGCCACAACTATAGAAGAGCTGTATCAGAATCTTGCTATAGGGAAAGATAGTATCCGGGCGGTATCCATAGAGAGAAAAAAGAGCACGACCCTACCCCTGGATAAGGAATACCAGACAATGGGCTATATGGAGGATGTAGATAAATTCGATCATCACTTTTTCGGCATCTCTAAAGCCGAAGCCATTCAAATGGATCCGCACCAGCGCTTACTGATGGAAACCGTTTATGAAACCATTGAAAGTGCCGGATATAATGCAGATCACTTCAGTGAAAGCAGAACAGCGCTGTTTGCTGCATGCCCGGATCTTAAATATTATCAGCATCTCGATAATATCAGCCAGGCTGATGCAACAACATTTACAGGCAATATGTCCGGTATGACTGCCGGAAGGATAGCACGCTTTTTTAACCTTTACGGGAATGCACAGGTTATAGATACGTCCTGTTCTTCTTCACTCGTAGCGGTTTCCCAGGCATGTAATGAGCTCATTTTAAAAAATGCCGATTATGCCTTTGCCTGTGGCGTTCAGTTGTGGCTGTTCCCGGGCGGTGATCCGGCAGCAAACCCGAATGATATAGGAATTTCTGCGATGGATGGAAAGGTAAAAGCCTTTTCTGAAAATGCAGATGGTACCAATAACGGTGAAGCAGTTGGCTGTGTGCTGTTAAAGCCATTGGATAAAGCCATTGCTGATAAAGATGTTGTATATGCTGTGATTAAAGGAACAGCAGTTAACCAGGATGCGCAGCGGTCCAGTTTTCTTACGGCGCCCAGTAGCATTGCCCAGGCTGAAGTAATACAAGAGGCATGGAAGAAAGCGGGAATAAAACCGGAAAGCGTTACCATGATCGAAGCGCATGGCACCGGAACAAAGATCGGTGATCCGATAGAAATAAAAGGGCTGGAGCTCGCGTATGCTTCCTTCACGGATGAAAAACAATTTGTAGCATTATCGGCCTTAAAGACTAATATCGGACATGCAGCCGCTGCTTCAGGTATAGCAGGCCTCATAAAAGCCGTACTGTCATTAAAGCATAAAAAAATATTTCCAACCGTACATTTTACTGTTCCCAATCCTTTTATTGATTTTGCACAGGCACCCGTATATGTGAACACCCAATTTAAAGATTGGATTGTAAAGCCGGGGGAATTGAGGAGGGCGGGGGTAAGCTCATTTGGCCTTACCGGTACCAACTGCCATATTGTGCTGGAAGAAGCACCGGTTTCTGCTGCTGCTGTTCCGGTTAACAAAGAAAATTATCTGTTTACTGTTTCTGCTAAGGACGAGCCGGCATTGCAGGCAAATATAAAAGCACTGGCAGGCTTCCTGGAAAAAAAAGACCTGAACATGCAACCGGAGATGATCAGTTATTCACTTAACGCAGGTAAAAAGCATTACCGTCATAGGAAAGCATTTATTGGGAATGACCTGGAACAGCTTGTTTCGCAGCTTAAAGCACCGGTGCCCGAAATTTTAAAATACGATGAGGTTGTATTTCTTCTTTCAGACAAGCTGGATATTTCTTTAGCAGAGATCAATGCAATAGCAGAACGCTACAGCGTGTTCGGCAAATGCTTTGCAGCATGCGCGGCTGTTATAACTGAAAAGCAGAATGACCCTTCGGTGATAACATTTGTATTTCATTACTGCATTTATAAATTATTGGAAAGCAAGGGTATTAAACCGGTGAACCTGCTTGGGGTGGGTGCCGGGCAATTGGCGGTCGCTGTTATAACAGGCAGGCGGTCGCTGAATGATGCCTTGTCTGAATTACAAAACTCAGCATACAGTGAAAATGGCCTTGAAGACAGGCTGCGGGCATACAAAGGAAAAATAACAGCAAAAAGAACAGCATTTGTTGAAATTGGGACAGGTGGCGCGATTTCTTCTGTTTTGGCTGCTGTTAAAACAGCGGAGGATCTTTACGCGATAAATACAATTTCAGTTAGCGCAGCTGATCCGTTGCCGGAGATCTTCAGATTATTTTATCTTTTACATTATGATATCGATTGGAAGGCATTCTATGATCATGCGGTTCTACAGCGTGTTGCGCTGCCTGCATATCAGTTTACAAAAACAAGGTGTTGGATCAAAGAAATTAAAGAAAGCAGGGCAGCAGACTGGCTGTATCAGCTGGAGTGGCAAAAGGTTGAAATTCCTGCTGCTTCCATTTCTCTAAGCGGGAAAAATTTTATTGTTTTTGCTGATAAGGATGGTATAGCAGCAGAGCTTTCCGGAGCTATTGAAATGCAGGGAGGAAATTGCATAAATGTATATAAAGGAAAAAGCGCTTTTAATGAAGATAAAAACCTCTTCATCAACTGGCAGGATGAAGAGGATTACATAAGATTGCGTACCGTTTTAGCCGGGCGGGATATTATTGTTTCCGGGATCATTGATCTCTGGGGCACAGAACCCGGACCGGCAGTTGAAAAGGGAACGGAAGAGCTGTTCTCTGCCGGCCTTTATTGCCAGCTATATATAACAAAAGCTTTTGATGAGCTGATCAGTCAGAAAGATTTTATTTTCCTGGCTGTTTCCAATTATGCAAGGATCATTACAGGGAAAGAGAAAATTCTCTATCCTCACAGGGCCGCCTCCTTCGGATATATTTCGAGTCTTTCTGCGGAGTATCCCGGCTTAAAAATAAAATGCCTGGACCTTGATCCTGCTGCAGATATAAAAGGGCGTATAAGAATAATTGTGCAGGAACTCAGGGGATCGTATGATAAATTAAGTGTCGGTTACAGGAACAATGAGCGCTATCTGCCTGGTATATCTTCATTTAATACGGATGTAAAAAATACCGCATCCGTGAAATTCCGTGAAGGCGGTGTATATCTCATTACCGGGGGATCAAGTGGGATCGGCCTGGAGATCTGCAAAGACCTTGGGAAGAAATACAAGCTGAACCTGGTGGTCATCGGCAGGAAAAAATTGCAGCAGGATAAAAAGAGCTCCTGGAAAAAATTATCAGAAAGTGTAAATGATCCGAATTCACAGATCCTGCGCACTTTTGCAGAAATTGAAGAAGGTGGAAGTAAGATACATTATTTCGCTGCAGACCTGGCTGACAGGGAAACGCTGGGCAAAGCAGTGAAAGATGTGGTGGCTTCTGTCGGCCCCATCAAAGGTGTGCTGCATGCCGCAGGTATTCCCGGTAAAATGCGTGCTAAAAATCATACACTGGATAGTTTCAGGGAAGCGCTGGAGCCAAAGGTGCACGGATCAGTGCATCTGGCAAACCTGGTTGACCGGTCCACACTCGATTTTTTTGTATTGTTTTCCTCGCACAGCTCATTCCTGGGCATTGCGAGAACTACCAATTACAGTGCGGCCAATATGTTCCAGGATAATTACGCCTACACATTGCGTGAAAAAGGGATAAACGCGATCTCTATTAACTGGCCTTCGTGGAAAGATACAGGAATGTGGCACAGGATCAGTGATCAGGATGATCATGCAGATGTGGATGGGCAGCTTGGTAATTCAGAAGGACTGGATGTTTTTTACCATTTGCTGGATGCCGCGCATGCCAATGTGATCGTTTCAAAATACGATCCCGGCATGCTCCGCGATAACCCTTACTTTCATGTTGAAGCACAAACTGCCGGAAGTGGCGCTTCACGCTTATACCAGATTACAGGAACAGTAAATGTCGTAGATACTGCGGAGGACGATGGATACGAATACAACGATGCGCTCACGGAAACAGAAAATAAAATAGCGGCAATATGGAGGAAGGTATTAAAAACGGATATCAAACCGGATGATGATTTTTTTGAGCTGGGCGGTCATTCGCTGAATGGTGCACAGGTGATAAACCAGGTAGAAAAATTATTTGCAGTAGAAATGGAATTCGGGCAGCTTCTGGATCATTCAACAATACGGCAGCTTGCAAAGCATATTGATAGCCTGCGTTCCGACACGGCCCCTTCACTTTCTGTTATCCCGGTATTAGGAGAACAGGCACATTACGAAGTGTCTCATTCGCAGGAAAGAATGTGGTTTATTAACCGTGTGCAGAAGGAAAGCTTAGCATACAATATGATAGCCGCGTTTGAAGTTACCGGCATGCTTGATGCCGCTGCAATGAAAACCGCCTTCGACCTGGTGGTAAGAAGGCACGAATCGTTGCGGACGGTTTTGATGGAAGAGGATGGCCTTGTACGTCAAAAAATAAATGCCCCGGAAAGTATTTCTTTAGAAATGATCGATGCGACAGGGTCAGGACAATCATTTGAAGCTCGTTATAAAAAAGAGGCCACCCGTATATTTGACCTCGAAAAAGGTCCGCTGACAATTGCTGCACTGTTTAAAATACGTGCTGATCAGCATTATTTCCTGCTGAATGCACATCATATCATTACAGATGGCTGGTCAATGAATGTATTGCTGAATGAAATAAAAGCAGCGTATAATTATTTGTGTGAAGGCAGACAACCTGTGTTATCTGCGCTTCCATATCAGTATAAAGATTTTGCTACATGGCAAAACACGCAGATCGCTGAGGGAAGCATGAGAGAAAGTAAAGCCTATTGGGAAGCGCAATTCAGCACATCTTTCCCGCCCCATACAATAGAGCCGGATCATCATGAAGGAAGGGATGTTTCCAAAACAATAAATAAAAGTATTGTATTGAATGCCGATACAACACAGGTGCTCAGGGCAATTTTTATCCGTGAAGATGCCACGATGTTCATGGGAATTGTCGCATTCTTTAACCTTTTGCTATTCCGGTATACCGGCCGTACCGATATTGTTGTGGGATTCCCTGTAGCAGGGCGTAACAGGGCCGACCAGGAGAATCAGCTGGGGCTTTACGTCAATACGCTCGCCCTCCGTACCCGCTTTGTACAGGAAGATACTTTTTTAACGCTGCTTTCAAAAGTGAAAAAAGTAGTGTTAAGCAGCTTTCAGCACCAGGAATACCCTTTTGACCTGCTGCTTTCGCATATACAAGCTGTAACTAAAAAGGCTGACATCCGGCTGTTCAACGTAATGATCGTGTATCAAAGCTCACATTTTATAACCAACAGTGCAGATTCGTTTCACAATCTTGAAATGAAATGGATTGGTGATCCTGTACCGGATGGCAAATTCGATCTCACTTTTATTGTGACGGAAGATAAGGGTGCTTTAAAAATAGACCTGCAATACGAAAGCGCTTTATTTAAAGAGGCGACAATAGAAATGATGAGTCATCATATTATACAGCTGTTTGCAGATTTGCACGGAAATGAGCTGAAAAAAATAAATGAATTTGAGTTTGGAAAAACCACTCTTGAACATTCGTCCAATGATATAACCACCCAATTTAACTTTTAAGGCATGAACCAGAACTATGAACGGTACACACAGGAAGATCACGAAATTTGGTCTGTTTTGTATGAAAGGCAAACCAAACTTCTTAAGAAGTATGTAAACAGGGAATTTCTTGAAGGGCTTGAAATGCTGCAGCTCGACCCTGCTAAAGTTGCCAACATTGATGAAGTAAGTGAACGGCTGTTCAAAATCTCGGGATGGTCGCTGGTCCCGGCTGTAGGCCTGCTTTCCCACAAAGATTTTTTCTTTCTGCTTCATGAAAAAAAATTCCCTATCACTGTTAACATGAGGAAACGGCATGAGCTCGAATTCAGTGAGCTGCCGGATATTTTTCACGATATATACGGACATGTGCCGATGCTGGTCAATAAAACATTCTGCGATTTTATGGAAAAATTCAGTACCATAGCGATGAATAATTTTGAAGACGAAACCATCGTTACCGGCCTCGGCAGGCTCTACTGGTTTACACTGGAAATGGGGCTTATACAGGAAAATGATGAAACCAAAGTATATGGCGGGGCCATCCTTACCTCATCCAACGAAATTGATAATATTTTTAATAATGAAACAAAACGCTCTGTATTTGACATGCAGGCGGTGATCAATTCGGATTATGATAATCTGAAGCTTCAGAAAGAATATTTTATTATTAATTCATTCAAACAGCTCATCGTGGCGCTGAATGAATTTGAAGCACATGTTGAAAAAGTCAATGGTTAAATGTTAAGATCACCCGAAACAAATGTTTGATAAGCACATCCAATTTACCAGCGCTGCCTATAAGCCTCATGCCGATCACTGGAAAGAAAAGCTGTCGCTCTGTTCAAGGCCATTCCGCTTTGCAGGAGATAAGCCGAAGAGCAGTGAGAAAAGTAATGTTAAAGAGCATGCCTTTTTCATTGAGGCTGCGCAGGTGGAGAAATTTGAAAAATATGTCGGGGGAAAAGAGCTCGAAACATTTATTCTCCTGTTGTCGGGGATAAACCTGTTGCTGCACAAATATACCGGGACACAATGTATTATTATTACTACCCCACAATATAAAAATGACCTGTCAGAAAAAATCTGGCAGCCGGAAGTGTCATTGATCCAGGTGGTCAATCCTGAAGGATCATTGAAGGAGCATATCGTAAATACAAATGCTACGGTGACGGCCGCTTATAAATATCAGAATTTCCCTTACGATGTATTGACCCAGGCACCTCTCAGTGATTATAAACAGTTTTCAAATGTGCTGGTGCAATGGGATGCAATCCATGATGCATCCGCAATCGCAAATCATATAAACTATGATCTTGTATTTATGATCAGCTCCGCCCGGCCGAAAGAATACAGAATAAATATCCGCTTTAATGGGAATGAGTTCAGCGAAGCCTTTGTACAACAGCTTTCCGGCCATTATATAACTATCATGGATGGATTTAATGATCTTTCTGTGGCACTCAACACTCTGAGCATCTTATCTCCTGCTGAGCGTAATTACCAGTTGGAAGAGCTGACAGCGACCTTCCAGCCGGTTCCTGCAAAAACAGTCCTGGAAGTATTTTCGGAGCAGGTAGCATCGCATGGCGATTCGATAGCCGTTATATTTAAAGAAAACAAATTAAGCTATAGCGCACTGAA